>JANWZA010000048.1 GCA_025054775.1 Microscillaceae bacterium
TTTTGTTTTACAAGGGCTTCTTGAATGGTTTGCAACTCCTCCATGTTTTGGCGTAACTCTTCTTCTGAAGCTAACAACTGATTACTTTGTGATGTTAGAAGTTCATTTTGGTTTTTCAGTAATTCTTGCGAGGTTTCTAACTCTTCTAAATTTTGGCGTAGTTCTTCTTCAGAGGCTGTTAATTTTTCATTGTAAATAAGTATTTCCCTTACATATTTCTCCATACGTTTGATAGCAGGTTTGAATATCAATAAAGCCTCTAAAAGCAAAGTTATTAGTGTAATACACATAAGTAGGATTTCTATGGTACGCAAACTATTTACCTTGCTTTTAGCCACAGTTTCATACATTCCTACAATTTCATTCATGATTTTGAGAAAATTCCCTTCATTTTCTAATAAAACTTTCAAATATGGTTCAATAGAGGCATTAATATCATTTTTTTTAATGGCTATTACTTGATAACTTGCCTCTACCATAGTGATATGGTAAGGATTAAGTCTAAGAAATATTTGCTTAATACTATCAGTATTAGCATCAGGAGGAAGTTTCAAATCTTTATCGCCTTTTTGTAACCCTTTATGTGATTTTTCCCATAACTTTAATGAGGCTTCAAGTTCGGTGAGTGCTTTCTGTAAAACTGTATTCTCTTGGCGACCATTTAAAATCAACACGTTTTTCACAATTCGTTGGCTTAACATTCTTTGCCTACCAGCTATATTTACCACCGTTCCATCAGTTTCTTGCTTTTCAAGGGCTTGCTGTATAAGATACTGACTAAATAGGGTGAGAAGAGCTATTACACTTAAAGCAATAACATAGGATATTGATAACTTCCTTATTGAGATATCTGTGTTTTGCACATAGTTATAGTTAAACGAGGAATACCACATAAGCATTTTATAAAGATACTAAAAATAATAATGTCTGACTGAAATGCAAAGTAAAAAATGTTAAGAACAAAAAAATCTACCAACCGTTCTTGCATTATCAAGTTCAAATTAAATTTGATAGGTAATTAGCCCAAACACTATCAGAATAGGAAACTAGACAAATCCAGGCATTTTTACATTACTAATAACTCTAAATATCCAACAATTATTTTGATGAAAAAGTAAGCAATTCTCTTTCCAAAGGAAGATAAAGAAGATAAAAGTACAGGTTTTTTGTTTCTTTTTTCAAATTTTTCATTTTGTTTGTTACAAAATAGTAATTATTCTCATAGCTGATACTTAAATTTTTTCATAGTTAGCGAAAGTTCGCTAAAATTTGGATTTGATTATTTTTTTTCACTAATTTTGAAATCCTATTTTTACCAATTTATTACCTAAAAAAATTTAACAAATTTATTCTTTGTATTTATGAATCCAGAAATAGCCCTTAGAATAGCCCTACCCATAGGCACGACTTTAGACCGCTTTATCCAACAAAAACAAGAGCAGTTTCCTTTTGCTACAGGTGAACTTTCACAATTACTGCGCGATATTGCCTTAGCAAGTAAAATTGTAAACCGAGAAATTAACCGAGCAGGGTTGCTAGATATTGTAGGTTCGTTTGGTACGCAAAATGTGCAAGGAGAAGAGCAAAAGAAACTAGATGTTATAGCAAATGTTCGCTTTATCCGTGCCTTAAAGAACGGGCGCGAAGCCTGCGGAATTATCTCTGAAGAAGAGGAGGATTTGATTGATACAGGCAACTATAACGGCAAATACGTAATTGCCATAGACCCTTTAGACGGCTCATCTAACATTGATGTTAATGTTTCAGTAGGTACTATCTTTTCTATTTATCGCCGTCGCTCCCCTATCGGTACAGAAGTACAAGCCGAAGACCTTTTACAACGCGGAGTAGACCAAGTAGCTGCAGGATATATAATTTATGGCTCTTCTACGATGCTTGTTTATACCACAGGCTATGGGGTGAATGGCTTTACCTATGAGCCTTCTCTTGGAGAGTATATTCTTTCGCATACTAATATTCAGATGCCCGAAGAGGG
Source organism: Microscillaceae bacterium (assembly GCA_025054775.1). GTDB lineage: Bacteria > Bacteroidota > Bacteroidia > Cytophagales > Microscillaceae > JANWZA01. The sequence goes on from JANWZA010000048.1 coordinate 1,997, forward strand.
GACTATCTACTCCTGTAACGAAGGACAATACCATGAGTACTTTGCTGCAGACCGAGCTTATATTGATTATTGCCGAGAGCAAAAATATAAAACGCGTTACATTGGCTCTATGGTAGCTGATTTCCATCGTAACTTACTTAAAGGAGGTATATTCTTTTACCCTGCTACGCAGAGTGCAAAAAAAGGAAAACTTCGCCTTATGCATGAATGTAATGCCATGGCTTTCATTGCCGAGCAGGCAGGTGGAAAAGCTACTGACGGCAAGCAAAGAATCTTAGAAATTACCCCTACCCACTACCACCAACGTACACCATTTTATGTTGGCTCAAAAAAAATGGTAGAAAAAGTAGAGCAATTCATTAAACAATTTGCACAAGAATAAAACACTACGAACTTTAACATACTCATAACATTATGAAAATATTTAATAATGCTCAAGAACTTAAAGAGGCTGTAGGACAAGAAATTGGCACAAGCAACTGGCTACTTATTACTCAAGAACGAATAAATGATTTTGCCAAAGCCACCGAAGATTTTCAATGGATACACATAGATGAAGAGCGAGCCAAAAAGGAACTTCCCTGGAGCAGTACGATTGCCCATGGATTTCTTACACTTTCTTTAGCTCCTAAATTTATGTACGAACTCTACGAAGTAAAAAATACCAAAATGGCACTTAACTACGGTACAAACAAAGTTCGATTCACTTCGCCTGTGCCTGTAGGGAGCTATATCCGTATGAAAGCCGTATTGAGCCAAGTAGAGGAAGTTGAGAGTGGCATACAAATCACTATGACACTCACCTTTGAACGACAAGGACAAGAAAAACCCGTATGTGTAGCAGAAATGTTATCAAGATTTTATTTTTGAATTTGTAGAATAAGAGTAATTATTTTAGCTATGTCAGTGTAATATACAGCCCAATAAAGAGCTAATTAGTAAAGAATGTATCATGAAATGAAAATAGCTAATCTTGGCTATTACTTCAAAAAATACCGCTTATACCACGTTTGGAATACGAGCAAAGCCCAAAGGTGAGCGTGTACGTCTTGGGGATTGTTAGAAAAAAGTTTCTTTTTGAAAGTTTTAAGAGTATCTAACTGAAAAATTTGCTGTTCTTCTATAAATTTATCAGCTAATAAATCGTCAAACAAAAGGCTTTTGAGTTCCTTTCTGAACCATTTGAGTAAAGGCACTTCAAAGCCATGTTTGGGTCTTTTGAACAACTCAGCAGGTAGCAAATCCCGAAAACTCTCTTGTAAAATGCGTTTGCGAATATGAGGTGTAATTTTGTATTCTACGGGAAGTGAAAAAACAAAATTTACTACTTGAAAATCCAAAAAGGGGTTGCGAATTTCCAAACTATTTGCCATAGACATCAAATCTATTTTCGTAAGCATATCACCTTGCAAAACGAGATGCATATCGGTATAAAACACTTGGTTCAGGTCGCCCTCTGGGGTGAGGTATTGCAAAATTTCGTGTTTACGTTGTTGGTAAATAGCTTGGTCAATTTGTGCTTGTGCCTTTGGATGAAAAAGCGTAAGTAATTCATTTTCGGGCAGGAATCCTGCCCATTGCCAATACCTTTCGGTAGGTGTCAGTTTCACACCTTCGGCAAAACGGTTCAGTTGGCGAATTTTATTCGTAAGCGGATTATTACGAGATTGGGGCAAACTTTTCCAAATTGGGGAAAATGTTTGTACAAGTTGTGTTTTCCAATTTCGTTGCCTTGCGCGCAATTCAGCGGCGTGTTTGTTATAGCCTCCGAGCATTTCATCAGCCCCATCACCAGAAAGAGCCACTGTTACCTTTTTGCGCGTGTGAAGGCTCAAAATATACACTGCCAAAGCAGATGAATCGGCAAAAGGCTCGTCCAAGTAAGCCAACATACCCTCTAAGCTTTCCAATAAATCTTGATTAGAGAGCGAAAAAACGGTGTGGTTGGTCTTAAATTTTTTGGCTACTAATTGAGCATAGTGCGTTTCGTCAAAAAAAGGCTCATCGCGGTAGCCAATAGAAAAAGTATTCAGTTGAGGTACAAACTGACTTGCCAAAGCCGTAACCACAGACGAGTCAATGCCTCCGCTCAAAAAACAACCCAAAGGCACATCAGCCACTAACCTACGCTCTACGGCATCAGTAAGCAGTTGCACAAATTTTCTTTGAGCCTCAAGATAAGAAATTAGATTTTCTGCGGGATTTACCATAGGGATTTGGTAATATTTCTCTGTCTTCTGTTCGCGTTTTTTTACTTTGAGCCAAGTTCCTGCAGGTAATTTTCGCACATTTTTCAAAATACTGTATGGTTGAGGAATGTAATTGAATTGGAAATATTGTGCCACGCTCACCCAGTCTAATTCTTTGGGAATACCATAACTCAAAATGGCTTTCATTTCAGAGGCAAAAATAAATTTGTCCTCGTCCTCGTAAATAAGCAGAGGCTTTACACCATATCTATCGCGAGCTAAAAACAATTCTTCGGTCTGTTGGTCATAAATTGCGAAGGCAAAAAAGCCATTCAATTTAGGCAAAAATTGTTCTTTTTCTGCTATGAAACCTTTAAGCAAAACTTCGGTATCGGAGTTTGAAAAAAAGCTAATCCCCTGATTTTCAAGTTCTCTTCGTAAAGCTTTGAAGTTAAAAATTTCACCATTAAAGACAATTGTGTATCTTCCTGACTCATCTTTCATAGGTTGGTTTGCCTGTGGGTTAAGGTCGATAATTGCCAAACGCGTATGCCCCAAATGCACAAAGTAGTGCAAATCTGTATTTTGCCTATCAGGACCTCGTTTTGAGAGCGTTTGCAAGGCTTGGTTTAGCTTTACGGCATGAAACCTACCGATTTCATTGTAGGCATATAGCCCTGTGATACCACACATAAGAAGTTGATTTAAAAATGAATAATGCAAGCTGGCTAGCTTTTTTAGCCCACTTTGCTTTGCAAAAGTAATAAAAAAACAGAAGTGTATAAGCTTGCATTCACTGTGGCTATAGCAAAAGTGGATAACGGTTATTTTTTGTGGCCGTTTCTTTTGCTTTTGAACCAAGCGAAAAGGGCAAACAAACTTTGCAGGGCTTTGTTAGCATTTTCAATACTTCGCACTAAACCTTTAAGGGTTTACCCTTTCAATCTCTAATGCAATTTTTGGCTTTTTGCTTAATCACGATTATCATTTAATACAACCATAAAAATTACAAATCTGCTTTCACTATCTCAATAAAGTTAAACAGACTTTTAACATATGGTAAAAGTAGGAAATGCTTAACTAAGCAAGTTTTTTGTAACTTTTTTTGAATAAGCACAAAGCCTGGAGAGAAGCAATAACTGACCTAATAAGATCAACTTTTGATTACATAGAGTTGTGTAGATAAATCCATATGCTATATACTCAAATACTTAAAAAGCCTATTGTAAACCTAATTACTTAACTTTGTCAAGACGTCAAAATTCAGCAAATCAATACCCCCTTTACTTGTATGCTACCTTTGGCTTTTTTCTTTTTTATTCCCTTTTGACGTGTAAAATTAATATAGTTGCATAATCAATGATTTATTGCAACTAAAAACACACAATAACATTACCTCAAAAGGGAATAAGTAATTTGAATCTAAGCTAAACCATTTAGTAGGTAGGAATACTGTTATCAACTTCGCGAGCGTATGCTAAAATACCTCCTTTGAGATTGTAGAGATTATCAAAGCCAAAGTTAGCTTCTAATTGGAGAATAGCATTCGCACTTCTAGCACCACTTCGGCAGTGAATGATTACGGGTTTGTCTCGGGCGATTTTGTCTACATTCTGCAGAATAGTACCTACGGGGATAAGCTGCGCTCCTAGCGTGGCAATTTCAGCTTCGTAAGGTTCGCGCACGTCAATCAGCTGAAAATCAGCTTTCTCATCCATCATTTTTTTTAGTTCTTGTACTGTAATCTCTTTCATGGGATTTTCTTAAGCCGAAAAGAAATATTTATTTCAAAATCTACTTACAAAAGTACAAAAAACTATCAAATTGACTCAAATATACTTGTATTTTTTCAGAAGAAATTTTTAGGCTAATTCTAAAGATGCTCCGTTGTTCTTCTGTTCCAAAAAAGTTTGCAGGATAAGCGAGGCACTTATTTTGTCTAAATTTTCCTTTTTTTGGCGTTGCTTTTTTTTACTTCCTGCCTGTATCATTGCTTGTACTGCCATTTTAGAAGTAAATCGTTCATCTACCCAATAGATCGGGATGTGTGGAAATTTTGCCTTTATTCGTTGGATAAATCTTTGAATAGTAGGAATAATGTCAGTTTGGGTATTATCTAAATGCAAAGGTTTACCTATGACAATTGCACTTAAAGATTCTTTTTGAGCGTAATTTTCTAAATAAGCTAATAAATTAGCAGTAGGTATAGCTTCTAACGGAGTAGCAATAATTTGTAACTTATCGGTTACGGCTAATCCGCATCGTTTTTCTCCGAAATCTATGGCTAAAATTCGCATTTTTCTTTACCTAAGAACTTCATTTTTATTAATTTTCAAATATTTTCTTGGAACCAACGAGCATACATAGGATAAGTATTAGCGATGCGTTCTATTTCACTTTGGTTAAAATCGGTTGTTTTTTTGATAAATTTTGCAGGATTTCCTACCCAAACGCTATGTGGCTCTATTATTGTGCCAGGTAAAACAATCGCTCCTGCTCCAATAATTGAGCCTGTACCTACATAGGCATTATCCATAATGATGGCACCCATGCCTACTAAAACATTATCTTCAATGGTACAACCATGCACAATAGCATTATGAGCAATAGAAACGTTATTACCGATTACTGTTTTAGCTCTTTGGTATGTAGCATGAATAACTACACCATCTTGGATATTCACTTTATTGCCTATCGTAATAGAATGAACATCGCCGCGTATTACCGCATTGAACCATACTGTGCACTCGTTGCCCATGATTACCTCTCCTATAATTGTAGCATTATCAGCGAAAAAACAATTTTCGCCCCAAACAGGAGAGATTCCACGAACCGATTTGATAAGTGCCATATTAGTAGAGGAATTTTTTATCTAACGGGAATATGAAAGCCAAAATAAGGAAAACCAAACACTGAGTTATCGCTATCAGCAATACGCGCAAGCGAAATATCAAAATGTAACTTCCTACCCAAAAAGCGAAAACCTAGTAAGCCCAAAGTAAGGTTATCAGATAAACTACGTGGGTTTACATGCCCAAATTCTCCTAAAAGCAACGTTTTACATCCTATGCGAGCAGTACCTCCAAAGCGGAGTGTAGTAATTAGTTCGCCAGGAGTCATAACGCCTATACCTGCCCCTAAAGAAAAGTGATAGTCAGGATTTCCGAAGGTAAAAATAGGTTCAGCTAAACCTGCTACGCCGCTATCAGAACGCCTTCCTATAATAAAAAGTGAAGAGATGCTCATTGCTAATACGGCTCGGTTTTCATACATCTCTTTTACCTTCTTTAAGGGCAAACTATATTTCAAATTAGCACCAAGCACCCCCCAGCCTAAGAAAAAAGCACTTATAGTTTCTGTACCAATTCCTACGCTAAGGTTATCAGTAACACCATACTGCAAACTCAAAAAACTATATTGTGATTTACTCATAATCTGTTCCCGTTTGATTGGGAAAGCACTTTGCCGTAGGAAATACATATACTCTGTTTCAGAAGGAAACCAGTATTTGCCATTTTTAATTCTATCAGGGGAAACGATAAGCACTTTTTCCAGCACTTCGCGCCTTACTTCTGTCTTGTTTTGTGATTTGGCTATAATTCTGCCGTTGATTGCTTCTATCAAAACAACACGTGCCTTATCAAAATCTACTAGAGCACCTACCATTTCATGACGGTTGTAAAATCGCAAATAAACACAAGGCTGAGCAATTAGTTCTTTGGTCAAACTGTTTTTTTGTACTTTAATTTCTCCAAATAAGTCAGTGTAAAGTATTTCCTCATTGTTAGTTTCTTCCAAAACGTATCCTGAGCAAACATTTCCATTTTGAAGGGTAAATCGGTAGAATGGTCTTTTGTTGATAATATTAGTTGTTTCTTGTTCAAAAACGATTTGAGCAGGGAGTATAGAAATTGAGCTAAACAAAAATATTAAGCATATACCCAACACAACTGATTTAGAAAGCATAGCAAAAAACTCAAAAGAAATTAGGATTCAAAATAGAACAAAGAAGCATAAATAAAAGTGCTTTTCTTTTTCTGAATGAAAAGCACTTTAGTTTATTATGCAAAAATGATAAAAAGCTCGTGAATAAAGAAATTTTAGACCTTATTTTTAATATTTCGCTCAAAAGTGAGGCAAGCTTGTTTTTTCGCTTTGTTTTTAGGTTGTTTTTTTTCAGAGGCAGGTTGCGTGCATTTAATGACTTCTGTCTTCGTTTCGCACTCTTTGGCAGGTGTATTTGTAGTAACCTCAGAGCCTCTGGCAGAGAATAACTGCCCCAAGATAGCCATAACGCAAGCTACAAACAATGAAAAAAGGACTGAAATGTTAAGTAAGCTATTCATAATGCAAAATAATTAAATTTACGTGAAAAATATTTACTTTATAGTAAGTTGTATTTTTGTAAGAAGTCTTACAAGTTTCGTTCAATTTTATTGTATTAAAATGGAAAAACTGCCATAAAGACAATCATAAAACAATAAAAGTTGCACAATGGTTAGCTTTTAAGGTTTATTTTTTGAAAAATATTCTAGTAGCTCAATTAAATTCTATGCGTTTTTTTTCATAACTTTGCAAGCCGAAATATTTTCCTACCTTTTAACCTTATGTCATTTTACAAGCGTTTGATTTTACTTGCTTTCACTATACTTTTTTTAGGAAGTTGTAGCAAGTTTAACCGGATTGTCAAAAGTGATGATTTACAAAAAAAATACGATGCGGCAATCAACTATTACCATCAAAAAAGTTACTATAAGGCAGGTATTTTGTTAGAGGAGTTGCTACCTTTGATTACAGGGCAAAAAGAGCAGGAAATTGCGCAATTCTACTATGGTTATTGCCATTACTATCAAAGACAGTTGAGCTTGGGAGCTTTTTACTTTAACAAGTTTTATCAAAATTTTAGAGCAAGCCAGTATGCAGAGGAAGCCCTTTATATGTATGCTCGCTGTATGTATGAAGACACACCCGAATATAATCTAGACCAAACTAATACCACGAGCGCTATTGCTGCTGCACAAAACTTCTTAAATGTTTATCCCCAAAGTAAATATGCGGCTGATTGTAACAAATTTATTAAAGATTTGAGAGAAAAATTAGAGCGAAAAGCCTATGAAAACGCCAAATTATACTATAAAATCGGCTACCTGCATGCCGCTGTTATCGCTTTTGGAAATTTCAAAAATAGCTTTCCTGACTCAGACTATAACGAGGAGTGTGCTTTTCTGAAACTACAAGCCCAATATGATTATGCCCGTTTAAGTACTGAAAGAAAGCAAAAAGAACGTTACAATGAAGCTATTAACTTTTACCTTAACTTTATTGATACATACCCCAACAGTAAGTATTTGAAACAAGCAGAGAAAATATACAATAGTGCACTAAGCAAAATAAATAACTTGAAATAATAATATAGGGTTGGAATATTTTTTGCCTCTTTTTAATAAGAAACATCTTTCCTTAATCTATTATGAAAGTAAGTAAGTATCGCAATTATAATTCTTCTCTTGTTACTCGTGATTTAGAAAAACTGACCGAGCCTACAGGAAACTTGTACGAATCTGTTGCTATTATCTCAAGAAGGGCAAGGCAAATAGCCACCAAATTGAAAGAGGAACTTACTACTAAGTTAGCTGACTTTGCAACTGCCATAGACACCTTAGAGGAGGTGCATGAAAACAAAGAACAGATAGAAATTTCGCGTAGCTATGAAAAATTGCCCAAACCTACTACTATTGCCACAGAAGAGTTCCTGGAAGGAAAACTTATTGTAAAAAAAGTAGAGCCTGAAACAGAATAAAAGAGAAACAAAAAACTTAAACTCTTTTATTGCTAATCTTGTGTCCAAATTTCCCATGATTTTTCAGCTTGGAGATAGAGCATCTCCAAGCCATTTTTTATTTTAGCTCCTTGGCTTTCAGCCTTTTGCAAAAATAAAGTTTTTTCAGGATTATACACCAAATCGAAACAATAATGGGCAGGTGTAAGCAATTGATAAGGGATAGCTGGGCAAAGATTAGAGTGCGGATGCATACCCAAAGGAGTAGTATTGATAATTAGTTGATAGTCTGCTAATATCTCTTCGTTAAGGTGAGAATATTGTAAGTTTTGGGCATTATGATATCGAGTAGAAACATGTTGATATTCAATTCCTAATATTTGCAAAGCAACTCGTACTGCCTTAGCACTTCCCCCAGTGCCTAGTATGAGAGCTTTTTTGCCTGTTAAGTTCCAGTTTGTATTTTTTAAGGACTGTAAAAAGCCGTAATAGTCTGAATTATACCCTATTTTTTTGCCGTTGGATAGTATTTTTACTACATTTACTGCCTTAATTTTTTCAGCAAAAGTATCCAGCTCATCTAAATAAGTCAAAATTTTCTCTTTGTAAGGTATCGTAACATTAAAACCACGTAAATTAGGTTGGCTTGCTATAAGTTGAGGTAAAAGTTCAATTTGAGGTAATTCAAATAATTCATATTTATAGTTTGTAAGTCCTTCATTTTCAAATTTTTGATTGAAATATTTTTGTGAAAATGAATGCCCCAGTGGGTAACCGAGTAAACCTAAAAGATGTATCATAGAATTACGGAATTATCTTTGAAATTTTGGAAAAAAATTAGAGTAAGAAACATATGCTTACCTGTGTTGCATAATTTCAGGTAGGCGTGTTTCGCAGTAACGAGTTGGTCTAAAAAATTTTATTTTAATTCTTCGGCACGCACCTCGTATTTTACACGCTCTTCGCCTTTGTAATTAATATATTGTACGGTAAGTTTACGCTCTCGGTTTTTTCCTGAAACTTTGAATAAAGCAAAGCTACGCTCACGCAAAAAGGTATTAGGTACTCGGTAAATATTTTTCTCTTTTTCAGGGTCAATATTAGAAACTCCTGCGGTAAGTGGTGAAGAGGTGAACTCAATGAGTGGATACTTCACTCCATTTTCTAAGCGTGATATTTCGCTGTGGTGGCGGTCTCCAGAAATAAACAGCACACCGCGTGCTTTACTCTCTTGGATAGCTTGAATAAGTTTTTGACGCTCTTCGGGGCAGGTCGCTAATGTTTCGTAATCTGCATGAGAGTTGAGAACTTGCCCTCCAATTAAAATAATTTTGAAAGTAGCACGGCTAAATGAGAGAGCATCTTTGAGCCAGGCAATTTGCTTGTCTGATATAATCGCTTTATTGGGTTCGCTTAGGTATTCAGGAGTTTTATAGAAGCGGTTGTCTAAAATAAAAAATTGTACGTCAGCCCAAAAGAAGGTACCTGTAATGCTTCCGTCATCAAAAACGTAATTAGGGTTTGCCCAAAAAAGTTTGAACATTTCAGAGGCGAGGCGTTTATTCCAAAAACCTCTATCTGAGTTATTAGGACCGTAGTCATGGTCATCCCAAAGGGCATAATGATGCGTAGAGGCTAAAAGCGGTTGCATTTCAGGTAAGGAACGCGTATGTGTATAACGGTTAATAAATCCAGTACGGGTATTCCAATCCGTTTCACGTAGATAGATATTATCGCCTCCCCAAATCATAAAATCGGGTCGTTTTTCGTGAATTACCTTAAAAATTTCATAATTACCTCCATAGGGTTCTCCTGGTCTATCGGTTTCAGGCTGGTTTACATAGTTGCAACTCCCATAAGCAAAGCTAAAGTCAGGAGCATCTGTACGATATTGCCACAATACTTGACTTTGAAATTCTAATGGATAAGGACGTTTTACTAGCTTGTTATTGATATACAACTCGTATTGATATTTTTTACTATGCGTTACGGGTAGAATGAATTTGGCAACAAAGGCTTTGTCGGCAGTAGTGGTCTGAGTTTCAGTTTTCATTTTTACGGTAGGTTTTTCTTTGTCCCAGTACACGAAATGGACCATAGCCGTTTGCGTAGTTTGTACCCACAGGGCTACCTCACTCATTTCTGAATAGCCTACCATAGGACCTGATTGCAATAAATTATCTTGGGCTTTGAGTGTAGAGGCAAGATAAACCATAGCCCACACCCCTAACATAGCGGATTGTTTAGTAAAATTTTTCATTGAACTAGACAAAACGTATAAGTGTGTAAAAAGTGGAATACTAGAAAATAGTGCAACAACTCTATTTTTTGCAAAGATATAGATTATTCTGTTTAATTTACCTCTACTTTTTCTTTTCTAATTCTTTCCATATGAGAGCAGAGGCTCCTAATACTGCCGCATTTTTATCCTGTAATTCAGAGAGCATAAGTTTGACTGTCCCCTTAAAAGGACCGAACATTCGCTGTTCCATATACCTGAGCGTAGGTTGGAGAATAAAATCTTTGGCACGTGCCAAACCACCGAATAAAATAATAGCTTCAGGACTTGTAAAAAGCACAGCATCAGCGAGTTTTGTACCCAAAATTTTGCCTGTATACTCAAAGGCTTCCAAGGCAATTTTATCACCCTGTAAAGCTGCTTGGCAAATCATCTCTCCTGTTAGCTCTTCAAAACTAACTTTACTTAAAGCCCCGATATGGTTGTAATCTGCTAACAACTTAGCCACGGTACGCTTAATCCCTGTAACCGATACATAAGCCTCTAAACATCCTCGCCTGCCATCACCGCAAACACGCCCTTCTTCATTTACAATGATATGCCCCATTTCACCTGCAAAACCTGTATGCCCGTATACCACTTCCCCATTTACTACGATCCCGCTGCCTAAACCTGTGCCCAGAGTAAGGAGTATAAAATTTTTCATACCTCGTGCCGCACCATACAACATCTCTCCTATAGCAGCAGCGTTAGCATCATTAGTAATAACGGTAGGTTTTTGATACTTTTCCTCAAAAATTTGTGCTAATGGAATGATCCCTCCCCATTTTAAATTAGGGGGATTCTCTATTGTGCCTCGCAAGTAATTAGCATTTGGAGCACCTATGCCTATTCCTACCCACTCTATTTCCTCTTTGTATTTTTCATACATTTCATCAATGGCTTTATACAACCGAGGTAAATATTGCGTAATATGTTGCTCTGCATAGGTAGGAATAATCCTCTCCTCAAAAATATTGCCTTGTTGGTCTGTAAACCCGAAAGTGGTAGTCGTACCACCTATATCAATTCCTAATACTGCCCGTGTTTTCATAGAAAAACATTTTTTGATTTGAATAGGCTTCAAAGATAAGAATTTGTAACAAAGTTACATCGGATTTGAAAAAAACACCTCAAAAATAAAACATTGCGTTTGTTTAGAGGTATAAGCTCAACAACTACTGCTAATTTGCTTTCACAACTTAAATAATTGAACAACTCCAAACAATAACCTCCAAAAAATGTTTCCAAATGCTTATTTTCAATTTTTTATATCTTTGTAGTAACAACTTTCCATATAACTTTCAAATAAAAAATAAAATTGAATTAAAAAATCATGGCAAGTTTATCTGAATTGAGCATTAGGCGCCCTGTGTTGGCAATTGTGATGTCGGTATCTATTGTATTGTTTGGATATATTGGCTTTCGGTATTTAGGTGTAAGAGAATACCCGAATATAGACCCTCCAGTGGTGAATGTAACGGTAAACTACACGGGAGCTAATGCTGATATAGTAGAGTCACAAATTACTGAACCTTTGGAGGAGGCTATTAACGGAATTCCTGGCATTAGAAGCATTACTTCCGTAAGCCGTGATGGGCGAAGCACTATTACCGTAGAATTTGAATTGAGTGTTAATATTGAAGAAGCAGCAAATGATGTACGTGATAAGGTTTCGCGAGCAGTAGGCAATTTACCTCGTGATGCAGATCCCCCTATCGTTGCTAAGGCTGATGCTAATTCCGACCCGATTATGTTTTTTAATATCAAAAGCGACCAACGCAATGCCCTTGAACTTACTGACATTGTAGAACGTGTATTCAAAGAAAAATTTCAGACCGTTCCCGGAGTAAGCGAAGTATTGATTTGGGGCGCCCAACGCTATGCCATGCGTATTTGGATTGACCCCGTGAAATTAGCAGCTTACAAACTTACTCCCCTTGACGTGCAAAATACACTCAACCGCGAAAATATTGAACTACCCTCTGGCTCCATCGAAGGAAATAATACCGAACTTACCATCAGAACCATCGGAAGGCTTAGCACACCTGAGGACTTTAACAATATGATTATTAAAGAGGAAGGAGACCGTGTGGTACGCCTGCGCGATATAGGGGAAGCTAAATTAGGACCTGAAAATTTGCGTACTGTGATGCGACGCGACGGTAAGCGAATGGTAGCTGTTGCAATTGTGGCACAGGCAGGAGCTAACCAAGTAGCCATTGCAGAACGCGTATATCAAATGCTAGAAAAAATTAAAAAAGATCTTCCCCCTGATATTGAGGTAAATCTAGGCTTTGACATTAGCAGATACATCAAAGCCTCTATTACTGAGGTAGAGGAGACAATCGTTTTAGCCTTTATTTTAGTAGTGGTTATTATTTTTGCTTTTCTAAGAGATTGGAGAACCACCATCATTCCTACCATAGCCATTCCTATCTCTTTGATTGGTACATTTTTCATTATGTATGTATTAGATTTTTCTATCAACGTGCTTACGCTTTTGGGTATTGTGTTAGCTATTGGCTTAGTGGTAGATGATGCTATTGTAGTATTAGAAAATATTTATGCCAAAGTAGAAAAAGGCATGCACCCTATGAAAGCCTCATTAGAAGGCTCGCGTGAAATATTTTTTGCCGTAGTTTCTACTACCATTACTTTGGTAACAGTGTTTATGCCTTTGCTCTTTCTGCAAGGGTTTACAGGTAGACTGTTCAAAGAGTTTGGATTAGTAGTAGCAGGTTCGGTAGCTATTTCGGCTTTCGTTTCGCTTACGCTTACCCCTATGATGAGTAGCCGTATGCTCAAAGAACGGCAAAAACAGCCTTGGTTGTATCGCATTACAGAGCCATTTTTTGTATGGCTTTCCCAAAGTTATGAGCAAATGCTTACTACTTTTTTACGTCTCCGTTGGATAGCTTTTGTTCTAATGCTCGGATTGGCTTACTTGACTTACACTTTGCTCAATATACTCCCTACCGAACTGGCCCCCATGGAAGACCGTAGCAATTTCAGAATTATTGCTACTGCCCCCGAAGGCTCTACTTTTGATTACATGGACAATTACATGAATGAACTAGCAGAAATTTGTATGCAAAATATCCCTGAAAGAGAGGGAGTTATTGCCATTACCGCTCCCGGATTTGGCGCCGCCAGTAGTGTTAATACTGGCTTTGTACGTATTATCTTAAAAGACAAAAAAGACCGCAAACGCTCACAACAAGCCATTGTAGAAGACATTACCCAAAAGATTAGTCAAACCACAGCAGCGCGCAATATCATTATCCAAGAGCCAACTATCGGCAACAGACGGGGAGGGCAACCCGTGCAATATGTTTTGCAAGCTATGAATTTAGAGAAATTAAAGGAAGCCTTACCTAAATTCATGGAAAAAGCGAGTAGTAATCCTAAATTTCTATTCACTGATGTAGATTTGAAGTTTAATAAGCCTGAAGTTAAAATTGAAATTGACCGCGAAAAAGCTCGCAACTTAGGGGTTTCTGCCTTGGATATTGCTCGCACCTTGCAAGTTGCTCTAAGCGGGCAACGTTTTGGCTACTTCTTAATGAATGGCAAACAATACCAAGTAATTGGGCAACTCAAACGCGAAAATCGTAGCAAAATTATTGACCTCAAATCGCTTTACATTAAAAATAGCAAAGGTGAACTCATACAATTAGACAATTTAGTTACGCTCAAAGAACAAAGTACGCCACCACAGCTATATCGTTCTGAAAGGTATGTTTCGGCTACCGTTTCAGCTATGCCCGCCAAAGGAGTTTCTTTGGGAGAGGCCTTGAAAGAGATGGATAAGATTGCCAAAGAAACCCTAGACGAAACATTTAGTACCACTTTAGCAGGGCAATCCCGCGACTTTGTTGAAAGCTCATCAAGCCTTCTATTTGCTTTTGTACTTGCTTTGGTACTGATTTATTTAGTACTTGCCGCTCAATTTGAGAGTTTTAAGGATCCACTAACTATTATGATTACCGTACCTCTGGCTTTGGCAGGGGCACTTATTTCTTTGTGGTATTTTAGGCAAACCATCAATATTTTTAGCCAAATTGGAATTATTATGCTCATTGGTTTAGTAACCAAGAACGGTATTTTGATTGTAGAATTTGCCAACCAACGCAAAGCCGAGGGCGTACCTATTCGCAAAGCTATCTTAGAGGCTGCTATCTCAAGATTTAGACCTATCCTTATGACAAGTTTCTGTACAATATTAGGTACTTTACCTATTGCCCTAGCCTTCGGAGCAGGAGCCGAAAGCCGCGTTTCTATGGGAATTGCTATTGTAGGCGGTATGATATTCTCTACTATCCTTACGCTTTTTATCATTCCTGCCATCTACACCTATCTTACCGATAGCTACAAGCCAAAAACCGAGGAGAAGCAATTAGAAATAGCATAACTTTCTGACCTTAGAACTTTTTACTCCTATAACCAAAATTAGCTTGGTTAGCTATATCTCTAGATGGTCTATGCCATAAAGCTGGTTTATGGTGGCATCTAGGGTTTGTTTTGCTCGGGCATACTCCGTAGTAGATTGTAACCTTTTGCCTGCTAAAAGATGTAGCTTTTCTACGCATTGCACCACTTGGGCATACAGCTCAGGAGGAACATTTTCTATTTTAGGTAAAGGAATATTCAGCATATATTGTTTGGAATACTGCAACGTGTTCTTACCCAAAGGGCGCAACTCACTCTCCAAAAACCACTCCATAAGGCTTGAACTCAACACACCCGTAAGAAAAGCCAAATGTTCACCTGTAAGCATAAAGCACGTTTTGTCAATATACATTCCACTACGGTCTAAATAAAATTCCGAACGACGTACAGTCGTTTCGGGATAAATTATTTTTTCGCCTTCAAATAAATGGTAATAAGTGCAAGCCCGCAAGTTCCACCAATTTTCGCCTTGGTCTTGGCGTGATTTTACTTTTTCGGCAAAACTTTCTAAGTGTGCTAAAATGGCAGGATAACGGCTTATATCAATGCCGTTTTTTGTAACTATCATATACAAATTTTGCCACTCGGCATAGTATTGGTGTACGTCTCTACCGCGAAGTACAGGTTTGAGCAACTCCTCACTCTTTTTATCTTGGGCAATTAAGCGGTTTTTAGTTGCCTCATCAATAATAAAAGCCTCATTTAAGCCTGTAATGATACCTCTAAAAATTTCTACCTTCCATTCTTTAAGTGTAGTTCCTGCATTGCGTATTTTTTCTTTTTGTTTTAGGTATTGGTTATTAGCAATAATCCATCTATCGGTATGTAAATTATTGAGCAGGATAATATTTTTTTGCACAAAATTAGGTAGATTTTCTTTGCCTAGCTGAAAGGAATTAGGCAAGACACAGGCTTGGAGTTGGTGCAAACAAGGGGCTTTTTGCAATACGAGAATAGAGGAGTCAACGGTAGCATCTTTGAACACCCGCAAGCCTGCAAAATCTACTAGAAGCAGTGGGTTGGTATGTTGCACAAAATACTGGCGAAGGGTTTTGCCATAGTTCGTACTTAACCATTGCCGCGAGGTGATAAATCCGAGCAATCCTTTGGGTTTGAGCAGTTGAATAGATTTTTCAAAAAATAAGGCATAAATATCCGTTGTTTTTTCAAAAACTTGATAGTTTTTTTGATATTCTTGCAAAATATTTTCGCTCAAAGTACTTAAAGGGAAATAAGGGGGATTACCCACGATGATGTCAAATTGTTGGGTAATAGCATCTTTGAGTAAAGAATTACCCTGCTGGATGTTATTTTTGAGGTTTGCTAATTTCACGCCGTATCGATTTGCCATTTTGAGCCAAAGCGAAAGTTTAGTAATTTCTGTACTTTCGTGGTTTAGATCCATACCAAACAAGTTTTCTGTAATGATATTACGTGCCACGAGGCTCAGCTTCTTCCGAAATTCGTGCTGTTTGATTTCCTTTTCTGCGAACATATTACGGAGAGCCTTTTGAGTTTTAGGCTTCTTTTCAGCAACAGGCTTTGCCAAAAAATTTTCATAAACCTTTTGCTCAAATTTCTCTTCTTCTTTCAATATTAGCTCATGTTCTTTAAGCAAATAATCGAACACACGCGTCAGGAAGGCTCCTGAGCCGCAAGCTGGGTCTAGTACTTTGATATTTTGCAGAATTTGCTTGTATTGGGCATAAAATTCGGCATATAGTTCTAAGGCTTGTTGGCGTTGTAGCATAGGGTTTTGGAGTTGCCAACGTGCATAGTCCAGTTCAAATTCACTTACAAAATCAATTTCTAAATGGTTGTAAATCAGATGTTTTTGCTCTTGCAAATACCGCATGAGCGTTTCTTGGATAATGAAATCAGTAATATATTCGGGAGTATAAAAAATACCGTCTTGCCTTCGGAGATTGATAGCGGGGTTTTGTGCTTCGGTAAGCGAATTTTCGAAGATATGTCCTAGAATATCTACTTTGAGTTCATTTTTGAAGTCATAGCTTAACAAGAATTGTAGAATTTCAATAATCAAATCGTTGTGGATAATAATTTGTTCCAGCACGGGCAAGGGCTTAAACAACTCTCCATTGAAGGGGGGAATATCGTTTTTGTAGCCTTCGTCAAAAGAGGTGAATAGGCCTAGGGTGCCGCTCCATGCCACGGGTCGGTCGCTGGGAAAGTCATAAAAAGTTCGCAAAAAGTTATCTAAGATGGCAGGTTTGGTAATCCCCACTTCTTGGGCAAATCGCATGAAAATTAACCTATCGAAAATTTTATGGGCTAAGGCAAGGGCTTCGTGTTCAGGGAGTTGTAGGTGTGGGTTGTGTTGTTGTAGGTGCAGGAAAAGTTTTTTTCGGTATTTTTTGTAATCGTTGTAAAATTTGAGTGTAATGTCTTCTAGGCGTTGTACGCGATAAGTATAGTTTCGTTTAGTGGTGGGCATAGTTGCTATATCTTGGGCAGGCAAATTATTGAAAAGTTGCCCTTGGTGCAATAGGTAGAAAAAGCGTTTTAGGAGTGGAAACCTATCGGCAAAGAGTTGGGAGGGAGTGGGCTGTTCTTCAAATAGTTCGGCAAACAGAAAGCTTTCGTACCGCTTTGTGTCGGTATAGTGATATAATCGAATTTCATTAAAGTTAGACACGATAACCCATTCGCAAGTATCTTTGGCTTGCGAGGCATAGTAGAAGCCTTGTTCTACGGGGGTAAAGTTATCTTGTCGTTGGGCTTGGGGTCTATCCAAATTGACTTCCAAGCGCTTAATTTCAATAGCGACTTTAACGATAGGTGTGGTATTTACCCCAAAAAAGCCTAGTACGCCGTCGGCAGTACTACGATTAGCAAAAGTATATTCTTTTTCTAGAAACCATTTCTGTTCGTTACCTTCGTAACCGAGAGCTTTACCAAAAATTTTATCCAAAAATTCACTTTTTTGTTGTTCTTCGGTACGTTGTTGTACTTTGCCACTTTGTAAATCTTTGTACCATTCCCACAAGATTTGGCATTTTTGTTCAGCATGAGGGAGGTTGTTGAAAAAAAAGTCTATTTCGGCTTTCTTTTCACGATAAAACTTTTCGGAAAAAATACTATCATACAAAACAGACCGCATATCAATGCATTTCAAAAAAGGGTATATTTGTAATAGGGTAACAGACAAGTTGCGAGTGATAAATAAATTTAATCTTTTACTTTGAAATACACTTGTGGCTCGGCTTTTTCCATAAAGTTTTTGAAGATTAGCGTATCGTGGTTAAGGTGACGGATGATATTGGTGTAAAGTAAAACAGCTTGATTATCAAGCTGATACAAAAAAAGTGTATCGTTTCGTAACTTGTAAGTGAAGCGAAAAACTGTATCAATATGATTATCTATTATAAGGTCGGTATAATTAGCAAAGTGCAAAGTGTGGTATAGCTCATGGGTAGGAAGTTTCCACGTACCTAAAATTTGAGGTGTGTTGATTATTTTTTCTCTTTTCTTACTCATGTTTGCTGTAAGTATTGGCTTACGATTTTCTTGCATTTCTCTATCGCTTAGATCTTCCGTATCGATATCCCAAAAAAGGGCTAAAATCAGCCAAAAGAGAAAAAAAATAATAGGAAAAGGTTGCCAAGATTTAGGTATCATATCAGCAAACTGCTATGTTGTAGGGATAATACACCCAAAAATAAAAAAAAGTGGGCAAAATAAAAATAAATAGCCTAAATTTTTATATGTTTGCTACCTAAATAGTTTATTCTATAACTAACTTCAAAACCATAAGAATATGCATTCCTTCAAATTACGTGTACTTATATTTTTAATGCACCTTATTGTTGTCTTAGGCTTGCAAGCCTGCGGCAGCGAGAAAAAAGCTAATACCGAAAAAGAAGATACCTCTGCAGTGAGCAGCGAAAAAAAAGAACTTCAAAAAGTACTTAATGAAATTCCTAAACCTACTGAAATGCCGTATTTGCTCAAAAATACGGGGGCAGAGTTCAATGCTAATTTTGTAAATCCCTATAAAAATGTAGAAAAATACATGGCAACCGATTTCAAGGCGGCAGTCAATTTGGGCATTTATGCCACTGATATTGGCTATGTATGTGTGTACGAAAAGGTGCAAAATGCCATAGATTATATTCGCTCTGCTAAGCAGCTAGGAGACAAGTTGGGCATATCTAATGCCTTTGAACCTTCGGTAGAAAAACGCTTTGAAAGTAACTTAAATAATATAGACTCACTGGCAAAAATTATTGATGAGGCTCTACTCAAATCGGATAAATACCTCAAAGATGCTAAACGTACCACTACCTCAGCATTGATTTTTACAGGTTCTTTCATAGAAGGCTTATTCATTGCCACCCAATTGATTGATAGCTACCCCAAAGACATACTTCCCACTGATGCACGTCATCAAATCCTTGTACCTTTGGCACGAGTTATCGTAAAGCAGCGCCAGCCTCTTACTAACCTCATTAATGCTATGAAAGATACACAAAAAGACGAGGACTCCGAAAAACTTACCAAAAGTTTGGAAGAATTAGCCGCCGTATATGATAAATTAGACCTGGAAACCCAAATCAAAGAAAACAAAGGTAAACTCATTCTAACAGATAAAAACCTAGAAGCAATTACTAAAAAGGTGAAAGAAATTCGTACTATGATTGTAAACTAATTTCCTACTCACTTCTCTTAATTTTCGTTGGATTTGTTCTTAAAGCCGTTCTACACTGCTCAAAAAACGGAACGGCTTTATGCTATAACAGAAAATTTCGTGTAAAATCACTATCTTTGCAAAAACAATTTCGCTAAAAATTGTTTTTTGCTGTAAAATTTGTTTGTAACCCTAATAAAATGATTAAAGACCACTTCCGCAATTTTTGTATTATAGCCCACATTGACCACGGTAAAAGCACCTTAGCAGACAGGTTGCTAGAGTTTACTAAAACCGTCCCTGAACGGCAAATGCAGGAACAGCTCCTCGATGATATGGATCTAGAGCGTGAACGTGGTATTACCATAAAGAGCCACGCTGTTCAAATGAATTACACTTACAAAGGTAAAAACTACGTACTCAACCTTATAGATACTCCCGGGCATGTAGATTTTAGCTATGAAGTTTCGCGCTCTATTGCTGCTTGCGAAGGGGCATTATTGGTAGTGGATGCCTCCCAAGGTATTGAGGCTCAGACCATTTCTAATTTGTACCTCGCCCTTGGGCATAATCTTACTATTATTCCCGTCCTTAACAAGATAGACCTGCCCCACGCCATGCCCGAAGAGGTGAAAGACCAAATAGTAGATTTGTTAGGTTGTAAAAGAGAGGAGATTATAGCGGCAAGTGGTAAAGCAGGCATCGGTATTGAAATGATTTTAGAGGCAATCATAGAGCGAATTCCACCACCCAAAGGTAGCACTCAAGAGCCACTACAAGCCTTGATTTTTGACTCAGTATTCAACTCTTTTCGTGGTATTGAAGTGATTTTTAGAGTGTACAATGGTGTAATTCGTAAAGGTGACAAAGTAAAATTCGTCGCCACAGGTAAAGAATACTTAGCCGAAGAGGTAGGAATTTTGCGATTAGAGAAGGAACCGCGCCCTGAAATTGAAGCAGGAGACGTGGGTTATTTGATTTCAGGCATTAAGCAAGCCAAAGAAGTGAAAGTAGGAGATACCATTACTCATGTAGACAGGCCCTGCCAAGAGGCTATTAAAGGCTTCGAGGATGTAAAGCCGATGGTATTTGCAGGCATTTATCCCGTAGAAACCTCTGAATTTGAAGACCTACGCGAAGCCATGGAAAAGCTACAACTAAACGATGCTTCTTTGGTATGGGAACCTGAAACCTCTGCCGCTTTGGGCTTTGGCTTTCGATGCGGCTTCTTAGGCATGCTCCACATGGAAATCGTACAGGAGCGATTAGAACGCGAATTCAATATGACCGTTATCACCACCGTCCCTTCTGTACAATTTCGCGTTATCACTACCAAAAAAGAAGTTATTTGGGTGCAAGCTCCTTCTGATATGCCTGACCCAAGTGCTATCGATCATATTGAAGAGCCTTACGTAAAGGCTCAAATCATTACCAAAGCTGAATACATCGGAGCACTGATAAAACTTTGCATGGACAAACGAGGTATCCTTAAAAATCAGCACTACCTCACTACCGATCGTGTAGAGTTGATTTTTGAACTGCCTCTAGCTGAAATTGTATTTGATTTCTTCGACAAACTAAAAACCATTTCCCGAGGATATGCTTCTTTAGACTACGAATTGATTGGCTTTAGAGAATCAAATATGGTAAAATTAGATATTTTGCTCAATGGGGACAGAGTAGATGCTCTCTCAGCTATTGTACACCGCGATAAAGCCTACGAATGGGGAAAACGCCTGTGCGAAAAATTGCGCGAACTATTGCCTCGCCAACTCTTTGAAATTGCTATCCAAGCCGCTATTGGACAAAAAGTAATTGCCCGTGAGACCATTAAAGCCCTCAGAAAGAACGTACTAGCAAAGTGCTACGGAGGTGATATTACACGTAAACGCAAACTTTTAGAAAAGCAAAAAAAAGGAAAAAAACGTATGCGGCAAGTTGGCAACGTAGAAATTCCACAAGAAGCCTTTATGGCTGTTCTCAAATTAGATAATTGAAAAACATTTGTTCACAACCTAAATAATGCATGGCTTATTTCGTAATTCAGTAACTCAATAATTCAATTATTTTCATGGATATTCTGATAATGGCAGGACAACTCATCTTGAGTTTGTCTATCTTGGTAGGATTACACGAATTAGGGCATCTCCTTACTGCTAAAATGTTCGGCATGCGAGTAGAGAAATATTATATTGGCTTTCCCCCAAAAATTATAGGTAGAAAATGGGGAGAAACCGAGTATGCCTTGGGAGCAATCCCTTTGGGAGGCTTTGTAAAAATTACAGGCATGGTAGATGAGTCGCTAGATACGGCAATGCTTAAAAATAAACCTGAGCCATATGAATTTAGAGCCAAACCAGCTTGGCAACGCCTCATTGTAATGATGGGAGGCATTGTTGTGAACATCATTACAGGAATCTTCATTTTTATTCTCTTGTTCTATCTTTACGGCGAGACCTACATTCCTGCAGGGCATAGAATTGTAGCAGGCAAATATGCTCAAGAAATTGGCCTGCAAACTGGTGATAAAATTCTCAAAATCAATGGTGAGAGCTACACACGATTCAATGAATTAGTTGGCTCAGCCGTATTTTTAAGCTCTAATGCTTATTACACAGTAGAGCGAAACGGTAAAATATTTGACGTGAAAATCCCTGCTAATTTGATTGAAAAATTATCAGACCGTAAAAATCGAGCCACTTTTATTGAACCTGCTCTGCCTTTCAAAATAGGAAAAGTCATACCTAAACAACCTGCTGCCATTGCAGGCATAAAAAAAGGAGATAGAATTTTAGCTATTGATAATAATACTATTACTTACTTTTACGAACTAGAGAAAGTATTAGAAAATAATAAAGAAAAATTAGTTAAAATAAAAATACAAAGGGGGAATAAAGAGCTCTTGAAAGAGGCAGTAATTTCCAAAGAAGGTAAGTTAGGATTTTATCCTGACTTTTCAGAGAACTATCAACGGCAAGATTTTTCTTTGCTTACCTCTATTAGCAAAGGCTCTGTAGAAGCATTTAATGTATTGTATGACAACATTCGAGGCTTCGGTAAGATTTTTAGAGGTGAGTTGTCAGCAGACAAGGCTCTAAGCGGACCAATTGATATTGCAGCGCGCGTTTTTGGAGCAGAATGGGACTGGTTCCGATTTTGGCGAATTACTGCTGTACTTTCTATTATACTAGCCTTTATGAATTTTCTTCCTATTCCTGCTCTCGACGGCGGACACGTCATGTTTCTAACCTATGAGATAATATCAGGGCGAAAACCATCAGACAAATTTTTGGAGCGCGCTCAAATGGTAGGTATGGTGCTTTTGCTTAGCCTCATGGTGTTCGTAATTGTAAACGATATTCTAAAAAATATCTTCTAACCTCTATCAAGGATTATGCTACAATGGGCAAATCCGTTTACTTGGAAGGAATACGTATGGATAGCCATCTTTATAGTAGCTACTCTGCTCCACATAGGACGATACTTCCGCGTAGTACGTGCCTTTCCTAACCAAGATAAACGCCTAATTTTCATTAAGCTAGCCCTACGAGCATTCTACTTTAGCTTGTTTATAATCGCTCTCTTAGGTCCTTCTTTAGGGGTTGGTAAAAAGAACATCAAAATTGTAGGCAAAGATATTTATATTGCCGTTGATCTTTCGCAATCCATGAATGTAGAAGATGTACCACCCTCGCGCTTACTCAAAGCCAAGCACGAATTGTGTAAGCTAATTCAACAATTGCCCACAGATAAAATTGGACTAATTATTTTCTCTACACAAGCCTTTTTACAATGCCCTCTTACGTTAGACAAAGCAGTGATTAAGCTTTTTCTTGAAAATCTAAAAACCGACCTTCTGCCCGAAGGTACTACTAATTTTGTAGCCCCGCTTCAATTGGCATATCAAAAAATTAGACACACCCACGAAAATCTGACTAATCACAACTCGAAATCTAAAATAGTTATATTAGTCAGTGATGGGGAAGATTTTAGTGATAACCTTGGCGATATTTTAGAACAATATCAAAGGGCAGGAATCAGAATTTTTTGTTTGGGAGTAGGTACAAGCAAAGGAGGAAAAATCCCTACTGCTCACGGGTTTGCCAAAGATAAGTACGGACGCGAAGCTATTAGCCAATTAAACACAAGAATACTTAATGAGTTAGCTCAAAAAACAGGAGGAAATTTTTTTGAAATCTCTTCTGAAAAAAATGAACTGCCTCTACTGTTACAAGCTATTCAACAGATTGCAGGTGAACAATTTGACAATAAAACGGTAGATGTTTCTTACAACAAATACATTTATGTTTTGTGGATGGCTTTTCTATTGATTTGTATAGATATTTTAGTAAATATCAATGTAATTAACTTTTCACCTCAAAGCTGATTTTAGCAAAAAATATTACTAAAAATTAACTCAAATTATTACTGACGCTCTTGTTGAACCACTAACACTGGAATAGAAACACTATGCTGTACTATACCTATGGTTGTTCCCCAAGGCAAGTGAGTCTGTTTACATCCACCCATTACTAATAAATCAGCCTTAAATTCTTTTACGATGCGTGGAATTTCTACTCTAGGGCTTCCGTATCCGATGCTTATGTTGCAATCATAGCCTTTTTGTTGCAAGAAAAGAGCATATTCTTGCAAATGCTCTAAATCGGTTTGTGTTTCAAAGTCTTCAATATTTTCACCTACGTATTTTGCTCCTGCCGTTTCTACTACGTGAATAAGTAAATACTCGGCTTGAGAATTACCTTGTGCCAAGGCATGGTTAATTACCAAAGAGTCTATCTTGGAAAAATCTATAGCAATAGCAATACGTGTATAAGTAGGTTTTTCAGTGAGTACCAGTGGACTTTTAGATTGGTGTAAATGGCTAATCGGTTTATGTGGTTTCTTAGACACAAAAGGTTCTATACTTACGTATAAGAGCAAAAACAAAGCAAACAAAGCTGTAGGTACTACTGTAAACATAACAAGCCAATAATATTCTCCTGAATTGCTTAATAATGTAGCAATCTCTTCATACACTAACTTAATATTCAACCCTACAATAATAATAGCACTTATCCAAGCAAAAGTTTTGAGCCAATTATTGATAACAAAAATTCCCATTTTCTGCTTGTTACTTACAAAATGAATTAGCGGAATGGTCGCAAAACCTAACTGCATACTTAAAATAACTTGACTTAGTACCAAAAGCTCACCTGTGGCTTTTTCACCTAAAAGGCTAATGGTAATAAAAGCAGGAACAATGGCTAGAAGCCGTGTGAGCAACCTACGCAACCAAGGCTGAATGCGTAAATTAAGATAGCCCTCCATAACAATTTGCCCCGCTAATGTGCCTGTAATGGTAGAGCTTTGCCCTGCAGCAATGAGAGCGATAGCAAATAAAGTAGGGGCTAATTCGGTACCTAAAATAGTGTGTAAAAAGCGGTGTGCTTCTTGGATTTCCCCTACTTCATACATTCCATTTTTGTAAAAGGTACTTGCGGCTAATATCAAAATAGCAGCATTAACAAAAAAGGCTAAATTCAGAGCAATAGCTGAGTCAATAACATTGAATTTAATAGCTTGACTTATGCTCTGTTCATCTTTCCTAAACTTGCGTGTTTGTACCAAAGAGGAGTGCAAATACAAATTATGCGGCATGACCGTAGCCCCAATGATTCCAATAGCAATATACAAGGCCGTATGATTAGGGATATTAGGAATAAAACCTGTGGCTATTTCGCTCAGTTTAGGTTGGGCTAAAAACATCTCAATCAAAAAGCATACACCAATCACAGCCACCATGCTTAAAATAAATGCTTCTATTTTGCGAATACCATAGTTAAGCAAAAGCAAAATTAAGAAGGTATCTAATACAGAAATGGTTACCCCTGCTAATAAAGGCAAGCCGAATAAAAGTTGTAAGCCGATAGCCATACCTACCACCTCTGCCAAATCACAGGCAGCGATAGCAATCTCTGCCAAAACATACAAGCAAATATTTACCCACCGTGGGTAATGCTCCCGTGAAGCCTGTGCTAAATCTAAACCGCGCACCAAGCCTAAGCGCGCACAAAAACTTTGTAATAACAAAGCCATCAAATTGGACATGAGCAATACCCATAGCAATTTATACCCAAATTGGCTTCCTCCTGCAATATCAGTTGCCCAGTTTCCTGGATCCATATACCCTACACTTACCAAATAAGCAGGACCTAAAAAAGCAAGGAGTTTCCGCCAGAAGCCTTTTTTTTGAGTAGTATCTACCGAAGCATTTACTTCGGAAAGTGAAGTATAAGATGATTTTGTTACTGTTTGCCAATCATTAGGAGGGTTCATAAAGATTGAAAGTAGATTACTAAGTCAGTATAAGCAGTATAAACTATTGGGAAAACTAAAAATAATTTTAGACTTACCTAAAATAGAACGCACAGAAAACGAAAAAGTTCAATAGAATGTGTGAAAGTCTGTGAAAAGACTTACAATTTATTGTTCTCAGGGATTTTTTGTAAAAAATCTATCTGCTTGCAAATGCTTACAAGAGCCAATCCCTTTTGCTTTTTTTGTTTTTGTTCAAAAGGTAAAAAGTAAACTTCATAGGGCTTTGCTAAATTCTGTTCCATGCATCAAGCTCTTGGGAGCTATCCTTTCAATCCCTAATGCTATTGATAGATTCTCACAATTCAGTACGATTACAAATTTTTCCTAACACTTAAAAGTATAGCCCGATAGTCACACTTTTGTAATTTGAGATCAAGTTGTAATTTGCAAGCGTTCTGACAATAAAAATTCCAGATATTCTTTTAGGCTTTGTACTTTCACTTTTTCAATAATTTCATTAGCAAAAGCATACACTAGGAGTGCTTTGGCACTTTCTTCGCTAATACCGCGGGAGCGTAGATAAAATAAAGCTCCTTTGTCTAGATTTCCAACAGTAGCTCCGTGTGAACACTTTACATCGTCAGCCCAAATTTCTAGTTGAGGTTTAGTATTGATACTTGCATCTTGTGAGAGCAAAATATTACGGTTTTGTTGGTAAGCATTAGTTTTTTGAGCATTTTGCCGCACAAAAATTTTACCATTAAATACGCCTGTAGCTTTCTCGTCAAGTACTCCTTTATAGAATTCATTACTTTGGGCATTAGGTAAGGCATGGTTTACGCTGGTGTGGTTGTCTAACAAAGTTTTACCTTTTAGTATATACAAGCCAAACATATTACCTTCGCAATACTCACCTTGCAAGTCAAGGTCAAGGTTATTTCTTACGATAGCTCCATTAAAAGAGACGGTAATACTGCTAAACACACTTCGTGTGTCTTGGCGTACTTTAGTAGTGCCGATGTGATAAGTATTTTCGTTTTCATTCTGAATTTTGTAGTAATCAACAATAGCGTTAGGGGCTAAAAAAATCTCTTCCACCAAATTGCTAAAATTAGCATTGTTGCCCAAAGTATCAAATTTGGTCAAAATTGTAGCTTGACTATTTTTGCCAAATACATATAAATTTCTGATTTGTATCTGTGGAGCTTGTTGTTGGGCATCTGTAATGAAGTAAACAATAATTGGTTTATGAACAACTTGATTATCAGCTATGTAAATAAACAAGCCGTCTTCAGCTAAAGCCGTATTCAAAGCCACAAATGCCTCTTTTTCTGTAAAAGCGATTTGAGCAAAGTGTTTTTCTACTAATTCGGTGTGTTGCTCAAAAGCTTGGGCAAGAGAAGTGATGATAATTTTTGGGGTTATTTCAGGTAGCGTAGAGAATTGTGGAGCATATTTGCCATTTAGTAAAACTATGGTATAAGCCTCTTTCTCAGCTAATAAGTAGGGTTGTAATTCAGTAGGTGAGGCTATAGTTGATAACACTTCAGGCACAAAATCAATTTTGCTCAAAGGTAGGAGATTAACGTATTTCCAGTCCTCATGTTTTGTAGTAGGTATGCCTAATGCACGAAAATGTTGTATGGCTTCTTTGCGTCTCTCGCTTCCAAACTTGTAATTAGCTTGTTTGTTTTCAAATTGTTGCACAAACTCGGCTTTCAAATCTTTTATAGATAAGGCAGTGTTCATAGCGTTAAAAATGCTTTTTTTAAGTATTTGATAAACTTATATGTGCTTTCCAACTTTGAGAAACTTGAAGGTTTTTTAGTTTCTAGTTTATGACTTTATACGTGAGCGATTTCGGCTTTAATCCAATCATAGCCTTTTTCCTCTAATTCAAGAGCGAGTTCTTTATTTCCAGAACGCACAATACGGCCATCATAAAGAACGTGAACAAAGTCAGGTACAATATATTCCAAAAGGCGTTGGTAGTGCGTAACTATAATGATAGCATTATCTTTGTTGCGAAGTTTGTTCACTCCCTCAGCAACAATGCGTAAGGCGTCTATGTCCAGTCCAGAGTCGGTTTCATCCAAGATGGCTAGCTTAGGTTCTAGCATTGCCATTTGGAAAATTTCATTTCTTTTCTTTTCTCCGCCTGAAAAGCCTTCGTTTAGGGAGCGTTTAAGCAGAGTATCGTCGATATTTACGAGAGCAGCTTTTTCCTTCATTCTTTTCAAGAATTGTACGGCATCAAGAGATTCTTGTTCACGATATTTGCGGATTTGGTTGATAGCAGTCTTCAAGAAATTGATAGTAGTAACTCCGGGAATTTCTACAGGGTATTGGAAAGCTAAAAAAATTCCTTCTCCTGCACGCTCCTCGGGGGCAAGTTCTAATAAATTTTTACCTAAAAATGTTATGGTTCCTTCTATAATTTCGTACTCTTCTCTTCCTGCTAATACGGAGGCTAATGTACTTTTGCCTGAGCCGTTAGGTCCCATAATAGCGTGAACCTCACCTGCCTTTACTTCTAAATTTATACCTTTGAGAATCTGCTTTTCTCCTATGTTTGCTTTCAAGTTTTGGATAACGAGCATAGCTATTAAAAATTAAAAAATAAGATTTTTTGTAATTTTTTTATTTTCAATAAACTACAAAGTTAGTGGAATGTTTGGAATTAACACGAATTAAAATCTATAAAAATAGTCAGAGATTAAAAATTATCCATAAAAAAATACGTTTTAATCCTTAACCTGAAAAGAAACAAGAGCCTTTGGCAATAAGCTTGCCAAAAGCTCTTTTAAGTAACAAGATTTGCTAAATTAGACTACTAACTAGAATAGAAGTATTTATTTTTTCTAACCTTTAGACAGTTCTAAGGTTATGTATGCTTCAAAAGCAGTTTTTACATAACTTTATTCCCAAATCACTGAATCGGACTTTTCATACCATTTTTGTAACAAACCTTCGTATTTTTCTTCTAAAATATTTCTTCTGATTTTAAGGGTAGGTGTAAGTAAGCCATTTTCTATTGTCCAAGGTTCTTTCACAACTACCACTTTTTCCACGCGTTCATAATGTACTAATTTTTGGTTAATAGCTTTACGTGTAGCTTCAAGGCTTTCAGTAATAGCGATTTTATCTAAATTTTTTCCAAATTCTGAAAGCACCACTAAAGCTATGGGTTGTGGTAAGCCACGCCCTACGATACAAACTTGCTCAATATTAGTATTGGTTGCAAAACCTGCTTCAATAGGGCCAGGTACAATGAACTCCCCTTTTGCTCCTTTGAATGTATCTTTCACTCTTCCTGTAATTTTGAGGAAGCCCTCTTCATCAATTTCTCCTGAGTCGCCTGTACGCAACCAGCCATCTTGTATTGTTTCAGCAGTTTTACCGGGTTCTTTGTAGTAACCTACCATTACCCATTCGGCTTTCATTAAAATTTCATTGTTATTTTCTTTATCAATTTTAAGTTGTACGCCAGGGTAAGGTTGCCCTACGGTGCCCATTTTTACCTTATC
Source organism: Microscillaceae bacterium (assembly GCA_025054775.1). Classification (GTDB taxonomy): domain Bacteria; phylum Bacteroidota; class Bacteroidia; order Cytophagales; family Microscillaceae; genus JANWZA01. Next base: position 31,188 of record JANWZA010000048.1, read on the forward strand.
TAAACGCATGAGCGTGCATTCTCCGTTATTTTCGGTCATGCCGTAGGCTTCTTGGATATAAATACCTAATTTGTGATACCAGGATAAGAGTGCGGGTGGCATAGGTGCAGCCCCAGTAAGTATAACTTTTGCCTTACTTAGTCCTAATTTTTTCTTTATCTTTTTCTTTATTATAGAAGAGAGAATAGGAATTTTGAGGAGAAGGTCTAATTTTTTTTGAGGTATTTTAGCTAAAATTCCCATTTGGAATTTGGTCCAAATGCGTGGAACAGCTAGGAAGTGCGTAGGTTGGGCTTCGGCTAAATTAGCAGCAAAACTTTCCAAGGTATCAGCAAAATAGACTGTTCCCCCAGAGTGAATGCTGGCACTTTCTACGATAGCTCGCTCTGCAATGTGGCATAGAGGAAGGTAAGAAAAGTATCTATCCTCAGTAGAGCCTATTTTTAGGATTTCAGCAGCACTATCTATACCAATAGAGGAAGTATAAAATGAGTGCATTACGCCTTTAGGCATGCCTGTTGTACCAGAGGTATAAATGATGGTAAAGATATCATCAAGGTCAGGGATATGATTATCTTTTTTAGGTTCATATTTTTTTAGTAAATCTTCCCACTTCCAGTATCCTTTTTCCTCTATTTTAGCACTTTGATTATATTGTGGATAGGTAATGCACTGGATATTACCAGGAATACCTGCTTTCATAGCTTTCCAGTTCGGTTCATCCAGTTTACCTATAAAAAGTACTTTGCATTCACTGTGATTAAGCACTTGGTTTAGTTGTTCTGCGCTAAGGGTTGGATAAAAAGGCACGGAAACGTGTCCTGCCATAAGAATAGCTAAATCGCTAATAATCCAGTGGGCACAATTTTTAGAAATGATACCAATGTTACTCTTAGGTGGTAAACCTAGAGAGTTGATAGCCGTTGCAATACGACGCGCTTGATCGCCTACTTCTGCCCATGTGTAGTTTATCCATTGGTTGCCTGAAGGCTGGCGTAAGTAAACTTTATTAGGTTGCTTCTTTTCCCATTCATAAAATTTTTCAAGTAGGGTAATGGGTTTTAGCCCTGAGCGCTTGGCTTTATCGCTCACAATCTCTTGTAGTAGAGTATGTGCTTGTTCCATATGTATTTATTGCAATTTTAACTACTCAAAGTACAAAAATAATAATATTTTCTAAATAAAGCATTTTAAGGACAAAATGTTTTGTTTTTTTAGAAAAAAAATAAAAAATTTTTTATCAATCTAACCCTGTAGAAAATTTATAGCAAAAACTTGCAAAAGCTATACTTTCAGTAGGCACTTTATCCAAAATTTTATCTTCTGCCATATATCCCATTCTTGATAAACTGAAAATCTAGATTTGGCAAAAAATATTCCAAATTGCAAGCCTAAAAAAGTCTTACCTGCTGTAAATTTAAGCCAAATATTCTTTATAGTTTGCCATAACTCTTGGTTAGGATATATTTTTTTTCTTTGGTTAGCCTGCCAAAGTTTATTAAGCCAGTCGTGTATATGCTTTATTTCTAGAAAACTTTCAGCTTTATAATTTCGCGTAAGTTGGTAGTGTAATGCAAGTTCTCTTTCAGTGGGCAATAGGTCTAGGCGTTGTAAGTTTTGTTGGTAGATGAGTTTAAGACTATTGAGTTGCAGGTCAGAATGTTGATAGCAAATACTCTCTGTATGCCTACGATAAAAGTATAATACCTCAGGCAAATTACAGAAAGCCCCTTGCAATAGCATACGTGAAAATAACTCATAATCTTCAGCATAGGGAAAGTTTGAAAGATAAAAAAAGTTATTTTGCGTATTGAGCCAAAAACTCTTTTTAACCAAAATACTAGGATGACAAAAAGGAATAGTAAAAAGAGAAAGAACTAAAATCTCTGGATAGTTTTGTGGTAAATTACTATTTTGTAAAAGATTTCCTTCAACATCTACATAAGCCATATTGCTCCCACAGCCTACAAAGTGAGGATTATTTTCTAGAAAAGCAACTTGTTTTTTTAATCTATCCGTATGGCACCAATCATCGGCATCCATGCGAGCAATATACTTGGTTTCTGGGGAAACTTTTTTCAAAAGGGTATTTAAGCTGGGTATTAGGCCTAAATTAGTAGCGTGAGAATAAATTTGAATACGGTTGTCTTTAGATTGAAAACGGGTAGCTATTTCCAGAGAGTTGTCTTGCGAGCCATCGTTCAATAAAAGTAACTCAAAATTGTGATAGGATTGATTAAGTATGCTCTCAATAGCTTGGGCAAGATACTTTTCGGCATTATAGAAAGGTAAAATTACACTAACTTTGGGCTCAAGAGTCATAGGAATTGATTTTTTTGCAGATAATCATTTGAGTACCTTGTTGGTAATTAGTAATATAATGTTCTAATATTTCGAAATGTTGCGATAAGTATCTTCTAAATTCATCACTATTCCACTCTCTTACATGGTAAGGATTTTTTGGAGGCCCCCAATCATTTTTGCCTCTTAAAATATCTCTATCTACGGTGCTAAAGACAAAATATTGGACTTGTGGTATGTTTTTGAGTTTCAAAATAAGTTCTTGGGGGTTGAGTAGATGTTCTATAACATCGGCACAGATTACGAGGTCAGCTTGAATATTCTCTGGGAGGTTAGCTTCGCAAAGCCAAATTCTATTAGGATATTTTTTTGTAAGAAATTGAATAGTCTGTTCTACTTCTACTCCTATAGTTTTGTAATTAGCAAAATATTTCATTAGTTTATAGCCTGAACCACACCCATAGTCTAAGATTTGAAATAATTGTTTTTCTTGGGCTAGTTTCAAAGCTGCTTGATATACCTCATTTTGGTACTCATCTTGAAAAGGGGTATCATCAAAATAAATATATTTGGTTTTTTCAATATAGCCTCTTTTAATACAATAAGGATTGCCCTTAATGAAAAAATATAGATATAAGGTTGTATTTTTCAACTTTTGGATAATTTTTTTGTAATAATCCCTCAACTTGTTAATTCCTTTGAAAAGCAAGTTATACAACATAATTTTTAGTATGGGCTTATGTTTTTAAGATATACGCAATTTGATTATGCCATTGTCGAATGGTACAATTTGTAGCTTCTTTACTTAAAAAATCGTGTACGGCGCGACTACATCCTTCCCAAGCATAGTAATCGTCAATAATTATGAGACCTCCTTTAACTACATAAGGAAACAGGAAATGCAAGCATTCATAAGTAGATTGATACCAGTCAGCATCTAATCGGAGAATAGCTATTGGTTCTTTGAAATGTGGTAGCGTATCAGCAAACCAACCTTTGACAATATTAGAGCGGCTAATTCCAAGAGGGGTGAGTAAATTTACTACTTGTTCGTAATTTGATTTGCAATTATCGTAATAAACAGGAGAGTGGGTGTGGCTTTGCCAAATTAGAGCTTTCTCGCCATCTATGGCACTCGCCTTTGGAAGCCCCTCAAAGCTATCAAAAGCGTAAAATTGCCTATTTTGAGTACCAATACACTCTATCATTCCTGCTAGCATGCCTCCACGCCAAACACCACACTCTACAATAGCTCCCTGCATGGGTAAATACCATAAACATAAATTCAAGTTTTGAATGTATAGGTCTTTGCGTAACATAGTATAAGAGCGATACTTTTCGTAGAGTATAGCAGGAGGAGGCGATACATTCTTGTAAAAACACCGTTTTAAGAAATATTTTATGCGTAAGAAATAATCTTTATTAATCATAATACATCATTTAATAAAACATAAGGTTGCCAAGTAGTGATTTCCCTTACATAACCTCCCCATTTTTGGGGATATATTTTTCTCACTTCGGTATTGTCTATGATTTCAAAGAAAAGAGCTTTTGGTTTGCGAGCAATTTCTCTATAAATATTTTGAATAAAAATTAAATCAAGATAATATTTCCCTTCATTAAGCACGTTAGGGCTAATCCAACATTGAATTTCATACTTACCCTGTTCTAGTAGCTGCTCATGGGCTTCTAACCAGTTAGCAGTAGCTAAAATCAGTGTGCCATCAAGCAAAAATAACTTAATACCAATTTGTAAATTTATTTTATATTTACACGAAAAAATGATTTTTATGTAAAAGTCTTTTCCTACCTGGACAATTTGCGAAGGCAGAGGACTATCCTCTAAAAAAATATCTACACTAATCAATTCTAAATACTTTGCCTCTGGGGAAAGGACATGTAGAGTATTATCTTTTGACAAGTCCAAACCTAATAACATTTGGCTTTTGTAAAAGTGAATTACTTGCTCAACCTCCTTGCTTATAACTTTCACTTGACCGTGTGCTAGATAAAGAATCTGCGTACACAAGCTATTTATTACATTCAAATTATGGCTTACCAAGATTACAGTCCTGCCCGTACTGCTTACATCTTGCATCTTACCGAGGCATTTTTTTTGAAATTCAGCATCACCTACGGCAAGCACCTCATCAACAATCAAAATTTCAGGTTCAAGGTGAGCAGCTACGGCAAAAGCAAGCCTTACGTACATTCCCGAACTGTACCGTTTTACAGGTGTATCAATATATGCCTCTATACCTGAAAAAGCAATAATCTCGTCTAATTTTTGCTTGATTTCAGCTTTGGTTAGTCCTAAAATTGCTCCATTCAAAAAAATATTTTCTCTTCCTGTAAGTTCGGGGTGGAAGCCTGTTCCCACTTCTAAAAGGCTAGCTATACGTCCTTTAATTTTTACTTGCCCTCGCGTAGGTTGCGTAATTTTAGATAAAATTTTCAATAGAGTGGATTTTCCTGCTCCATTTTTGCCAATAATTCCTAATACTTCGCCACGTCTTACTTCAAAGCAAACATCTTGCAGAGCCCATACATATTCTCCTTGCTTTTGGGTGAGATCATTTTCTTGGACTATTTTTTGGATTGGGTTCTCTTTGCCATGCAGTTTTGCCCACCAGTGGGCAATATCGTCGCGCAAGGTATAGATACTTACATTGCCAAGTTTGTATCTTTTCCAAATATTCTCTACACTAATTACCACGTCAGGCATAAGACTGATAGAATTATGCTACCTAATTTTGCTCTAAAAGAGGCAATAATATTCATTTCTTTAAATCTTTAATCACTTTTTTTAAATCTTTAATCACTTTTTAAGCTTTTACCTTAGCTTTATATTTCTTTAGTGTTTTCAGAATGTATGATACTGGTAGTTTCTATCCATTTATCTTATCCGTGCAATTTGAACCCTACTCCAATTTCAATTGAATGCAAACCTTCCCCCTTGCTTGCGTAAGCATATAAAATTAGTACAAGGACTTGCCTGCAAAACTATCTCTACATCTCTTATTCCTGAATTACTTAACAATATAGTGATTATCAAGCGTTTGATAGCAGAAATTACTACTTGATACTGGTAATGGCTTTGAAATTGCTTCTCACAATTTCTACATAAAAAGTTTTATGTTCCGTCTTTTTTTATGACCATTTTTATGACCATTTTTACTACCTTTGTCCCTAGACAATGAGGGAGTCCTAGCTTTTAGCCTTTCTTGACTCATAAGGCAAAAGTAGAATCTCATTGTCTACTTTGCTAAATAGTCAGTATGCATTTTAGACCACCCCCAGAAAATTTTTTTACATTATGTCATTAGTTTTATATCAAGTAAAAGATAATATAGCGTATATTACGCTTAACCGCCCTGAAAAACGAAATGCATTAAGTGCCGAACTTGTAAGCGAATTGAAAGCCAGTTTTGAACAAGCTAACCAAGATAACTCAGTAAAAATCATTATTTTGCAAGCAAATGGTTCAGCTTTTTGTGCAGGAGCAGATTTGGCTTATTTGCAACAACTACAAAAATTTAGCTACGAAGAAAACTTAGCCGACTCTAACCACTTGAAAGAGCTTTTTGAACTAATTTATTATTTGCCTAAAGTAGTTATTGCCAAAGTGCAAGGCTCGGCTTTGGCGGGTGGTTGTGGCTTGGCTACTGTAGCCGATTTTACTTTTGCCGTTCCTGAAGCTATGTTTGGCTATACTGAGGTACGCATCGGCTTTGTGCCCGCTATTGTCATGGTATTTCTTTTGAGAAAAATAGGAGAAACACAAGCCAAAAATTTACTACTTTCGGGTTCACTTATTTCGGCACAAACTGCCAAAAACATAGGGCTAATTCACGAAGTAACCGACGCCATGCTTTTGGACAATACTGTAGAAAATTTTGCAAAGAATCTTATTCAACAAAATTCAGCACAAGCTATGGGGCTTACCAAGCAACTCATTGCCCAAATGCAAGGCATTACTACCCAACAAGCCCTTGTATTAGCCACACAAGCCAATGCTCATGCACGCAGCACACTAGACTGCCAACGCGGAATAGCCGCTTTCTTGAATAAAGAAAAGATTGTTTGGTAAATCCTTATGCTTACTGATTATTGGGTAATTACGCAGTTTTTGGCTCTCCTCTTTTCGTGGGGCTTGCTGCTCAATGCCTCTTTTTTTAGCCTTACGCTCATACAAAAGTGGCAAATTACCCAAAGTAATGAAACACAATTAGATTTAGAGCGAAAAAGCTATCTTATTGGAGCTATTTTACAGTTTGTATTGCTATTTCAATTCCTCACTTTTTTGCTTTTCTTAAATACGGTCAATATTCATTTGCCCAAAGCCATCAAAGGGGCTATGTGTGCCACAGGAGTTATAGAACTCAACGCTTGGGGCTATCCTACACTTTGGCTCAAATTAACGGCACTATTTGTGTATGCTATATTTCTGATTTTCAATTATTTAGATAACCAAGAACCTGCTTATCCGCTCACACCAAAAAAATATTTTTTCGTTTTTCCTGCGTTTTTGTTGCTCACATTAGATTTGTTTTTTTCCTATCAATTTTTCTCAAAAATAGAACCTGATATTATTGCCACGTGTTGCAGTGTGAAGTTTGTAACTTCCACTTCGCAAAGCTATTTCCAACTTACGGCTTCTCCGCAGTATCCCTATTTTGCTCTTGGTGTATGGCTTTTTTTAGGAATTTTGCTTGGTTTTTTGTCAATTTTCAATTATTTACACCTCGTAAAATTGCTTTTTAGCATAGTTTTTATTTTCTTTTCTGTGTATGTTCTGAAACATTTTTTTGTCAAATATATTTATGGTTTGCCCTCGCACAACTGCTTATTTGATATTTTTTGGGCAAAATACCATTACATAGGTTATGTACTTTTTGGCTTGTATGCCTTTGTGTTGCTCAATAGTTTATTTCAGTGGCTAATAGCTATTTTGCAAAATAACTTACAAACCGATTACCAAAAATTAGCCCAAAAAGCCCGTTTTATTCAAGCAATAGCATTTTTGTTAATTCTGCTAATTCCTGCCATGTACTGGTTCACTTGGAAAGGAAATTTGTAGGAATTTGATTTTTTTGTGTTGATTTGTGATAAAATAGCTATTTTTTTAGGTGTTCCTTTTGCCTTTTTGCTATTGCTCAATAGGTAAAAAGTTGGGCTTTGCAGGGCCTCGCCTAACGCTTCGATGTTTTGCACCAAGCCCTTACAGGCTTACCCTTTCAATCCCTAACGCAAGTTTTTGTTAACTTACAAAATTTGTTAACTTTTGACAAAGTTTACAAGAACAATTACACTAAATTTTTCTTTGTCTAAAATATTATACAAAAGCCTTATCTTTGCAATGCTTTTCTGCTAAAACTTCCCTAAATTACCATGCAACACCTTTTGGGTATCAAAGACCTTACCCGCCAAGAAATAGAACAAATTTTAGAAACGGCTACACACTTCAAAGAAGTGATTAACCGACCTATCAAAAAAGTTCCTTCCTTGCGAGATGTAACCATTGCTAATATTTTTTTTGAAAACTCTACACGTACACGCCTTTCGTTTGAACTAGCCCAGAAACGACTCTCTGCAGATATTATCAACTTTTCGGCATCGGGCAGTTCGGTTTCCAAAGGTGAAACTTTGTTAGATACCGTGAAAAATATTCTAGCCATGAAAGTAGACATGGTAGTCATACGTCATTCCAGCGTAGGGGCTCCGCATTTCTTGGCAAAACACGTAAAAGCAAGCATTATTAACGCAGGCGACGGCACTCACGAACACCCTACCCAAGCCTTGCTTGACGTGTTTTCTATGCAAGAAAAGTTAGGTAGTTTGGAAGGCAAAAAAGTAGCTATCATTGGCGACTTGCTCCACTCTCGCGTGGGGCTTTCAGGAATTTTTGCTTTGCAAAAGTTAGGAGCAGAAGTAATGGTTTGCGGTCCCATTACGCTTATACCTCGATATATTGAAAGTTTGGGTGTAAAAGTAGAAACCAACGTACGCAAAGCCTTGCAATGGTGCGACGTTGCCAACGTATTGCGTATCCAATTGGAGCGGCAACAAGTGAAATATATCCCTTCGTTACGTGAATATAGCTTGTATTTTGGTATCAATAAAGCCCTTTTAGATAGTTTAGACAAAGAAATTATTTTAATGCACCCAGGTCCTATCAACCGTGGTGTGGAGCTGAGCAGTGATGCCGCTGACTCACATCATTCTATCATTTTAGAACAAGTAGAAAACGGTGTAGCAGTTCGTATGGCGGTAATGTATTTGTTAGCCTCAAATTTAGCAATTAGGTGATTGAGTATATGAACAAAAAAAGAACGTCTTGGATTATTCTAATTTTTTGGATAGGTACCCCCCAACTTTGGGGGCAGGAGATAAAGAACCTGCCTTCTGCTTACAAAAATCTTAGTGCTACGGCTTTGCGTGGTGCTTTGCGATTTGAACGTACTTGTTATGATGTAAAATATTACGAACTTTCGCTCAAAATTGATGTAAAAAATAAGTATATCAGCGGAAGTAATATCATCTTTTTTCAAGCTACCGACACCACAAGCCTTATCCAAATAGATTTAGACAAGCGTTATACTATTGACTCTATTTGCTTTGCTAAAAAGCAAATTCCGTATTTCAGACGGCATAATGCTATTTTTACAAAATTTCCTTCCCAACTTCAACGCGACAGTTTGTATAGTGTGCAAGTTTTTTACAGAGGAAAAGGTATAAATGACTTTGATAGGATATACGGTAGCAAAGGCATGATGTTTAAGAAAGATGCTCAAGGACGTGATTGGATAGGTGTTAGTTGTGAACAAGCAGGAGCAAGCCTTTGGTTTCCTAATAAAGACCACCTTTCTGACGAACCTGACTCGGTTCGCTTGCATTGGATATACCCTAACCACTTAAAGTGCATTTCTAACGGAAGATTAGAGGCTACAAAAAAAGATGTTATTCCAAATTATGACCAATCTACGTGGTTTGTGCGAAATCCTATTAACAATTACAACATAACTTTTTATTTGGGAAATTACCTAAAAATAGTTATTCCTTACACCAGCGTAAACCAACAAAATTATGAAATACATTGCTATTTTTTAGACTATGATATAGATAAAGCATACAATTACTATAAGCACATACCACAATTTTTAAGATTTTTTGAAGAAAAATTTGGGGAATATCCTTATTGGAGTGATAAATTCGCAGTGGTGCAATCTCCTTATTTAGGTATGGAACACCAAGGGTGTTTGGCAATAGGTGAGGCACTTTCAGGACCTAAGTTATTTAATCATTATTACACACTCAATGCCCCTTACCATAGCACGCTTATCCACGAAATAGCCCACGAATGGTGGGGCAATAGCGTTTCTGCAAGCGACATGGCACACGTCTGGCTACACGAGGGATTTGCTACGTACTGCGAAATGCTATACATTGAAAAAATGTTTGGAAGAAACAAATATTTAGAAAATATAAATTTTCTGCGTACTTATGGTAATAATAACCTTCCTGTTTTAGGACGTGAAAATATCAATGAGAATATGTTTGAAAATGGAAATGTTTACTTCAAGGGGGCCTGTGTGATTCACGATTTGCGAGAAGAGATTAACGACGATAAAATTTTCTTTGATATTCTTAAAACTTTTCAGCAACGATACAAAAATAAAACTGTAACCACACAACATTTTGTAAGACTTGTAAATGAAAAAACTAATCGGAATTTTACACGTTTTTTTGAAGAGAAACTAAAATAGTTAAATAGCTACTGCTCAAATTTCTGCATATAGGCCAACCCTTTACGCACATATTCAGGATTATAGGTTTGTGAGAAAGAAAGTTTAGGAAAAGGCTTGCCCGTGTTATGAATGTGAAATGCATTTTTGAAATCTCCATTACGGAGATATTCGCCGTAAGTATATTCACACCACAAAATACCATATCGTAACGCCTCCTCGCCTGATAAGTCTTCTATTGTGTAGCCCATGTTAATGCAGTGGTAACCCATGATTTGCATCGGTCCCCAGGAGGTAGCTAATTTTTTGATAGTAGCATCAGATAATAACCTCAAATGTTTTTGGGTAATTTTACCATAACTTTTCAACTCGCCATTTTTTACAGCTAATAACTTATAGAAAACGTGCTTTTCATAACGCGATTTAGCAGGCTTATCTCCTGAGCATTCCAGTACAATCAAAGCTTTGAAGTATGCTGCTGGTAGTTTCAACTTCTGGCAAATACGTTCTATCTCTGCTCCATAGTTTTTATTAGTTTTCTCTATCAAGTGCTGATCTACGCTGACAAAAAAATCTTGATAAATGGCATAAAGCCCTACTAAAATTAGTATAGTTAGCAAAAAACCAATAATTTTTTTCATAGAGCGAAGATAAGAAAATTTTGTAGTGCTATTAACATTTCTAGCTAAAAGTAAAAGGTTTATTACACACTTGACAAAATTTTTAACTTAATATGAAATCGCTTACATAATACACCAAACAATTCAAAAGTTAGCATGCATATTTTATATAAAAAAATTAAAGATATAATTTTTGTTTTTTTCTTACATAAACTCAATTATATTTTATTATATTCCTAAATCTTATTAAATTAAGGTTGTTTTTATTTTTTTGTTAAAAACAGGTTCAGTGAATTGTTGTTTTTATATAATAATTTTATTTTTCCAAAAATCTTGCATTAGCATATTTACTAAAATAAATAACCTTATACTCGTTCTAATTTCTCACAACCAAACAAACCTCAGAGATATGATACAAAAAATTACATTTAGTTTGATGTTTTGGGGTTGGCTGTTGTTTGCGTATCAGTCAAATGCTCAAACAATTCAAGAACTACAAAATTTGGCCTTACCCAGCCGACCGCCTAAAACAAACCACACTTCTCAAAAAGAAGGGTTATACTTAAAGGATTTTAACCAAAAATACCTCCAAGAAAGAGGTAAAATCCGTTGCTACACCACAGAATATAATGAGCAACTACACAAAAATAATCCTAATTTTGATATTGACTTCGAACGCTGGATACAAGCAGCTATTGCCAAAAGAAAACGCGATATTGCTAATGGTACTGCCCCAGCGCGTACCATCAATGGAGTGTATTACATTCCAGTCGTGGTACACGTAATTCATAACGGAGAAGCAATAGGCACGGGAAGCAATATTAGTAATGCACGAGTGCAAGACCAAATCAATGTATTAAATGAGGATTTTAGGAAAATTGTGAGTACTCCTGGCTATAATACTCACCCTGACGGAGCGGACACACGCATAGAATTTGTTTTAGCCAAACGCACCCCCACAGGAGCAGCTACGAATGGTATTAACCGAATACACAGAAATACCTTTCCCAACCACGCCGCTAACTGGAAACCCGGCTTTGAGACCACATACATCAATAACACCATTAAACCGAACTCTATTTGGGACCCTACAGAGTATATGAATATGTGGGTAGTTCAATTCGGTGGAGCAGATTTGGGTTTGTTAGGATATGCACAATTTCCCGAATCCCCTTTGCAAGGTATGAGTTGTAACATTCAAACAGCTAACACCGATGGTGTGGTAATGGGCTATCAATATTTTGGACGAGGTCTTACTCCCCCTTATGGTGAGGGGAGAACTGCCACCCACGAAGTAGGACATATGCTCGGCTTACGACACATTTGGGGAGATGCTACCTGCGGTAATGATTTTTGTGCAGATACGCCTGTACACCAAACCGCTAACGGTGGCTGCCCTACGCACCCTAAACCTAACTCGTGTGGTACCCCTGACGAAATGTTTGAAAATTATATGGACTACACGGACGACCTCTGCATGAATATCTTTACCTATGACCAAGCCACGCGAATGCGTACCGTGTTAGAAAATTCCCCACGAAGACGTAGTTTACTTACCTCACCTGCTTTATTAGCCCCTGCCACCAACTATGGAGGCATAGTAAACATTACCTCACCTTTGGGCAACGTTTGTGGAACTTTTACTCCTACGGTGGTATTACGTAACTTAGGCTCAAATAATCTTACCTCAGCTACCATTAGCTATCAAATCAACGGTGGCACACCACAAACCGTAAACTGGACAGGAAATTTAGCCTACAAAGCCACTACCAACGTCAATCTTCCATCTCAAACACTGGCTAATGGCAACCATAGTATTAGAGTTTGGGTAAGTGTTTCTAATGGCTCTTCGCACTCACACGACATATACGTAAATGAAATCATTTCTAACTTCTCCGTAGGAACTGCCGCCGCTATCCCCTTTCTTGAAAATTTTGAAAGCAATATATTCCCTCCCGCCAATTGGTACATTGACCAAGCCCCTGCTAACTGCAATACATGGTTTGAGCAAACAGGTGATAACGGCACCAACGGGGCTACCGTTGCACGCTTGCCTTTAGGCGATAACACTGCCGACGATTTTCTTTATACCTCTTTAATTGACCTAACTACCGCAACAGGAAACGTTACACTCTCTTTTGATGTTTTTAGAAGTGATGGTGGTACAGTAAGCCTACGAGTGGATATCCAACCTTGTGGAAGTACTACTTGGACAAATGTTTTTAACCAATCAGGAACTACTTTGGTAAATACAAATAATACGTGGGTTTCTAAATCGGTTAATCTCTCCAATACTTACAATGGGCAAATTGTACGCTTCCGATTTTATGCCACCTCCACTGCAACCACAGGCTTCTTACGCTTAGATAACATACGTGTTATTGACTCCGTGCCACGTATCTCTTTTGCTAATACCGCTATTACCGTTACTGAAAATAATGCCAATAGCCCGCTCACAGGCGATTGCCGACCTTTTGCCTTGGTGAATATTCCTGTACAAACAAATGTAATTACTACTAATAGTGTGGTAGTAGCTATCAATGTTTCAGGGGGAACAGCAACAAATAATGTAGATTTTGAAGTGGTGAATCCTACCGTAACTTTTCCCGCTTCCAGCACAGCAAATCAAAATTTCCAAATTCGTATTTATGACGACCCCGCTTTGGAAAGTGTAGAAAATATAACCTTCAACCTAACTATTCAGAGCGGTACAGCATTATTGGATAACACTAACTTGACGCATACCTTGACCATCAACGATAACGATACTCACCCACAACCTTCAGTGGCAGGGGCTACCTTATTTTCTGAAAATTTTGAAAGCGGCTCAGCACCCGGTTGGACACAATACACCACATCAGGAGCGGTCAATATTTGGAGAGTAGGTACACAAAGATTACTTAACGGAAATTTCAGTGCCTACGTTTCTCAAAGTGCTGCAAGTGGAAATTACAATACCACTGTTGAGGGAGCAGCGCTTTTTCAATCTCCCGTTATCAATGCTACGGCTTACTCTAACAATCAGTTACGTGTAACCTTCAACTTTCAATGTAATGGTGAGCGATTTATGGGTGTAGATTATGACTTTGGTTCACTTTATTACGCACTTGCCGCCACACCTACCACTTGGGTATTGATTGAGGGTGCAAATCCTTCTCCTTATCGCGGTGTAACCACTACCACTACCCGCATCGTAAACCTCCCTGCCGCCTTACAAGGGCAACAATTCCATTTGGCTTGGCGGTGGGATAATGATGACTCGGTAGGCAATCAGCCCGCTTTTGTGATAGATAATATTGTTGTAGAAGCCCTACCATTTACAGGTGTTCCTGTGCAAACCAATACTTATACGGCTCCTGCTATGGCAAATCGGCTTTACTTAGGTCCTAATTCATTGAACTATGCCTATAATCCAAGCAATGGCAATTTAGTAGCACGTATACAAAATACCACTTCCCATAACTACGGTTGTACGCAAGTATTTGTGGATAGAGCAGGCACAAGTGCCGTACAATTTACCACTACCCTTCCCTCACAACGCTTAGCAAGCAAAACTTTTCGTATCATTCCTGCTACCAACAATCCCTCAGGAACGTATAATATTCGCTTTTATTATACTAATGCCGAAATAACAGGTTGGGAAAGTAATACAGGACAAAGCCGAACTAATGCCTTAATACACAAATACCCCGCAGCAATTAGTTCCGCTAATCTCGGGGATAATAGTACCCAAAGTACTTCTAATACACACGGTAGTTACGGAGCAGATTTTTGGATAGAAGGTAATTTTAGCAATGGTTTCTCAGGCTTTGGTATAGGAATTTCTATCCCACCTAATCCTTTACCATTACAACTTTTAGACTTCTCTGCCCAAACCCAACTCCAAAATATACGCCTGCTGTGGCGTGTAGCTAACGAAATAAATATAAACCGATACGTAATAGAGAAAAGCTATGACCTATACGAATTCTTTGACATCGGTGAGATAGAGGCACGTAACCTTCCTAGCTATGACTTTTTAGATATTAGTCCACGCTTGGGTAAAAATTACTATCGTTTACGTATAGAAGAGCAAGGTACTATTTCATATAGCGATATTATTGTAGCTGATTGGGGGCAGGGAACAAGCCTCAACCTATATCCTATCCCCGCCAACGATAAGCTATATCTCAATATTGCTAATTTTGAGAATACACCTATTCAAGTAAAACTTTTCAATCATTTAGGGCAGCAAGTTCTTCAAGAATATGATAATTTGAGGGCAAACGAAAGTTACAACAAAGAAATCAATGTAAGTTCGCTCTCGCGTGGGTTGTATATTTTAGAGGTAACAACCACGCAAAATAAGCATATCTTCAAGGTGATATTGCAATAAAAAACATACATTGTAATAAAGGTATGATTTTACTGAATAAAACTCATTGAGTTTTTGAGTAAAAATCATACTTTTTTTTCAATAATATGTATTACATCAGTTTTGTTAGCTTTACTTTTATTTTTTCAAACTATATGCAAAAAAATGACTTTGTATTTGGTATTCATAGTGTATTAGAAACGCTTAAAGCTAATACTACTATAGATAAAGTATTGATACAGAAAGACTTACAAAATGCCGAAGTGGTGCAACAACTCATTGCTATGGCACGCAGTAGGCAAATTCCTATAAGTCGTGTACCTTTAATGAAGCTTAACAAAATTACGGCTAAAAATCATCAAGGTGTAATTGCGTTGCTCTCAACAGTGAATTTTGTACCGCTTAATGTAGTGGTTCAAGATATTTTTGAGCAAGGCAAAAATCCTCTAATTTTGGTATTAGACCGTATCACTGATGTACGTAATTTTGGAGCAATTGTACGAAGTGCTGAGTGTGCGGGAGTTCATGCTGTAGTAGTACCTTATAAAGAAACTGCTCAAATCGGCAGTGATGCCATGAAAACCTCGTCAGGAGCATTAAACTATGTACCTATTTGCAAAGAGCGTAACCTTCGGCAAGCACTCAACTATTTGAAAAACAGTGGCTTACAAATCATAGCTTGCACTGAAAAAAGCCACGATTTAATTTACAAGCCCGATTTTAGCCTACCTACAGCTATTATCATGGGTTCAGAAGAAGATGGTATTAACCCTGATTTACTTAAATTAGCTGATAATCGTGTGAAAATTCCGATGCAAGGTAAAATAACATCCCTGAATGTTGCCGTTTCTGCAGGAATTATTTTGTATGAAGTTGTACGTCAAAGGTTAAGTTAAAAAAGGTTTTCAGGCGAAATAGGTTGGTTGTGTAAATAATTGCCAATACCTCTCTGCCTCTTGCTCGTGAGAAAAGTTTTGCTGAATATGTGTTTGTAGAGCCTTGCCCATGGAGGCTAATTGCGAAGGTTCAGTTTTTACAAAATCATAAATTGCCTTTCGGCAGGCATCAAAGTCAAGAGGAGGAAAAAGAAAAGCCATTTGAGGGGAAAGAACATCTGCCATGCCTGCTACCAAGCTAGCTATTAACGGAATACCCAAAGCACCTGCTTCTAATAATACATTAGGCATTCCATCATAAAAAGAGGGCAATGCTACTGCATCAACGGCTAAATAGTATGGCAAAAGTTGATACCTATCAGTAAGTGGAAAGTAAGTAAAACTAAACGGGCTTTCAGTAGTGTGTAATTTTTCGTAAGTAGCAGGTTCTAACTCACCTACAACAAGCAAATGAACTTGTGAAGCTACGCCTGAATGTAATAAACTATTGATAAAAAATTGAAGTCCTTTTTTAGCTTTCAGTTGTCCAAACAAACCTATGGCTTTTTTCCCTTGCCATGTATTGCGGAGTTCTTGGGCTTTCTTTTTGTCTATTTCCAAAGGTTGCCAATTGTGAATATCAATGCCATTAGGAGTAAAGAAAGTTGGCACCTGCGGATATAAAGCCTTAATCTTTCGTATTTTATCACTACTTACACAAGCTACCTTTTGTGAAGTTAGCAAGCATCTTTCTAAAATTTCAAACCGTTTAGGAGTAAAAATAGCCACATCAAAGTCGTTACCTCGCAAAAGTGTAACCAAAGGTACATTTAACCAACGGCTTAAAATAGGACAGACAAAAATAGGTACATACCCTCCGAAAGCCACTAAGTAATCGTAACTAGGTAATTGATTTTCTACAAAAAGCCACAAAAGTTGTAAGCTATGAGCTAAATCTTCCTGCAAAGGAAATGAAATATATTGCCCATTGAACTGCTCTTGTTTTTCTATTTGCTTATGCTTTTCGCTCAAATGCAATACATCAATAATTAAACCTCTACGGCGAAGGTTCTGTACAATGCGGTCTGCTGATTGTGCCATACCGCCTTGCTGAGGAGGGTAATTTTCAGTTATCCAAAGTAATTTTACCATTGCTTAAAAAGCCGTACCTACTCTGATTATCAAAGGACTGGGATAAGGAGTAATACCTTCTTGGTGATTGAAGTTGAATAATACTGACAAAGCATAAGCGCCAAGAAACCGATAGGTTAGACCTAAGAGAGGATTCCAGATCCATGTCCTACGAGTATTTTGGATTGCTGAATCATAAAAAAGTGTATTCAAATACTCTCCTTCAACGGTAAGCAATAAGTTCCTACTTATCAAATAATTACCTATTGCCCTTACCCCATATACTTGTGCATCGAAATTAGTAAATTTTCGATAGATGTAGGTAATACCTACAGCAGTTGTCAATCTTTCGTGAGAAACATACGAAACCGTAGGAGAGAGATTGACAAAGGCATGAGTGAAACTTACAAAAAAATTACCACCTATTCGCAAATTACTTTCCCAAGCAGTACGGTTGGCTTGCTTAGGAATACTATCTTGCTGGGTACTCGTTTTTTGTCTTTTTTCTTTTTCTACGTATTGAGCTTGTACACTACATTGGTAAAATACTAAGATGAACAAGACAATAATAAGTACAATTTTTTGCATAAAGGTTAAAATTTAGGTGTATAAAACTTTCTAAAAGTAACAAAACGGAACAGATTTTCTAGAGGCTTTTAATCTTTTATACCAATTCACTGTCCTAACCTACTTTAGGACACAAAAATATTTACAAAAGTATGAAAAAAAACGAATCTTAGCTAATTTTGCATCTTAAAAATGCCCAAAGAACATGCCTAAAACCATTGCCCGCAATAGCTTGAAAGAACAAGAGATAACCACCAAGCAGGAAATCAGCGAAAATAGCCTAACGCCTAAAGAAACCAAAGAAATGAGTTTCTTAGAACACTTAGAAGAATTACGGTGGCACTTGATACGCTCTGCTATTGCCGTAGGAGTAGCTACTATAATAGCATTTGCCTTCCCTAGGCTTATTTTTCACCATATCATTTTAGGACCCTCAAGAGCTGATTTTATTACTTATCGCTTTTTCTGTAATTTGAGCAAATACTTCCGCTCCGAAGCCCTCTGTATTGAAAAAATTAACTTTATAATTCAGAGCCGAACCCCAGGCGGGCAGTTATTTATGCACCTCTCCTCATCTTTGGTTGTAGGGTTAATTATTGCTTTCCCTTATGTTTTTTGGCAAATTTGGAGTTTTGTCAAGCCAGGGCTTTACAAAAATGAACAGAGAATTACCCAACGGGCTACTTTTTATGTAAGTACTTTGTTTTTATTAGGAGTTATGTTTGGTTATTTCTTACTCGCTCCGCTCTCTATCAATTTCTTAGCAAACTATCAGGTAGATGTAAGTATAACTAACCAATTTGATATTACGGCTTATGTCTCCACTATTACTACTTTGGTATTAGGTTGCGGGTTAGTATTTCAGCTGCCTATTATAGTATACTTTCTTACCCGAGCTGAAATAATTACTTCAAAACAAATGAAAAAATACCGCAGGCATGCCATCGTAGGTATTTTGATTGTAGCTGCTATTATTACCCCACCTGATGTATTTACCCAAATTTTGGTAGCTATTCCCCTAACCTTACTTTATGAAGTAAGCATTTTCATATCCCAAAGTATTGAGAAAAAGCAATAAATTACCCCAAATCTTGATAAAAATTAAAAAAAGCATATGCAACAACTTATCCTACAAGAACTGCAAGAAGCCCAAACTGTATTAGTTAACTTTATGGCTGATGCTCGTAACTTGTCTCTCATAGAACAAGCCGCCGAAGTAATGGTACAAGCCATAAAGCAAGGAAACAAGATTATTAGTTGTGGGAATGGTGGCTCACATTGCGACGCTATGCACTTTGCCGAAGAGTTATCAGGGCGTTATCGCAATAATCGCCCTGCTTTGCCTGCCATGGCTATTTCTGACGCAAGCCATATCTCATGTGTAGGCAATGACTATGGGTTTGATTATATTTTTTCACGTTATATTGAAGCCCTCGGGCGAGCCAACGATGTACTTCTAGGAATTAGCACCAGCGGAAACTCAAAAAATATTCTACAAGCTGTAGAAACAGCACGCGCCAAAGGCCTGAAAATCATTATTTTATCAGGAAAAGATGGAGGTAAACTAGCAGGAAAAGCCGATATTGAAATCCGTGTACCATATTTTGGCTATGCAGACCGTATTCAAGAAGTGCATATCAAAATTATTCATATCTTGATTCTACTTATTGAGCAAAAAATGGGTTTTTGAAAAAATGATACTATGATACACCTCGACTTCACTTTACAAGACCCACGAAATAAATTCGGTATTGAGAACACTGCCTTTCAACTTATATATAACATAAACCAAACACAAAACAAAGCTAATTGCACAAAGTACTTATTTTTTGATACTTTTGCCTGTAAATCTTATTACCTAATCTCCTTTCTACACTCCTTCAAAAGCTAATGAAATTTGGTGTAATAATTTTTCCGGGTTCTAATTGCGATGAGGACATGATTTATGTTCTTTCGCATACGTTGCAACAAAACGTAGTCAAACTCTGGCATAAAAGCCAAGATCTGCAAAATTGTGATTGTATTGTGTTACCTGGGGGCTTTTCTTATGGTGATTACCTTCGCTCAGGAGCAATTGCACGCTTCTCCCCTATTATGCAAGAGGTAATTCAATTTGCCCAACGCGGGGGTTACGTATTTGGTATTTGCAACGGCTTTCAAATCTTGACCGAAGCAGGGCTATTGCCTGGTGTATTGCTGCATAACCAGCAAAGAAAATTTATTTGCAAGAACGTGTATATCAAAGCCGTACACAACAAAAGTGTATTTTCTCAAAAATTTCACCTAAATCAAGCCTACAAAGTTCCTATTGCTCACAGTGAGGGTAATTATTATGCACCTGCACACGTTTTAGAGGAAATGCAAGCTAATGGTCAAATTTTATTCCAATACTGTAACGCTAACGCTGAAGTAACCCAAGAGGCTAATCCTAATGGTTCTTTGCTTAATATTGCAGGTATTTGCAACAAACAAGGCAACGTATTCGGCATGATGCCGCACCCTGAACGCGCTGCAAGCAACATCTTAAGAAATACCGATGGGCTAACTTTTTTTGAGAGTATTCTCCAAATAGCCTATGCCTAAAAACTTTTTTGAGTTGGTGAAATACAAGAAAAATTTGAATAAAAAAATTAGTAACTTTGCAAACATACTTGCAATTCTATTACCTCATTTTTTCAACTATCTTAAAAAAATAATAAAACTATGAATATTTTATATTTGCATGGCTTAAATTCATTTCCTAAACCCGAAAAAATAGATTATCTCAACCAACACGCCACTCAAATCTTCGCCCCACATATCAATTATGAAACAGATAAAAATGTATTAAGCGACCTTATTACTGAATATGACGATAAAAAATTAGATTACATAATCGGTAGCTCTATGGGAGGCCTAATTGCCTTCTGGTTGGCAAAACATTTTCAAGTGGATACATTACTATTTAATCCACCTTTACATAGATATGCCCTAAGCAACCAACATCTTTTCGCTCCCGTGAAAGACTTAAAAGAAAAAGATTACATTAACAACATCGTTCTCGGCGAACTAGACACTATTGTAAAGCCAACTGATGTGGTTATTTATTTGAAAGAAAATGTTCCACAAAAACTTTACCGATACGAAATTATAAAAGGTTTAGGGCATCAAATTGACTTAGAGAACTTCAAAAAAAGTTGTCAAAAATACATTTTTAAGGCAGATGCATAGAACTAATTATGCCAATAGATTTTTCCGTTTTGATAGCTTATCGAGACCGTAATCCCGAAGTGGTAAATCTTTGTTTACAATCTTTAAGCCAACAAACCTATTCAAACTTTGAAGTCTGCTTCTTGGACTATGGAAGTGAGTTCACTACGCAAGCCGAAGTAAAAGCCCTGACCCAAAACTTCCCTTTTGTACGATATTTTGTTAGCCAAACACAAGGCCATTTTTGGAATAGAAGCAAAGCCCTTAACTTTTTAGCCCAACAAGCACAGCATGAACATATTCTAGTATTGGATATTGATTTAGTACTTACATCTACTTTTCTAGAAGTACTTGCTAATTACTCCTCTAGGTACAAATTATTAAGCTATGCTGTTTATTGGTTACCTCCTAATGGCTTGATTAGTCATTTTTTATCAAATACTGTACTATTAGCCAAACTACCTTGTAGCTATGCTAGAGGATGCATTGCTTATCACAAAACAGACCTTTTTGCCGTAGGTGGTTATGATGAGTTTTATTGCATTTGGGGCGTAGAAGATTTAGATTTAGTTGCACGAATAGAGTATTTTACAAAACAAAACATACAAGAAATACCTCTCCACGAAGGATATGCCTTTCATGTATGGCACCAAACCGTAGCTAATCAAATGCCTACAAACTGGTATAAATATCTGTACCATTACTACTTTGAGCAAAAAAAAGCCCAAAATTTTGCTAATACCGTCAATTATTTAGCCCAACCTATTAGTTTGCTCAATATGCAAGACCGACCTATACTTTTACAAAGAGAACAACCTGATAGTTCGCAAATAATTGATTTTCACTTTACTTTTCCCTTCCTGCGAAGTTTTAACCTTTTTTATCACACCTTTTACACTTTACCAAAAGGTAAATTCTTACGTATTAAGCAAAAATTTAGCCCATTACCGCAAAAAAGTACTTCTTTCAAAGTAAAAATTCTTCAAACTTTGAACTATTTTCTACAAAAACTCAGTATCTCCTACCGATTTACTGAAATTATTTACTACGATACTGAACTTGTAACAGCCAACGAAATACGCAGTTTCTTGTTTTACTTTATTCATACTTTTAAGGCTGAAATCAAAGATTATTACTTTGATTTTCAAAATGATACGATAGAATGTTGGCTCCACAAAGGTTAATCACGAGGAAAAATCCCTTTACCTAATTTTTGTATCAAATCCAATTCATACCCTTTTTGCAAAGCGTACCGAAAAGTTTTTTGCTTGCGTAAGAAGAGGTTAGGTTCTTCTTGTGTTAGGAGTTCATACTTTTTTCTTAAAAGTTCTGTAAGAGTTTGTTCATATTCTGTTTGTTCTATGGCTTCTAGTCCTTTTCGTATACAATGCTCCGAAAGGTGTTTTTGTCGTAAGGCATACTCAATTTTCTGCTTGCCCCATTGCTTGGTTCTAAATTTTCCTCCTGCAAAGCTAATGGCGAGGCGTTCCTCGTTAATAAAATTTTCAGTAACCAGATAGCTAATTATCTCCTCTGCCTCTTCTCCAAAAATTTTGAAACTACGTAATTTTTCGCGCACCTCTTGTTGGGTACGTTCTTGATAAGCACAAAAACGTGTAATTTTTTGTAAGATTGATTTTTGCATATTATTCTTGAATTTAATGGCACAACCTTCACAAGTCCATTCACAACTCACAATATTTTTTTGAAAAATATTTTACAAGCAAAACTAATTTCTTTTTTTTTCTGTTATCAAATAAAAATATTTTCATATAAATGGACTACTGCATTTTAATATTTACATAGCAAAATATAAATAAAAGATAAAACAACCCAACTTTGAAAATACATTTACTTGTCAAACCTTAAAAAAATAAGTTCCATGGCAAAACATCATCAAATTTTAATTGTAGGTGGCGGAAATGCAGGCATTTCAGCTGCTGCACAGCTTTTGCGAAAAAATAGTAAATTAGATATCGCTATCATCGAACCTTCTGAAAAACATTATTACCAACCCGCTTGGACATTGGTAGGCGGTGGCGATTTTGACATCAATGCTACAGTGCGCAGGCAAGCCGACGTAATGCCTAAAAAAGCTACCTGGATTAAAGACCGTGCCACAGGCTTTGAGCCTACTCGTAACATAGTAATGACAGAAAAAAATGGAGAGATTTCTTATAAGTATCTTATCGTAGTTCCTGGCATTCAATTAGATTGGTACAAAGTCAAAGGGTTAGAAGAAACTTTGGGCAAAAATCAGGTGGCTTCTAATTACCTTTTTGAAACCGCTCCCCTGACATGGCAATTTGCTCAGAACATTAAGGCAGGAGATAAAGTGATTTTCACTAATCCTAATACTCCTATTAAGTGTGGAGGCGCCCCACAAAAAATTATGTATCTTATTTCAGATTTCCTTCGCAAGAAAGGCATTTTGAATAAAGTGGAGGTGCATTACTACTCAGGCTCGGGGGTTATCTTCGGGGTGAAAAAATATGCCGATACGTTGAATAAAGTTATTGAAAGATATGGTATCAAAACTCACTTTAAGCACAATTTGGTAGAGATTGATGGCAAGGCACGCAAAGCCTATTTCGTTGATGAAAATGGTAACCGTATAGAACAACCCTATGATTTTATCCACGTAACGCCACCTCAATCTGCTCCCGACTTTATCAAAAATAGTCCACTTGCCGTAAAAGATAATCCTTTGGGCTGGGTTGACGTAGATAAATATACCTTACAGCACAATCAATTCCCTAATATTTTTTCTTGTGGTGATGCTGCTAATACGCCTAACGCCAAAACAGGAGCCGCTATTCGCAAGCAAGTACCTATTTTGGTAAAAAATTTACTACATCTCATCAATAACGAACCTATTGTAGATAAATACAATGGCTATGGTTCTTGTCCTCTGGTTACAGGTTATGGCAAATTAGTATTAGCTGAATTTGACTACGACAATAAGCCCGTAGAAACTTTCCCTTTTGACCAGTCCAAAGAACGTTGGAGTATGTACCAACTTAAAAAACGCATACTTCCTTGGTTATATTGGAACAGAATTTTGAAAGGTACAGCGTAAAATAGATTTACTAAGAAAAGGTATGAAGCGGTTGCTTCTATACCTTTTCTGATTGAATTAAGTATAAAAATATGTTTATATTTGTAATTATACTATTCCTATTTTGTATCAATCTCTATGGTCAAGCGAGGCAAGAGTTTTGGTCAAAAATTACTGTAAATCAAAAAATAAGTAAATGTTGGACTATAGGTGGCGATGTGCAGTATCGTAGCCAAGCTAACCCGAATTCACAAATTAGGCAGCCTTTTGCTGAGGATTTGTTGTATGGTATCCGTTTAACTACCTTTTATCAAGTTTCAGAACAATACAAGGTATATTTCGTTTTTTCACCTTTTTTGTATTTCAGAAGTTCGGAGTTTACGACTTCAGGCAGTAGAAAAGAGATACACGAATATCGGTTTACATTAGGTATATTACAAAAAACTGAAATCAAAGGTATAAAAATTAGTAATCGTGGCTTATACGAAATGCGTTTTTTACATTTATTTAGCCCATACACCACACAACAACACCGAGTACGGTGGCAATTACAAGCTATTGTACCACTTTTTAGTATTTCATCTGATAGAAATAAAGAATGGAGAGTAAATTACATGGTTTTCAATGAAATTTTTGCAGCAAAACCTATTGAATCAACTTTTCAAATTGACCAAAACCGTTTTTGTAATGCCTTGCAACTCAGCTACAAATTTATAGAACTAAACACGGGCTTACAAAAAACAATACAAAAAGTTAAACCAATTTATCAATGGCGTAATCAGTGGTACTTTTCTGCCCTTTTTTCATTAAATTGAGCAGAAATTATTAAAAGTAGTAAAAAAACAAAATGGTCAAAGCTAAAGCAAACATCGCACATAAACTATGAGTAATCGACGAGACTTTCTGAAACAACTAAGTACTTTTTTAGGACTACCTTTAGTAGGAATGCCTGCGTTAGCTTCTGATTTAAGCCAAAATAAAAAGGAATTGCGAGAATTAAGTTCAGCTACCAACAATAAGCCTTTGAAAATCAGTATCTACCAAACTACTGACGTACATTGTCAAGTTCACGCACATGATGAATTTTTTTGGGAAAATAATCAACCCGTATTTCGCAAAACAGGAGGATATGCTTACTTGAAAACTTTATTTGATACTTGGAGAAAAGCTAATCCATTGAGTTTTTTTATTGACACGGGGGATATGTTTCAAGGAAGTGAGCTTGCTGCTAAAACCACAGGGCAAGCTCTTGTACCCATCCTGAACGAAATGGGCTATAATTTGTATCTGCCTGGGAATTGGGAAGTAGTATATGGTAAACGCAATATGCAACACTTGCTCGGAGCTTTGAATGCACCCAAGGTATGTGCTAATATGTATCATGACTTGGGCAACGGGCAAAAAGGCGAGTTGATATTCCCACCTTATTACATTTGGTACGTAGCGGGTATAAAAATTGGTTTTTTAGGCTATACTGACCATTTAGTACCTATTCGGCAATCCCCTAATTACAGCAAGGGCATCATTTACACCAAACCAGAAGAGAATCTAAAACACTACGTACAAACGCTTAAAGACCAAGAGAAATGTGATTTCATAATTATTGTGGCTCATATTGGATTATCGCAGCAAATTGCTCTTGCAAATAATCCTGACTGCGAAGGGGTTAATTACATTTTTGGAGGCGATACACATGAACGTGTACGTGAACCCATTGTTTGCCGATACGCTAAAGTGGTAGAACCTGGCGCCTTTGGCTCTTTCATAGGACATTTGGAACTGACCGTACAAAATAAAAAAATAATTGAAGAGAAATATGAATTGATTGAGGTAAAATCTCCACACATAAAGCCTAATATTTTCATAGAAAAGCTAATTACAAATGCGGAAGTTCTGTTCAAAAAAGATTTGCAAGAGGTAATCGGTTATAGCACTATCCCTCTATATCGTTACTTCGTGATTGAAAATCCGATAGATACTATGATTTTGAACGCTTTAGCTTGGAACTTTCCTGATATTGATATTGTGCTTTCTAACGGTTTTCGCTTTTGTCCTCCCCAAGCTACTGCTGACCATACGGGGAATTTTCCTATTACAAGTGCTTATTTATATGATATGTTTCCTGTAGATAGTAACGCCAAAACTGCCAAAGTTACAGGACAACAACTAAAGAATTGGTTAGAAAAAGAACTGAATAATGTTTTCGCCAAAGATGCTCGTGAGCGTTTTGGAGGTTGGGTAGTCAAGTTTCATGGTATGAAAGTGAAATTTTTTGCCTTTGCAGAAATGGGTAAACGCGTACAGGAAATTTCTATTCAAGGTAAACCTTTGGAACTTGACAAAACTTATACCATAGCCGCCTGCGAACGAGATGGCGACCCTGACGATGTACTTTGCCGAATAAAAGGAGTAACCGAGCCACGCCTTTTGCCTAAAACTTTACATCAAATCATGAAAGAATACCTTAAACACAATTCACCTGTTACACCCTTACCCGCTAAAAATGCTATCGCTTTAGATGCTCCTGCAACTTTACTTACCCAAGTTACAGGGGTAAACTATACTTTTCGTTAATTTTTGAATTGATTAAAACCTAACAAAATGTATTAAATAAAACCTAAATGCCATGGAAAACAAAACACAAAATTATCATGAAATTTTAGCCATTGTTAAGCTTTTGCAAGCTATTACATTTTTAGTCTTGTTAGCAGTGGTTGTAATAGGGATCACTTTGGTAGAAGTCTATACAGGTGTATTTTCAAGAGTCTTCAAATCAAGTCAAATCATAGCTACTAATAATAATTCTCAACCACTATTGAAAGAGAAACCCGACTATTGGACTGCTCCTGACACAGCAACTATTCCAAATACCCCTGAGGGTGAGTTGATACGATATGGTAGAAATTTGATTGCTCACACTGCTGAATATTTAGGGCAGAATGGTTCTGTTATGCAAATTTCTAATGGCATGAATTGCCAAAACTGCCATTTAGAAGCAGGTACAAAACCCTATGGTAATAACTACGGCTCGGTAGCCTCTACCTATCCTAAATTTAGGGCAAGGTCAGGTACAAACGAAACCATAGTAAAACGAGTAAATGACTGCTTTGAGCGTAGCTTAAATGGAAAAGCTCTCGATAGTAATAGTCGTGAAATGAAAGCCATAGTAGCTTATATTAAATGGTTAGGCAAAGATGTTCCCAAAGAGCAAACCGTCAAAGGTTCAGGCATTGTAGATTTGCCCTTTTTAGATAGAGCTGCCAGCCCTGAAAAAGGTAAATTAGTTTACGAACAAAAGTGTGCCGTTTGCCACAAAAAAGACGGAAGCGGAGAACCTAAACCTAATAGCAAAGAGTGGCTCTACCCTCCCCTTTGGGGTGAAAAAAGCTATAATCATGGAGCAGGAATGTACCGAATTTCACGATTAGCAGGATACGTTAAATACAATATGCCTCTTGGTGTGAAATATCCTAATTCCCAACTTACGGATGAAGAAGCTTGGGACGTAGCAGCTTATATCAATAGTATGCCTCGCCCTGCCAAAGATTTGAGTAAAGATTGGCCTGATATTACTAAAAAACCACTTGACCATCCCTTCGGACCTTTTGCTGACGGTTTTGATGAAAAACAACATAAATTCGGACCCTTTGCACCAATTAAAGCTAAAAGAGAGGCAATGGAGAAGTCTAAACAGAGTATCAAAATTGCACAAAAATAACTTTTGCAATGAACTCAACTACTCAGACTCTACCTTCGCTAGGTTTGCATACTAATTGGAAACAATTTACTTTGCTCGTGATAGTCAATGTCTTTGTTGGGGCTATGTTTGGTTTAGAGCGAAGTATTTTTCCTGAATATGCCGAAAAAGTTTTTGGTATTACTTCCGCTACCGCTATTTTGTCTTTTATTATTGCTTTTGGCATAAGCAAAGCAGTTACTAATTATTTTACAGGAAAACTAATAAGTTATTTCGGTAGAAAAAGGCTTTTAGTCATAGGCTGGATGTGGGCTTTACCTATTCCTTGGCTGTTGGTGGTGGCAAATAGCTGGGCTTGGGTGGTAATAGCTAATTTGTTGTTAGGCATAAGCCAGGGGCTTACGTGGAGCAGTGCAGTTATTATG
This sequence comes from Microscillaceae bacterium, assembly GCA_025054775.1. GTDB lineage: Bacteria > Bacteroidota > Bacteroidia > Cytophagales > Microscillaceae > JANWZA01. The sequence goes on from JANWZA010000048.1 coordinate 59,150, forward strand.
AAAATAGACCTTGTTGGTGAAAAGCAACGCGGGCTAGCTATGGGCTTTAATGAATTTGCAGGCTATTTTGCCGTAGGAATAGTGGCTTGGGTAAGTGCTTGGATAGCTACTAATTATGGTATTAAGCCCTTCCCTTTCTATTTGGGAATAGGATTTACTTTTATTGGATTATTGTTGAGTTGGATTTGGGTAAAGGATACTACGCACTTCGTAAACACAGAAGCCAAACAAAGTATGCAAACAACACATCAAAATATCTTTTGGGCTACTACTTGGAAAGATAAAAATTTAGGTAGTATCACACAAGCAGGTTTTGTCAATAATTTGAATGACGGCATGATGTGGGGGCTTTTCCCAGTTTTTTTGGCAAATGCAAGCATACCTCTCAACCATATTGGTTGGATAGTTGCACTTTACCCCACTACTTGGGGAATTCTACAGATTTTTACGGGAAGATTAGCTGATATTCTTCCCAAAAAGCAAATGTTATTTGGAGGGATGTTATTACAAGGTATAGTAATCAGCCTCTTACCATTCTTTACTTCTATTCCTTGGATAACCCTTTTAGCTATCTTGTTAGGGCTAGGAACAGCTTGGGTATATCCAACCTTTTTAGCAGCCATTGCTACTTACACTCACCCTACACAACGAGCTGAAAGTTTGGGAATATTCCGCTTTTGGCGCGACATGGGCTATGCCATAGGAGCTTTGCTATCAGGAATAATAGCAGACAAATGGGGAGTGGCATCTGCAATCTTTTTTATAGGAATAATTACTATTTTTTCAGCACTTATCGTTCAAGTTAGAGCAAAATGAAAAAGACCATTTTTCTAGGAGTAGTGTACCTATTATGCCTCTTGACTTGGAACAGAGCATTAGCTCAACAAGAATTACATAACAAAGATAAACACAACTTGTTGTATTATTTCAAAAATGGAAAATGGAACGGACACTTCCGTAACTATCTTATGGCAACTGACAACGGCAGAAAAGAGCTAACTGACTACTATGCGAATGCCATTGCCGCTGATGTTCACTATGAAACGGCTCAATGGAAAGGACTTCATGCAGGGTTCGGCACAAGTTTCGTCTATAATACTGCCTCTTCAGATTTGGGTAAGCCTGATGCGGTTACAGGGCAGTTCAACCGCTATGAAATTGGCTTATTTGATTTAGCTAAACCTTATCAAGCCCTCATTGGAACAATTGACGAACTTTTTATTAGCTATGCTTGGGGCAAATCAGAAATCACTTGGGGAAAGCAAAAACTCGTTACTCCCTGGCTCAATCCCCAAGATGGGCGCATGCGTCCTAATTTTCAAGAAGGATTATACATTGATTTTCAAGAGGTTAAAAATCTACGTATAGAATTGGCATGGATATATCGCTTTTTGGTACGCTCTACTGAAATTTGGCCTACCATTGCTAATAGCATTGGGCAATATCCCACAGGCGTAACTCCTGATGGCGTACGGTCAAGTTATACCAACAATTTGAAAAGTGCAGGGTTAGGAATATTAGGCATAACCTATGCCTTTACGCCACAAATCAAAACTCAATTTTGGAACTATTTTACCGAAAATATTTTTAATACGATGTTTTGGCAAACCGAAGCCGAAATACCTTTGAGCAAAAGTGAAAATAAGAATAAACTACTAGCAGGTATGCAATTTCATTTCCAAACTGCTCTCAACGATGGAGGAAATTCCAATCCTGAATTAGCATATATTCCTAAAAATCAACGAAATTGGGTATTGAGTAGCCGTGTAGGTTGGAAAACTACCCAAAAATTACTTACGCTCAATTATACTCGCATAGGCAACCACGGTAGGTTTCTTTTTCCAAGAGAGTGGGGACGCGACCCATTCTATACTTTTTTGCCACGTGAACGAAACGAAGGCTATGGAGATGTAAATGCTTTTATGATACAACTCGGGCAGAATTTACCTAAAATGAAAACACGCATAGAAATTGGCTATGGGCATTATTATTTACCCAATCCCGATAATGCCAGCCTTAACAAATACGGGTTCCCAAGTTACAACCAAATTAACCTCAATCTTGTTCATCAGTGCAAGGGCTTGTTAGAAGGATTACAAGCACAATTTTTGTACGTCTATAAGGGGAAACTTGGAGAAACCTACAATAATCCTCGTTTTGAATTTAATAAAGTGAATATGAGCCTTTACAATTTTATTTTGAATTATAATTTTTAATTTTTATTTTCAACTTAAAAACCTACAAACAACATGGAAAAATACGAAATTCAGGTAGAAAACATAAAATGCGGTGGCTGTATGAATAGTATTAAAAAAGCCCTGCAAGCCATAGAGGGTGTGCAAACGGTAGAAGTATGGAAAGAGACAGAAACCGTTATAGTAGAAGGAGTGGCTAACTTATACCATAAAATCACTGAAAAATTAGCCTCTTTGGGCTATCCTGAAAAAGGAAACAATAACCTTTTGCATAAAGCCAAATCTTATATAAGTTGTGCTGTTGGTAGGCTAACTGCATAGTAAAAATTGGGTAGTGGTATGTGTAGTCCTGCACCCAAAAACAGGATTTGCAGTTTAATTCCTAGTAATTTCCCATAACATCGTACATTTACTCCGCTACCCAAAGTTTATTTTCTTCTAACTTGGTGCGATAAAATAGCTTTACCTCTTTATTGTCCAACTGAATTATTTTTATCTTCGCATTAACTATTTGCCTTCTTTTTCCAAAGCAAGCAAATAATTACGCACTGGCTTCAAAACATTTTCATAGGCTTTATCAAAAATTTCTTTTGGGATATTTTGAATAGGATTACCGAATAAGTAGAGTGTCTGCAAACCAGGTAAGCTATCTAAAAAAGCAAAAGAA
>JANWZA010000025.1 GCA_025054775.1 Microscillaceae bacterium
ACAGCATATCCACTTTTCTTTGAGTTAAGTTTATTAAGTATTAGTGATGAACTTTCTGCAATTAGAATATCATTGATTTGCATTAATTCCCACTTCTCACTATCCTTAAACTCTGGAAACCGTAGTTTTAGTACTAATTTATTTTTGTTGTTGCTAATTGTTTGGATTACCGATTGTTTATTGCAAGGATTATTCAAGGGTACAGGTTTTGGAATAGTGTACACTGCCAACACTAATATTTTTCTTAGGATTTTCTATATAGATTAGGCACAAAAATAAACCTTCGCTTGGAAATTTTTTACAATCCTATAACACTTCATTAAAAAAATGAAACCAAGATACTACACTAAATTAAGCAAATGCCTGCGGCAAACCTACCGGTATGATTTTTGTATTTGCGTGCCGAAAAAAATAAGTCTGAATTTTCAAAAGTGCAATAAGGCAAAGTAGCTATGTTTTGAGGTAATACCCCACACTTTAGTAATTGGAAGCGATTAGTATAATGTAAGTCTAAATGCGGTTTTTGAGTAATGGGATTATGCCAAATAAAACTCTCGTTTGTACCAAACACACTCTGCACTCTATCCACAAAGTCGTGGCTTACTTCATAATTTTTTAGGCTAATAGCAGGGCAAAGTACCGCCAACAAATCTTGGCTTTGTGTTCGGAAGTGCATTTGCATTGCCTCGATGGTTTTGGTAGTGATTTGTGCCAGACTTCCTCGCCAACCTGCATGAATAGCAGCTATGGCATGGTTTCTCTTGTCAAAAAGCAAAATTAGCACACAATCGGCAGCAAGTACGGTAAGGCAAATATTTTTTTCTTGGGTAATAAGAGCGTCTGTATCTGCAATAGCCGTTTGTTCTTTGTCAATACCTGCCCCACGGTCAAGTTCTGTAACAAGGTGAATATTAGCACTATGCGTTTGTTGGGCAAAACAAAAATTTGCTATCGGAATTTCTACGGCATTTGCCAAAATATTTCTGTTTTGCCACACGTGTTCGGGACTATCACCCACGTGGAAGCCTAGATTAAGCGTATGGTAAGGTGGTAGACTTACGCCGCCTTTTCGCGTACTAATAAAATGCTTCACTTGTTGGGCAAAAGGTAAAAGCAAATCTGCTGTAAGAAAAGGTTTATTCACGCGTAGTAAAGTAGTTGTCAGATTTGAAATAAAACAAATATGCAAAATTTTTACAACTTTTTTCAGCTTTTTTGTAATTTTTCAAAAGAGTTATGTTTTTTGAATTAAACTTTGTTTTACTATAAACGTGTAAGTTGTATTTTACATATTTAGAAAAGTAAGCTCTTAATTCAGAAGTTGTTTAGGATTCATTTTTTTTGTTCATCCTGTGGGTAAAAAGGGAGGTAAATTACACTTACAAATATTATCTTTGCTTAAAGCAAAGGGCTATTTTAGATTAGACACCTAAAAATAAACCTTCAAAAGGAGATCTCTTACAATCCTAAACAACTTCACTATCAATTAACTATAGTCGTAAAACGTTATTTAACAAAAGTAACAATAAGTTATGAAAAAAATACTCAAAAGTGAAAAAATCATACTAGACCTACTCAATATAAATATATGGCAAGCGAAAAGATAGAAGATATTCTCAAAAAATTACCACATGAGGCGGGAGTTTATAAGTTTTTTTCCGCTCAAGGTGAACTGCTTTATGTGGGTAAAGCCAAAGACCTGAAGAATCGTGTAAGTAGTTATTTTAGCCATACCCAACAACAAAGCCATAAAACCCAAAAATTAGTAAGCCAAATTGCAGACATTGAGTTCACCATAGTCGCTAATGAATATGAAGCCTTATTATTGGAAAATAATCTTATAAAGCAACACAAGCCCAAGTATAATGTTTTGCTCAAAGATGACAAGACCTATCCGTACATTTGCCTGACTAATGAGCCTTTTCCACGCTTGTTAGTATTGCGAAAGGTAGATAAAAGCAAAGGTACATTCTTCGGACCTTACACCAACTTAAAAGCTATGCACTTATTGTTAAATTTAATAAAGAAACTCTACACAATCCGTAGTTGTAATTTGGCGCTTACACAAAAAAATATTCAGGGAAAAAAATTTAAGCGATGTTTAGAATATCATATTGGTAACTGCAAAGCCCCTTGTGAGGCCCTGCAAACAGAAGCTGACTACAATAAAGATATTGCCCAAGTGAGGCATATTTTGAAAGGGAATCTGCAAACAGCTTTCAACTACTTCAAAACGCAAATGCAAGAAGCGGCTCGAAAATTAGAATTCGAACAAGCCCACGTCTGGAAAAAAAAATTAGAACTCTTAGAGAACTTTCAAGCAAAATCAGTAGTAGTAAATCCTAAAATCACTAATTTGGAGGTATTTGCTATCCATGCCGAAGAGGAGAGGGCTTTTATTACTTTCTTTAGGGTAAAGAACGGGGCAATTATTCGTACTCAAAACCTTGAATTTAGAAAAAAATTACAAGAAACCGATGCCGAAATTTTGCAATATGCTATTTTACACATTCATGGGCAGGAAGAGGATAACGAAATTAACGAAATTCTCACCTCTATTGAGGTAGCAAGCCCTCTGAAAAATGTTGAGTGCCACGTGCCTAAAATTGGAGATAAAAAACAACTCTTAGAGTTAGCACTTAAAAATGTCTTGTTTTTCAAAAAAGAACGTCTAGCTTCAGAAGCGAAAAATACGCCTCAAAAACCTACTGAAGCGGTAGAAGCTTTGCAAAAAGCCTTACGGCTTGCTACTCCACCGCTTACAATTGAATGTTTTGACAACTCAAACATTCAAGGTACGAACCCCGTAGCAGCTATGGTCTATTTCAAAAATGGAAAGCCTTTGAAAAAAGAGTATCGGCACTTTAATATTAAAACCGTAGAAGGTCCTAACGATTTTGCCTCTATGTACGAAATTGTGAGCCGAAGGTATAAGCGTTTGTTAAATGAAAATTTACCTCTGCCTCACTTGATTATAGTTGATGGTGGTAAAGGACAATTGAACGCCGCTTGCCAAGCCCTGAAAGAATTAGATTTGTATGGTAAAATTCCAATTATCGGCATTGCTAAACGGTTAGAAGAAATCTACACTCCTGAAGACGAACTACCATTACATATTCATAAAAAATCGTTAGCTCTTAAACTTATTCAACAAATCCGTGACGAAGCACACCGCTTCGCTATTGAATTTCACCGATTGAAGCGAAGTAAAAATAGCCTTAAAACTATCTTAGAGGAGATCGAAGGCATAGGTGAAGCTACTATCCAAAAATTACTTACTCAGTTCAAAACTATAAAAGCCATACAGAAAGCTACCCAAGAGCAATTAGCCGAGGTAGTGGGCGATGCCAAAGCTACTATCTTGAAACAATTTTTTGAGCAAACCCAAACAGCAAGTTAAAGCAAAGTGTAATTAAATAAAAAATAGCAAAAAAGTTTAGCAATAGTACAAAAACACCTGCTTGTCATTTTTTACTATTTTAGAGATATAATTTTGGTATTATTTTTTCTACGACTAATATTAAAGATTGAAAGAAAATACAAACTTTTACAAGTTATCTTAATTTCACTAAATACCCAACTTTCTAATTCTAAAAGGCATTGCAAAAATTAAGGTTTAGTTTTTCTTTGTATATCTTTGTTGTCAAATTCTGTTCCGCTTTTTAGCCTGCTATGACCTTCTCATTTCATAAAATAGGTAAATATTTCAGAGACATCCCCTTACGCCATAAGATAGGTATTCCTGTACTTTGCGCACTAGTTATAGTTGCCTTTAATCAAATTTTTAATATTTATTTTATTAACAATAGCTACAAAAATACAGAAAGATGGCTAATCACTTTATCTGAAGCCCGTGTACAATCACAAAAAGCTCTCTATCTTTTGCATACCTTAGTTTACAATGAAAACAACCTTGCGCGTGCTGAAATAGAAACTATCAACCAACAAATAGAATACACAATAAGCATTGCTGAAAAAGGAGGTAATTTGAAAATAAACAATCAAAATATTGAACTAGCCCCTATCTATACCACTGAACTTGCCTCAGAAATTAAGGATTGGGCTGAAATATGGAAAAACTTTCGAGAAATTACTACTCAAATCATTACTGAAAATGTTAGTATAGAAACCTCGCCTGATACACTTCAAAATTTGATAATGGTAGAGCGAAAGCAAAACGCAGTAGTGAAAGATGCTCTTAATCAAGCCGTTATTTATCACGAGCAGTTAATACAAAAAATCAATGACTTACAAAAAAATTTAATTAAAATTGGCCAAGATTATCGTAAATTCTTAACTAGCATAGAAGGAAGCCTTTTACTAATTGTGTTAGCGATTTTGTTGTTCATACTTTACGTAGTTATTACATACATATCGCAAAATGTAAAAAAAATAACTCAAGCCACCACAGAAATAGCAGCAGGAAATATTAACTCTGTTCAATTAAAAATTACCAATCAAGACGAGCTAGGGCAGATTGCCGATTCAATCAATCAATTAGCCCAAAATATCCAAATAGCCTCTAATTTTACGCAAAAAATAGGCGAAGGCGACTACGAAGCACTTTTAGTAGAAGATGAAGTACAAGCCGTTACGCTTTCACAAAATATACTTTTTGCTTCCTTGAAACAAATGCAACAAAAACTGAAAACACTAGCAGAAGAGGATACGAAAAGAAACTGGATTACCGAAGGGCTGGCAAAATTCAGCGAAATAATACGAAACAATAATCAAAGTTTTGAACAACTGGGCGATGCAGTTTTAGCCTACATAGTTAATTACATTCGTGCCAACCAAGGCTATTTCTTTATACTCAACGAGGAGAACAACCAACAACCTTGCTTGGATTTAGTCTCTTCTTATGCTTTTGGTCGAAAGAAATTTCTGCATAAGCAAATTCCTATTTATGAGCATTATGCCGAAGGATTAGTAGGACAGGCTTACATGGAAAAAGAAAGTATTTTACTTAAAGAAATTCCTGAAGACTATGTGCAAATCAAATCAGGCTTGGGCGGGGCTAATCCTACTCATATTTTAATAGCTCCTTTCAAGATTAACCAAAAAGTAGAAGGTGTGATAGAAATAGCCTCTTTCAATGAAATCGGAAAGTATGAAATTGAATTGGTAGAGCGAATTTGCGAAGGCGTAGCTTCAGCAGTATTAGCAATTAAGATTAATCAAAGAACACAAAAACTCCTTGCAGAAACCCAAAAATTAGCCAATGCCCTTAAAGAGCAGGAGCAGGAACTACGGCAAAATAACGAAGAGCTTATTGCCACCCAAGAAGAAATGAAGCGAAAAAATCTTGAAATAGAAGCCCGTATCGCTGCTATTGATAACAGCGGTATAGCTTCTATTGAAATGACTATGGAGGGGATTATACTAACTGCTAATAAGTCATTCTTAGACCTTTTTCAGTATTCGGCAGAGGAAATCATAGGTAAAAATTATAAGATGCTTGTAGATCGGGAATACGCAAATTCAAAGGAATATACTCAATTTTGGCAAGACCTCAACCTTGGCATTGCCAAAACAGGTGAAGTAAAACGCAAACGAAAAGATGGGCAGTATATTTATTTGGCAGCTGCTTACTCGGTTATCAAAGATACACGTGGTAATAATGTGCGTATTCTCAAGTTAGCCACTGATATTACTGAAACCAAAAAACTACTTGCCGAGTCACAACGTCAAGCTGAAATTTTACGCATACAAGAAGAAACCTTACGTGCTAACATGATAGCCTTGCAAGAAACCCAAGAGGAACTTAAACGAACTTCTGAAGCAATTATCAAATTGAAAGAAGAGGAGGCTCGCTATGCCCAAGAAAAAGCCAGAGAAATTGAAAACAAAAATCAACTCATTACAGCAAGCATCAAATATGCTCAAAATATTCAGCGAGCTATTCTGCCTCCTAAAGAAATAATTGAAAAGTTTGTAGAAGAATGTTTTATTATTTATCTGCCAAAAGATATCGTTTCAGGAGACTTCTACTGGTATAACCAAGTATCTGAAAATAAAGCCTTTTTTGCTGCAGTAGACTGTACAGGACACGGCGTGCCAGGGGCTTTTATGTCTATTATTGGCAATACTTTGCTTAATGAAATTGTAAGCACTAATAAAGATATTTCACCTGCCCAAATTTTAGAGCAATTACATATAGGGATTTACACCAAACTTCGGCAGGAGGAGTCCTCTAATCATGACGGTATGGATGTGTGCCTCTGCTGTTTGGAAAAAATAAACAAACAAGAGGTAAAATTAACTTTCTCAGGAGCAAAGCGTAGCCTTTACTATATTAGCCAAGATAACCTTTACGAACTCAAGGGTGATAGAATCTCTATTGGAGGTTGGCATGTAGAGAATCGTCGTAGTTTTCAGAACCAAGAGCGAATAATACGCAAAAATGATTTATTATTTCTATGTACTGATGGTATTATTGATAATCCCAACCCTAATAGAAAAAAGTTCGGAGAGAAACGCTTTGAAAATTTACTATTAGAAATAGCTCATTTACCCATGGAAATTCAAAAAGAAAAAATATTACAAGAGGTAAAATTACACCAACAGGATGCCGAGCAACGTGATGATTTGACTCTGTTAGGATTAAAAATTTAAGATAAAATTAACATTAAAAAAACTATAATCTTAATGGTTTTAGTCTTATTTTTGCTATATACATCACAAATCTTTCTTTTCTAACCTGTAAGCTCATTTTCTATAACTGATTAGATCGCTTATTTAGATCGCTTCTTTTTGCTATGAATAATGATTTTGACTTTTTTCAATACTATGCCCAGCTAAACCATGAGCAGGTAATGCTGTCTTACAAGGGACCTATCACTGACGTGTTGCTAGCTGAGTTCAGTAGAGATATACGCCAAAAATTACAAGGAGACCAAAAAGCAGGAAAAAAAGTCTTCTCGGTGTTCATGGAGATGGCTACCAACGTACTCTACTATTCAAAAGAAATAAACTATTTCGGATCCAGAGATAAAGTGGGTACTATTGTTGTAGCCCAAACTGATAAGGAATACAAACTCATAACAGGAAATATGATTTATACTGATAGCGCCGCCAAACTTATTGAAAGATGTCAAATCATAAACTCCTTAGACCGAGAGGGTTTACGTGAGTATAAAAGATACCTACGAAACAATCCCATAGAAAATGAGGAGAGTAGAGGAGCAGGCATAGGATTGGTACAAGTAGCTATTACCGCTGACAATAATATAGAAGTAAAGATAAAAAAAATCTCTGATACTTACTCTTTTTTCGTACTGGTGGTAAATATTCAAAAAACTTTACCTAATAATACTAACGACACTACACAAAATTCATAATTTTTTATACTTTTGCACGCAAAAAATAATCAACATCAAACTTTATATATATAATACAAAATGGAAGATTTAGAAATTAAAGGAGAAAGTGGTGTATACTTTATCCCTAACGTGAAATTAAATGCGCAAACAGGTATCTGTGAGATTTCAGGCGAGTCTTACCTAGAAGATACTGACGAGTTTTATAGTAATATCATCAAATGGATAGAGCAATATACCCAAGAGGTAAGAAAACCACTTGTCTTTAACTTCAAACTAACGTATTTTAACACAAGCTCTTCACGTAGTATTCTTGATGTACTGCGTGCCTTAAAAAAATACGAAAAAGAAGGCGGACAAGTAGAGGTAAATTGGTATTACCCTGAAGATGATGATGGTATTGCAGAAGAAGCAGAAGATTACATGAAAGACACAGGCCTGGATATTAAAATGTATCCTTTTGAGCCAGAATTCTAATCCACGAAAAAGAGGTAATAACCCACCACAACAGAAGGTAGTATTTATACCCTTTTAAGTGTTGTGGCATAATTTTATATTAAAAAAAATTAGCACAAATTTTGGATAAAATTAAGTACCTATTTTACAAGAGCTGTTTTCACTTATTACTTAATTTCCCTTATACTTAATTCTTCAAATTTTGAAGTTATTAAGTTTAGCAAATTGAAGACTAAATTCTCTAAATGTTCAGCCATTAGTTAATGGTTAAATAGGATAGTTATTTTTAGCTTCAATAAGGAGATGAGGGTAAATAACTTTGTCAAAAATAATTCAATAAACTGTAAAGGCGTTTTTTTTATATAACTCAAAATACTTTACCATTTCTAGCCAAGTCAAAAAATGTAAAAAAAAAAAATGAGCTTTGAAAGGCAATAAGTTACAATTTAGATTTTTTGCATTCATTAAACTACAATAACTGCCCAATTATTACCTTTTATCTTATTTGTTTTCATACTCAACCCATGAAAAATTATTGGTTTCACCTAATTACTCTTTCGCTTGTGATATGTCTGTCAATGCAGGCATTGATATCACAAGTAAAGGCACAGCAATTAGGTAAAATCAATGAGTTACAGGCTATTCTACAAGCTGATACTACCGACATTACCAAAGTAGAAGCTCTGTTAGATCTTTTTGAGGAATACATCAACTTAGAAGCCTACAAAGCCAAAGAATATGCAGATAACGCTCTTATAATTGCTGATAGGGCAAATTACAAAGAGGGAATTGCTAATGCCTACGAAAAAATTAGTGTCTTCTACCTCAATCAAGGAAACTATAATGTAAGTTTGGAATACCTACAAAAAAGTTTACAAGTACACGAAAGTAGTAAGAACTTAAAAGGAATTGCTAACATTTGGAACAAACTAGGGAATTTTTATTCCCGCAAAGGTGAATATGACGAGGCTTTGGAATATTACCAAAAGTCGCTCAAACTTCGTCAAGAAATTGGGGACAAAGAAGGCATAGCTGTAACTTTAACCAACCTCGGAGGATTTTATCATATTCGCGACAATGACCAAAAAGCCTTAGAGTATTATCTTCAGGCACTTTCCATTGCTAACGAAATTCACAACCGCAAAATAGCTGCTATAAACCAACATCAAATTGCAGAAATTTATGCAAAGCAATTCAATTATCATCAGGCAATTTATTATTATAAATTAGAATTAGAGCAGGCACGTACCATGAACGATAACCAAACCCTTGCCAAGGCGTACTTAGGCTTAGCTGAAGCTTATAGACATTTGGGAAATTACAAGCGTGCTTTTGAATATTATCAACTCCATTCTAATATTCGTGATGCAATCACAAAACAAGATGCCTTAGATAAGATAAACCTTATCAAAAAAAGTAATGATGATGCCAAACGACAACAAGAAATGCGACTGCGCGAAAAACAACAACGCGAAGAGCGCGAACAAGAACGAAGAAGATATTTTAACTACTTATTACTCATGGCCTCTGTATTGTTGAGTATAACTGCTTATATCTTTTTCAGAAGTAACCAACAAAACAAAAGAATCAATCGTATTTTGGAAAAGCAAAAGGCTGAAATTGAAGAAAAAACTCGCGAATTAACCATACAAAAAGCCGCCTTAGAAGAACAAAGTAAAGCCATTGCAAAGAAAAATGAAGAACTAGAAATTACCTTTAGTGAAATAGAAAAAAAGAATAAAGATATTACTTCAAGCATTAACTATGCCAAACGGATACAAGACTCCATGCTTCCGTTTGCAGAAAAGATTACAGAGCATTTGCCCAAAAATTTCATCCTTTTTAGACCAAGAGACATCGTTTCAGGAGACTTTTATTGGTTTGCAGAAATAGAGGGCAAAATTATTTTAGCCGCCTTAGATTGTACAGGGCATGGTGTACCAGGAGCTATCATGTCTATGTTGGGTAATACTTATTTGAACCAAATTATTAACTTACAACGCATCACCTCTCCTGACAAAATTTTGATAGAATTACATAATAACATTCGTAAAGCTCTCAAACAAGAAGAGACACGCAACCAAGACGGCATGGACGTAGCAATGTGCGTCATAAACAAAGCCCAAAAACAATTACTCTTTGCAGGAGCAAGTAGCCCACTCTGTATTGTACAGAACGGAGTAATGGAAGTAGTAGAGTCAAGTAAATTGCCCGTAGGAGGCTTTCAACAAGACCGCGAGCGTGAATTTACGCTCCATACTTTTGATATCTCTATTGAGACCACTTTCTATATCTTTTCTGATGGTTATCAAGACCAATTTGGCGGACCTAAAGGGCGTAAATTTGCCAAAAATCGCTTACGTGATTTGCTCTTTGAAATTCATACTAAACCCATGGAAGAACAAAAGCAAATTTTAGAAGATACTCTTGTAGACTGGATGCAAGATAATCGCCAAATGGACGATATTATGATAATTGGTGTAAAAATTGACGAGGCATTCTACGCCAAACCTTAGCTGCCTTATGCTAAAATCCAAATTTAGAAAAGTCTGAACTATTTACAACAAGCTCTTTACTTATCTTGAAATTGCTTAGGGCTGTAAAAGATTTCCAATAAAAGGTTTATTTTTAGGATCTAATCTGAAATAGCCTTTTTAGAGAATCTTGAGTAAATTCTTTACCTCCATTTTCATAAGCAGAGTGAACAAAAAAATAATTATTCGCAAAAAAATTACTTTACAAACTTACGTATAAAAGAACGTTATTCTATAAATTTACGTATAAAGAAGAAAATACTAAGTTTTTTTGTGAAAATAAGTTTTGTAGGATAAGACCATAACTTAGACTAGCTTATTTTTAAGGATTATGAACAACGAAATGCGAGAATATGCTATTCAGCAAAGGCTGTTTATTCAGATTTACCATAGCGAAAAATTAAATACACTTAGTATTTCAACCAAATAAGAATAACCATGAAAAAGTACGAATATAAAGTAACTACTGCACGTTGTTATGAAGCTGATGCCCCTAAAGTAGTAATTGAAGTGCTACGTAGAGAAAAACGTGGTGGCTGGCGGTTAGTAAGCACGCGCAACACACGATACCAAGTGGAAGGTTTAGCTCCTACGGAAGAGATTTTATTCACCTTTAAGCGACTTGTTTCCGAAGAGAGTGAGTAAAGTTGATAGAGAAATTTATGAAATGGATTTAGTATTATTTGCAAATACAAACTCGTTTAGTAATCGTGTAAGTGCTTCGTATTCTAATAGAAATCCATCATGTCCGTATAAAGAATGAATTTCTTTGTAAGTGGCGTGGGGAATGTGCTGGGCTAAAAATTGCTGTTCAGTAGGGGGGAATAGAATATCGCTACTGATACCAATGCACAAAGTCTTCGCTTTGATTTTTGCCAAAGCCTGTTCAATGCTTCCACGTCCTCTACCTACGTTGTGTGAGTCCATAGCTTTGCTGAGTGTCCAGTAGGCAAAAGCATCAAAGCGTTTAGCTAATTTCTCGCCTTGATAATTTTGATAAGAGCTTGCCCTAAAGTTTTCTAATTTTTCGGAGTTAGGCTCAGTTTGTGTATGTTGGTAAGTGTTGTAGTTTCGGTAAGAAAGCAAAGCGATACTTCTTGCCGTTTTCATGCCGTTTATTCCTGCTTGGGGGCTGTCGGTTTGCCAAGTGGCATCGGTAGCTATTGCCATTCTTTGCGACTCATTGAAAGCAATACCCCATGCCGAGTGAACTGCATTAGTAGCAATAAGTACAATATTTTCAAACACTTCAGGCTCTTGAATTGCCCATTCTACCACTTGCTGCCCACCAAGAGAGCCACCAATGCCCAATAAAATTTTTTCTATGCCCAAATGTTTGCGTAGCAAAATATGAGCTTTTACCATATCACGAATAGTGATAAGAGGAAAGGTATGAAAATAAGGTCTTTGCGTAAGCGGATTAATTGAAAGAGCATAGGTAGAACCATAGCACGAACCCAAGATATTGGCACATACCACAAAATATTTTTCAATATCAATACATTTGCTTGCACCTACCAATCCGCTCCACCAGGTAGTAGCTTCGGCATTGGCGGTAAGGGCATGGCAAATCCAAACTACGTTATTTTTTGATGCATTTAATTTACCATAGGTTTGGTAAGCAATCCGAATAGTAGGTAAAATTTCATTGTTTTCCAAAACGAATGGCTGGTAATAGTCAAAAAATAACATAAATAGGGCTGGTATATAGTTTTGAGTATATTTTTTGAAAAAATTTTGGAAATTAGATTTACAAAGTTAGTCAAATTCCCCAAAAATACGATAAAGGAGAACTCTCTTGCTGAGCGGGAAGATAAAGGTATTAAAAAAGAACGAAGGAGCTGGATTAGTGTAGTATTATGAAATTGTTTGCCGAACTTTTAGAATTAGAGCTAAAGCTTAAAGAGTTGGAAAATCTACAAAATAAGTTTGATGTAAAAGGCTACTTAAAAGTTACTTTCTTGAAATTAAACTTTTAGGTAGCCTTTTAGAATTTTTGAAAATTCGAGAAAAAGTTATCTCTCAATATCCGCCTCTATACTTATAGGTTTTAGCTACTTTGTCAATAGCTACAATATAAGCGGCGATACGGAGACTCACCTTATAATCAAGTGAAGTTTGATATACTCGGTCAAAAGCGTCTTTCATGATGCGGTCGCTACGACGGTTTATGCGTTCTAAGGTCCACTTATATCCCAAACGGTTTTGTACCCACTCAAAATAAGAAACGGTTACTCCCCCTGCATTAGCTAAAATATCCGGCACAGCCATAATGCCTTTTTCGTTTATGATAGGGTCTGCATCGGCAACAGTAGGGCCATTAGCTCCCTCAACAATCAATCGACATTGTAGTTTCTTGGCAATCTCCTCATCTATTACATCTTCTTTGGCAGCAGGTACAAGCACATCTACCTGAAGGGTAAGCAGCTCCTCGTTACTAATTTTATCATATCCGAAGGCTTTGTCAATTCCCTCTAAGGAGTTGTTATTTTTTGCAGAATATTCCATAGCTTTGGCAATATCAATACCTTTTTGGCAATAATATGCTCCTGAAAGATCGCTAATTGCCAAAATTTTTACTCCTCTTTCGTCTAAAAGGTTTGCCGCATGCGAACCTACATTTCCAAAACCTTGTACGGCACAAGTGGCCTTGTAAGGATTGATGCGTAATTTTTCTAATCCTGTCATAGTGCAAACCATTACCCCGCGTCCTGTGGCTTCTACACGCCCCAAAGAGCCACCGAGTACCAAGGGCTTACCTGTTACCACAGCGTTGATAGTCATACCGTATGCTTTGGAGTACTCATCCATAAGCCAAGCCATTTCGCGTGGTCCGGTTCCCATGTCAGGAGCAGGTATATCTCTATCAGGTCCAAAGACGCTCAACATTGCGTTAGTATAGGTACGTACTAAACGCTCCATTTCTCCTGCGGACATTTCACGTGGGTTGCAAGCAATGCCCCCTTTAGCTCCACCATAAGGAATATCTACCACAGCACACTTCCAGGTCATCCATGCAGCAAGAGCTTTTATTTCGTCTAAGTTCACATCAGGGGCGAAACGAATCCCTCCTTTGGCAGGTCCTAAAATATTAGAGTGGATAACACGATAGCCTTCAAACACTTTGATTTTGCCGTTATCCATGGTGATAGGAAGCCCTACTACTACTTGACGAGCAGGTACTTTCAGAATGTAGTACATCTCCTCGTCTATTCCCAAGAGTCTTACGGCTTCATCAAAGCGCGACATCATGGAGTCTAACGGATTATCTTTGTCCACTATCGGAGCAGGTTCTATATAGCTCATAGTTTTGATTGAATATGAAAAAGTGATTACTTAACCTAAATACAAAACAAAAATGAACTCAATACCTATATTCTTTCAAGTTAGCAAACTGCCTTTATCGCAAAGATAGTATTTAACTTGTAAAAAATAGCATTTTTTTTAGAAAAATTTTAGAAAAAATGCCACAAAGGGTAAAACTAACAAAAGACCGTCAAATCTATCTAAAAAGCCTCCGTGCCCAGGAATAATATTGCCTGAGTCTTTAATAGATAAACTTCGCTTAAACATAGACTCTACCAAGTCGCCATAGGTTGCTGTAATTATGATAATCACTGCAATGAGCCACCACGTAAGGGTATGTAATGAGGTAAAAATAGTCAGCATAATTCCTGTAATGAGCAAAGCAAAAATAGCCCCTCCTATAAAACCTTCCCATGTTTTTTTAGGGGAAATTCGCTCAAACAAGCGAGTTTTCCCTAAATACATACCCGTAAAATAGGCTCCAATATCATTTGCCCAAAGAATAAGTAGAATCATTAGTACGATGCGGTAATCGTATTCATTATTATCAAAAACTACCCATTGCAACAAAGTGAAAGGCAGAATAACATAAAAAATACCTAAAAGTGTGAAAGCGATATACTGAAAAGGATTATCTTTTTTAGAGTATAATTCTATGATAAATAGCGTTACACTAAAGATATAAATGACCCAAAGTGCTTCAAAGTTAATCCAACCTGCATGAATAAGAAAAGAAAAAACATATAAACTACCTCCTAAAATTAACCCAAACCATTTATCTGATTGAATATTGCTCTTTTCTAACAAGGTATAAAATTCATATAAACATACAAGACTTATTACTAAAAACGTAACAAAAAAAGACCATTCATTCCAACAAATACCCGTAATCATAATAGCTAGCCCTATTATGCCTGCAATAATTCTCTGTTGTAGATTAGTAAATTTTTGCAATATTTTCATGTATGCTTCTAGTGTCAGTCATTAGCCTAAAAATTACAAAACAAGGATAGAGTTTATGAACAAGAAGTTCTTGACTCCTAGCTCTCTGATCTTCAGCATTGGTTCTTCAAAAAAATATCTCTTTCCATCAGCTTATTGCTCTATCCCTATATTTAAGTTATGCAAATAAACGCAAAAAAATGCAAAATATATTTAATAATTTTGTCTTGCTTACGTAAAAAGGAAGCGTGTTTCCCATGTATGAAACCTATCTATTTGAGAATGAAAGCCTTTGGCGCATTCCTACAAGAGCAAATAATTGATTTCAGAAAATTGAGCCACTCTCCTCTTTTTTTAATTCACGGCCCCACAGGAGCGGGCAAAACTACTATTTTTGACGCCATGTGCTATGCCCTCTATGGAGAAACCACAGGCATGCGCAAAGAAATTCGCTCAGATTTTGCTACTGCAAACCAAACAACCGAACTGGAATTTATTTTTCAAATCAGAGAACAATTTTACCTTCTGAGACGCAGCTTGGAGCCCAAAAAAGTCAAGAAAGAGGAAACTACCCAAATTGAAACTGCCAACTTCATTGAAAAACAAGCTCTATACATAGGTACTTGGGATTACAAGCAAGACCGCTTTTTGGCTACCAACAATAGCCCTATTACAAAAAAAACAGAAATTAGAGAAAAAATTATTAAAATCCTAGGCTTTGATGAAAGTCAGTTTAAGCAAATTATTGTACTACCACAAGGTAACTTCCAAGAATTTTTAAGAGCAAAATCCGAAGACAAAGGTAAACTTTTGAGCCAACTTTTTAATGCAAAAGTTTATGGGAAAATAACTGAAAAGCTTAAAGAATATGACCACAGGCAAGAAAAAGCTATTCAAGAACTACAAAAAGAGATAGAAATTAGCCTCAAAACGTATAATCTTTCTAATTTTGAAGAGTTAGAACCCAAAATTACTGAACTAAGAAAGGAGTTACAAGCCATAGACAATACTTTACCTGAACTCAAAAAACAATACGAGGAGGCTAGCAAAGAACTAAATTTAGCTGAAGCACTTGTTAAAGATTTTGAGGAGTTACAAAAAGCAGCAAATGCTCTCAAAGAGCATTTAAGCCACGAACCTACCTACCAAGCTAATATAGAAAAACTCGCCCTCAACCAAAAAGCTGAACCCCTCAAAATTCTTTTGGACGAGCAAAAAAAATTACAAGAAAAAATAGACCAAGAAAATAATAACCTACAAATCAATCAATCATTGATAGCATACTTAGAAACCGAACTTGAACAAAGCAGAAACATACTTAAACAAAACAAAGAAAGTTGGGAAAATCAAATTAAAGAGAATGAATTGAAAATTACCAAATTACAAGAAATTGAGCCATTGTTAGAAAAATTAGAAATTTTGAAAGCAGATTTTGAAAGAATTAGTAGAGAAAGAACCACAGTTGAGCAAAAAATCACACAAATAGAACAAAAAATTAACGAATATAAACAAATTATACAAAAAAACACCATAGAAATTCCTAAAAACCAAGCTCTTAGCGAAAAGCTATCAGGTTGGGAAAAAGAATTAGAAAACTTGAAAAAACAACAACCTATCCACAAAGAATTATTGCAAACGCGTAAAGAATATCAAAACTTAAAAGAAGAGATAAAAAAAATTGAAAGCGAAGTAAAAAAAGCTTTTGAAATCTTTGAGCAAAAAAATCAGGAACGCATACACACAGAAACAGTTTGGTTAGCTAGTCAGGCTATTCTTTTAGCACAGAACCTCAAAGAAGGGCAACCATGCCTCGTGTGTGGCTCTACATACCACCCTAACAAAGCCGTAGCTAATAACCAACCCATAGTTACTAACGAACAGGTAGAAAAAGCCCGTAAAGAGTTAGAAAAAGCCGATAAAGAATACCAACAAAAAGAAAAATTATTACAAGAATTAGGAAATAAAGAAAAAATTTTGTTAGAACGTGGAAAAACCTACAACCAACAATTAGGCGAATTAGCTAATTTGAAAGTAGAAGAGTTTGACAATAAAATAAAACAAGTAACACAAGAGCTGGATAATGCCCAAAAAGCCAAAACAAATCTTAGTATACTACAAAAAGAGAATCAAGATTTAGAGCAGAAAATAAATACCCTAGAAAAGGAGAAAAAACAATTATTAGAAAAACAAAAAGAAATTTTTGAGCAGTTTACAGAAAAGAAAAAAGAAATTGAACAAACACAAGCCCCAACCAAAGGCATCGCTAATAAACAACTACTTTCTGACCAAATAACCAGATGTAAAAAAATACAACAACAAGCACAACAAGAATTAGAAAATACGCAAAAAGAAATCGCTGAAAAAAGTGAAAGAATACAGAATATTAAAGGAAAAGTTGCAGAAATTAAACGAAATTTAGAGGGCGATAAGGTAAAAGGAATCACAGGATTAATAGAAAGTTATGAAAAAAATGAAGAAAAAATCCAAAAAGAACTCAAAGAAAATGGTTTTTTAGACCTAAAATCCGCTATGAGTGCCATGCTGAAACCCGAGCAAAAAGCTAATATTGAAACTGAAATCAAAAACTTCGAAAACCAAAAAATAATCTTGGAAACTAACCTACAAAATACTCAAAAACGAACTGAAAACAAACAAATTCCCGATTTAGAACAAATTAGAACAAAATTAGAGCATCTAAACTGCATTCTAGAGGAGAAACATAAGCACAAAACCGAGCTAAATACTCAAATACAAACCCTAGAAAAAGCCCTTGCTCAAATTACACAACTGCGAACTAAAAAGCAGAAACTCCAACAAGAAAACGAAGGCATTAAGACTATGGCTGACCTCGCCACAGGTCAAAACCCACTCAGACAAACTTTTGAGGCTTTTGTTTTAGCTGCTTTCTTGAAAGAAGTAGTAAAATTTGCTAACCTTCGCTTAAAAGTCCTTTCACAAGAACGATACCAACTCCTAGTAAACGAAGAGGTGGATGATAAACGGGGAAAAGGAGGGTTGGATTTAGAAGTGTGGGACAAATACACCAACACCTACCGCGATGTAAAAAACCTTTCAGGTGGTGAGACTTTTTTTACCTCCCTTGCCCTCGCCCTCGGCTTAGCTGATGTAGCTACCGCAAAAATAGGAGGCAAAAAATTTGATGCTATTTTCATTGATGAAGGCTTCGGCACGTTAGATAACGAAACGTTAGGCTTAGCTATACAAACACTTATGAGTTTAGAAGGTGAACACCGTATGGTAGGCATTATTTCTCATGTTTCTGAACTCAAAGACTGTATACCCAATAGAATTGAAGTAATAAAACAACGCAATGGTAGTCAAATCAAAATGCACTTGTTTAGCTCTTAATTTTTTTTTCGAAAGCTCTTAATTTTTTTTCGAATATGTTGCCCAAAATTTATCTCTTTTCTACTGACAAGCTAACTTGCATTTATCCAACTGAATATTTGTTGAGTAATCACAAGCTAATTGTTTGGCAAAATAATCCACTTCATGCTCACGTATTACAATTTTGCAAGCAATGGCTTACAGGGCAAGAAACATTTACTTTACAAACCTCCGGCTCTACGGGAAAGCCTAAGACCATACACCTCACACGCCAACAAATGCAAGCAAGTGCCAAACTTACCCAAACAGCTTTGGGCCTACAGCAAGGCATGAAATGCTTGGTTTGCTTACACACGCATTACATTGCAGGTATGATGATGCTTGTACGAGCCTTAGAAATAGGCATGGATATCTACTTCGTACCTCCCTCTGCTAATCCACTTGAAGTATTGCATAAGACCCAAATTACACATCTTGACTTTGCTTCTTTTGTACCTCTTCAATTACAAACTATCTTGCAACCCAGCCCACAAGGCCAGTATTATGTAAATTTATTGAATCAAATGCAGGTTATCTTAGTAGGAGGGGCTGCCGTTTCTGCTAAATTAACTCAAGCCCTTCAAAACTTACAAGTACCTGTTTATCAGTCTTATTCTATGACTGAAACCGTTTCGCACATTGCCCTGCAACTGCTCAACACACCCCAAAAGCAACCCTATTTCCAAACCTTGCCCAACATTAACATCGCTCAAGATGAGCGAAATTGCTTAATAATTGAAGGAGAAGTTACTAATTACCAAAAAATAATCACTAACGATATAGTACAACTTCTAGACAAAGATAAATTTATTTTTTTAGGACGTGCTGACAATATAGTCAATTCAGGAGGTATCAAAATTCAATTAGAGACCATAGAACAAACCATAGAGCAAATTTGGCAACACTTGAACTACGAAAATCGTTTTTTTGCCTTTCCTTTACCTGACGAACTACTAGGGCAGAGAATTGTTTTATTCGTAGAAAGTACACCACTACAAACAATTGATTACGAGCAAATTAAAAAATTATTCCCTACTTATTTTGCTCAAAAATATGCTATACCTAAGCAAATTTTCGTACTAGAACGCTTTATAGAAACACCCACACAAAAAATTGATAAAAAACGCACCGTTGAAACTTACCTCCAAACCAACTCGCACAAAGCTATTTAATTAGCTAAATTTTTGGGATAGGAATAAAGATGCATGATTATAGTAACCTTGTGAGTGAGATAGCTAGCTTATTTATTTGGGAATTATTTAAGAAATTAAACCACTGATTTTATACTTTTGAATATAAAACCACTAATTTTGAGTTTCTACCCAAAGTTTGGCACAAAAATCCAAAGCCTGAGCGAAGCTATACCACGCCATCAATAAGAAGATCTGCCTTACAGCACAAAAGAAACAGCCAGAAAATAGCTAATACCAACTATTACGTGCCATAACCTAAATGAATATAATTACATAGCATTGATTTTCACTATATTATAGAGAAATAGTTTCTTTCCCATAAATTAGACGAAACCATTTTTTTCAAAATACTACAATTTTTCATTTTTTTATCTTATATTTACTACCACAAACCAAAAAGGTAGGTCTTTGAGATAGCTTGTTGAGTCAAAAATGATGGAAAATTGGAATAACGACGATGAGGAAAGAGTACTAAAAAATCTAGTAAAAAAATTTGAAGAGTGGTGTGCCAAAAAAGAATCCTATTTTTTAGATTTGCACGAATTTGAGGCCATAATCCAATACTACTTTGAACAAGAGAACTACTCAAAAGCCTTCAAGGCCGTAGAGCAGGCACTAGCGCTTTATCCCTTTTCACAACAACTTCGTTTTAGTAAAGTACAAATCCTTTTCCACGCGCAACGATATTTTGAAGCCATACAACTTATACAAGAACTAGAACAAAGCATGCCTTATGAGCCTAATATCCTTCTCATAAAAGCAGGAATTTATACTACCATAGGTAAGTATGCAGAAAGCAATGAAATCTTATTATTCATAGCTGATGACATAGAAGTAAAAGAAAAAGTTTATGCACGCATAGCCTATAACGCGCAAGCACTTAATAAAATAGACGAGGCAATATTTTACTACCAAAAAGCTATCAAACTAGATATACAATGTGAAGAAGCACATATAGGTTTGATTGAGCTTGCCGAAAAAGAAAACAGGACAGAAGAGGTAATAGCTTTCTACAAAGAAATTATTGACCAAGACCCCTACCAAGCCTGGGCCTGGTTCTATTTAAGCTATATCTATATGTACCAAGATGAAATACTAAAAGCTATCGATGCCATAGAATATGCTATTGCTATTGAGGATAAAAACCATGCCTTTTGGTTTCAAAAAGGGCATATATTTATGAATCAAGCTATGTACGAACAAGCCCTTGAATGTTATGAGCATACACTTGCCTTAGAAGATGAGAAAGAAGAACCAGAATACAGAGCGAACTTGTATTGTCATATTGGAGCCTGCTACGAGCAAATGAAAAATTTGAAAAAAGCTTTTCACGCTTACAAAGAAGCAATGAACATCTATCCAAATTGGCTCCACGCTTGGATTGGCATGGGAAATATCAACGTAGCATTCAACAAATGGCAAGCCGCTATCCGTGATTTTAAGAAGGCAGTAAGCATTGATAGCAATTGCGCCCTCGGCTGGTTAGGATTAGCAGAGGCAGAAGCAGGCATGGGCAATGAACTCGCCGCCGAAGAAGCATATAGACAAGCCATTCTCATAGACCCTACTAATACTACAATTTGGAAACGTTGGGCTTTATTCTATTTTAAGAACGAAAAATTTGACCTAGCCACCAAAATCATTATTGAAGGAATCGACGAACACCCAGAAGAAGCAGAAATGTATTATTATGCAGTAGCTTTTATGATTTATGACCGAAACATAGCAGAGGCTCTTTATTACCTAGAGCAAGCACTTCATTTGGATTATGCCAAACACGAAATCATCTATAACTTCTTTCCTGACTTGAATGCCCAAAAATCAATATTCAAAATTATAGAACAATTTAGAAAAGATTAAAACTATGATAAGCAAAGAACTGGAAGCATACAACATACAAATCGCCGCTTTGCAAAACAAACAGTACCAATTTGAATTTGAAATACAAGATAAGTTCTTTAACCTTTTTGAATATGCCCCAGTACAAAAAGGAAATCTTGTAGCTCAAATAGACCTGGATAAGAGCAACCAAATGTTGCAACTTTACTTTACTATCAAAGGCAAAGTAAGCCTGACTTGTGATAGAAGTTTAGAAGAGTTTGATTATCCCATAGAGCTGATCAAACAGCGTATAATATTCAAATTAGGAAATAGGAACGAGGTAATTAGCCACGAAATAGAAATGATTGATGCCTCCACCTCAGTGATTAACGTGGCTCAATACATTTACGAATTTATTATCTTAGAAATTCCAATAAAAAAATTACACCCACGCTTCCACATAGAGCCACCCCCTACTAGTGTACTAGATGCAGAAGGCAACCTCCTTGTTTATTCTACCCATCTCAACGAACAAGTAGAAGAACCTGACATAATAGACCCTCGCTGGGAAGCCCTGAAAAAATTAAAAAATAAAATTTAGAATTCGGATTATTTTACTTATTATTGAAACTACCTGAATTGATTTAGTAAAACTCCTATGGACAGCATCCTTAAATTTT
Organism: Microscillaceae bacterium; assembly: GCA_025054775.1. GTDB lineage: Bacteria > Bacteroidota > Bacteroidia > Cytophagales > Microscillaceae > JANWZA01. Next base: position 21,639 of record JANWZA010000025.1, read on the forward strand.
TTAGTACTCTCTCTAATGCCGAAGAAATCATTAGTACAGGAGGGCTGGCATTAGTTACACTGATTGTTTTTGCTGAAACAGGTTTATTTTTTTGTTTTTTTCTTCCTGGCGACTATTTGCTCTTCCTTACAGGGCTTTCGTGTAGTGCAGGCATCATTAAACAACCTATTTATGTAGTGATTGCTTGCATAGTGGTTGCAGCTATCTTAGGAAATTACGTAGGCTATTATTTTGGTAAGTTTGTAGGGCATAAATTATATCAACGCGAAGACTCGTTCTTTTTCAAAAAACAGCATTTAGTCAATACAAAAGCCTTTTTTGATAAGCACGGCGGAAATGCCTTGATTATAGGGCGTTTCTTACCTGTAATACGTACTTTTGCTCCCATTCTAGCGGGCACAGTGCAAATGAAAATCAGGTTATTTAGCTATTACGTAATAGTAGGCGCCTTACTTTGGGGTATTTCCCTTACTTTGATGGGCTATTTCTTAGGGCGTATTTTTCCCCAAATTATCCATTACGTGCATTATATCATTATCTTTTTCCTTGTGGTTACTACCTGGGCAGTTATCAAATCTTACAGAGAGATGAGCAAAGAAAAACACAGAGTGAAAGAGGATGGAAAATAAGTGGTTTTCAGAACGACTACTAGCCTGGTTTTCTAAATATCAGCGGGAATTGCCTTGGCGAAATACGACTAATCCTTACTATATTTGGCTTTCAGAAGTAATTTTACAACAAACTCGTGTTAAACAAGGATTACCCTATTACGAAAAATTTATCCAACGCTATCCTACTATCCAGCATCTTGCACAAGCCGATTTACAAGACGTGATGCGACTTTGGCAAGGGCTAGGCTACTATTCAAGGGCAAAGAATATGCACAGCACTGCCCAATGGATAGTAGCTAACCGAAATGGGGAGTTCCCTCGTACCTTCCAAGAATTACTCAAACTAAAAGGAATTGGGCAATATACCGCTGCCGCTATTGCTTCGTTTGCTTTTCATGAAAAAATAGCCGTATTAGATGGAAATGTGTACCGTGTACTAGCACGCATCTTTGGTATTGAAACCGATATTACCACTTCTAAGGCACAAAAGGAATTTACCCAACTTGCTAATGCTTTGCTACCCGAGCAAAACAGCCACTTACACAACCAAGCCGTTATGGAATTTGGAGCCATCCATTGCACCCCACAAAACCCACAATGTTTTTTTTGCATTTTTCAAGATAAATGCATCGCTTTTGAGCAAAATAAACAAGAAACTTTACCTATAAAAACTCAAAAAACAAAAACAAAACAACGATTTTTTAACTATATTGTAATAAACTTTCAAAATAAAATCGCCTTAAAACAAAGAAAAGATAAAGATATTTGGCAAAATTTATATGATTTCTACCTAATTGAAACAGCCCAAGAAGTTACAAATTGGAACGAACTAACTGCCATAGAACCCACTATTTTAGAAAATAGTTTACTACAATCCGTTTCTATAACTTACAAACACGTACTTACACACCAAACCATTTGGGCAAAATTTTGGCATATTACCTTGCAAAACGAACACCTTTTACCTAATTTTTATCAATTTTACACGCTACAAGAAATAAATCAGCTACCCAAGCCTATTCTCATACATCAGTACCTCAATGAGAAATTACAAAAAATAGAAACGCTAATTTATTGATAAACATTAAATCTATGCTGCTTTCCGTTGTTACTACTTTATATTACTCGCAAGCATTTGTAAAGCCTTTTTATGAGCGTGTAAAGAGTACAATTGAGAAACTACAAATAGAGGAGTATGAAATCATTTTTGTAAACGACGGCTCTCCTGACCAAGCTAAACAAGAAGTATTAAAACTTATTGCCCAAGACGAGAGAGTAATTTTGGTAGATTTATCACGCAATTTTGGACACCACCAAGCCTTACGCACAGGATTAGAACAAAGCCAAGGAGAATATGTTTTTTTAATTGACGTAGATCTGGAAGAAGCTCCCGAATTGTTAGAACCCTTTTGGCACGAATTACAAGCCAAACCTCACGCTGACGTAGTCTATGGAGTGCAACAAAAGCGAAAAGGTAAATGGTTTGAACGAAATATGGGCAAATTATTTTATCAAATTTTTAATTACTTGATTGATTTGAACTACCCTGCCGACACACTCACAGCACGCCTCATGAAACGACCTTACGTAGAGGCTGTACTTCAATTCCAAGAGCGCGAATTTGACCTCTGGTGTACCTTCCTTTTGGCAGGTTTTGAGCAAATCCCTTACCTTACTACCAAACAAAGCAAAGGTACCTCTACCTATACCTTGAAACGAAAAATCCAAATGGCTATACAATCTATTACCGCTATCAGCAATAAACCCCTGTATTACATTTTTTATTTGGGAATTTTTATCACTTTTTTTGCCTTCGGCTTTATCATATATTTTACTATTGCTAAATTTATCTACCAAGACGTGGTAGAAGGCTGGACAAGCCTCGTAGTTTCTATTTGGGCAGTAGGAGGAATTATTATTTTTTCTTTGGGGATAATTGGGATTTATATCTCTAAAATATTTACTGAAATCAAGCAAAGACCTATAAGTATTATCAAAAAAATATATAAAAGAAAAGAAAAAACACCACAAAATAATGGACAAAATTTTGAAAGATTTGAATGAGTTTTACAAAACGCAAATCTCTAACTTTGAGGAGAATGCCCAAAAAGTAAACTGGAAAAATCAACATGCTCAATACATTCGCTTTGAGCAATTAGCTAAACTCTTGCCTATGGATACTTCGCAAAGTTTTATTTTGTTAGATTTAGGATGTGGATTAGGAGACTTGAACCACTTTTTGAAACAAAAAGGTTACCAAAACCATATTTACAAAGGTTATGACGTTTCGGCAGATATGATACAGGAAGCCCAAAAAATATATGGCACCACCACACAACAAACCTTCGAACTAATCGAACACCCCTCACAAATGCCCCAAGCCGACTATTGCGTGGCAAGTGGTATTTTTAATAAAAAGTTACACCTTTCTGAAACCGAGTGGTTATGTTATATATTACCTACCTTAGAAGTAATGCACCAAAAAACCTACAAAGGCTTTGCTTTCAATATGCTTACTAATTATGCAGATGCAGATAAAATGCGTACCGATTTGTACTATGCTAACCCTTGTTTCTTTTTTGATTATTGCAAACGCAATTTTAGCCGAAACGTAGCTCTTCTGCACGATTACCAAGAGTATGATTTCACTATCTTAGTACGAAAGTAGCATCACATAGTAGAGGTAGAGTACCCCCACCATAACTTAACTTAAATGAAGTGTTTGAATTTACGGTATTTTGTAATCTCCTAAAACTTAAAACTTTACTTATCAAAAAAAACTTTCTTTTTAAGGCTTTTTCTCTATTTTTCTATACTTTTCAAAAACTTTAACCTGCATTTTTCATAGTTTTAATTGTTTTAATCAAATTACTTTTCAACCATTTTCGCCAAGTGTAAGGAAAAATCCAATAAGATAGGTTTCGTAAATGGTTTAAGAAAGTAGTTTTGGGATTGTAAAAGGTACGAAAGGTACAAATATCGGCTTGTAAGTTACGGCTAATTTTTTGGGGAAAAGTAATCTGATTTAATGGAAAAGTAGGCATATTCGCAAACCAACTCTCGGTAATACGGGTATGGGTGGCCTCTTGCCCGAAGCCAATGTTACTCACCAAGTTATGTTTAGGTATAACGGCTAATCCTTTTCTTTGCCAAATACTTACTAACCATCGCAGAGCCCACAAGTTGGGGTTTTGTTGAGCGTAATTGATTAAGGTTTTTTGCCAATATACTCGCTCTCGTTGGGTAGTAAAAATTTCTTTGAAAATAGATGAGCGGATAAAAGCCTCCCAGCTTTGTGTACTATGTTGGTAATGCAGCCATGCTCTTTTCCACGTAGCCCAGCCCCAAATTTGAGCATAATAAGAATAAAAGTAACTTTCAGGTATTTTTCGGGTTCTAGGGCAATAATTTACACCGCTAATACACATAATTTCGTTATTTTGGGCATACCTTTCTAATAAAATTTGGCAGTAATGAAAAAAACTTGGCTCAGGTAGGCAGTCATCTTCTAAAATAATACCTTGCTCTACGTGTTCAAAAAACCAAGAAATAGCTCGGCTCACGGCTATGCCACAACCTAAATTTTGAGAGTTTTCCAAAATTTTCAAATCGCATTGCCACGTGATTTGTTGTATTATGGCTTTTACGGCTGCTATTTTAGGCAAATCTTGTTCATTTTTTGCACCATCTATTGCCCAAAAAAGTTGGGCAGGTTGCATTTGACGTATTACCTCAAATACTTTTTGGGTATGTGTAGGACGGTTGTAAGTAAGAAAAAGAATAGGTACAGAAAAAGGCATAGAGTATAAGAGTTTAGGGTAACACAATTAAAATAAGATCTATTTTTAATTAAAAGATACAAGAATTATTAATTTGCAATCCATTGATTTTCAGGGCTAACTTTTCTTAAAAAAGTTACCACTCGTGAGATTGAAGTAACTTTATTGTTATTAAATTAGTTTATACTAATAATCTTTTTTTTATTTTTGTCATGCATTAATGGTTGTATTTTTTATGAGTACCTACGATTACATTATTATAGGGGCAGGTTCTGCAGGCTGTGTTTTAGCGAACCGTCTTTCAGCAAATCCCGCTAATCGTGTTCTTTTGATAGAGGCAGGAAAAAAAGACACCAAAATGGAAATTCATATTCCTGCTGCATATACCATGCTTAACCACACTTCGGTAGACTGGGCATTTGAAACCGTGCCCCAAGCGAATGTAAATAATCGCAAAATGTATCAGCCACGTGGCAAAACCTTGGGCGGATGTAGTGCTACTAATGCCATGGCATACATCAGAGGAAATGCCAAAGATTATGATGATTGGGCAAGTTTGGGCAACCAAGGTTGGGCTTATGAGGAGGTATTACCCTATTTTCTTAAATCAGAACGTAATGAAGATATTGACAAACTTAATCCCAAATACCACAGTGCTGACGGATTACTCTGGGTAAGCTATGCCAAACGACACAGGAGCATAGTAGCCCCTGCTTTCGTAGAAGCCTGTAAGAACTTAGGAATACCTGAAAACCATGACTTTAACGGAGAGCAACAAGAAGGAGCAGGTTTTTTTCAGTTTACCATCAAAGATGGAGTACGCCAAAGCACTGCCACAGCTTTTCTCAAACCCATCAAACATAGAAAGAACCTAACTATACTCACCCAAGCACACGTTACGCAAATTCTAATTGAAAAGGACAAAGCCGAAGGGGTAGAAATTGCCACTTCTCATAACTTGCGCCAAAAGTTTTATGCTCAAAAAGATGTAATTCTTTCGGCAGGAGCCTTTGGCTCACCACAAATTTTGATGCTCTCAGGAGTGGGAGATAAAGAATACCTAAAACGTTTTGGAATAATTGCTAAAAAGCACTTAGTAGGTGTAGGCAGAAATTTGCAAGACCACGTCTTTTGTATTGCAAGCTCCCTCTCTACGGTTAAGACAGCAAACGAAAGCTTTAAGAAAATAAACCAACTTAAAGCCTTTTCGCAGTATTTCTTGTTCAAGAAAGGTATTCTCACTGCCTCGCCCTTAGAGGCAAATGCTTTTCTAAAAACCAGCCCTGACCAAGACCGCCCCAATCTGCAATTGCATTTTACACCTATGCAAGCTGGTAATGACTTCAAAACTGACATCTATAACCTCAAAACCTACCCCTATGAAAGTGGATATTCTATCCTACCTACACTCCTCCACCCTAAAAGCGTGGGCTATGTAGGGCTATATTCGGCTAATCCTTTTGATATGCCCCTTATTCAACCAAACTACCTACAAGCCGAACAAGACAGGCAAGTTTTAATTAAAGGCATGAAGATTGCCTTAGAAATATTTGAAAATCAAGCTTTTGCACCTTACCGAAAAGCCATCCATCACCCACAAAATGCTCAAAGTGATGAGCAATTATTGGAGCATATTCGCAAAACCTTAGAAAGTGTGTATCACCCCGTTGGTACTTGCAAAATGGGCGATGATGAGGCTGCCGTAGTAGATAATCAACTCCGTGTGAGAGGTATTGAAAAATTACGTGTAGCGGATGCTTCTATTATGCCTAAAATCATTTCAGGCAACACAAATGCCGCTTGTATTATGATTGGAGAAAAAGCCGCCGATTTGATTTTAGGAAACAATCAATAAATATTCGGCTACTCCCTTAAAAATAGCAGTTCGGAATGGCTGTAATGATTAGAATAGCTAAAAGTTGAGACCTTGACTCCCAAATCTATGTAAGGGGAATAGCTTTTTTGGCATTGTTAAAATAGTATAGATAAATCATTATTTCATTTAAGCATTAAAAGTTTAACTGAATAAACTAGCATATAAACAACTTTAGAGTAACATCTAGTTTTCCTTCTTGATCGTGCTAAAAAATGACGAAAAAGACTATTCTATCCTTCAACCATAAACGTTCCGCTTTGGATTGTATATGTATATCGTCTGGCACAAATGCTTCTTATGCCTTCCAATGATCTGTACACACCTTTCCCTTTATCTTCGGTTCAATCTTTTTCCAAAGTTTTTCACCAGTTTCAGTTCCCCTGGTACCAACTTCGCAATGGATGAATTTACGCCCAGCTCTAGCAATCCATATCCAACAATAGTTTTTTTTGAGCCAATATATGTGTGCATCTCATCTATTTCAATAACTTCAATAGCATCATTACTCCGAATTTCATCAAGTTTTTTTCCATATGCCTTAATCCAATTAAAGACTGTAACG
>JANWZA010000047.1 GCA_025054775.1 Microscillaceae bacterium
AGTTTGAACATAACTTTGCAGTCAAGGATTTAGACTAAACACGTATTTTTATTCTCCGTGTTTCCATTCTTTGTAAAGGTCTGTAATTTCAAAAAAGCCTTGTGTAAGCCGATATTTTTTGAGAAAAAGGCTGGTATTGAAGTGATAAATTTGTGATAAAGCCTCTAACATTTTCGCTTTAATAATAGGATTTTGCTTAAAAATATCAAAGATATTCACTTGGGGAATAACTATCAATTCACACTCTTCACTCTCTACAATAGCATTATAGGTACGACGCGTATTAGCAAGTAAGGCACTAATCCCTAGGGCTTTGTATTCAGTCAAGTGTGTAAAGACTTCAAAATTAGTTTGCATATCCAAACTCAAAGCAACAATGCCTTTTTTTATCAAATATAAAGCTCGCGAAGGGTCATTACGAAAGAATACGACTTCATGCTTTTGATATTGCCTCGTATAAATGTAAGAGGTAAAAAGGCTTAATTCTTGATATGATAAATTTTGGAATAATTCATTTTTAGATAAGAACTCAAAAATAGTTAATTCTGATTCTGTATATTTTTGTTGAAATAGGAGTTTACTCCAAGTTATTTTCATGTTATTTTTTGTGGTATAGCAAAAAATATTTGCTCTGTTGTTTCTAAGTCAAAACTTCTTATGTTTTCAATCCAATTCTTATAGCTGTTTCAGGGCTACAAAGTAAATAATTATAGAAGTCTCTTTGCTCTATTTTCGCAGTTTGAATTAGTCCTGTCTTTTCATTTATATTAAAATACAGATAACCTAATTCCCTGACGAAGTTGTTTACTTTTTCTGCTATCTCTTGATTCAAGATTTCTATGAGCATTGTTGGCTTAAATTGGGTCAAATAGTTTGAAAATCCTGCGAGTACTTGCGGCTCGTGAGTTTCTACATCTATTTTCATTAAATCAATTTTAGATAAGTTATTTTCTTGCACAAATGTATCTAAGGTTTGACAATCTACCAAGATAGATTTTGCTGCTGCGGCATAATCATCTATCTCTATTTTTCTATTGCTATCTGAGACAGCTTTATTGAATGCCTTTATATCAAAGTTATTTAATCGAATATTTTTTTGCAAACACTCAAAAAACATGGGGTGTGGTTCAAAAGCATACACAGATGCTCTAGGATTTATTGTCTTAGCTACTAAGGCATATACTCCTGTATTAGCACCAATATCTATAATGACTTGTGCCTCCTCACAAAGTTTTATCCAAACTTTAAGTGATTCCTTTTCCCAGCCCGCACCTAATCCTCTCCAAAAAATTTCATTCTCAATCTGAAATCCAAAATGATTTATCTTAAACTTCTTTTGCTTATTGATACACACCGTAAACACGCCTTTGAAATGGAGATGCTGAAATATGGATTTCTTAGGTTTCCAGACTATGCGTAGTATTGAAAAGATACTACTCTTAAACGGAATAAGAGCATATAGTTTTTTGATAAGTTTTTTCATAAATTGAAACTTCAAATACTCTATCTACTATTTGGAATTAATAAGAGCAATACTATTTTTCAGTTTATCTACTGAAAGAGGCTTCCTAATATAGGAAAGTACTTCAGCATATTTTTTAGCTATCTCCATATCATAATCATCTATTGAAGAGGTGAGCATAAAAATAGGTATCTTCAGGGATAAATTTCTGAAAGATTGCAGAAATTCCCAACCATTCATTATAGGCATATTTATATCTAGCAAAATAAGACAAGAGTTTATTTTAGGGTTTTTCTTAAAGAAGTCAAGGGCTTCGGGAGCACGCTCAAAAATAACTACCTCTATATTTTGATTGAATTGTCTAATTATCTCCTTGTTTATCAGGTTATTTATTTTGTCGTCATCAATCAAAATAATTTTTTCAAATTCTTTGGTCATCTTCTTAATAGTCCTGTTAAGTAAAAAAATGATAAACGCTAGAATTTAGCAACGTTATGGCACAAAGTTATGCTTTTTTTGTTAGTTTTGCAATAAAAACGTAAGACGAACAAAAATGTTATTTTATCTATTTGGGTTTGTAGTATTATTAACTACTATCATTTCACTTTTTTTACGTAATATATTGCATTTTATTTTTGGGGTTATGCTTATTTTTTTAGGCATAGCATCCGTCTTTGTTTTGTTAGGCGCGGATTTTTTAGCTGTTTCACAGATTATTATTTACGTGGGTGGTATTCTTGTCTTGCTAACATTTGGGCTAATGCTTAGCTACCCAGTACGAGACATTTCGCAAAAAAATTTGTTACCTACTGCTCCTCTTCAATCTTTGGGGAGTGGTTTAGCATTAAGCTTACTACTTCTAGGCATGCTATCTAAATTTATTTTAGATTATGCTTGCCAAAATAATGTGATTCACAAGGAAAATCAAAAAATAACTACTATTTACTTAATTGGTACACAATTTCTTACTACTCATCTTATGGCTTTTGAAACGATTGCTCTTCTTTTGCTGATTGCCTTAGTGGGAGCGGTCTTGATAGCAAAAGACGTTTAACTAAATTTATGAGAAGAAACTTTCTATGGAAGAAGTATCCTTTGAAAATCAGTGGTTTACAAAATAAAATTTTCTGACTTACTAAATTTAACCTTCAAAAATTGATTTGTGAAAGATAATGAGGAAACATTTCGCGCCAAATAGGCCAATCGTGGTTAGCCAGAGGGCGAATATCTAACCAATGTGGAATACCTTTTTGGTGCAAAATATGTGAAAGGTATTCATTATCGCCTCTGCAAATATCATATTCGGAAGTACCTAATACGATGCCCATTCTATAAAAATGTTCATTAAAGGCATTTGGAATAAAATCTACGGGATTGTTGAAGTATACGTTCTCGTCATAGTAACCGTGTAAAAAACCTTTAATGTCAAAAGCCCCGCCCATGCTAAAAAGATAGCCCACTTTTTCAGGGTGCTTGAAGGCGAAGTTCACAGCGTGGTAGCCTCCAAAGCTACAACCAGCTACACCAATTTTGCTCGTATTACATTCCCATTGAATTGCAGGTACAAGTTCCTCGTTCAACATTCGGTCATAGCACGTATGGTTATACACTCTCACAGCAGGATGCAAGTGGTAAGCATACCAACTATCTACATCTATGCTATCAATGCAATAGAGTTTAATTTTGCCTGTTTCTATGAACCAACGAGCCGATTCTACTAATTTGAAATCTTTGGCTTCATAATATCGCCCGCGTGAAGTTGGAAAAATCAGCACAGGGTAGCCCCAGTGCCCAAACACAAGCATTGAAATTTCACGCCCTAAGCGATGTGAGTAGAAGCGGTGATAGCTTTCTTGCATAGTTTTTTTAAGGTTTTTGTAATAATGCTAAATGACTTTTGATAAATGATTTTTTTAATTCTACCCGTGAAATAGAGCTGTTTTTGCAAGAGTATAAGAAAAAACTAGAATAAACTCGAAATATGGTGGTTTAGAATGTATGAGATTATTTTAATATCATACATTTTATACCAATGTCATTATTTTACTCTCAATATCAAAGTAGTTTGTGCCTCTTCATTTTCTTCGGCATATTCCTCTACCCTTGTCGGTGAGGCAAGCATAAAAGGTTCTTTGGGTTTAACGTCTGTAATTCCTTCCTCGTGTAATTTCCTGATTATCAGTTTATTAGTTTGTTCTTGTGTTTTGCTCTGTTCGTTCATGACTTGCATAGCGATACTGTTTTTTTGTTTGCGGACTGTTTGAGCTACATTTTTTAATATATCTATACCATCTTTTTCTAATTCTTTTTGATTGGGGGAAAATAGGAGTTTATTAGGCATAACCAAAAAAATATAGCCACCGTATGTATTAATTCTCAGATTGTCTTCTTGGTAATCTTTGAGTGAGTGTGCTAGCTCTATAGCTATTTGATTGGCAAGGCTGTCTTGGCGTTGGATTGCTTGAGCTATGCTATCTCTCAAACTTTGGTACTTTTGAGTCAGTTCTCTAAGAGCAATTATTTTGTCCTGCAATTTTTCCTCTTGTACTTCTAGATCTTTTTCCAGATTCATAATAAAAAGATTTGCCTCTTTCAAGGCGGTATCTTTTTTAGCCACAAGACTTTGGCACTGAGCGAGGGCTTTGCGTTGGGTTTCAGCTTGCTGCTCCATTTCTAGCAAGTCTAAGCCTATTTGTTGTAATATAGAATCCTTACGAGCTATCAAAATCTGGTCTTTATACTGTTCCTTAATAAGTGCTTGATAAATTTTATTTAGTTGAAAAAAGCGGCTTTCTAATTCTTTTTTTTGGTTTTCAGCTAATTGAGTAAGGTGTTTTATGCTATCTTGCAAAGCAATATTCTCCTCTGCAAGGCGAAGATTCTCTCTTTTCAGACTTTCCTTAAATGCTTTATGTTGTTCTATTTCAATTTGATTTTTTTTATTCTCTTCTAAACTTAGGTTATATTTCCCCTGCAAATCATTATACTTTTGCATAGAAACACAAGCCGACAGCCCTAGAAGACCCAACAAAGACCAAGCAAACAATATCTCTTTCATATTAGAACTTTGTTAGTAGTTTGCCGTATTATTTTTTGTTATGAATTTATGCAAAAATACACCGACTTTATGAAAAAGCATCTTTTATTAGTAAGTTTTTTTTCTGCCAATCTAGTAGCGAATTTTCTTATATCCTTATTTATAGTTTTAGGAATAACTGCTTGCGAATTATTACAAAATTTACCCAGGAATCACAAGAATCAAAATGTAATAGCTGCTCCTAAACCGCGCCCAACTGTTATCAACCCTAAACCTAAACCTACTACTTCTGTTCCTAAACCTACCACCTCTGTTCCTAAACCTACCGCTACTACGACTAAACCACCTACTAATCTCTCTACTACCACCACACCTACTAGTTTGAAAGTAATCACAGGGAAAGCCTCATTTTATGGTACAAAATTCCATGGCAGACGTACTGCCAGTGGTGAAATTTATGACAAAGAAAAACTAACTGCTGCACATAAAACTCTGCCTTTCCAAACACAAGTGGAAGTGATGAACCTTAAAAATAACAAAAAGGTTACTGTAATCATTAATGACAGACTGCCTGCCAACTCTAAAAGAGAGATAGATCTGTCTGAACGTGCTGCAAGGCTATTGGAAATGATTAAGGACGGGGTAGTAGATGTGCAAATTACTATTTTGAAATAAAATAACATCCTTTTCTTGCCAAGGCTTTCTTTCTTGGTAAGAAAACGATGCTAAACAGGTAAAACAACAAAAGTTACGTGCTTATTTTTTATCTGAACTTGCAGGTGGGGGAGTAACTCCCATCTTTTTCAATACAAGGTCTGAAATATTACCCTCTGGAATTTCAAAGAGTAATGATTTTTTATCAAAGATGTAGGTATAATTATTTTCCTTTGCTACCTCTTGCAAGGCTTTTTCTATTTTTTCCAAGATAGGTGCCATGAGTTGTTGATACTTTTCTTCTGATTTTTGTTGTGCCATTGCTTGGAATTCGTACAATTGTTTTTCTAGAGCCTGTAATTCTTTAATCTTAATTTCTTTGATTGCCTCATTCATTGTATTTTGAGCTTGTTGAAAAGCTTGAACTTTTTGCTTAAATTCGTTAGTTTTGTTTTCCTCTTCTGTTTTAAGCTGTTTGTTAAATGTGCCTAGTTCAGTCTCAGCTTGTTTGTAGGCAGGGAGCAGAGGGAGTACATAGTTCAAATCAAAATAACCCAATTTAAGATTAGTTTGTGCAAAGGACATTTCAAAGCTAGTGCCTAACAGCACAATAAAAGAAATAAAAAACTTTTTTCTCATGGATCTTAATTAACAAGTGAATAGGTAAAACAATAACGTAAAACAATAACTATAATTTGCTTACAAATATACATATTATTTTTGATCTTCACCTTGCTTATATATGGATTTGACGTTTTTATTCATGATAGAGTTGTTCGTTCCTATATTATTTTTCTGAGAGTTTGTATTTCCTCCTTCTTTATTTTCTTCATTTAGCCCTAATTCCTCTAATACTGCTTCTGTATAGTCGTGGCGTGGTTCGGCAAAAACAATTGTTAGCCCTTCAGAATTAGAAAAAAGAAATTGAATACGCTTTTTACGCGCAACTCTCTCTATTGCTTTGTACAATTTTTCCATTACAGGTTTCATAATTTCCTGCTTTTTAGCGTAGAACATGCCTTCGTAGCCAAATATCTTTTTGTTTAGTTCTTTTGCTTCTTTGTCTTTTTCATTGATTTTTGCTAGGCGTTCTTGTTTCATCTCATCGGTGAGCAAAATTTCTTCTGCCTGATACTTGCGTTTCATGTCCTCTACGGCTTGCATACGCAGGTATACCTCCTCTTCCCATTTACTTGCTGCTGCATTGATTTCTTGCTGAGCGAGTTGATACTCAGGCATCTTTTTCAGAATAAAATCCACATCTATAAACCCAAATTTTTGGGCATATGAACCATAACTTCCTAAAAAAGTTAATAAAAATGCTACCCATTTTTGTATCATCATGCCGTTAAATTTTTGAGTAATAAAATATCACTTTTGACGATATATTTTTTGAGTGTTTCTCTCATCCATTTTTCAGCTCGCTGTTTGTTTTTCTGCTCTCTAAACAATCTCTAAACAAAAAATACATAGCAGGCAACGAGGGGCTAATGCACAGTTTGCTTTTTGTTATTATGCTTCGCTAAATGTTTCGCAGTATGCAAAACAAGCAAGGTGCTATCCGCATTTCTAATTGCGTAGCTTAATTTAACAGGTAACGCAAAATCACATAAAAAAGTATAGCAAAGGTACTATTTTCTTAATAATTATTCTTAGTAAGGATTAAGAGCAGTAGAATTCTACGATACCTTTCAAAAAGAATAAATATAATTGTAAAATGAGGTAATTTTGAGTATAGTTTATCAAAGTTTTTTAATCAAAGAAAAGGAGAACTTGGCTCTCCTCTTCTTCTTAGGATAGTTTTATTTCTTTTGTTCTAACAATTCTTTCCATAGGCGATCGGCTTTGTAGATATAACGCAAAGCTGCTATTATACCTCCTGCATGAACGCCCACGGCACGGTTTTTAGTATCGTCGTAGATAAAGTTACCAGGTAAACTTTCGATATTACCATCAAAAACCAACCCTATGGCTTCTCGGTTGCGATTTATCATGGGGCTGCCTGAATTACCGCCAATAATATCATTTGTAGTTACAAAATTCATAGGACTTTGTAGCAATTCGGCAGGAGGGTTGAGCCAACGCTTAGGTAGAGACCAAGGAAATTTTTTATCAAAAGAGTAGTAGCGGTCATACATACCATAGAAAGTGGTTTTGATAGGGGCAGTAGTACCATTATATTCGTAGGATTTTACCACACCATCATTGATACGTAATGAAAAAGTGGCATCAGGGGGAATACTTGTACCATAGACTTCAAAAAGCAGACGAGCTAGTTTGCCATTCAGAGCTAAAGCTTTACCTTGCATAGCACGCAGAGCGTCGGAGGCTTTTTTGCCACGTGCCGAAGCAATTTTTGCTAATACAAAAAATACTTCATTTTCTGCCGCTTCAGGTTTTTCTAGAAAGTTGGCTATAAAAGATTTGTCATAGAGTTTGGTTTTTTCTATCAATCCTTTGGCAATTGCTTTCCAGTTCTCGGGGTTAGCCCCAGAGAGTTGTGTAGCTTTTTGAATAAAATCATCATTTTTGCCAAGTAGGAGAGCTGTCTCCTCTAAGTAAGCGGCTAAAATTGCTTCTTCTACGCTCATGACTTTGGGTTTGCTGAATTTTTCAATTGTGGGCTTATTCTTGGGATTTTTTGTTTCAGCAAAATCTGCCATGAGCATAGCTATCATCATAGTTTCTCCCATTTGCATAGCACTTGGTGTAAAGCAGTTAGCATCAGGAAATAGCTTACGTTGCTCTTGTACCAAGGCTTCTATATCTGCCCAAACCTTTTCATCTGGTGCTAATTTGGGGTTGTTTTTCACTGCTGCTCTAAATTGATTTTGGAAGGCTTTACGTCTTGTCATTGTATAGGCATCTTGCATACCTCTTAACATGCCATTTTGGGCTTTGTAGCTATTTTCTAAACTAAAGACTTCGTTAATAAGGCTATCTCTTTCTGCTTGTGTAGGAGCTATTTTAGCATATTCCTGCAAGATAAGTGAGCGGTTCTTCAGCATTCGTAGAGTAGTGGGTAGTTGCAAATCGCGACGGAACTCTAGATTAGCAATCGTAGTAACGCGGTTAGTGCGTCCAGGATTTCCGATTACAAATACAGGTTCGTTTTCCTTCACTCCATCAATATTAAATTTGAAGTAATATGGGGGTCTAAAGGGTTTGCCCTGCTCGTCATATACTCTGAAGAAGGTACAATCTAAGGCATAACGCGGATAGGTAAAATTATCGGGATCGCCACCAAAGAAGCCCAAATCTAATTCAGGAATAAAAACTAGGCGCACATCGTTGTATCGCTTGAAGCCATAGATAGAGTATTTGCCGCCGTTATAAAAAGTAATAATTTGCAATGTAAGGTCTTTCCATTCAGGTTTGGCCTTGTAGGCTTCGCGAATTTCTGCAAAGGCTTTGTCGCGGGCGGTAGCTTGTTCGCTTTCAGGCACACCTGCAAGGGCTTTTTCTACTTGGTCTGTAATGTCCTCAATTTTAAGGAGTTGATCTACAAACAAATCAGGAACTTTACGTTCGTCAGCAAGTTTGGGAGCGTAGAAACCGTTAGCTAAAAAGTTTTCACCTGCTCTTTGTACTTTCAATGCTACATCACGAGAGCAATGGTGATTAGTCATTACTAAGCCATCAGCTGAAACAAAAGAAGCAGAACACCAAGTAGCAAAACGCAGTGCGGATAAGCGTACTGCTTCCCACCATTGCTTGTCAGGTTTGAAACCGTAAGTACGTTCAAAATGCTCTACAGGGGGTATGTCAAAAGTCCACATTTTGCCGTTATCAAATCGCCCTGCACGTACCGTGTCAGGGTCAAAAGTGGCTTGAGCTATAGCCAAGTACGGCAATAAAGCCATTAAAAAGCATAGGTTTGTAAGAGAGATTGTTTTTTTCATATAAAAGCAATAAAAGTTTGAAAACAGACTAACAAATGCTTACAAAAGTGCAAAATTTTATCCAAAAAATATAATTTAGTGGGTATAATTAGCTTATTTCGTATAAAGTGTATTGCCTTGGCACAAAAAGGACAAGGTGTTTTTTGAATTGAGGTTATTGTTAATTATATGACTTTAATGCACGAATTAGAGGCAAGCTAATTTGGTTAAAAGTTTCTGAATTCGTAGCAACAAGACACTTTTTTAGAAAAAGTGTTCTTTTTTTACAAAACTAAGAAATAATTTACGAAAACTTAATTAACTGTACAGAAAAGCAGTTGTTGTAAAAATAACTACCTACCTCAAAGGAAAATGAACAATTTCAGAAAATTACTACGTGCTCAAGATTGGTGCGAAGTGGCTTCTTAAATGATATGCAGAATTTTTAGGGTAAGGCAGGGGTAACTTACATGATTTGTTTTAGAATACCAAAAAAAACTACGGAGAGTAAAATTGAGATAGGCAGAGTGAGTATCCAAGCGATTAAGATATTACGAATAGTACTACTTTGTAGGTTAGCTAATCCTTTATTAGCCACCATACTACCTGCCACTCCTGAGGAGAGTACGTGAGTGGTGCTTACGGGCAATCCAAAAAATGTAGAGACACCTATTGTGCTAGCAGCAACTATTTCTGAACTTGCACCTTGGGCATAGGTAAGGTGTTCTTTGCCAATTTTTTCACCAATCGTAACTACGATGCGTTTCCAGCCTATCATAGTACCTATGCCCAAAGAGAAGGAAATAAGCAACACTACCCAAAAGGGAGCATACTCTACAAAACTTTTCATATTTTGAAGGTGCTTATTTAGTATAGCTTTGTCCTCTTTGCTTATTTTTAGCTTATTTTCTTTAACTAATTTGCCTAATTCTTTGGTTATTACCATAATATTTTTGCGTACAGCAAAGCGTTGATTCTCAGGGATTGTGGTGGCTTTTTCTGTTTCTTTGAGCATAAGGTCTAATTCAGCAATTTGCGTGTGTATCATAGCTAATTTTGTTTTGCTTTCTTGCGAAAGTTTGTTGATTTCTACGTTTTTGAGCACTTGTTCAATGGCTTGTATATTATGCCTTACTTCAGAAGGTTTGAGGTTATCAACCAAAGCAAATTGAATGGGTACGATTGCAATTAAAATAAGCATCATTAAACCTACCCCTTTTTGCCCGTCGTTTGAACCATGTGAAAGGCTGACCCCTGAGCAGGTTAGAATCAAAATCCCGCGTATCCACCAAGGAGGAGTCTTGTCTTTTTCGGGTTCTTGAAAAATTTTTGGATTTTTCACCAAAGTTCGTAGTAAAAACATGAGCAGGATTGTAAACCCAAACCCAAATAAAGGTGAAATAAGCAAAGATAAGCCAATTTCCCCTGCTTTTTCCCAATTTACATTGCTTAAAGCCCCATTTCCAAACACCGAATAGCCTACTCCTGCTCCAATAATTGCTCCAATTAGGGTATGTGAGCTTGAACAAGGAATACCATAATACCACGTTCCTAAATTCCAGATAATAGCAGAAAGTAAGATAGATAGAATTAAGGCAATGCTTTGGTATAAGCTACTTGATTGTAAGAAGATTTCCATAGGCAGTAAATTGACAATGCCCATAGCTACACTTATTCCACCAAAAATTACACCTGTAAAATTGAGAATACCTGAAAGTACAACTGCCGTGTAAGGTTTGAGCGAATTAGTATAGATTACAGTAGCTACTGCATTTGCCGTATCATGGAAACCGTTAATAAACTCAAAAATGCAAACAGCTAAAAGGCATAGAAAGAGGAGTATAGTTAGTTCAATATTTAATCCAAACATAAAGAAGATAGTAGCAAATATTTTTACTGACCTGACGGTCAAAGAGTTATACTTAGTTGAGTATATTTTTCGGCTTCAAAGTTAGTTGTTTTTTCTCAAATACAAAATTTAGGCATGTTTCTTACAAAATTCGTATATACATTTTACGTTTTTGCAACTAAAATTTGAAATACCATTGTGTAAGTGCATTTGCATATTTCTATTTTTTATTAGAGGACATTAGCTAGGCAAAAAAAGCATTAAACCTCTTATCCTATCGCCTGTCTTTTGCTACAAAAGGTGAGTAGAAAAATGAGGGCTTACAAGCGGAAGTTTATACAAATTTACAAGAAATTAGCCTTAATTAGGCTTAGTAGATATAAAAAAAAATGAATTGTAAGTTAAAATTTTATGTATGTAAGTTTATTTATCAAAAATTAAATCAAAAGATCTGATAACTTTCTTAGATAAAAAAGATAACTGGAGAAGGCGACACCTGATGTCTGCACCTCTCCAATATCTTTCAACCAGCTATGGAAAGAAAGACTTATTTGAGTGATAAACCTTTATTAACCAGCCCTAAAGGTTCTACCAAGTCTTTTCTTACAACACAAATGTAAGTAATAAAAAGCAAACTACAAAATTTTTTGCCAAAAAAATATTACTTTTTTGCAAATTCATCTTGTATTAGTACTAAAAATACCGATTTATTTGGTATACAACAGAAAACGCCAAATAAAGTATGCTCTTTTTTAGGTAAAAAAAGCTAAAAGCATAAGATAGAAGGCTGTGGTTCAAAGTGTATGATATTTGTGCTTCGCACTCAAAAATACAACTTAGCACTTTAATTACTAACAAGATTTTGTAGCTATTACCCCACTCCTTAGATAACATTAGGGAAAGAAAAATGTAACCTAAAAAAGTTATTAGATTACAGGTTTTAGAGGCTAATTTTCTTACAAAAATCGTATATTTACGTGTTAATCTAAACACAAAAAATATTTGTTTCACAATTTAATGAAATTAAAAAAACTATGAGCTTTGATTGGAGAGATGAATGGGAAAGACATGCGGAAAAAGAGTCAAAAGCCCAACAAAGTAGAAGTGTAAGCGAACTTTTAGAGGATGTGCGGGAAGGCTGGTTTGATGGTTACTATAAGATTTGGTACACAATTGCTCGAAAGGCTACCGCACACCAAGCCTTACCCACACTCTTAGAAGCGGCACGGAAAATGCTTAAACAAACAGATTTCATGGATGACTTGCAAATAATTCATTGTTTGACAGCTATTTGTAAGCTGTTGCAAATTCCTGACAAAGAGGCTAAGGAATATATTTATGCCCAAGATAAATTACAGGCTGTCCAAATGCTGAGTGAAATATTTGAAAAATTACCTCAAAATAAATAAAACCTTTTTGAATATTTGAAAACATTTGAAAGTATTTAAAATTTCATATTCTTTCAAGAAAAAATATATTTTGTAATTTTGCCTAAATTATCATTTTTAGGATGTACTAAACAACTTCTGTTTTGCTCTTTTATTTCACAAACGTAGTTTTATGTATCGGTCGCGCATTACAGGTTTAGGATTTTACGTACCTGAAAATATTATTACTAACCATGATTTGGAAAAATACATGGACACAAGCGATCAATGGATTCGTGAACGCTCAGGTATAGAACAACGTCGCTTTTTCACTGAAGGTAAGGACACGGTTTCGCTCATGGGGGCGCGTGCTTCTGAAATCGCTTTGCAAAGAGCAGGACTTGAACCCAAAGATATTGATTTTATCATCTTTGCTACTCTTAGCCCTGACTATAACTTTCCAGGATCAGGTTGTTTACTACAACGGCACTTGCCTTTTCGTGAAATCGGCGCCTTGGATATTCGTACACAATGCACAGGTTTTATCTATGGCTTGTCTATTGCTGACCAATACATTAAAACAGGAATGTACCGTAATATTTTGGTAGTGGGTTCTGAAATTCAATCTAATATTTTGGAATTAAGCACGCGTAATCGTGATTTTGCTGTCTTGTTTGGGGATGGGGCTGGAGCTGCAGTAGTGCAACGTTCTGATAATCCTCGGCATGGTATTCTTTCCACGCACCTACATTCAGAGGGTAAATACGCCGAGGATTTAGTGTTAGAACATCCTGGAAGCAACCTCAAAAATCGTATGTCTATAGAAATTATTCAGCAAGGGAAGCACTTACCCTTTATGCGAGGCAATGCTGTGTTTAAGCATGCAGTACAGCGTTTTCCCGAGGTAATTTTAGAAGCATTAGAAGCTAATAACTTGACCATCCATGATTTGGATTTATTAGTTCCGCACCAAGCTAACCTGCGTATTTCTAAACTTGTGCAAGAGAAATTAGGTCTACGCGACGATCAAGTGTATAACAATATCCAACGCTACGGCAATACTACCGCTGCTACCATTCCTATTGCTTTGAGCGAATTGTGGGAGGCTAATCGTTTACAAGAAGGGATGCTCGTGTGCCTTGCCGCTTTTGGAAGTGGCTTTACCTGGGCTTCTGCTTTGATAAGGTGGTAACTTTACGCCCACTTCTCTAATTGATTGAGTAGTGCTTCCATATCTTTAGGGTAGGGGGCTTCTGCTATGATTTCATTGCCTTGTAAGTCTTTGAAAATCAAGGAAAAAGCATGTAAAGCTGCACGTTTGATGAGTGGTTGCTCTTCAGTGTCTTGTTTGAGCTTAAATCTTTTCTTGATTTCAGATAAAAAAATTGGCTTGCCACCGTATAATTCATCAGCTACAATAGGAGCTTTTAATACGGATAAATGAATACGAATTTGGTGCATCCGCCCTGTGAGAGGCATGCATTTGACCAAAGTATGTTGTGAAAAGGCTTTTACGGTCTTGAAAAATGTAAGAGCCTCTTTACCTGCACGGTAGTCTATTTGTACTATCCCTGTTTTAAGGGGTAAAATAGGCATGTTTACAGCCACGTCCTCAAAATTATGAATACCATTCACTACGGCATGATAAATTTTTCCTACTTGACGAGCCTCAAATTGCATAGCTAAGTGCCGATAAGCCTTAGCGTTTTTAGCTATGGCTATGGCTCCAGAAGTTTCTTTATCTAACCGATGACATACCTGAGCACTAGAACAATATTCCCTAGCTAATCGGATAATGCTCGGCTTGCCTTCTTTGGCTATCCGCTCATCAAGAGTGGAAACATAAGGGGGTTTATTTACCACAAAATAATCCTCGTTTTCAAAAATTATGAGGTTTTTCAAATCAATTTGTTTCATATTTTGTTATTTCTTACTAAAAGACAGCTGACTAAAAATCTTACAAAGTTACAACAAAAAACTATGATGGACAAGCGAACTTTTTTGAAAACCAGCCTATTGGCAGGCATGGGCATAATTCTCAACCCTATGTGGACATTAGCAAATAATCATAACACTACTACACAATCCGAAGAAACTACGCCTCAAATCGCTCTTAATTCTTTATTCACCTTACCTAATTTACCTTACCCTACCGATGCATTAGAGCCGTATATTGATAAGCAAACGATGGAAATTCATCATGGCAAACACCATGCAACGTATGTGAAAAACCTGAACGAAGCCCTTGAAAAAAATCCTGCATTTACTGGATTGACCATAGAGCAAATCTGCCAAAAAGTGACCTATAAACATGCCGCACTTCGCAATAATGGAGGAGGGCATTACAATCATTCTTTTTTTTGGGAAATTCTTACCCCTGCTCAGGAAGGCCGAACTAATCAACCTACAGGTAACTTAGCAAAAGCTATCAATCAAACCTTCGGTAGTTTTGAGAAGTTTCAGGAGGAGTTTACCAAAGTAGCACTCTCTCACTTCGGTTCTGGATGGGCATGGCTTTGTATGGATAAAAACAAAAAATTGTTTATTAGTTCCACACCAAATCAAGATAATCCACTTATGAGCGAATTAGTAAAGCAGATAGGAACTCCTATTTTAGCACTTGATGTGTGGGAGCATGCTTATTACCTCAAATATCAAAACCGTCGTGCTGACTATGTAAAAGCCTTTTGGAATGTCGTAAATTGGGAAAAAGTAGCACAAAATTTTGAGAAAATTAAATAACCTGAAGTTTTGTTCTTTATTTCAGAGGTTCTAATTTTTAACTATTTTTACTATGCTATCTATTCAAACCTTTACCTTTAATCAATTTGCAGAAAATACATTTTTATTATATGACCAAACTGGCGAAGCTGTTATTATTGATGCAGGGTGCTATAGTTATGCAGAGCAACAAATGTTGAAAAGGTTTTTGCAAGAAAAAAACTTAAGAATAGTAAAAATCTTGAATACTCATTGCCATATAGATCACGTCTTGGGCAATGCCTTTGTCAAAAGTTTGTTTCCGAAAGCTCCTATTATTATGCATCAAGCCGATCTACCTACTTTAGAGGCCTGTAAAGGTGTAGCTTTGATGTATGGTTTTTCCAATTACCAACCTACCGAACCTGACTCGTTTGTGCAGGAAGGTGATAAAATTACTTTTGGTACACAGAAATTAGAAGTGCTTTTTGTCCCTGGGCATGCCTTAGGGCATATTGCTTTTATCCATCACGAGCAAAAAAGGTGTTTTAGTGGCGATGTGTTGTTTGAGGGAAGTATTGGTAGGTATGATTTTCCAGGATGCAATCTCAATGATTTGATACATAGCATCTTGCATAAATTGTTAGCTTTGCCTAATGATTATACTGTACATCCAGGACATGGCAACCTTACCACTATCGGCAAAGAGCGTCAATACAATCCTTTTGTACGTGAGTGGATGGGCAGGTAAATCAAATTTTTTCAGTACCTTATACCCAAGCTATGACCATTATTACTGAATTACACTACTTACCTACAATTCCCTACTTTAAGCAACTTAAATCTGCAGAGGTAATTTACCTCAATTTGCATGAATTTTATCTTAAACAAACTCTTAGAAACAGAACTTTTATTCTCACAGCCAACGGAATACAAAGTTTATCCGTACCTATACTAAAACACACTAGCAAAGGGCTTACTAAGGAGGTAGCAATAGATTATTCGCAAAAGTGGCTTAACGTACACTGGCGGGCAATTCAATCAGCTTACGGAAAGGCTCCTTTTTTTGAATATTTGGCAGATGAATTTCAGCAAGTTTATAGGCAAAGACCTGCCTTTTTAGCAGACCTAAACCTACAGCTTCTGACAATTTGTCTAAAATGCTTAGGCTGGCAAAAAAATATATACATCAGCCAAGCACCGTTGGCAGAATTACAATTGCAAAAAGAGGCATACCGAGACTTAAGTAACACTATTACTGTACGTACCTTGCGTGAATTGAATAGTCAAAAAGATATAAAAGCATACAAACAAATTTTTGGCAAACCTTTTGTCCCAAATTTGTCAGTTATTGATTTGCTATTCTGTCAAGGGCTACAAAGCCTTCAGTACTTATAATGTTAAAGGGGTAGGAAGAGCCCCTCGTAGCTAACTTTGAGGTATTGAAAAAAATAATTTTTTTTGTACATTTTATACATTTTTTCAGAAAAAAAAACTATATTTCGGTTTCAAAACTAATGCTCAACAAATTGTTATATTCTTAACCAATGAAAAGCCCTTGCCTCTAATAAGGATAGCATGGGTGAGTTGGTTCAGTAAATATTTAGTAATCTTAAATAGGCGTTTTATTAACATCCATATATAAGCCCTTTTATCCGTATGAAAGATGAAGCTAAATTTTCTAACCGCGTGAAAGAGGTGATGTCTTACAGCCGAGAGGAAGCTCTCCGCTTAGGACATGACTACATTGGCACTGAGCACATTCTCTTGGGCATACTTAAAGAAGGGGAAGGTGTTGCCGTCAGTATCCTTCGTAAATTAGGATTACCTTTTGACGAAACTCGCAGACTAATAGAACAATACACAAAAGGGAACGCTACGCATAATATAAAAAATGCAGCAAATATTCCACTTACTAAGCTTTCGGAAAGAATCCTGAAGACAACTCATTTAGAAGCCCGTATCTTTAAAAGTGAACTTATTGGTACAGAACATCTGTTACTTTCTATCTTGCGCAACGAAGACAATCTAGCCTCACAAATTATGGCTAGATATAATATTACTTACGATGTAGTAAGAGAAGAGCTAGAAAACCGTTTCAATACCCCTATGAATGCTGCCGATGCTGATAATGATGACGACGACAGCGGCAGAATATTCGGACCAGGAAAAGATATTAAATCCTCAGAAAAAACACGCACACCCGTTTTAGATAACTTTGGACGCGATCTCACCAAACTAGCCGAAATGGGTAAACTGGACCCAATCGTAGGACGCGAAAAAGAAATAGAACGTGTAGCTCAAATCCTTAGCCGTAGGAAAAAGAATAATCCTATCTTGATTGGTGAACCAGGGGTAGGCAAAACTGCTATTGCCGAAGGACTAGCCCTACGTATCGTGCAGAAAAAAGTTTCAAGAGTACTTTTTGGTAAGCGCGTGGTTACCTTAGATTTAGCTTCATTGGTGGCAGGTACAAAGTATCGTGGGCAATTTGAAGAACGTATGAAAGCCGTAATGAATGAATTAGAAAAATCCCCTGACGTGATTCTATTTATTGATGAATTGCACACGATTGTTGGAGCAGGGGGCGCCTCAGGCTCGCTAGATGCTTCTAACATGTTCAAACCTGCCCTTGCCCGTGGCGATATTCAGTGCATCGGAGCTACTACCCTTGATGAGTACCGCCAATACATTGAAAAAGATGGCGCCCTAGCTCGCCGTTTTCAAGTAGTTATGGTAGACGCCACCTCGCCTGAAGAAACCCTAGAAATATTGAACAATATTAAAGATAAATACGAAGATCACCACCACGTTATTTATACTAAAGAAGCCTTAGAGGCTTGCGTGAAACTTTCTGACCGATACATCAGCGACCGCTTTTTGCCTGACAAAGCCATAGATGTAATGGATGAAGTAGGAGCAAGAGTACACATTAACAATATTCAAGTACCTGATTACATCTTGGAACTAGAAGCACGCATTGAAAACGTGAAAAAAGAAAAGAACCTTGTAGTAAAAAACCAAAAATACGAGGAAGCCGCCCAACTACGCGACAAAGAAAAACGCCTACAAGAGCAACTAGAACGTGCTAAAATTGAGTGGGAAGAAGAAACTAAAAAGAAACGCTACATCGTTACCGAGGAAAATGTTGCCGAAGTAATTGGCATGATGACAGGCATACCCGCCACACGCATCGCCCAAAAAGAAAGTCAAAAAATATTAAGTATGGGCGAAGCCTTGAAAGGTAGGGTAATAGGGCAAGAGGAAGCTGTACAAAAATTAGTCAAAGCTATTCAACGTACACGCGTAGGATTGAAAGACCCTAAAAAACCTATCGGTTCGTTTATCTTCCTAGGCCCTACAGGTGTAGGAAAAACTGAACTAGCCAAAGCACTTGCCGCTTATCTGTTTGACAGAGAAGATGCCCTTGTGCGAATTGATATGAGCGAATACATGGAAAAATTCTCCGTTTCGCGACTCGTGGGGGCACCTCCCGGCTATGTAGGCTACGAAGAAGGAGGACAGCTTACTGAAAAAATAAGACGCAAACCTTACAGCGTTATTTTACTTGATGAAATTGAAAAAGCACACCCTGACGTGTTTAATATCTTATTGCAAGTGCTTGATGATGGTATCCTAACCGATGGATTAGGCAGAAGAGTAGATTTCAAAAACACAGTTATTATCATGACCTCTAACATCGGGGTAAAAGACCTTAAAGACTTTGGGGCTGGCGTGGGCTTCGCTACCAAAGCTAAACAAGAAGCCCAAGACGAGTATATGAAAAGTACTATCCAAAATGCCTTGCGAAAAGCCTTCTCCCCTGAATTTTTGGGCAGGTTAGACGATATAATTATTTTCAACTCCTTACAACGAGAGCATGTTCACCAAATTATTGACCTTATGCTCAAAAAAGTATTTGAGCGTATCAATGCCTTGAACTATAAAATAGAACTCACAGAGAGAGCTAAAGATTTCTTAACTGAAAAAGGCTACGACCCTCAATACGGAGCAAGGCCTCTAGCAAAAGCTATCCAACGCTATCTGGAAGATGCCGTAGCAGAGGAGATTTTGAAGGGTGAAATTGCCGAAGGAGAAACTATTGTGGCTGATTACTTAGGGGAAGGTGAAAAACTTACCCTCACTATTAAGCAAAAGGAAGAAACAACAATTTAAGTACTCTTAATCACTCAAAAAAGTGAGGAAGCAGTTTGAATTATATCAAACTGCTTTCTTGTTTGAAGTACATCTCTTATTAAAGAGATACAAAATCAGCCAAATAGCTAAACCTAGGTGTTAGTTCACCATACTGAGCAATCGTAGCCCGTGCTAAAACACCATCTTTATCCTCCCCTAAAAGAGCAGGTAGAACATATCTCACAAATTGTGTACCAAAATAATCAGACGCATCTTTAGGTAATTCGCAAGGCAAGTTATCTATTGCCATAATCGTTATGTTTCTTGTATCGGAGAAAGGTGGTTCTACTTGTTCGGTATAAGGATTATAGTCATAGAAAGGATTGTCTATAGTACTGGTTTGCACAGTGCAGGGGACAGAGCCGTTGATGTCACATGAAATATCTCCAATAACTTTTATTTTGAAATCGGCTTGTCTTGCTTCTTGCAAGGTAAACAACTTAGGTGCTTGTGGACTCCAAAAGTGTGTAGTGATTAATACATCAGCCACGCGTGCATATTTTATGAAGTCTGAAATATAATTTTGTGGGAATAGATAGAAATTCTGTGAAGCAATATCTATATTTTCTTTTAGCTTATGATATTCCAAAGAGTGTAAGGCTGTAAATACGGGTTTGGCATAGTTCTTTGTCAAAAAATTTTGTGGACTGACTTGCTCAACACCTGCCATATGCATTATTTCTACTGCTCCTTTGCCTACGCGCCCTGTACCTGTAATCACGATTTTACAAGCAGGTAAATAAATCGTTTTGAGAATTTGCTGAATCTCACTTAAATCTTGGCACTGGTAAGCAGGTTTGAGGTCTTGTTTTTGATAACGAAGTAAAATAGCTCTTAATGTATTATAAGCCCCTACTAATCCTGCAAATCTACCAAAAGCAATTAGGCGTTCTCCTAAATCATTGGTAATACACTCATAATCAATCAAACGGATATTTTTGGCTAATATATTTTGCAAAAGAACTTTATTATGGCTTTGCTTTTTGATAGTATGCGAAAAAAACAGATAGGTTTTATTAGGTAAAAGTAGCTCAGGTTTTACTTCTTTAATACCTAACAGAATATCGCAATCACTCAAATCCTCAGTAAGATATGCCCCTACCTGAGCGTACTCCTCATCGGAAATGCATCTGTGTGAATACGGTTGAACATAAAAAGATATGTTAGGATAACGCTCTTGAATTTGTTGTAAATGTTTAGGTAATAAAGCCACTCGCCGTTCTACAGGTACACGACTTTCGCGAAGAATACCGATTTTTTTCATTCTGAGAATAAGTAATAAGTTCTACAAAGTTTTAGGTAAGACAATGATGCTATAAAATAAAACGCAAATTTCGTGGTTTTAGCTTAAAAAGTATCTACTTTTACAAGTACTTTTTTGGTACATTGAAGGCCGAACTACTTCTCTGGGTACACGTTGTAAAATTGATACTTTGTTGTTTTTTTATAGATTAGTCATTAAAATCATGCCTCAATAAACCCAAATAAGAAATTTTACTCTGTCTTATTCAAAAGCTCAAACTTCAAAAGTTGAAGTAAAATAAAAATCACAAAAACACAAATTAAAGGTAAAGACAAGAAAACAAACACAATTGAAAGACAGCCAAATATTTACGTATATCTTACGATTTTTCTATTGCGTTAGTTGTACCTAATAATGATATGCTTAACTTTGCAACCGAATTCTTATATTCGCTTTCTTTTAATTTTTTTCGCTTTGTAGAGTAATGCAAACACAAGCCAAGAAAGTCCATTTTATTGCTATCGGTGGGAGTGTAATGCACAACCTCGCCCTTGAACTTTTGAGCAAAGGTTATCAAGTCTCAGGTTCTGATGACGAGATTTTTGAACCTGCTAAAAGCCATTTAGCCGCCCATAATCTTTTACCCGAGCAATTAGGATGGTTCCCTGATAAAGTAACACCTGACTTAGAAGCTGTTATCGTAGGAATGCACGCCAAGGCAGATAACCCCGAGCTACAAAAAGCCTTATCGTTAAACCTCAGAGTGTATTCTTTTCCTGAATACATTTACCAACATTGCCAAAACAAACACCGCATCGTGATAGCAGGTAGCCACGGTAAAACTACCATTACGGCTATTATTATGCACGTCCTAAAAGTGAATAAGCGAAAATTTGACTACGTAGTCGGCTCAAAATTAGAAGGTTTTGAACGTACCGTTAGCCTTAATCCTAAAAATCCTACCATTATTATTGAGGGTGATGAGTATCCAAGCTCCCCTTTGGATAAAACACCTAAATTTTTACACTATAAACATCACATTGCTGTAATTACTGGAATAGCTTGGGATCATTACAACGTATTTCCTACTTTTGAAAGTTATTTGAAACCTTTTGAGGATTTAGTAAATCAAAGTGAAAAAGGAGGTTTTTTGATTTACAGCAAGGATGATAAATGGGCTACTAAACTTTGCACTGAAAAGGAAATCCCCGATGTAATGCCTATCGGCTACCACGTACATAACCATAAGATTGTCAATGGACAAACTATTTTGATAGCTGAAAATGGAAACAAATATCCTATCCAAATTTTTGGGGAGCACAACCTCCGCAATATTAGTGCTGCTCATATAGTATGCGACAAAATTGGTATCACCGAAGAGGAATTTTATGAGGCACTTACCACCTTCAAAGGAGCAGCACAACGCCTAGAAAAGTTTGCTCAAAATGAATATAGCACTTTTTTTAGAGATTTTGCCCATGCTCCCTCCAAAGTACAGGCAACAGTAAAGGCCGTAAAAACACAATTTCCTAAACGAAAGCTAGTAGCTTGTTTAGAATTGCACTCTTATAGTAGTTTGAACACACAATTTATTCCTCAATATAAAAATACGCTCAAGGATGCCGACGTAGCAATCGTATATTTCAACCCTAAAACCCTGAAGAACAAAAATTTACACCTCACCGAAGACCAAGTAAGACAAGCCTTTGCTTACAAAAATCTTATTGTAATGCAGGATTCTCAAGCCCTTTGGCAATGGCTCCAAGAACAAAACTGGGAAAATAAAAATTTGTTACTCATGAGTTCGGGAAATTTTGATAATCTCAACTTTGAGGAATTAGCTAAAAAATTGTAAATCAAATTATATTTTTTTTCTATTTTTGCCTTATCTTACAAGTATAGATTTTCTTTTATGCCTACTCAACAAATTGCCTCTTCCGAACTAGTTATTACACCACAAAACCGCATCTACCATTTAGGGCTAGCCCCTGAAGAGATTGCTGATACCATTATTACCGTAGGCGACCAAACACGCGTAAGCCAAATTTCTAAATATTTAGATAGCATAGAAATACAAAAGCAAAACCGCGAATTTGTAACTCATACGGGCTACTTGGGTAATAAACGCCTTACCATACTCTCATCAGGCATTGGTATTGATAACGTAGAAATTCTAATGACCGAACTGGATGCCTTAGTAAATATTGATTTTGAGACACGCACTCCTAAATCCACTTTGCAAACGCTTAAGATTATTCGTATAGGTACTTCAGGTAGCATTCGCGCTGAAGTTGAGATAGATAGCTTTTTGGCTTCCAAACAGAGCGTAGGATTAGATAACGTTTTAGATTTTTATCACCTGCCTCAAACCGAAAGTGATTTAGCACTTACCAAAGCACTTCAAGAAACTTTGAATTTACCTTTGCAACCATACTGCACTAGTTGTGATGAAGACTTACGCCAAGCCCTTGCCTTTGACATTCCACAAGGAAATGCAATTGCGGCACCTGGTTTCTACGCCCCACAAGGTAGAGAACTGCGCACCCCCCTTAAAAGACAAAACTACTTAGAAAAGTTAATGCAATTTCATTGGAACGGTTTTTATTTTACTAATTTTGAAATGGAGTCATCTGCTTATTATGCTTTTGGGCAATTGTTAGGACACAAAGTACTATCCGTTAATGCTATCATTGCTAATCGTAAGCAACAACGCTTCTCTACTAATCCTACGCAAAGCGTAGAGAAACTTATTCAAGTGCTTTTACCACGTATTGCTCAACTTTGAGCAAAGATAGAACATTTGAACATTTGCTATTGTCAGGCTTTTTAGATACCTTTGTGTTTGGTATGTCGGTTTGAAACTAACCCCCTTATGGTTTTTTTCTAAAAAAATATTTGGCTATGAATAAAGAACTCAAAATTGGTTTACTTGCTTTAGTAGCAGGTGTTATGCTGTATTCAGGATTCAACTTTTTGAAAGGTACTGACTTTTTCTCTTCTACTCGTACTTATTATATTTTGTATGACAATATAGAAGGGCTTACCATCTCAAACCCAGTAATCTACAATGGGCTGCCTGTAGGGCGCGTAAGTAGCATACAAATTTTGCACCAACGCAACGGGCTAATGCTCGTAGGAGTAAGCATTCGTAAAGATTTATCTATTTACAATAATACTAAAGCTGTTTTAGGAAGTAGTGGTTTATTGGGAGGGAAAGCTATTGTTTTAGAATTCCCCAAAGACAAAAAAGGCAAATTGCTTGAACACGGCGATACGCTCATAGCAAGCAAAGAAATAGGAATGATGGCAATGGTAACAGAAAAAGCCCAGCCCTTGCTCAATAAAACCGACTCTATCATGCACAAAGTAAATATTTTGTTAGGTTCTTTACAGGGAGCAGGACAAAAAATCGATGCAATCCTTACTGATTTTCGGCAAATCGGAGCTACTACGAAAAACCTTTTGCAAGCCAATCAAGATAATTTGAATGCTATGTTTGCTAATTTTGCTCAACTTTCTAAATCGTTGAAGGAAACAGAAAAGTCCCTTAAACCCCTGCTAACTAAAGCTGATACTTTTGTTACCAAGTTGAATAAGTTGGAACTGCAAAACACTGTGCAAAACGCTAATCAATCCATAAAACAACTTAATTTGCTAATAGAAAAAGTGAATAAAGGTGAAGGTAGTGCAGGGGCCTTGATAAATGATAAGACCTTATACCAAAATATCAACCAATCTACCGAAAGCCTAAATAAACTTATGACCGATTTTAGAGAAAGCCCTCAGCGATACGTCAATATTTCGGTATTCGGTAAGAAAAACAAAGAAAAAGACAAGAAATAGACCACTAAAAAAAGATAAGGAAGCAATTTATCATTTTTTATAGTAACAAATTTGATAAATTACTCCCCCGATTTTGACATAAAACTTTGCTTTCTGATAGTTAAGCTATTGAACCTACCTTTGCCGAAGGGGCTATTTTTTTTACCAAGCCTTGTAAAACTTTACCCGGTCCGCACTCTATAAATTGTGTAGCTCCGTCTTTTACCATATTTTGGATGGTTTGTGTCCAACGAACAGGAGCGGTAAGTTGGGCAATCAAGTTAGCTTTAATGGTAGCTACTTCTGTGGTAGGTAGCGCATTTACGTTTTGGTAGATAGGGCAAATTGGCACATAAAAAGTGGTTTTTTCTATGGCTTCAGCTAATTCTTGACGTGCTGACTCCATAAGAGGTGAGTGAAAGGCGCCTCCTACTTGCAAAGGCAACACGCGCTTTGCACCTGCTTCTTTGAGCAAAGGCGTAGCTTTTTCTATTCCTTGAAAAGAACCTGAAATAACCAGTTGCCCTTGGCAGTTGTAATTTGCCGCAACCACTATTTCGTCGGTAATGCTACGGCATATTTGCTCTACTTTTTCGTCATCTAGTCCTAAAACGGCAGCCATAGTAGAAGGGTTTTGTTCACAGGCTTTTTGCATAGCCAAAGCTCGCTGATATACTAAGCTTAGAGCGTCTTCAAATTGTAAAGTTTTATTAGCTACCAAAGCAGAGAACTCTCCAAGTGAATGTCCTGCTACCATATCAGGCTGAAAGTTAGGAGTAGTGAGGGCTAAAATAGCAGAGTGCAGAAAAATAGCAGGTTGGGTAACTTTGGTCTGCTTCAAATCTTCTTCTGTACCTGCAAACATAATGTCTGTAATACGGAAGCCTAAAATTTCGTTAGCTTGCTCAAAAAGTGCTTGGGCAGTTGCGCGTGTTTCGTATAGTTCTTTACCCATACCTACAAACTGCGAACCTTGCCCAGGAAAAATATATGCTTTCATAGAATTGGGATAAAGTTGAGTTGTGAGAGAGGATAGTTTTCTAAAAAATTGCGGTACAAAATAGATAAAAAATTTGATAGTGTATAAGCCTATAATATGCTTGTTTACCTTTTAGCTGTTGGGCCGACGCAGAATACTATTCAAAATTTTAATGGTAATAAGATAGGTAGGTTTTACGCCAATTTCACCTAAACTGCCTGAGGCCAAGGTACTGCCTGAAACGAGTGGATTATCCGAAGCATAATAAGCGTATCGCAGAGTTACATTGGGTTGGATATGCTTACGTATTAGAGCGGAGGCTTGAATGGCTTTATGGTAATGCGCCCCTTCCATTTCTAGCCCGATGGCTCGCCAAGTAGAGTTTTTGAAATATGAAAGTACATCTTTGTTTTGCAAGGAAGTTCCCAAAACAGTAATCATGCAACCCTCAAAGACTTGTAAATCACTATCTTCAAAATCTTTTTTGGTAAATTGGTTTTGGATAGGGTAGTTATCTGCAGTGCCTTCGAATACAAAACTTGTAGGTATCATGATATCACCTTTTCCGCCATGTAAAATTCCTGCTTTGCCCATGATAGAAATAGAACTTACATTCATGGGGAAAGTCCCTTGTTCGGTTTTGAAAGGTTTAAGCAGTTCGTCCATAGTTTCAAAGGCTTGTTCTCCGAAGGCATAATCCATAACCAAAATAACAGGCTTTTCACATTGAATATACTCTAAGTCAAAGGTAATTTCAGGAGAGAGTTGGTCAAAAGGTAATTTGGTAGTATCAAAAATTTGTACAGGCATAAAAGTTCCTGATTTTACAGGCAAGTCATACATTCCATGTTTCTGGGCAAATTGTTCTATTTCCTTTTTTATAGACTGGTTTTCGGGCTTAATCAATTCCAAGGCAATGCTATTAATGCTAAATTGTTGTTTATATTTTTCTAAAAACACAGGGTAGGCAAAAAAACTGTTCATAACGCTGTGCATATTCGCACTAATGATGTGGAGTGGGCGGTCAAGGAGTTGTAGTTCTTGTAATTTTTGCTTAATGAGCAAAGCCCATCTCTCTCCATAGATGTGTTTACCGATTCGTTCGCGTAAGATAGGGGTAAAGGTAATAATGCGGTCTTTTCCTAGGGTATACTCTTCTATGGAAATCCGCCCTAACCAATAGACAATGTGAAATAAGTCGTTGTTGGTTTTAGGGTGTGCGGCTAATCGTTTGTAGGCATGCACTACCTCGTCAAAGGTACGTCCTAAGATAGTGGTAAGGTAGGTAAAAGCGATTTCTTGCTCTTGTGGATTAAGGCTTTTTTGTTGTAAAACTAGTTGCTCCAAATAGTTCCACTCGGGTAATTTTTCTTGATTAGGTAAAGTTACTTTTCGTCTAATTTTTTCGGCTTCATTGTAAAGGAAAGTAAGGTGCGTAAGAATATCATAAATTTCACTTTTACCTCGGGTAACTTCAATGAACATTTGCTCGGCGTCAATGCGGTAGCAGTTGCGGATACGGCTTCGTGGAATAATTTTCTCAAAATGAGATTTTTCATAGCCTTCTTCGGAAATGAGTTTAATCAATCGGCACATTTCAATACCTTTGGGCAATCGGTCAATTACGTACACTATGCCTTCTAATTCTACTTTCTCAGGGTCATTAATAGAGCCGTAAATTTCAGGGCGAAGAGTAAGTAATGCTTCAATCAGCGGTTTGCCTGTACGTCCTGTAGGTTTGAAGTAGCCATTGTTTAATACGTGTCGCATTTCAATATATAATTTTTCTATTGCCATGCGCGACTCTTGAGCGCGAGTAAGCTCCTCAAAAAAGGTATTCATAGCAGATAATCAAGAAAAAGGTCGTACTTTGGTAGGTGTGGCTTCAAAGTTACAATCTTTTTTCGGTTGTGTCTAAAAATGCATGATGACTATTAAGCGAATTAGGCAATACGTTTTTACTTTTATGTTATACATTAAGTAACGATAAAAGTAATTGCCCTGATTGTCTTAGAACAAAGGTAGTAAAAATGTTCGTAAAAAAGACAGAACCTAAAACTTTTTGCGTAGAAATCGTGAGAAGCAATTTTAGAGTTGCTACAAGTCAGTTTTGTGCGGTTTTACATATGTTCCTGCAAGCGGGTAGGGTAAGCCTGTATTGAGCCGAAGTTGAGGTATTATCCATAGTGTGAAATATGAATTGTGGTCTGATGTAGGGCAAAAATACTAAAAAGGCTAGATAGTATATGCCTATGCTCTTGCAATGGTAAAATGTTAGCTTGTGTGATAGGGCAAATACCTTCTATGGTTAGGAAACTTTACGAGAGGCTCAAACATTTGCAAATAGATGCGTATTGTATACTAATAATTGGAAGGCATTTGCGGCGAGTGTTTAGCAAGGAAAATCATCAGCTTGGGTAAGGTTTGTACCAAACACATGAAAAGGGTAAATACTTGATTGCGAGTCAGAAACAGGCGATTTGTCCGAAAACTTACTTATTTTTTCTAGAAAGTCTCTTATCACGATGCTTCTGTTAAAATTATGTTTCAGCATAGAAATTTACCGCTATTTGCACATTCTAAACCACTACTTAATGTTTGCTTGAGATTGCCATAAAAGAGCTATTTTAGATTAAAACCCTAAAATACACCTTTGGCAGAAAACCTTTTACAATCCTAGACAACCTCATTATCTTATTTTCTTATCTTTGTGAAAAGCAATATAAGATTACCTCAAAAAATTTTGCCTTGAAACGTACATATTAACTAAACCATGCCGATTAACAAGATATTTTTTGAGTATGATAAGAGTACTTACTGTTTCGATCCACAACAACCGTTGGATATTTCTATTCCTTTATCTGAAGGAGAAAATCAAGTAAATTGCTATTACGCTGAACCCATTAGGTTTCAGACCTACCGCATTGGTAATTTTGTAGGCAGTGTGGCTGAAGGGGGAAGTTGTAATTACCAAAAAATTAGCCTAACCCCTCACGGCAATGGCACCCATACCGAATGTTATGGACATATCTCTGCTGATAAAGAAGCTACCATTCAAAACTGTCTACAACAGTTCCTCTTCTTTGCTCAACTTGTTAGTGTTGTACCTATCTTCCAAAATGGGGATAGTATCATTACTTTATCTCAAATTGAGCCGCTTCTCACTGCTCCTATGCCTGAGGCGTTAATCATTCGCACTTTGCCGAATACTCCTGAGAAACTGCATAAAAAATACTCTAACACAAATCCAACTTATTTAGAATCAGCAGTTTGCGAATTTTTAGCAAAAAAAGATGTAAAACACTTGTTACTTGATGTGCCTTCAGCGGATAAAGAGAAAGACGGGGGAAAGCTATTAGCACATAAAAGTTTTTGGCAATTTCCAAATGCTATTCGTAAGAGTTGCACAATTACCGAACTTGTTTATGTGAACAATGACATTCCCGATGGCAATTATTTGCTCAATTTGCAAATTATTAGTTTGCAAACTGATGCAAGCCCTAGTAAGCCTATTTTATATGCCTTACAAGAGATTAGTCCTAAAAAAAAGGCTTAAATTTTGTGGCTATAAAATAAATTGTAATATTTTCTTTGAATAATGTAAGTTTTAACCAAAAAGTATTATTTTTGTAAGAAAATGTTTTTAGCAAAAGAAGAATGCATCATGACAGACTATAAAAATATGACAAGCGAACAGAAAAAAGTCATTCTGTTGCTTAAGTCTGTAATATTTCACTATCATGGCTTGGATAGTGAGGAGCAGGCTATTCTAGATCAAACTGCAGAGAAATTTGATGCCTGGGAAGAACTAAAATGGGCTAATGAATTTATCGCCTTAGATTACTATACTGCCTTTGAGCGCGCACGCGAATATTTGAACGAAGTGGGAAATACCTTAGATAAAGACTTGAAACTCAAATATCTAAATATGGTGTGGGAAGCTAATAACGTAAAAGGATACGTTACTGAAATGGAAGCTACTGCTATACTCAAATTAGCCAAAGACTGGCAAGTACAAAAAGAACTCATGATGATGGTAAGAAAAAAAGTTTAATCACCTTCATTCAAGAAATCAAACTAATTGCTAAATTACTCCTAATACTCTGATATCCCCTACACTCCTAAAATAGTGAATAAACTGCTTTATCTGCCTGAACTCACGATAGTTAGCTACTTAAAGCCATGTTTATAGTTATTAGTTTGTAAAACTATAAACGTGGCTTCTGCTTTTTAGACTTAACTTCTTTGGCTATGAATAAGAAAAAAATTATTAATGACCCGCTGTATGGTTTTGTCCAAATTACCAGTCCACTAATTTTCGATATTATCCAACACCCTATTTTTCAAAGACTTAGGCGTATTAAACAACTCGGATTAGCCGAATTAGTTTACCCGGGCGCCTTGCACACTCGCTTTCACCATGCCTTGGGAGCTATGCACCTTATGACTATTACACTAGAAAATTTACGCAGTAAAGGCTACACCATCACTGAACAAGAGCAAGAAGCAGCACAAATCGCTATCCTATTACACGATGTAGGACATAGCCCCATGTCCCATGCCTTAGAGTACTCCCTTCTGCATAACATACACCACGAAGAAATTTCCTTACTCCTGATGCAAAAACTTAATGCCGAAATGCATCAGCAGCTAGCACTTGCTTTACAAATTTTTCAAAATCAATACTCGCGTAAGTTTTTACACCAACTTATTAGCAGTCAGTTAGATATGGATAGGCTAGATTATCTGCAAAGAGACAGCTTTTTTACAGGTGTTCATGAGGGAACAATCGGAGCAGACCGTATTATTAAAATGCTCGCCCTGCATAACGATGAGCTAGTAGTAGAAGAGAAAGGTATTTATAGCATAGAAAACTTCTTACATGCCCGCAGGCTCATGTACTGGCAAGTTTACCTGCATAAAACTAATATTGCTAGTGAGCAGGTTCTTATTCAAATTTTTCAACGCGTTAGACATTTAATTGCTCAAAAGCAACCATTACAAGCTATGCCGAACTTGCAACCTTTTTTAGAGCAACGCATTGACCTTGAACTACTTAGTACACAAGAAACTTACCTTCAACATTATATTCAACTAGATGATTATGACATTTGGGCAAGTATCAAACTTTGGACACGACACCCTGACCGCATCCTAGCCACACTTTGCCAAATGCTTTTAGAACGAAAACTTTTCAAAATCACAATAAGCATGCAACCTTTTGACCATGCCTGGATAGAGCAACAAAAGCAGATAGTTTTAGAAAAATTGACCCGAAAGCAACTCCCCGTAGAAGCACTACCTTACTTCTTTGTATTAGGTTCTACCCACAACAAGGCTTATGCCTCCACCGAAGAACAAATTAAAATCTTAACCAAACGAGGAGAAGTGCTAGATATCGCCCAAGCCTCCGATTTACCCACTATCAAAGCCCTACGAAAGATGGTTACCAAATATTACTGTTGCACCATAGCATAAACATATTTTTTACTTATTTTTACGCCCTAATCTCACTTTATTTTTTTACTGCTATCATAAATTCGCATGGTAAAACGATGGGTAATTCCTGATATACATGGCTGTTGGCACACTCTACGCACTTTAATTGAAAATCAAATTGTTCCCTCTCACGAAGACCAACTCTTTTTTCTAGGTGATTATATTGACCGCGGCAAGTTTAGCAAACAAGTATTAGATTATCTAATATATCTACAATCCGAAGGCTATGCAACCGTCTTTATCAGAGGTAACCATGAGGACGTATTGTTGAGATGCTACGAAAACCAGCAAAAGCCTACCAAAATTGGTTTTTACACCCTGCAAGAGAGTTGGTTCCAATTCGGTGGAGAGGCTACATTGAAAAGTTTTGGTGTAGAAGATGTATTACAAATTCCTGAACACTACATTTCATTTCTACGAACTATGCCTTACTTTTGGATACAAGAGAAGGAAATCTTGGTACACGCAGGGCTAAATTTTTTGATAGAAAACCCTTTTTCTGACCAATTAGCTATGCTTTGGGCAAAAAATTATACCATACAACCACAAAAAATCCATCATAAAAGACTTATTCACGGACATACACCCAAAACTTTTGATTATATTTTGCAACAACTAGAAAACTCTACCTACGAACTTTGTTTAGATAACGGCTGTGTCTTTTATAAGGAGGAAGGACTTGGCAATTTATTAGCCCTTGAACTCAATTCGCATACCCTTTTAGTACAACCTAATTTAGATAAAGAGAAATAAAAAAAGGCTTTGACAATAAGCCAAAGCCACAACCGACAAACAACCTTTGTTATTACCTACTCTGTTATCAATACTTTTCTTATTTCCCGTTTAGTTGCATTGCTTATCACTACCGTGTAGATCCCTGTTTCCCATAGGTCGGTATGTATAGTAATTTTAGCACGCACATCTGTGTACCTTTTCATTAATCTACCCAAAGTAGTATGGATACGCACTTGATAAAAGTTCTCTTGGTCTGACATGTTTATTACCAAAGGCTCACCTCTGCGTACAATAATAGGGTTGTCTGTTTTAATAATTTTTATTTCCTTATTATCCACAGCGGTTGTAGCTTCTATTTTTGAAATAGACTTTTCCTTCTTGAGTCTGATAGCTAAAAGGCTATCCCTTGTTACCTTAGGATTTGAAGCCAATGCTAAATGCACAACAAAACACGTGCATACAAAGGTAAATAAACTTTTACTCATATTTTGGGCAAACGATGAGTAGTTATGTTTCATGCTTGGTGTCAAAAAAACATTAAGTGATAGACTTTTTTTATTTTTACGTCGTAAAAATACATAAAAAAAATAAAAAAAAGCTTATTATTTTTTTACCTTCTTTTTAGGCTGTTCAGATAAAATTTGCAAACATGGGAAAAGCATAAATAAAATAAATTTTGATTACAAAACTTACATTCGGTTATATCATAAAAAATATAATTTTGTTACAAAGGAAGGCTTTTTTAGTAAAAAAACTATTTTTTTCTTGAAATTAGCTTACAAGTGTAAATTTTTAATAAAAAGTATTATTTTTCAATCTTCTAAGATATTAGATAAGTACGTACTTTTGAGCAATAACCAAACTAAAAAAAAGCAGATAGCCCAACTGAGGTAAATAGTATAAAAATCCTTGGTACTTTTGTAGCGGATTTCTGTAAAAACTGATTTTTCGTATTGGTCAATTTGTTGGAAAACTTTTTCAAGGCTTTGGTTATCAGCAGCTCTAAAAAATTTGCCTTCGCCTATGTGGGCAAGTTCTTTCAAGGTTTGTTCGTCAATTGTATTTTTGAAAATGCGCGGTCTCCCTAGGCTATCGGTTCCGAATTTTACTTCACCCTCAAAACCTACCAAAATAGTATATAGCTTAATGTTATGATATGCAGCTAAATGGGCTGCGGTAACCGGAGATAAATTTCCACCTCTGTTATCCCCGTCGCTAATCAAGATGATAACTTTTGTTTTGCTCTCCGACTCTCGCAGGCGGTTAGTAGCTACGCCAATAGCTGTACCGATAGCTGTTCCTGGGGTAGTAATCATACTTGGCTCTATGCTTTGAATATACTCTTTAATGAGGGCATGGTCAGTAGTTAGTGGAGCCAGAGAAAATGCCTCACCTGCAAAAACTACTATACCAATTCGGTCATGGGTACGGGCTGACACAAAGTTAGTAGCTACTTGTTTGGCAAAGGCTAAACGATTAGGTTGCAAATCCTCACCAAGCATGGACTCCGAAATGTCTAACACAAGCATAATATCTATACCTTCGGTAAGTTTTTCGGTGTCTTCGTAGTTTCTTTGAGGGCGTGCCAAAGCGATAAGTAGACAAATTAAACATAGCCATAGAAAAGTGATAGGAATATACCGCAAAACGTAGGTGTAGTTTTGCTTAATTTGCCCACGATGCAGAGCTACCTGTACTTTTTGCCTAAAACGTGAATTGATGAGTCGTCGGAGAGCAAAAATGAGTGGGAGAGCTGGCAATAAATACAATACCTTCGGATTTTCCCACTCAAATTGAGTCAAGACCTGAGGTAGAAACCATTGCCAAGAAAGCCACTCCACATTAGTTAGAACTTAAAGTAGATGTAAATACTTGGCAAAAGTAGTAATTTTTATGAATGAAGGCTATACGACTTCCTGAATGTCATAGGTTTTGTATCAAAAAAATTAGAAAATCTATTTCAAAATAGCTCTTGAAATAACTAATTTTTGAATTTCAGACGTACCTTCACCGATAGTGCAAAGTTTGGAGTCACGAAAGAATCGCTCTACGGGAAAGTCTTTTACATAGCCATATCCTCCTAAAATTTGTATGGCTTCTGTAGCTACCCTCACGGCGGTTTCAGAGGCATAGTATTTTGCCATAGCTGCCTCTTTGGTAACAGGTTTGCCCGCATCTTTGAGTTCACCTGCTCGGAAGGTGAGCAATTTAGCGGCCTCAATTTCGGTAGCCATATCTGCTAATTTGAAAGCAATAGCTTGAAATTTGGAAATGGGTTGTCCAAACTGCTGCCGCTCTTTAGAATAAGCCAGAGCCACTTGATAAGCCCCTTCAGCAATACCACAAGAGAGTGCAGCAATAGAAATACGCCCTCCATCAAGCACTTTAAGAGCCTGAATAAAGCCTTCCCCCACTTCACCTAATACTTGGCTTTCGTGAACATAGCAATCTTCAAAAATCATTTCTGCTGTTTCAGAGCAACGCATGCCTAATTTATCTTCTTTTTTTCCTGCAGAAAAGCCTTTGGTACCACGTTCTACAATAAAAGCAGTCATGCCGTGTGAGTCTCCTAGTTCACCTGTGCGGGCAATTACTACAGCCACATTACCTGATTTGCCATGCGTGATAAAATTTTTGGCACCATTGATTACCCAATATTCCCCTTCTTTACGAGCAACGGTGCGCATGTTAGCTGCATCAGAGCCTGTATTAGGTTCGGTAAGACCCCAGGCTCCAATCCACTCGGCAGAGGCTAATTTAGGCAAATATTTATGCTTTTGCTCTTCGTTGCCAAACATGAGTATGTGGTTAGTACATAATGAATTATGCGCTGCCATAGACAAGCCGATGGAGCCATCAAATTTAGCTAATTCTATGATAGCATTGATATACTCCTTATAGCCCAGACCCGTTCCGCCATATTCTTGTGGAACGAGTACGCCCATTAGCCCAAGTTCTCCGAGTTGTTTAAATACTTCTATTGGGAAATACTGCTCCTCGTCCCACTTACGAATAAAAGGGGCAATATATTTCTCGCCGAAGCTACGAATGGATTGTACCATTTCGGCAATTATCTCCTCTCGTGAGGTTAAAACTTCTGCATTCATAAAATTAGTGAAATTTTGAAGTAATTAAAGATAAAAGGTAATTCTATTTTTTTGCTTTTAACGAGCATGTCTCACTTTACAACCGCTTGAAAAAGCCTTTTGTTAGAATTGCTGAAAAAGCAGCTAATAGTATTAGTTAGTTACGAAGAATATGAATATTTGATGCAAAAATAAGATTTTTTTAAGATATAATGAAATTTGGAGGAGAGATTTCTTGCCTT
This sequence comes from Microscillaceae bacterium, assembly GCA_025054775.1. Classification (GTDB taxonomy): domain Bacteria; phylum Bacteroidota; class Bacteroidia; order Cytophagales; family Microscillaceae; genus JANWZA01. Next base: position 34,754 of record JANWZA010000047.1, read on the forward strand.
TTTATTTGAGGTTGGGTAGTATTAGTTTTTTACATATGCTCAAACTCTGAAATGCAAATTCAACATTATGCTTTTTTGGAAAAAGATAACGTTATTGACTAAACAACTAAATCATTGGCTCGTACTATTTCATATATATGTTTAGAAAGCTCTATTTTCTTCTCTACCTTTCTACACATAGCCTCAGAAAGGCAGGTTATAGGATTTCCAAGAGTCTGGAAAATCGTATATTGTAAACAACTATGTGGCAATTTTCACCACAAGTGTTTACAACTTTCCGTATTGCTATAAAACATTATTGTTTGTTCTGGTTATTTTCTACTATCCCGATGTAGTTGGATTGGCTTTCAAGCGTAGGTAAGAAATATAGTTCATCCATTTTCAGTACAGAGTTTGGCATTGCCTCTTGAAAGGCTTCTTGAAGGGCATTAAACTTTTGGTTTCTTAGCTTATTATATAAGGTTACGTGGCTAATTTTGTGTGGCTAACTTTGAAAATACAACCTATGCAACACGCTAGCTATTTCGTTCTTCATAGTTACGCATCCTTATTTACCTTTTTTCCTATACAACATCCGATAAACACCACAATCTTTGCAATGATAAGTAGAGGTGTCGCTCTTATTTTTGCCATTGAGCACCAAATTGATGGTATCACATTTTAGACAAGCATAGTTCTCACTACACCATATTTTTTATTTCTTTGCAAAGAGATGTGAAAATTAGTTAGTTTTTCGCATTACTGAACTTACTTTTTAGGCTTGTGCCGCTGGTTGTACAGGCTCTACATATACCAACGAGCGATTGTTGCGCCCTCGCTTGAAGCGTACAATACCATCTACCAAAGCAAAAAGGGTGTGATCTTTGCCCATGCCCACGTTGGTATGTGGATGATATTTTGTACCACGTTGCCTCACAATAATATTACCTGCTTTAGCAAATTGACCACCGAATAATTTTACACCTAAACGTTTACTTTCGGACTCTCTACCATTTTTGGAACTACCTGCTCCTTTTTTATGTGCCATAGTTTTAGAAAATTTATTTTTGGAACAATACTTTCAATGCTTACTCTTGTAACTTTTTACAAAATATACTTACCTCAAAACACAATATTTTCTATCATTAATTTGGTTAATTCTTGGCGATGTCCTATGGTTTTTTTGTAGCCTTTACGTCTTTTTTTCTTGAATACGATTATTTTTTCTCCTCGCAAATGCTTCATTACTTTGGCAGATATTTTAGCGCCAGCTACAGTAGGCTTCCCTACGCTGACACTTCCGTCATTGTCTATAAGCAACACCTTGTCAAAGGTAAGTTCTGCTCCTTCTTCTGCATCTAAACGATGCGTATAAATATATTTATTATTTTCTACTTTGAATTGCTGACCAGCGATTTCTACGATTGCGTACATATTTTACTTAAATACGAGTGACACATTTCTCAAAAGCTTGCTTTTGAGATATAGCTATTAAAATTAGGCTGCAAATTTAGGCTTTTTTTCCTAATTCGCAAAATAAAAAAAGAAAAGTTTTCAGGCTTTTACAACTTTATTTTCACCAAAGTTTATTCCTTAGCTCTATGGTAAATTTCTATTACGATTTATCAATAGAATGTTAAAATTTGTAGCTATGGGCAAAGAAATACCTCTTTGTGAACTCTTAAAAAAAAACGTACCTTTGCAACCGCATTTTATCAATCTTTGCATAAACTAAACATGGAAGGCTCTAAAAAATATATCATTATTGATTTTGATAGTACTTTTACCAAAGTAGAAGGTTTGGATGTATTAGCAGAAATTGCTTTGGAAAATCATCCTCAAAAAGAACAATATTTGGCAGAGATCAAAAAACTTACTCAGATGGGCATGGAAGGTAAAATTTCCTTCGCCGAATCATTGAATAAACGTATCCAACTTTTGCATGCTCATAAAAAACATTTTCCTACTTTGGTAGCAATTCTTAAAACTAAAATCTCAGACTCGTTCCAAAGAAATAAAACTTTTTTTGAGCTTTACAAGGAAAATATTTTAGTTGTCTCAAGCGGATTTAGGGAATTTATTGAACCTATTGTAACCGAATTTGGAATTTTGCCTCAAAATATTTTTGCTAACGAATGTGTATTTGACGACCAAGGCAATCTCATTGGATATCGCCCTGAAAATGTACTTTCAGAAGATAAAGGTAAAGTAAAATTGCTCAAATCGCTCAATTTGCAAGGCGATGTATACGTCTTGGGAGATGGTTATACTGACTATGAAATTCGCGAAGCAGGTTTAGCAAATAAGTTCTATGCCTTTACCGAAAACGTAGAGCGTCAAACCGTTACTCAAAAAGCTGACCACATTGCTCCAAGTCTAGAGGAATTTTTATATGATAATAAGTTGCCAATGGCAATCTCATACCCTAAAAACCGTATCAATGTACTGCTTTTAGAGAATATTCACCCTGTGGCTATTGAATATTTTAAGCAAGAGGGCTATACAGTAGAAATTCTAAGAGAGGCATTAGATGAGGATGAGTTAGCTAAGAAGATTAAAAATGTTTCTATCTTAGGCATTCGCTCAAAGACGCAGGTTACACGAAAAGTCTTAGAGAATGCTAACAAACTCATGCTTATTGGGGCCTACTGTATCGGCACAAACCAGATTGACTTAGAGGCTTGTTTGGAGAAAGGGATTGTTGTGTTTAATGCACCTTACAGCAATACGCGTAGTGTAGTAGAGCTTGCCATAGGTGAAATGATTATGCTTATGCGAAAAATCTTTGATAAAAGCCAAAAAATGCACCAAGGGGTTTGGGATAAGAGTGCAGAGGGTAGTTTTGAAATTAGAGGCAAGAAATTAGGCATTATAGGCTATGGTAATATTGGCACACAACTTTCAGTGTTAGCAGAAAGTTTAGGATTAGAAGTATATTACTATGACATAGTGGAAAAACTTGCCCTCGGAAATGCTAAAAAATGTAAGTCTTTGCACGAATTATTAGCCCTTGCCGATATTGTGAGCCTCCATGTAGATGGCAGACCTGAAAATGATAACATGATTAGCTATGCCGAATTTGAAATCATGAAAAAAGGTGTGATTTTCTTGAACCTTAGCCGTGGCTCTGTGGTAAATACTGAGGCCTTGGTACAGGCTATTCGAACAGGAAAAGTAGCGGGAGCAGGTGTTGATGTGTTCTTAAACGAACCTAAAACAAACAAAGACCCCTTCGTTTCATCTCTGCAAGGTTTGCCTAATGTCATTCTTACCCCGCACATCGGCGGTAGCACCGAAGAGGCGCAAGCTAATATCGGCGAATTTGTAGCTAATAAAACTATTCAATATATCAATAAAGGTGATACTTTTGGTAGTGTAAACTTCCCTAATTTACAGTTACCTTTGCAAAAAAATTCTCATCGTTTAATACACATACACGAAAATGTGGCGGGAATTTTGGCAAAAATTAATCAAGTTTTAGCTAAAAATGGAATCAATATCTTAGGGCAATACCTAAAAACTAATGAAAAAATAGGGTATGTGATTACAGATATTGATAAAGAATATAACAAGCAAGTAATTGCCGAACTCCGCAATATCCCTAATACGGTCAAGTTTAGAGTGTTATTTTAGTCAGATGTATCTAAGAGTTGTATTAGTTGAGATAGTGTTTTAATAAATCTTCACAGAAATATTTGGCAGAGACATAAAATGAGTGGCGATAGCTTGCGAAATTTTATTAGAATTAAACCGCTAATTACGTTTTTTAGTATCTGAAGTTATTTAGGATTGTAAAAAACTTATAATTATTATCAAAGATTTATATTTTTAGGGGGTCTAATCTAAAATAGCTCTTTTATGAGAATTTTTTACAATCTTAAACAATTTAAGAATAAATAACTTGGAGAGCCAAAAATTACTTGTTATTAAAATTCGGAAATTATTGAATAGCGACTGATTTAGGAAGTAAGGGAGTAGTCTTTTTTAATTCTACAATATCAATAGGCTTAAAGCTAAATGAAATAATAAGGATAAAAAATGCCAAATAGGCTAAAATTTTACGTTTTAAGTCTATAGGAGTGTCATCAGCGGCGGCAGGGTGATATACTCCTAAAAAGCGAGCAATGATAAAGCAAAAAATAAGCCAGCTACTATATCCTTGCACTGTTGGAAAAAAGAAGCTAAATACGTACTGCCCTGCAAAAATGCTCATACTCAATAAGAAAGCAGTTTGGCTTTGGGATGTAATGCGAATAAACATAAGGTAAAGCCCTCCTATGTAAAGTGGAGTATAGATCAGTAAATCTATTGTTTCATAGCTTGGTGAAATAATACCGATTCCTGCAAAAAATAGAAAGAGACTGAAAAAAACAGGAGCTAAAATTCGGTGTTTTTTTTCTCCTAAAAGCCCATAGAGTATATGTCCCCCGTCTAATTGCCCGATAGGAAAAAGGTTCAATGCTGTAAAAACCAGCCCTAAGTGTCCTGCAAAAATATAGGGGTAGTGCATCATTTCATATTGGTTGGGTATGAGGCTTTTGTCTGAAACCACGAAATTTTCAAAGAATAAAATCAACAAACTCTTACCAATGGCAATAGTATAGCCGTCTTGGTTGTAAGCGTATAGGGCATAATCTCTCCCAAATTTGGCATATTCAGGGTGGATTTGAAAAATGTACTCAATAGGTGGTAAAGTCAAATAACCATACAACAGGGTAGCAAAACAAACTACAAAACCTGCCAAGGGCCCTGCTATGCCAATATCAAAAAATTGCCTTCGGCTGTGAATATTGCCTTTGATACGAATGAAGGCTCCAATTGTACCAATGCTCATATCTATCCCAAACCAAAGTGGAATGTAATAGGGTAGGGTTACACGCACTCTATACCAAAGGGCTGTGAAGTAATGCCCGAACTCATGGACTGTAAGGTAAAGTAAAAAGGGTATAGAAAAGTGAAATCCTTGTAAAAACTTTTCTTTAGTAAGCCATTTACTCCAACCTATTCCGTCTTCGTTTACAAAAAACAGTCTTCCGTAAATCCACTCTGAACCTGCCAAGGTGCAAGTAATTACACAGATAGCAAATAATACGAAATGTAACAGATATTTGAACGTAGGTTTCAAGGGAATTACTTACTTAAAGTGATTTGACTATGAATAACTTACAACTTGTGCCTTCTAAAGAGGCTTTCAAACAGGTAATTATAGATTGCAAAGATAACTTTTTTTTGCTTAAAACTGTTTAACCATGAGGTAAGAGCAGAGATGAGTCACCATAACTTAAAAATCGGTATTGGTTTGTTAAGGCTTCTTGATAAACCTTTCGCCAATCCTCGCCGATAAAAGCGGCTACTAACAAAATAAGTGTAGTGGCAGGCAAATGGTAGTTGGTTATTAATCCTCTACACATTTGGAAATGGTAACTTGGAAAAATAAAAATTTCAGTTTCGCCCATAAGTTGCTCTAATTGATGCTGTTGCATATAGTTAAGTAAGTGTTCTAAAGCTGCTCTCGGGTGTGGTAATTCGGTACTATTTATTTGGTAAGGTGCTAACTTTTGGACTTCGAAGGGGTGCAGTTCGTGCAATGACTTTTGCATTAATTCTGCTCCAAACCAGTATAAGCTTTCCAAGGCTCGCATGGAAGTTGTACCAACTGCAATAATATTTCCCCAATTCTTTAGTAGATTTTCTATATTTTTTCTTGAGAAAATCACTTGTTCGCTATGCATAGGGTGTTGCACCACATTATTTACCTTGATAGGTTGGAACGTGCCACCGCTTACGTGCAAAGTAATAAAGTCAGTTCCTAATCCTTTGATTTTGAGGCTATTCAATACATTTTCAGTAAAATGTAACCCAGCAGTAGGGGCAGCTACGGCACCTTCTTTTTTAGAATAGACGGTTTGGTACTGTTCTTTATCCTTTTCAGTGGCTTTGCGTCTAAGATAAGGAGGCAAAGGCATTTCCCCAAAAATTTGTAAAATTTGGTGAAAAGCAAATGCAGGACTATCCCAAGAGAAAGAAATTATATCTTGAGCTGGGTCTAGCAAGCGTGCCGAAAGTTGAATCTTTTGTTCTTTACCGTTTTGGTTAATGATTTGCATTTGAGCAAGTTCTTGATGCTGGTTCCATCGCTTGCGGTTACCAATGAGACATTTCCAACTACATTCTGAGGTAACTTGCATAGCTTGACTCACGAGAGTAGGTTGATGAGGTTGAAGTAAAAAAATTTCAATAACCGCTCCTGTGGGTTTGGCAAAATACAACCTTGCGGGAATAACTTTGGTATCATTGAATACTAAAAAACTATCTTCAGGCAAATGCTCAACAAGCTGAAAGAACTGCGAATGGTGGATCTGTCCCTGCTTGTAGACTAATAATTTGGCTTGGTCACGCTGGGGTAGAGGTTCTTTAGCGATTCGCTCTTCGGGTAAGTCATAGTAATAGTTATTAAGGTCTATTTCGGGCAGTTGATGTGGCATGGGTTTTAGAAAAAGGGAGAATTAAAGAGTTTAGCAAATTTCCAAGTTTAATAAGCATAAAGGTAAAGGTTATGAAACAAGGTATCGTGCTATGACTAATCTTTTTGTTTTCATTCATAGCAGTTAAAATGTAGGGTAGTGGTGTAAAATGTATGATGTTGTGAAAATAGATAAAAAATTTTTATTGACAAAGTGATTTAATAATTCCGCTCATACATTTGAACCACTGCCCTTTTGCGTTATGTGTGAAATTAGAGCAGGAGACGGTACTACATACAAGTAAGGCTCTACATCAATCAAAAATAAAAGAAAGGAAGCAAAAAATTTGCTTACTTTATTGCGTTGTTTCCTTAAAATCTGAGCCAAGGTCTAGAAGACCAAGGAATAGAAATTAGCACTAATGCCATAGCTATTCCAAAGAAAATTAATTCCATTCGGAAACGCTTGGTATCGGTTTTGGCTTTTTTGCCCGCGCTTCTACCTATTTGAGCAATAATAACAGCAACAAGCATAGTGCTAATATGCTCAACGGCCCAAAAACGATTGTCAGGGTTTTTCATAACGGCTTTTATGCTCTGACTGAATAGGGGCAACCCCAAAGGGCTGTACACAAAATACAGCAGTAAGCCAATAACTAACTGCAAGTGCATAGTACCGATAAAGCCTGCAGAAATTCTATTATTAGCCTGAGTATAATCTTTTTTACTCAAAAAACCTAACAAGGCTTGTGCTACAGCGGCTATGGCTAACACTATTAAAAGCCAACGTAACCAAGAGTGTAAAAAAACAAGTGTAAGATACATAACTTGTATAGGATTAAAAAAATGAAAATGAAATACTTATTTCAAGCATAAACCGAAGTAGTTTCAAGCATAGTTTTTACGGTTTGCACAATTTGCTCAGGAGCTAAACCTACTTCACGGTGCAATTCTATTTGCTCACCATGCTCTATTACGGTGTCAGGAATCGCTAGGCGTTTCAGGCGTGAGGTGTAACCATTATCTACCATAAATTCGGCAATTGCACTACCAAAGCCTCCAGGCTTACAACCATCTTCTATGGTAATTACTTTATCAAATGTTTGGAAAATGGTGTGTAAGAGTTCCTCATCTAAGGGCTTGGCAAAACGCATATCGTAATGAGCAACTTCAATACCTTCTAGTGCTAATTGTTCTGAAGCCTCTACTACATAGTTGCCAATGTGCCCGATACTCAAAATAGCAAGGTCTTTACCCTCGCGTATTTTTCTACCTTTGCCAATAGGTATTTTTTCAAAAGGTTTGCGCCAATCGGGAATTACTCCTTGCCCACGCGGATAGCGAATAGAAATAGCAGATTTCAATTTCTTAAACTCATCCAATGAAACGGTATACATGATATTTCGTAACTCAATTTCATTCATTGGAGCGAAAATGATCATGTTAGGTATGCACCGCATGTAAGCTAAGTCATAATTTCCGTGGTGGGTAGGTCCGTCTGCTCCTGCGAAACCTGCTCGGTCGAGGCAAAAGATTACAGGTAGTTCTTGGATACATACATCGTGAATTACTTGGTCGTAGGCACGTTGCATAAAAGTTGAATAGATATTACAAAATACCGTCATACCTTGTGTAGCCAAGCCAGCAGAGAGGGTTACGGCGTGCTGTTCGGCAATACCGACGTCAATAGCACGGTCAGGCATTTCCTTCATCATAACATTGAGTGAAGAGCCCGAAGGCATAGCAGGGGTAATGCCCATGATTTTAGGATTTTCTCTGGCGAGTTCGAGAATAGTATGTCCAAAGACATCCTGATATTTAGGAGGTTGAGGTTTGTCATAATTTTTTTTGTAAATTTCACCTGTGATTTTATCGAATAAGCCAGGGGCATGCCACTTAGTTTGGTCTTTTTCAGCTAGAGCATAGCCCTTACCTTTCACTGTAACACAATGCAGTAGTTTAGGACCAGGTATTTTTTTAAGGTCTTGTAATACGCTTACTAAATGGTTGATATCATGCCCATCTACAGGGCCGAAGTAACGCAAATTGAGAGATTCAAAGAAGTTGCTATGTCGTAAGATAGTACCTTTAATAGCATTTTCAACCAAAGAGGCTAGTTTTTGAAATTTAATGCCAAAGCGGTTAAATTTACCTAGAATCTTCCATACTTCATTGCGGAAGCGGTTGTAGAGGGCTGAGGTGGTTATGTCAGTAAGATAATCCTTTAGGGCGCCCACGTTAGGGTCAATAGACATGCAGTTGTCATTTAAGATAATAAGCAAATTAGTACCTGAAACACCTGCGTGATTCATACCCTCAAAAGCGAGTCCTGCGGTCATAGCACCATCGCCGATAATTGCAACATGTTGGCGCTCCTCTCCTTTTAATTTAGAGGCGATTGCCATACCGAGTGCTGCTGAGATAGAAGTAGAGGAGTGCCCTACGCCAAACGTATCATAAGGGCTTTCTTTACGTTTGGGGAAGCCTGAAATGCCTTTATAGGAACGGTTAGTATGAAAAACATCACGTCTCCCAGTGAGGATTTTATGTCCGTAGGCTTGATGTCCCACGTCCCATACAAGTAAGTCATAAGGGGTGTTAAAGACGTAGTGTACGGCTACTGTGAGTTCTACTACACCTAAGTTTGCCCCGAAATGCCCTCCGTAGATAGAAACATTATCTATAATGAATTGCCGTAGTTCTTGGCATACCTGGTAGAGTTCTGTTTGAGGTAAGGCTCGCAAATCAGCAGGGCTGTTGATTTTTTTGAGTAATTCTCCGGCTTCTATTAGCATGGTTCTGTAAGGTAAAAGAGTAAAGAGTATGCAATAAGATTACAAAGATTACAAACAGATATGACAAAGTTAAAAAATCATATCCTATAAAATCAAATTGAGGGCAAATTGTTTACGGTAAAGGTGGTATAAGTTGAAATATTTTATCAAACTTTGTTAGCAATTAGGTATATTTCTCAAATGTGAGGAAAAATTTTGGCAATTATGCATATAAAACGTTAGTATCTACTCTAAAACAGCTACTTTGCTCACAAGAGCCTCTTTGCCGTCTTCGGTAGCACTGAAAATGAGGTACACTCCTGACTTGGCACGTCTGCCGTTGTAATCCTGTACGTTCCATGTAGCGGTGCCGCCTTGGGCTCGGGTTTGATAAATAAGTTGCCCGTTAATATCTGTAATTTTCACGACAGCATTTTCTACTAAACCCGCAATAGCCACCACACCGCTAAAATCAGGATAGACAGGATTAGGAAAAACTTTTACATCTGTATTGACTTCAAAACCTTGGGTGGCATCACTCCGGTAGGAAACAATGCCTTTAGAGGTAGCAATAAATACCTCTCCTGTGGTTTGGTTAAGAGCGAGACTCAAAATTTGGTTGGAGGGCAAAGGGCTATTCTCTTCGTTAAAGTGATGCACTAATTGTGAACCTGTGGAATTGAAAAGCCACAAACCATTATTTGTACCAATCCATTTGCGGTTGCCACCGTCTATGGCAATGCAAGTGACCACTTCGGCACGAAGCAATGGACGAGCCTCAAAAATAGGCAACCCTGCATCAATATTTTCAAAGGCACGGCTTGGGTTGAAAAAGATAGCTATGCCGCGGTCTGTACCTACCCAAATTTGTCCTTCTAGGTCTTGGGCGAGGCAATTTACGTTATTAGTGGGCAAACTACCTTGATTAAACGAGGTATTGAGTACACGACTTCGGTTGGTTTTTTCGTCAAAAACCAAAATACCTCCTCCTGCTTGGCTGTTAAGTGGTAACCACTTGACACCGTTGCGTGCTACTATCAGGTCTAGTGGATTACGTTCAGCAGGTGAGGCAAAGGTGTAGGTTTGCCATGTGCCGTCAGGTTTGCGTAAGTAGAGTGAGGGTTGGTTGTTACCCATGTTTGCGGTAGCTATCCATAGTCCTACACGTGGTTCAAATGCCATGCCTACTATGCGAATTTCATTGTTGGCATTAGGTTGAAAAGGATTGCCGTTTATGCGTTCAAAAGTGCCATTAGGTTTGCGAATAAGTAAGCCATCGCCTAACGAACCTATGTAAAGGCTTTGGTCATTTGGGTTGTAAGCTATTGAAAAGCAGTCTTTTATGTCGGGAATAGGTTTTGCGTTGCGTGTATCGTAAGCATTGAAGTTTGTCCAAGTGGCATTATCAAAAACATAGAAACCTGCATTGTTATTAAGCCGTTGCCCTGCATGATTTAATCCACCGCTAGTAGCAATAATCTCTTGTCCATTTGCCAATAAGCGGGCTACTGCCTGACGTGCCACACCATTCGGAACGTATTGCACAAAATCATTGCCTGCTTCACGTTTTACTAACCCATTTTGCCCATCGGCTATCCAAAGCGTATTATCTTGCAAAGTAGCATCTTGCGGATTGACAAGTAAGCTATGGCTAATATTGCTCACATTATCGCTCAAATCTAAAAATTGAACTACATTTTGGTTTGCAATAATCACACTATTAGCCACTTGACGCAAACTTTTGATTTGCGGGCTTGTGCCAATATTCACATTTTGCCACGTAGTTTGATGCGAATATTTGAGCAGTTGTGTACCATTCAAAGAAGCATAGACTACGTTGTTTCGGCTAACAATATGGCGAAATACTTGATTAGTAAGGCTGTTGCCCGCTCTTCGCCATTGGTTAAAATCTTTGAGGTTAATATTTGCATTAAAGGCTGCTATTCTGACCCCTTTTTCAGTGGCAATGAGTATGCTATCGCGTGAAAGTGTAGCTCCAAATACAGCAATCGTTTCACCATTTGCCCCTAAATTTTGGTAGGTATCGCGAAGGTTGCGTCGTTCTAAATCAATGACTACCATGCCAAAATCAGTAGAAAGATAGGCTATATTTTGGTGAAAAAGTACGTGGTTAATGCGTTTACTTCCTGTCAAGCGAGCATTTTTTATGGTATTGATATTGAGAATATCCAAAAGAACACCACGAAAAGTTACTAAATCAATATTCCCATTTTGGTAACCTAATACTAAAGTATTGGTAGGGGCGTGGAAAGCCATTGCCTCAATATTTACCTCACTCAATCTGTCAATTTTACTCCAAGTTTCAAGAGTATTTTCCTCTTTGTCTAAATAAAAAAGTCCGTTTTCGGTAGCACAAAAAATGTATTTAGGCGATTCAGCTACCTTTTTGGCTGGTAGGTATGCGGCGTGGGTTCGCCATGTGCCAATGGGGATATTTTGGGAAAAAACAAAAATTTTATGAGAAAAAACAAAAATTAACAATAAAAAAATGCGAGTAAATTGAGGCATGAGATAAGCGAGGCAATCAGTTAATATGAAAATGCTAATTTTGAACGATCAATGTAGATTTTTGCACAAAATTAGCATTTTTTATCAAAATTGATATTTCGTTTGCCGCAAGTCTTTTTATAGCTTACTTATCCTTTTTGTAAAATTTTAGCAAACTTACATTGCTCTCACTCTGTTCGGCAATTTTAGTTTTCAAGGTCAGTTTTTTGAGTTTTTTATCCCAAAAAATAGTAGGCATAAAGTCAGGACCTTGTTTGCCGTTACTTTCTTGTACTTTTTCATCAGAAAAGAGTGCTAAATTAAACATATAAGGGCTGTTTTTGTCATATTGATAAACTTTGACTTGCTCTAATTTATCAAAGCTAATAATCACCTCTCCGTTAAGTTTACCGTTCTCCTCGTATAAGCGTTTAGAAACAATTTTTGCATTAGGAAAATCCTCTTGTATGCGGCTGCCATTGAGATAGTTTTCTACAAGTTCTTGATAATCTTTTTCTGCAGGAGATTCGGTATCATCTTTTTGTTGAGATGAGAGAATGCCTATGTATCTTATAGTCAAATTACCTCCTCCTTTGCCGTTGAGTTCAAAAATGTACTCCTTTTGTTCAGCAGTGAGGCAACTAGTAAGTAAAGTGATAAGTAGGCAACAAAACAAGAAAACAAGCTTTTTCATAAAAGTAGTATTTTGTAAGTGGAAAAATATGTAAATAATACAAAGATAGTTTTTTTTTAGATTGTTAATATTTTTGAGAGGCTGCACCTAAAACTCGATATTTTGGGGGGTTCGTGGGAAGGGAATCACGTCGCGAATATTATTCATACCTGTAACAAATTGTATTAAGCGTTCAAAACCTAACCCAAAGCCTGAGTGGGGGGCAGTCCCAAAGAGGCGAGTTTCTAAGTACCACCACATAGCTTCAGGATTGATACCTACTTCTTTCATACGTGTGAGTAGTTTTTCGTAATTCTCCTCACGTTGCGAACCGCCTACAATTTCACCAACTCCTGGAAACAGAATATCCATAGCTCGCACTGTTTCTTTTCCTACGTCTTCTCCTTCATTTTGTTTCATGTAAAAGGCTTTGATTTTTCTTGGGTAATTAGTCAAAATGACAGGTTTTTTGAAGTATTTTTCTACTAAATACCGCTCATGTTCGGATTGGAGGTCAATACCCCATGCCACTTCATACTGAAATTTCTTTTTCTTATGGGCAGGTGAGTCAAGTAAAATTTGGATTGCCTCGGTGTAAGTTAAACGTTCAAATTGATGCTCTAACACAAAATTTAACTTTTCAAGCAAGCCCATTTCGCTTCGCTCCTCTTTTTTCTTTTTGTTCTCCTCTTCGGCATAGCGTTTATCAAGAAAGGCGAGGTCATCAGGGCAGTGCGTTAAGGCATATTGTATGAGGTATTTCAAAAACTCTTCGGCTAAGTTCATGTTGTCGTGAATGTCATAGAAAGCCATTTCAGGTTCAATCATCCAGAACTCGGCAAGGTGGCGTGTGGTATTAGAATTTTCAGCTCGGAAGGTGGGACCGAAGGTGTAAACTTTTCCTAGGGCTAAGGCGGCTAATTCTGCTTCTAGTTGTCCTGAAACGGTAAGATTAGCTTCTTTTCCAAAAAAATCTTGCTTGAAGTCAATTTTCCCTTCGGCAGTACGTGGTGGATTTTCTAAATTTAGCGTAGTTACCTTAAATAATTCTCCTGCTCCTTCGGCATCTGAGGCAGTAATGATAGGACTATGCAAGTAGAAGAAGCCTCTGTCATTAAAAAATTTATGTATAGCAAAGGCTAAGTGATGCCTTACTCGGAAGACTGCCCCAAATGTAGTGGTACGCATGCGTAAGTGAGCCTGCTCCCGCAAGAATTCAAAGCTATGGGGTTTGGGCTGAATAGGGTATTTTTCAGCGTCGGCGTGTCCTAGAATCAAAATTTCTTGTGCTTTCACCTCAAAAGGCTGTTCCTTTCCTTGGGATTTGACAAACCAGCCTCTCACTTCTAGACAAGCTCCTACGGTGCATTGCTTTATTAACTGCTCAGCAAAGTCTTGGGCTTCGGCTACAATTTGTAGGTTATGGATAGTTGAGCCATCGTTAAGGCTGATAAAAGTTACATATGCATTACCTCGGCGGTTACGTACCCAACCTTTTACAACAACTTTGGTATCAAGCGGGGGATTTTGGAACAGGCTACGAATGTCTATATGCATAAAAAGTTACTCTTAAAGTTAGCTTCACAAAAAACTGGATTGCAAAGCTAATTATTTTTTAAGGAAAAACAAGAAACTCTTTTAACATCCTTGATGGATTAGTCAAAAAGCGAAACTTTATATCAATTGCATTAGGCGTATCATTACAATTTAGGCTCTCTCTATCCTTTCAAGGAAAAGGTTGCTTTTCAGCTAATTAAATACTAACTAAAAAACCTTTTACCTTATTAGGGTAAAAGGTTTGTATGATTTTGACTTCTCTGCGATTACTTTCCTACTTCTTCGTAGTCTACGTCAGTAGTATCTGTATTAACATTGGTTCTTGCACCGCCCATATTAGGGTTTGCTCCTGTTTGGTAAAGCTCTTGTGAGGCGGCTTGCCAAGCACTATTCAAGCTGCTCATTGCTCTGTCAATGGCAGGAATGTCTTTGGCAGCGTGAGCCATGCGTAAATCTTTGAGCGCGCTTTCAATATTCGCTTTACTATTAGGTGTTAGCTTGTCGCCATATTCTTTGAGTTGTTTTTCAGTTTGGAATATGAGCGAGTCAGCTTGGTTAAGTTTCTCTACGCGTTCTCTCTCTTCACGGTCACGAGCTTCGTTTTGAATAGCCTCGCGTTTCATTCTTTCTATTTCTTCTTTGCTCAATCCAGAGGAGGCTTCGATCCTAATTTTCTGCTCCTTGCCTGTGCCTTTGTCTCGGGCGGATACGTTGAGAATACCATTAGCATCAATATCAAAAGTTACTTCAATTTGAGGCACGCCACGAGGGGCTGGTGGAATACCATCTAAATGGAAACGACCTATTGTTCGGTTATCTTTTGCCATAGGGCGTTCTCCTTGCAATACGTGTATTTCTACTGAAGGCTGATTATCGGTTGCAGTTGAAAATATTTCAGACTTGCGAGTAGGAATTGTTGTATTAGCTTCGATCAATTTGGTAAATACTCCCCCTAAGGTTTCAATACCCAAAGAGAGCGGTGTTACATCAAGCAAGAGTACATCTTTCACCTCTCCTGTTAATACGCCTCCTTGGATAGCTGCTCCTATTGCCACTACCTCGTCAGGGTTTACTCCTTTGGAAGGTTTTTTACCGAAGAACTTTTCTACCTCTTCTTGAATACGTGGAATACGTGTAGAACCTCCTACTAAGATTACCTCGTCAATTTGGCTAGCTGATAATTTGGCATCTTGCAGAGCTTTGCGGCAAGGTTCTAAGGTTTTTTGAATTAGGTCATCAATTAACTGCTCAAATTTAGAACGTGTGAGAATACGTACCAAGTGTTTAGGCACCCCATTTACGGGCATGATATAAGGCAAGTTGATTTCAGTTTGCATAGAGCTTGAAAGTTCAATCTTTGCCTTTTCAGCGGCTTCTTTAAGGCGTTGCATTGCCATGGGGTCTTGTCTCAAGTCAGCTCCTTCATCGCGTCTGAACTCCTCTACTAACCAGTTAATTATTCTTTCGTCAAAGTTATCTCCTCCAAGGTGTACATCACCGTTAGTAGATTTTACTTCAAATACGCCATCCCCTAGTTCAAGGATAGAAATATCAAACGTACCGCCACCGAGGTCAAATACGGCAATTTTCATGTCTTTGTGGCGTTTGTCTAGGCCGTAGGCTAATGCTGCGGCTGTGGGTTCGTTAATGATACGTTTTACTTCTAATCCTGCAATTTGTCCTGCTTCTTTTGTAGCTTGTCGCTCTGCATCATTAAAGTAAGCAGGTACGGTAATTACGGCTTCGGTAACGGGGGTTCCCAAGTAATCTTCTGCGGTTTGTTTCATTTTTTGTAAAATCATTGCAGAGATTTCTTGAGGTGTGTAAAGCCTCTCACCGATACGTACACGGGGAGTGTCGTTAGGTCCTTGCTCTACTTTGTATGGCATCATAGCGGCTTCATTGACTACATCTTTGTATTTTTTGCCCATGAAGCGCTTGATGGAGTAGATTGTATTTTTAGGGTTAGTAATTGCCTGACGTTTTGCAGGATCTCCCACTTTACGCTCCCCATTGCCATTATCCAAAAAAGCTACGATAGAAGGTGTAGTACGTTTGCCCTCGCTGTTAGGAATTACCACAGGTTCGTTACCCTCCATCACGGCTACGCAAGAGTTGGTAGTTCCTAAGTCTATTCCAATGATTTTGCCCATATTTAATTCAAAGGTTTAGTTATGATACAATTAAGATAATTCAATTAAGAAGTAGCACCTAACTAAACTACCGTCCAACTCGGTCTTTAGTGTTGTAGTTTAGTTAGTACGCTTTTAATTTTACAACTCTTATACCAAGCCTTTTTTGGCAGATTTTTGAGGAGATTTAATGCCATTTTGGCAGTTTTTTTAAATGAATTGAAAACATTTTTTCAATATGACGGCTTTTTGTCATTTTGAGCTATCGGAATTGACTGAATAATCATAATTGCTTTTTTCTGTAAGGGCAATGCTTACAACCACTCTTACAACAGTAGCCGCGTTTAAGATGGTAAGCTTCTGTGAATACCATTAGCCCCTGTTCGTTGAAATAATAATCTTCAGGAGTGAGGGGAGGGTGCTGTTCTTTGGGTGGTTGTTTAGGGTTTTTTCTCATATAACCAGTAATTAGAATTTTTTCATTAAAAACTAAACATAAAAATAAGTTTAGTTGTTTGTATCTGCTGTAATGTGATATCATATTTTGCAAATTTCGTGATAACTTAAAAACAATAGCTTTTTGATTGTTATAGAATTTTTTATGTATTTTAGGTAAAATTGCTTTAAGGTGGATAAAATGGCACAACATAATGAAAATCAAGTTTTTACCACTGATTTACCTTTGATGGAAGCCTTTTATACGTTGCAAGGTGAAGGGCATTTTCAAGGGAGGGCGGCTTACTTTATTCGCTTGGCAGGTTGTGATGTGGGTTGTCATTGGTGCGATGTGAAGGAGTCCTGGGAGGCGGCGAAATACCCTAAGGTAAATGTGGAAGAAATTGCTCGTGAAGCGTCGCAATTTCCCTCGAGATTAACGGTGATTACAGGAGGCGAACCCTTGATGTATGATTTAACGGCTCTTTGTAGGGCTTTACATGCTTATGGCTTTCAAATCAATATAGAAACTTCGGGGGCATATCCTCTTTCAGGAGAATTAGATTGGATTTGTTTTTCACCTAAAAAATTCAAGCCACCCCTGTCTGAGTTTTATGAAAAATCTAATGAATTAAAAATTATTATTTACAATTCAAGCGATTTTGCGTGGGCAGAGAGTTTTGCTAGCAAGATGCACTCTAATTGCCAACTCTTTTTGCAACCTGAGTGGTCAGTAATGCCTAAAGTGCTACCCAAGATAGTAGAATATGTAAAACAAAACCCTCAATGGCGTATTTCATTACAAACGCATAAGTTTATGAATATTCCTTGAATAGACAGGGTATAATGGTTCAAAAATATACGATATGCATTTTCATACTCAAAACCAGAACAGAATTGGCAGTTTAGTTTGCAATACAATTTTATATTTTATAGCTATTTCACAATATCCATCATTTTATTATCAAAAATTACAGGTCGTGTAGGGTATAGTTGTCTTGGAATTGTGAAATATTGCTCTTCAATACTCTTTTCTTCACATAGGGTATGCCGCTTCAATTTAAGAAACTCATAAAATTCTAACTTAGATGTCTTAATAAAGAAGTTTCTTTTTGTCATCGTGGGACTTCTACTTTTTGAATAACTTGTTGTAAAACTGTGCGAGTGCTTATGCCTTCCATTTCTTTTTCGGGGGTAAGTGCTACACGGTGAGCCAAAACAGGCAAACAAACAAATTTTATATCATCAGGGCTTACAAAATCTCTACCTTGCATAGCTGCCCAGGCTTTGGAGGCACGCAAAATAGCTAGCGATGCCCTGGGGGAAGCTCCCAAAAACAAAGCGGGATGCTGCCGTGTGTGATGTACAATTTGAGCTATATAGTGTAACAAGGGATTTTCTACGTGAATTTCTTGTACTTTCTGCCTAAATTGCAAAAGTTTCTCTGCCGTAAGTACAGGCTGTAAATCTACACGGGTAATGTCGCCTTGGCGTTGTTGGGCTTTTTCCAAGATTTGAGTTTCTTGGCTTAGAGTTGGATAATGTACCTCAATCTTAAATAAAAACCTATCTAATTGAGCTTCTGGCAGTGGGTAAGTTCCTTCTTGTTCTATTGGGTTTTGGGTGGCTAATACCATAAAGGGTGGGACCATAGGATAGGTAGTGCCGTCAATGCTAATTTGGCGTTCTTCCATTACCTCAAATAAAGCCGACTGGGTTTTAGCAGGTGCGCGGTTTATCTCATCAATGAGCACCAAATTAGTGAAAATGGCTCCTTTTTTGAATTCAAAGTCTGCGGTTTTTTGGTTGAAGATAACAGTTCCTAACACGTCGGAGGGCATCAAGTCAGGAGTGAATTGAATACGTGCAAACTTTACAGCTACTAATTGAGCTAATAACTTAGCAGTGAGTGTTTTTGCCACTCCAGGAACGCCCTCAATTAGTACATGTCCGTCAGCTAAAAGGGCTACCAAGAGCAGGTTAATCATTTCCTCTTGTCCTACAATAATTCTTCCTATCTCTTGGCGAATACATTGCACGAGTTGGCTTAATTCTCCTAACGAAATACGGTTTTCAAAAATCATAAAAAAGCAAAGAAGTAAGGTGAAATGTATATTTTCTGAAAAAAGAATGGATGCATTACTACTTTTGCTCTAATACGAATTGACAATAAAAGTAAAGTGTACCCATCGCTTTAGAGCAAAGGTAATAAAAAAGACGGAATACAAAATTTCTTGGGTTAGGAATTGTAGCAAAGGTTTCAAACTTAGCATCGGTATAGAGGCTAACTTGTTCTACTATGCTTTGGTAGCAAGTTTAGTTTGTCAGCAGGGTTGTTGAGGAATTTAGAAACAAGTGGTTCTAAAAAGCATGTTTTTCAAGTGCTTAGTGTTTCATGTAAATCTATTTTTGTAAACTTCGTAGAAATACCTAAAGTATAAGTTTTTGAATTAAATTAAAGTTCAAAACTTTATCTTTGTGATGAAAAAAACTAAAAAATCAGGAACTCAAGAATTTTTTTATATTCCAAACTTGTGAATTCATAGTCAAAAAACGATGTAAAGGGGGGAGTCAAACTTAATGTATCTCCAAAGTAGCCAAATACCGTTCTGCGTCAAGAGCAGCCATACACCCTGAGGCGGCAGCAGTTATGGCTTGGCGATAAATTTTATCCTGTACATCACCACAGGCAAAAACTCCTTCAATATTTGTATGTGTACTACCCTTTCGTGTGATGATATAGCCCTGCTCGTCAAGGGCAAGATAGTCTTTAAAGATAGCTGTATTAGGTTGATGTCCAATAGCAACAAAAAAACCACTCAATTCTATTTCCCGTATTTCGTTAGTTAGTACATTTCTAAATCTAGCTCCAGTAACTGTTTGCTCACCTAATATTTCTACCGTTTCGGTATTCCATAGGATTTCTACATTAGGTAAACTCATAACACGTTTTTGCATGATTTGCGAAGCACGCATCTTGTCTCTGCGCACCACAAGATATACCTTACTGCAAATTTTGGCTAAGTATGAGGCCTCCTCTGCGGCACTATCCCCTCCTCCTACCACAGCAACAGGTTTACCCCTATGAAAAAAGCCATCACAAACAGCACACGAGGATACTCCCCCTGCACGTAACCGTGACTCAGACTCTAAACCCAGCCACTTGGCAGAGGCTCCTGTGGCAATAATTACGGCATCCGCATGTATCTCTTTCTCATCATCTATGATTACTTTTTTAGGTGAGGTGCTAAAATCCACTCGCGTAGCTACTCCTGTACGAATATCTGCTCCAAACCGACTAGCTTGCTCTTGTAAATCACTCATCATTTGTGGTCCTAGAATTCCGTGTGGATATCCAGGAAAGTTCTCTACTTCGGTAGTAAGCATGAGCTGGCCTCCAGGTTCTGCTCCTTGATACAATACGGGTTGTAACCCTGCACGGGAGGCATAAATAGCAGCCGTATAACCTGCAGGTCCAGAACCTATAATCAGACAATGTACTTTTTCTACATTATTCATAGTTGGTTAAAGAAAGAAAATAGCAAAATTAGATTAATTGAGTAAATATACTAGCACTTTCAAAAAACGAAAGAGATTTGCATTTGGTTTAGTTCAAAATCAATCAAATAAGACAACCAAGACCATAAAGGATAAAAAAAATAGACTAACCTTTCTTCAAGTCAGTCTATTTCTAATACCTTAAATCCAGAAATGAACTTTACTTTTTTAGTAGCAGAGACAGGACTCGAACCTGTGACCTTTGGGTTATGAGCCCAACGAGCTACCATCTGCTCCACTCTGCGATGTAATCTGGATTGCAAAGTTAAAAAATTTTTTTTGCAAAAAACAAGTATTTTTGTAGAAAAAAATTTCTACTTAATCTTTAGGTCTGATTTTCAGAGATTTATGATACAAGAAAATACACAAGCCAACGGGTATAAGGCAGGTTTTGTAAATATTATTGGAAAACCTAATGTGGGTAAATCTACTTTAATGAATGAACTTTTGGGCGAAAAGTTATCAATTGTTAGTTATAAAGCCCAAACTACTCGTCATAGGATTATCGGGGTTCTCAGTGGGGCAAATTATCAAATCGTTTTTTCTGATACTCCTGGCATTATTCAGAGTCCTAGCTATGTTTTGCATGAAATTATGCTGAATACCATCAAAGAAGCTTTTGAGGATGCCGATATTCTTGTGCTTGTGTTAGATGCTCAAAATGATGATAATCAACAAATAGATACAAAGATTTTACCTATGTTAGAAAAAAGGCAGGTACCTTTGTTTGTCTTACTTAATAAAATAGATAAAGTAAAAGAGGCTGAAATACCCCCTAAAATAGCATTTTGGAAAGCCAAACTCGCTCCTGAGGTTATTTTACCTATCTCCGCTCTATACAAGCAAAATACTCAAGGTCTGATTCCTTTGTTAGTAGAGTACCTGCCCCAACACCCTGCCTACTACCCCGAAGATACCCTAACCGATAGAACAGTACGATTTTTAGCTTCAGAAATTATTAGAGAAAAAATATTCCTTCTTTATGAACAGGAGTTGCCCTATTGCTGTGAGGTAGTTATTGATGAATTTAAGGAAAAACCTACCATCACGGTAATTCGTGCTATCATTCTAACAGAACGTGATAGCCAACGCAAAATCATGATTGGTAAAGACGGGAGTATGCTCAAAAAATTAGGGATTCAAGCTCGGCAAGATTTGGAGCATTTCTTAGGAGTAAAAGTATTTCTGTCCCTTTATGTAAAAGTAGAATCCAACTGGCGCAAGCGAACCGATAAGTTAAAGAAATTAGGCTATTTGAATAGCTAAATCCAAGTTAAGCAAAAATTTGGACTTTTCTCAAAATTTTTTATCCATTCAAGTAAAAACCGCTTAATTTGCAACCTATAAGCAAATTTATATCTTTACATAGCAAAATTTCGTATAATTGTATGTTAAAAAAAAAGCTATAAACTTGCCTTTTTGTTATTACCAAAACTGCAATATCAATGCTTACAACTTCAGAACAACGCTTGGCAATTCTAAAAAAAGTAGGCATTTTTGCCCAAACTAATGAAAATGTACTTCAAAAATTAGCCGATGCAACCAAAGAAGTATATTTAGAGGCAGACCAAAACCTGTTCAAAAAAGGAGATGAGGGGACATCCATGTATGTGATTGTAGAAGGAGCAGTGCGCGTACACGAAGGTAATTATGACTTTGCCGTATTGCGAAAAGGGCAAGTCTTCGGTGAATATTCTTTGTTAGATACTGACAATCGCACACGTTCAGCCTCGGTTACGGCAATAGTCAAAACGCATTTGCTCATGTTAGAGCAAGATATATTTTACGATATCATGGCAAATCAAATCGAGATTGTTAAAGGTATTCTCAAAGTACTCATCAAGCGAGCACGTAGACAAAATTATTTCGAAGAGAAACTAGCTGAAACTAATGACCAAATCCAAAAACAGTCTGACCTAATTAGGCAAGAAAAAGAAAAAGCAGAACGCTTACTACTGAATATCTTACCTAGTGAGGTAGCTGACGAATTAAAAGTAAAAGGTAAAGCCGATGCCCAATTCTACAAATTAGCCACAGTTATGTTCGCCGATCTTAAAGGCTTTACCCAAGCCACCGAACATCTCAGCCCTAGAGAAGTAGTAAGCATTTTAGAGGAGCATTTCTCTGCCTTTGATGAAATTACTACTAAATACAACGTAGAAAAAATAAAAACAATCGGAGATGCGTATATGTGTGTAGGAGGTGCTCCTATTCCTAATAAAACTAATCCTATTGACACTGTTTTAACTGCTCTAGAAATGCAATACTTTATGCAAGAGAGCATAAAAAAACGCCGAGCTAATCACGAAAAGGTATGGGAACTTAGCATCGGAATACATACTGGACCACTCATTGCGGGGGTTATCGGTAAGAAAAAATTTGCTTATGATGTTTGGGGAAGTACCGTGAATATCGCTGCACAATTTGAAAACAAAGGAGAGCCAGGACATATTAACATCTCCTCTGACACGTATAACCTTATCAAAGATTATTTTATTTGCGAAGCCTGCAGCAAACACATCGGCAAATTAGAGATGTTTTTTGTAAGACGTCTCAAGCCTGAATTCTCTGAAGATAAAGAAGGTTTTTTCCCTAATGCCAAGTTAAGAATGAAACTCAAAGAATTAAGTAAATCCTAACTGTATCTTTCAATTACCCTAACTTCAAGCAATGTAGTGGCATGAATTATTTTTCTAAAATATCATTTCTCTAAACCTATAAGAATAACACCTACGCTAATAAGCAATAAGCCTATTACTTTTTTCCATGTAATTAGCTCTTGGAACAGAAAATAACTTAATACAAATACCAAAACAAAAGATACCATAGAAAAAGGATACAAGTATGAAAGAGCAAATTTGCTCATAGCTGCCATCCAAGCTATACTTGCTACGAAAGTAGCTATCATACCTGATAAAATGTAAATATCAAACAAGGCTCTGAGTAAGAACCAACTTTTAGCTAACCAACCCTCGGGAAATTCACCTAACATGTTTATACGCCACTTTAATACTACCTGACTATAAGTAGTAAGCAAAATATTGATTATCAGATAGATATAACCCATAAACTGCTCCTATAGAATAGCAAAACCCTAAATCTCTAATTTTTGTAGTTTGCCAAAAGGCATAGTCTCAATCAAGCGGCGCAGGGCTTCTTCTTTGCCTGCTAAATTATACTTTTCTAAATTCTTGAGAGGACGGTCTGCTCTAAAATAAGCTACCAACACAAAATTATCATCTCGTAGTTGAATATAATCAGGAATCTTGGCTTTGCCTTTTACTTTAATAATATACATAAAAAAAATAACAAACAGTATAGCAGTTAGAATATGCTTTTTTGCTAAAACATAAAAAAAATATAAATTGTTCAGCAAACAATAAACCAATATTACACATCTACTAAGCATCATAGGTAAAGGATATAAAATTGCAAAAACGTTTAGGTAGTATGTAACCCAAAAGATTATTTTCGCAAAATAACGTTTTTTCAAGTTTTTTATGCAAATTTGCCAAAAATCCATTCTTTTGCAAGTATATATACAAATAAGCATACACAATATTATGGCAGAACTCGTATTGATGCCCAAAATGAGCGACACTATGCAGGAGGGCGTAATTGCCACTTGGCTTAAAAAAGTAGGTGATACCGTGAAAGCAGGTGAACCTATTGCCGAAGTAGAAACTGACAAAGCTACCATGGAACTTGAAAGCTATTTCTCTGGTACTATCCTTCATATCATTGCCCCTGAGAAACAAGCTATTCCCGTTAATGCCCCTATTGCAATTATTGGAAACCCTAATGAAGATTTTTCACATCTTTTAGCTGATAGTGGAATTAAAAAAAGCCAAGTACAAGCAACTACTACCATTACACAGACTACTGAAGTGGTTACAGCTACCCAAACGATTTCCACACAAAAGGTAACCATTCCCCCTAACATTCGCCCTATAACTTTGCCTAAAATGAGCGACACTATGCAGGAGGGCGTATTAGTCAATTGGCTTAAAAAGGTAGGTGATACTGTGAAAGAAGGTGAACCTATCGCCGAAGTAGAAACTGATAAAGCTACCATGGAGCTGGAATGCTATGAAAAAGGTACTATTCTTTACCAAATTGAACCAGGAACTACCGTGCCTGTAGACGGGTTGATTGCTATCATAGGTGAGGCAGGAGCAGACTACAAGCCTTACTTGGAAATATTAAAGAGTGGCAAGTCCCCTGTTAGTTCTAATATACAAAATACTAAAAGAGCTACCGAGCCATCTCAGCCCACGCTTACTACCCAAACCAATGGTAGTGTAGAGAGTAGAATAAAAATATCGCCCTTAGCAAAACGATTGGCAAAAGAATTAGGTTATGATATAACCAAGATCAAGGGTACTGGTGAAGGAGGTAGAATTGTAAAACGAGATATTGAGAACTTTATAGCTCAATCCCAACCTACTCCCCCCAAAGAAATTCCCTCTACCAAAGTTATTCAAAGCATACCTCTCGGACAAGAGAGCTATGAAGAAGTGCCCGTTTCGCAAATGCGTAAAACTATCGCCCGCCGACTCTCTGAAAGTAAGTTCTCTGCACCTCATTTCTACCTCACGATAGATATTGATATGGATAAAGCTATAGCTGCACGTGAGGCTATGAACCAAGCCTCACCTGTTAAAATATCTTTTAACGATATGATAGTAAAGGCAACTGCTATGGCATTACGTAAAAACCCCAAAGTTAATGCATCTTGGTTAGGGGATAGAATTCGCTATAATCATCATATACATATTGGTGTAGCTGTGGCTATAGAGGAGGGGCTACTTGTGCCTGTGGTTCGCTTTGCCGATACTAAATCACTTTCACAAATCGCCGCGGAAACTAAAGAATTAGCCAAAAAAGCCAAAGACAAAAAACTTCAACCTGCCGACTGGGAAGGCAATACTTTTTCAATCTCTAATTTAGGAATGTTTGGCATTGAAGAGTTTACAGCTATTATCAATCCACCTGATGCTTGTATTTTAGCGGTAGGAGGTATTAAGCAGGTACCCGTAGTTAAAAATGGACAAATCGTAATAGGAAATGTTATGAAAGTTACCCTCTCTTGCGACCATCGGGTAGTAGATGGAGCTCTAGGGGCAGCATTTTTACAGACCCTCAAAGAATTCTTAGAAGAACCTGTTAAAATGTTGGTATAATACTCCTATGAAAGGACGAGGCTTCCTGTTCCTCGTCTTTTGTGTTATTCTTGCTTATCTTGCGAGTTCATACTATACTACTCTACTATTTTTCTTTTCATTTCCAAAGTTAGCAGATTCATGCAAAAGAACCATAAGCTGGTTTATATCAATGGCAAGACTTTTGAGGTGTTACTTACTCAAACACACATACAGGCACGTATCCGTGAATTAGCCTGGCAGATTCACCAAAGTTATCCTCAAGAACAGACAATTTATTTGATAGGGGTTTTGAATGGAGCATTCCGTTTTGTAGCTGATTTATTAACTTACTTTCCTCAGGATAGGCAATTGTGCGTAGATTTTACAAAAATCAGTTCTTATGCAGGTACTTATTCCACAGGGGAAATCCACCCAATAATAGGCTTAAAACAAGGGCTAAAAAATAAACATGTACTTTTGGTAGAGGATATTATAGACACAGGGCTTACCATACAATACCTAACAAAACAAATACAACAACAACAACCCTTCTCTGTAAAAATAGCAACCTTGCTCTTTAAGCCCCAAGCCCTGCGGACATCCCTTCAGCCCGACTTCATAGGTTTTGAGATAGAACCTCTGTTTGTTATAGGGTATGGTTTAGATTACAACGAGCAAGGTAGAAATTTGAATGATATTTATGTACTAAAAGATTAGCTCTACTTTGGCACCAAGTTTATACTCAGTAAAAAGTAGCTTGGAGAGTAGATGTATTAAGCTACAACAAATTAGGCTCTTACGTTTCAAAGAATGTTAAAAAAATGTTAAAATGGTGAGTGATAATGAGGATTCCTTGTTGAGAATATAATTTAACAACAGCCCTTATGGGAGTAATTATTTTCTTAAAAAGACTCGATTACGATGTGACCCTTAGGGCTATGTTTTAGCCAAAAAATCACCTCAATCGTTAAATCATTACTAAAAATTTGTAAAAAAACTAATCAAACCATACGCTTCGCGCCACTATTAAAACTTTTTGTTCTTTATTTTTATCTATATATCATCCACTCGCATTTATTGAGTAAACTAAGGTTAGCTATTTTCTATTTTTAGGCAAATATTTTTCTCTTCCGAAAAGAAATCGAGTGCGTAAAATCCACCCTCTCGCCCTACTCCAGAGGCTTTCATGCCGCCAAAAGGAGTACGTAGGTCGCGCATAAGCCATGTGTTTACCCAAATCACTCCTGCATCGAGGGCATGGGCTACTTGGTGTGCGGTATTCAGGTTAGTAGTCCAAATATTAGCAGCGAGGCCATAAGGAGTGTTATTAGCTTGTTCTACTACTTCTTGCCAAGTATCAAAAGGTTGTAGTGTAACCACGGGTCCAAAGATTTCCTCTTGGTTGATTGAGCATTGAGGGGATAGCCCTTCGATAATGGTAGGTGCTACGAAAAAGCCATTCGCATTTTCGCCGAGCATAATTACTTTCTTTCCCCCCGTCAGGATAACTCCGCCCTCTTTTTCGGCTAAAGCAATGTAAGACTCAATTTTTTGTTTGTGTTTTTCAGAAATGACTGCTCCTATTTGTGTTTGAGGATCCAGAGGGTTTCCAATCTTGAGATGTTGTGTGCGTTTTACAAAATCGTGCTTAAATTGTTCATAAATAGTTTTTTGCACAAAAATTCGTGAACCACAAAGGCAAATTTGCCCTTGGTTAGTAAAAGCACTTTGCAAGGTAGTTTCTAGTGCCTGTTCGTAAGGAGCGTCAGCGAAAATAATAGTAGGATTTTTGCCTCCGAGTTCTAGGGAAAGTTTTTTGAAGGAAGGTGCGGCAATGCGTGCAATTTCTGCTCCTGTGGCAGTACCTCCTGTAAACGAAACGGCTTTGATGTCGTGATGTCCTACCAAAAATGCTCCTGTTTTCGCTCCTATGCCATGCACAATATTAAGTACTCCAGCAGGTAGTTGGGCTTCTATGCAAAGTTGGCTTAAAAGGAAGGCGGTCATAGGAGCAAGTTCCGAAGGTTTACCTATCACACAATTTCCTGCGGCCAAGGCGGGAGCGATTTTCCAAGTGAACAAGTAGAGAGGCAGATTCCAAGGCGATATACAAGCTACCACTCCTAGAGGCACACGATAAGTATAATTCAAAACTTGGGCATTTGTTTGAAAACTTTTGTCTTGTTGGTGCAAAAGTGCTGTAGCGAAAAAACGAAAATTAGCAGCAGCACGCGGAATATCCATTTGCAAAGCCAAATGTAGAGGTTTGCCCGTATCAATACTCTCGGCTAAAGCCAATTTCTCATGATTTTTTTCAATCAAATCAGCTATTTTAAGCAAAATTTCACAACGATAGGCAGGAGTGGTTTTCGCCCAAATGGGAAAGGCTTTTTTAGCAGCGGCAATGGCTTGTAAAATATCAGGCGAGGCAGAGTCAGGGATTTGACTATACACCTGCCCTGTAGCAGGATTGACATTAGGCAAATATCTATCATTGAGTGGAGCTATCAATTTTCCATCAATATAGTTAGCAAGAATAGTCATGAATACTTATGAATTAAGTTTGTAGAAAATCTTGTATGTAAATATAAACTTTTAGTTTTGTGTCATAAGTAGGATTTAGCAACTATTATATTTAACAATTATGAAAAGATTTAGTAAAAAGAAAGGGCTTATCAGAGACCATAGCATTTTGAATGCGCCTTATTACCCAACTCCTTTTCTTTCTTAGCAAAAATAGGAAATTTTTGTAAACTTTTTCAAGTTGATTTTGGAATATGAGTAAGAGAATTAAGAGGTTTTTTTATGCAAAATTTAATATATAAATAATATTTTCAAATAATTGAAAATCAATTACTTAAATTTGTGAGCTATTTTGGCATGATATGTGTGTATGTAGCCTTACTATGTAGCTATTGAGTTTGAGTTGTTTTAGAAATTGAGTGGGTCAAAACGCTTGAAATGTCCGTTCATACGGATAAGGCTTTTAGTACGCTCTATTTCCTTTACAATAGGAATAGCATGTTTAAGATGCTCTACTAAGTACATTTGGCGCTCTATTTCGGTAGGAAGCCCTAATAGCTCATACTCTTGCTCAATAGATAAACCTACTCTGTGAGCTAATTGATAAGATAGAAAAGTTGCCTGTTCGGCGTTAATAGCTATAGAAACTTGCAGAATTTGGTAAAGTTCTTTTACTAAACTAATCAACTGTTCCGTAAGCCATAAATCTGCATGGCTGAGGTTCTCGTCTTCCAGAAATTCTACACTTCCCCCTGCATATAGCTTTCCTGCTAGTGGGTTTTCAAAGGAGATTATTTTGAAGCGTCTTATGCCACGCGTTTCAATATCCATTCTACCATCAAGATACTCTCGGTAAATTTGCACCAGTTGCATTTCTGTGCCTATGGTAGCTATGCTATTATTGATAAAAGGCAATATACCGAAAGTCTTTTTTTCTCGTAGGCACTCTTTTATGAGTTGCTTATATCGTGTTTCAAAAATGTGTAGATTTAGCCTTTCAGTAGGAAAAGGCACTAAATTAAGTGGAAAAAAGGGTAAAATCATATCAGATAATAGCTTATACTTTTTTTCACGATATTAGTCTATATCAATTACAACATTTCCCAAATCTATGTCATCTTTTCGCAAAGATTTCAGACGTTCAATCTCATTCAATTCATCACGTAAGCGATTGAAAACATAACTTATTGAACCTGTTTGAGAGTCTACTTCCATATCCCCCCAGAGGTCTTGCACGAGTTGTTTCATGTGGCTTTTGATAGTTGCTGTGCTTAAAGAGGCTTCTTTGCCTGCGTTAATCCAGCGCTCCAACTTTTCTAAAGTAATGGGTTCGTTATAGTGCTGAAAAATAGCTTTCATTACACGTTTGCGAATGTTATTCTGTACCCTTCGGTAGCGGGCAGGTTGAATGTAGAAGTATCGTAGAATAGGCACTGTGAAAAATATAGTTGAAAACAATGTAGGAATTGTTCCTAAAAAAAGTGAAATGTAATAAATTTGTTGAGATGTGAAACCTTGCAAAACCTCATCAACAGGTTCCATGGTCATAGTCATAAAGACTAACCCAAAAATGAGATTAAATACACCCATAAAAATAATGCCACCGTTTGTCCAAGCATCATTGCCATTGAGGTGGTATTCTGGTTCATATTCATCCCAGTACCATATTACTGGTACATCTTGAGTAGTGTTTTGACTGCGACTGAGCTCATAAAAATCAACATAAAGGACTTTATTTTCACTAATTTTAGGCTCACCATTAAAACGCGCAACGCAATCGGCTAGGAAATCTTCAGCCTCTTCACCTTTCCAACCTGCCAAGCCAATAATTTCAGCCGTAGTAATTAGTCCTTTATTTTTACGTATATACGAGGCCACTTCTTGTTGGTTTGCCAGAGGGTGAATTTCGGCTCTCTCAGGACCGAAAACAAAATCATACACTGCAGCCACGAAACTCTTTTCTTCTTTTTTTTCCTTGTCTATCACTGCTAGTGGTGAAGGTGTAGGTTCATATTGTCTATACGTATATCCCTGATTATCAGTAACATAGTAATAGTTGTCAGTATGTGTATTCCAAGTGAGTATATGCTTAAAAATTTCTCCCAAAGCGTTAAAGAATGCTCCAACCACATTACCTAAACTATCATCATCATCTTTACTTGCTTTGGAAAGCATTACCACAATAATCACTATTAGGATAACAATAAACACAACAAAGTAGGTTACTAGTGTAATAGCGATCCAAATTTTGAAAACAATCATAAAAATTTTCCAAAGCGTATTCAAAAAGCCTTGAAAAAACTCTGCCCAAGTGCGTTCTCCTCTTCTACGTAAAGACTTGCCAAAGTCATAAATTAAATCCCCGTTTTCTGTTACTTTCAAAGCACAATGATACTTACTTATTAAAATTTCTAAAGCACGACGTACACTACCCACGTGCAGTCCTGTAACGGCAACAGCATCGTTAAGGGTAAAAGGCTTATATTTCTCCAACAGCTTGCTTTCTAGCTCTTGACTGGCTTGCTGTTCTTGGGCAGTATAAGTCATGAAATTAAAAAGCTTGTTAGGGCATATTTATGCAAAACTAATAAAAAAAAATGAAAAAAGGCTACCTCATTACTAAAATTGAGACAGCCCTGTACCTTTTTTCTCAATACAGTTATGCATTCTTTCCTGCTTTCTTAAATCCTTCCACTAGTAGTTGCCCTCTATAATAAAGGTCATTATCTACCAAGTAAGCTCTATGGTAAAGGTGAGGTGTTTTTGTGGTAGGGCAAATACCGAGCGTTGGTTCAGTTGCCTTATAGTGTGTACGGCGCTTATCGCGTCGGGTTTTTGAAGTTTTTCGTTTAGGATTTGCCATGGTTTCAAACAAGAAAACACGAATAATTTACAAACTTTTGATAAACTGCTTATCGCTTTTTAAGAAAGAGATTAAGCTGCAAAATTATGCTTTTTTCAGGACTTTGCAAAGTTTTAAGCATTTTTTTTGAATTTATGTTTGTAGTTATATTTTAGGTGTTCCTTTTGCTTTTTTCGTTCTTGCTTAATAAAGCAAAAGGGCGGGCTTTACAGGGCTTTGCTAATACTTCAGTGTTCGCACCAAGCCCTTGAAACGGGCTTTTCCCTTTCAATCCCTAATGTATTTTTTGCTTTTCTATTAAAAAATTACAAATCTGCTCTCACACTTCAAGTTAGGCTAGTTTTATATATTTGAATACGTGACATTCTTTGAAAAGTTGAGAACAAATTACCTTAAAAAACAAAAGTTAGCATAACATTTTCCTGTAAAGTATGGTTTGTTAAAAAAATCTTAATTTTACAAAGAAAGAATAGTACGTTTTTAATCTAATTCACACATCTAATCCACTACTCAAACTCATCTTGTATTATGACACAACAATATTTTAGCAGAAGAAATATCAACTTCATGCTGCATGAAGTCTTCCGAGTAAGTGAACTAACTAAACACGAGTACTTTGCTCACTTTGACAAAGAGGCAATGGATATGGTAGTAGACTCAGCGGTGCAAATAGCTGATACCTTGCTTAAACCTTATTATGAACTATTAGACAAAGACGAACCTACGTTAGAAAACGGAGAAATTAAAACTCACCCCCATGTGAAGACTTTTTTGCGAAAAATGGGGGAGATAGGTTTTATCGGAAATATCTTACCTTTGGAATACGGAGGACAACAAATGCCCGAGTCATTAGCTGCTGCTACGAATTTTATCATGGGTGCAGCAAATAATAGTTTGACTATGTTTACAGGACTTACCACAGGCGCAGCAAACCTGATTATCTCCTTTGGTTCAAAGGAATTACAAGAAACTTATTTGCCTAAAATGCTCTCTGGCGAGTGGCAAGGCACGATGGCTCTCACAGAACCACATGCAGGGAGTTCATTACATTATATTAGCTCCACCGCCGAACCTACTGCACACGGCTACTACAAAATGCACGGGCAAAAAGTGTATATCTCAGCAGGAAACCACAACCAAGCCGAAAACACTATCCATTTAATGCTTGCCAAAATCAAAGCTCCTGATACTCCCGCAGGTACAAAAGGAATTTCCTTGTTTGTTGTTCCTCAAAAACGTATTGAGAATGGTCAGTTAGTGGATAACCACATTTCTAATATTGGCATCTATCATAAAATGGGACAGAAAGCTACCCCTGCTATTCATTTAGCCAC
The DNA here is from genome assembly GCA_025054775.1 of Microscillaceae bacterium. Classification (GTDB taxonomy): domain Bacteria; phylum Bacteroidota; class Bacteroidia; order Cytophagales; family Microscillaceae; genus JANWZA01. The sequence continues at coordinate 66,697 of JANWZA010000047.1, forward strand.
AGGTGAAACAGGAGAGTGTAGAGGCTGGCTCGTGGGTGAACCACACAAAGGGTTGCAATATATGTTTCAAATGATGAACGAAGCGCGCATCGGAGTAGGAATTACAGCCACGGCAATCGCCTCTGCTGCTTATTATGCCTCTTTGAAATATGCCCACGAAAGACCCCAAGGACAACGCCTCGGCGATAAAGGCAAAGATCCTAACGCACCACAAACTCTTATCATTAACCATGCCGATGTGCGTCGGCTGCTATTCAGCCAAAAAGCCATGGTAGAAGGTTGTCTTTCGCTTATACTGCAATGCACACATTACGCAGATATGGCACACATTACTCAAGGTGAGGAAAAAGAGCGATATGAATTATTGTTAGATTTTCTAACTCCCGTAGCCAAAGCCTATCCCACCGAAGCAGGAGTTATCTCCGTAAGCAATGGCTTGCAAGTATTTGGTGGCGGTGGTTATTGCAAAGATTTTCCCGTAGAGCAAATGTATCGTGATATTCGCATTACAACTATCTACGAAGGTACCACTGCCATTCAGTCGCAAGCCCTTTTAGGCAGAAATATCCCACTCAAAAACGGCAAAGCAGCTATGGCTTACTTCCAAGAAGTAACCAATACTATACAAGAAGCCTACAAATATGACGAATTGAAAAAATATGCCGATTTGCTTAAAGAGGCAGGCACTAGGTTGCAACAAATTACCCAACACCTACTTGGCTATGCCTTTAAGGGTGAGGTAGAACTATTTTTAGCTGATGCTACCCTTTATATGGAATATTTTGGCATTGTTGCCGTAGCATGGCAGTGGCTCAAACAAGGCATCATAGCCAAAGAAGCCCTAATTACAGGAAAAGCCCAAGGCGATGACGTAGCTTTTTATGAAAGCAAAATCCATACGCTCAAATTTTTCTACCATTACGAATTGCCCAAAACACAAGGCTTGGCTACCCGCCTCTTAGATACCGAAGTGCTAACTATTCCTATGGAAAAGGAGATTTTTGCATAAAATCATTTAATTTTCTGCTTCAACCTATAAGATTTTCAGAAATCTTATAGGTTTTTTTGTATATTAAGAAATTGTTAAATCTGAAAAAAAAATCGTGAAAAAAATTTGGAGTTTTGAAAATGACCTACTGATTTTGTAATATAACCTTTGTAAGGTTACATATTGTTCAAAATAAATAATAGCTCAAAACAAAAATCAATTTTTTATGAAAAACACGTTCTCCCAGATGTTGATGCGCATCGCATCGCGTATTCTACGCGTAAGCGTACCGCCATGTTTTACCTCCAATTATTTGCCTTGCTTATGGGCATAGTGTTTTGGGGGGCTTGTAGTAAGAAAGTAGAGGTTAGGCCTAATCCCTTAAAGGAAATAAGGCGAACTTCAAATCAAAACCACTTAGATAGCTTGGCTAATTCACAAGAATTTAGGGAGCTATTGAGCCAAATTAAAACTTTTTCAGATTTCACCACAATTGCTTTTTCTCAATTAGATTCCACTGCAAAAGCTATTAGAATAGCTAAGTTGCAAGCATTGAGTAATCAAGCACCTACACAAGAAAACATTGCAAATATTATTGACTTATTGGGCTTTAGCAATGCTGAATATTGGGAAGAATTGAATAAAATTATCTATAAGAGATATGTATTTTATACTGCATTTCAGGAGGTATCTGCTATGAATAGCCCTGATTTACAAGTCATGTTTCAAGAGGGTTTTGGTAAATTACTTACGCTCCAAAATGGAGCTAATGAACAAAATCCCTGTATTAGGCAACGAGATGCTTGCCAAAGTAGTGCATATGCTCACTATGGCTTTACTGTTTTTTTTACTTGTCCAGGTACAGGTTTAGCTTTTGCACCATTAATAAGTCCTTTAGGTGCAGGATTATACGCAAGCCTCTGTATTTCAGGTGCTACAGCTGTTTTACAAAGTGATTTAAGTGTTTGTCAAGCAAATTACTTAGTGTGTGTTAGTTCCTCACATTAAAATTGTACTATAAATTTATACTATTTGCTATTATCTTATATTCATATCAAACTTTTAATAATGTATGGAAAAGAAGGAAATCATGACAAATAACACTGAAATAGCAAAGCAAGGAAAAAAATATGCAGCTATTATGTTACTATTGGCTCTACTTGTTTTTGCTTCTCAGAGATATTTCTTTACCAATCATTTCTATAATATTGGTATTATAGTAAACTTGATTATCGGTGGTATTATGTTGTTTTACACATTTAGACATTATACTTTATTGAACTTAGCCAATCATCATAGAAAAGAACTATTTGGGTTTGTCTTAGGTATAATGTCTATGGGGTATTTACTACTATTTTGGTGGGCTATACAAATGTTTTTGCATTATTTTAATATTGTGTAGTAAAATACTTTAATTACTACCAAAACCCAAACTTTTTACTCAAACCTATAAGGTCTTTAAGACCTTATAGGCTTTTTTTCTAAAACAACTGAAAAAAATATACTTAAATATTTGTAAATTTGAAAAAGGCTTACTAATTTTATGGTGTAATTGTTGCTAAAAGATTACTTTTTAGTTAAATCAAAATTCTTAACCAAAATTTTCGTTTATTTAAATCTTAATTTTATGCAAAAACTATCTTTTCAGAGGCTAACTCGCCTCGTGTAAGCGTAGTGCCATGTTTTACCTCCAAGTGTTTGCTCTGCTTATGGGTACTATTGGGTTAGGTCTACACTTTGTTTCTTGCAAGAAAAATCATAATGATTTAACATCGTCTTTACCAGTCCCTACTGAAAAAAGCACTAAAATCACGCTAAATTCATTTAATGGATTATCAGAAGATGAATTAAGAGTTGTTTTCAGTGGTTTATCTCCGGAAGAAAGATAAAGATATCAAATCTGGCAAGAAAAACTCGAATTCTTGTTATCTCAAAATCTAAGCACAATTCAAAAAAATATCGTTTCAAATCTCAAAAATGATATACCTCATGAATTTTACACAAGTACTTTCTCTGAAAGTAATAAAATAGCATTTGAGTCAAAATGGATTCCCATATTAAAACCTCATTTCTCCGACAAACAACTACTTAGAGCCTTTGGAACGGTAGAAGCCTTATCAATAGAAGTTCCAAGCGATAGTCCGTATCCTGGAGGTAGTAGTTATTGTAATTGTGCCAAAGGTTCGTTATTTAATGTGAATTGTGAATGGATACAGAAGCTTAGTTGTAGTGATGTTTGCACCAATCCTACAAGTATTGGCTGTGGATTTTTAATGGTATTTTCTTGTAATGAGGCTTGTAAGACTCCTTCTCCAAGGTAAGTAATTCTGTTCGCTTTGAATATTGATTTTATATTTTCAACTATTAGAGTTTATGAATACAAAGAATTTTGATTTGTAACTCACTGATTTTCAATTTAGTTAGTTTATTTTTTAATCATCGTGGTTATGTGCCTCGGTTGGTTATCGTATTTTTATATCTATTAGTTCTTTTTTTAGCACAGTGTATGCCTTGGGAACTGTTTACTTAAAGAACTATAAAAGTCCACAAATTAGTATGATAAATTTTAGTTTATTGGAGTTTGACAAAAATAAAAAAGTGATCACACAGAACCTTATCAAAAACAAGGATTTGGAGAATCAGCCATATATTTTCGCTTTATGGAACACAGCTTGTGGCTCGTGCATTGCAGAGTTTCCGAGCATTTAAAAGATTGTATGATAAGTATAAAAGCAAGGTGTAAAAGTTTATTTGATAAATACTTTAGGGGTAGATGACGAGAAGAGGTTAGCTGATTTTCTGAAAAAATTCCCCGAAAAAACCTTAGATTTACCTATACTTTATGATAAAGATAACAAATTTTGCAAAGCAATTTCTAAGTCATTGGGAGAGGAAGAGAGTATTCCTTTACAAATATTTGTAAATAAGCAAGGAGTTATTGAGTATAAACTAACAGGATTTAACAAGGAATTAGAAATCATTTATCCCTTTCATTTAGGCTATATTATTGATAAAAACCTATAACTTTTGAAAAAGATTTTGAGTTTATGAAAAAGATTTTGAGTAATTAAAGAATGATTAAACTTTTGGATTGTAGTTTTCGAATATTTAATCTTATAGATTATGCAAATATTGTACTTATCCAAGATTTGGTTGCCTAAATCACGTTTTTTTAACACTATCAGAAATGAAAATAGCCATAGCAGGGGAAAAAATAAACCTTCTGCTATGACTACGAATATTTGAAAATTATACCATACTTTTTGCTTATTACCTTGCAAGGGTAAGGTTTTTTCGGGCAAGATCTAAAAACGGAAGTAGCTTAATTCTATAAGTCATCTTTTACTGTAGTGGCAGGAGGGCGCACACCTACCAAAAGGCTACTCCATTCGCTGGCTTTCCAAATGCCTTTATCATTTTGTTTCATCATAATAGGGCGAGGAGAGTCGGCGCCTGTACTTTTCACAAAAAGTTTAATTTTACCTTCACTTTCGTTGCCACTAGAGGGATTAGTAGAAGTTTCTACTTGGAAAGGTGTGCTAGCTTTGTAGCCATTCTGCGGGCTTGTTCCCTTGAAATAGCTGGAAGGAATATGTTTGCCCTTGTCTAATTGAGAAGTAAGTAAACTTTTATTGCTACTGCCTAAATCATAGCCTTTATATCCTTTGCCTTCGGGGGCTTCTGAAAGTACGCTCATATCTACTGAAGAAATGATACACTCCATGCCCATAGTAGGTTTTTTGGTATAAAGATACAAAGCTAGTATAAACATGGCTGCCCCTCCTTCAGGAGTAGTAGCTATTTGGTTGCGAAGAGAAATAAACTCGTCGGTAGAATTAGGTAAACTTTTAATTGTAACTACAGGGCGATTGTTGTTTTGGGCAGAGGCTATGTGAAAATACATAATTGATAACAGAGCTAAAAAAATGCTTAATTTTTTCATAATTTTGAATAGATTGAAAGTGAAACCATAATTTTTATATCATAACCCATTACAATATTGAGACTTAGGGAGTTTAAGTTTTTTCTTTGAAAAAGTGTGGTTTTATGTCCCACTTTCGTACAAAAACCATAGGTTTTCCAATTTTCAACATTTTAGTAGCTTGATTTGGCTCAAAAACTAAAATAACAGTCTCTACTCCTGGGCAACTCGGCTCGGTACAGTGAATTTGGCTAATGCGCACAATAGCCTCGTTTGTAAGAGCTAATTCCTCTTGAACCCATGTTTTAAGCGTTTTAGTAGTTTGGCTCAGATCAGGATCACGCGGATTAGTAAAAAATTGGAATACCATACTTCAAATTTTTCGTAAAATAAGCAGTCAAAGTCTGAAATTAATTTTTTACCTCTTTTGACTACTCGGCTACCACTAGATAAGCAGTTTTTACTATCTTTTTTTCTAAATGATAGGTTAAATACTTATTTGACTTTAATCACTCTTAATCCTTGGTTAAGTCCATTATCTACTACGTAGGCATAATCTCCCACTACTTCTACTGCGTGATAGGTGTGATTAGATTCATTGACTTCAAATTTATACTTCATATTTGCAACATTAGAAACATCTACCACAGAGAGTCCGCCCCAGCCGTTAGCTATGTAAGCAGTATTTCCTAGCACTACTGCGTCATAACAATTTGCTTTATCTGTTCCCAGTTCTGAGGCGATAATTCCCCTTTCAACAGGACTACTTGGATTACTTACATCCAAGGCAATGAAACCTGCTCCCCAGTTAGATAGATAAGCAATATTGCCATATATTTTGATACCTAACATCCAAGGAGCATGTCCGGGTGTGCCAGGGTTATAGTAAGTAGAAACTAATTGTGGGCTGTTAGGATTAGAAATATTGTAAATTTTCAAATGTCCTCCGTTAGTTCCTCCGTAGAGAAAATTTCCACTTACACAAAGTGACCGAAACCCTCGTTGGCTTTCAGCATTTGTACTATTGATAATAGTAGCTACTAAGGAGTTGTCTGTTTTATTTCGTATTTGGATAACACCGTTTGGACCTCCATCACCACCACCTAAAAAGTAGTAATTTGCGTTAGTAGTAATAGCAGAAGGAAAAAAATTATTTGAGGAGTGAATCTGTGTGGGATTAGAGATGTTGCTCAAATCAAAGATAAAGTATCCTTGGTCGTAACCTGCTACATATAAGCGATTGCCATCTACAAATATTTGCCTTGCGTCACCTGCGGCAAAGTTTTTCACCAAGGTTGGTTCTTTAGGTTTGGATATATCAAAAATGCTTATGCCACGTGTTTTGTGTGCTACAATAGCATACCGATTTTGATATATTTCTAAATCAGTAGCAAACTGGGCTTCTCTAAAGGCAACGATTTGCCCTATCTCGTCAGGTCTGTCATTGTTATTATTGGGTTTCGGTTCGTCCTTTTTGCAACCTATAAGTACCCAAAGCAAGAGTAATACAATAAATTTTTTCATGAGGGTTATGGTTTTTGTGCTAATGGAGAAGTACAAGGTTATATATAGCCAAAAGTAAGTTTTTTTTTTGATTTTTCAAAATTTATACGTGTCTATTCAAAAAAATTTTTTAAAAAAAACGCTTATTACTATATAGTTATTTTTTATTAGGTGTTTCCTTTGTAGTGCAGAGTAAGCTCATCTCAAGAAGAGCGGTCTTTGCAGAGCTTTGCTGCTGCCTCAGTGCTTTATCCAGGCCCTTTTGGGGGCTACCCTTTCAATCCCTAATGCGTAGAAAGTAACTTCTGAGAGTTCCTAACTTTGGGAGGTCTAACAGATAAGATTTTTTACAAGTATTCAATTTTTGGTTTTGGTCTAAAATTACTATTTAGCGAAATATATATAATGCGTTTTTATTTTTGCTTTATGCATCAAGTAACGATAAAAGAATTACCGCTGTCGTACATTCTAATACCACCGTCCTAACCTAACAATCAAAAAAGCTTAAAAAGTCTTGAATATCCAAGAAATTTGAACATATGGCTTGCTTTCTTTTTGTATAACAGCTAATTTTTTTTTGCTTTGTGGAGTTGCAAATTCTATTTTAGTTTTCATAATCTGCTCAAAAAAAGGTCAAATTTTGAGTAAAAGATAAAGTTAGTAATATTTTTACCGTATTTACCACAAGTTGCGTACTTTTGTTTGCTCAACTTGACAAGACAAAATTTGTAATTACCTATTTTTTTATTGCAAGAACTATGAAAGATTTATTGAAAAAGTACGAAGAGAAACAGCCTGAAATTGTGTTTGAATGGAAAGATAGCGAAACCGAAGCTGAAGGCTGGGTGGTTATCAATTCCTTACGCAATGGAGCGGCAGGCGGAGGTACACGCATGCGAAAAGGATTAGACCGACGCGAAGTGGTATCGCTTGCTAAAACGATGGAAGTAAAATTTACGGTTTCAGGACCTCCGATTGGTGGGGCAAAGTCAGGTATCAACTTTGATCCGCAAGACCCCCGAAAGTATCAAGTGTTAGAGCGATGGTACAGAGCGGTTTACCCTTTACTCAAAAATTACTATGGTACAGGCGGCGACTTGAACGTAGATGAAATTCACGAGGTAATTCCTATTACTGAAAAATATGGCCTATGGCACCCGCAAGAGGGTGTTGTGAATGGATATTATAATCCATCCAAACCTGAAAAAATAAAAAAAATTGGGCGATTACGCCAAGGTGTTTCCAAAATTTTGGAGGATCCTGAATATACACCTACCACCATAGCTAAAAAATACACCGTAGCTGATATGATTACAGGTTTTGGGGTTGCTGAGTCAGTAAAGCATTTTTACCAACTATGGGGGGGAGAGGTTACTCAAAAGCGAGCCATTGTTCAGGGCTGGGGCAATGTAGGTTCTACTGCTGCACTATATTTATCAAAAATAGGTGTAAAAATTGTAGGCATTATTGACCGTAATCATGGACTTATCAACACCAAAGGTTATGACTTGGAAGAGGTGAAAAAAATCTTTGCCTCTCGCGAAAATAATCAACTCATTGCCGAAGATATGCTCTCTTTTGAGGAAACTAACAGTAAAATTTGGGACGTACCTGCAGAGATTTTTATTCCTGCTGCCGCTTCAAGACTTGTTACCCAAGACCAAGTTGATAGAATGATAAGTGCAGGTATAGAAGTAATTGCTTGCGGAGCAAACGTTCCTTTTGCCGATACAGAAATATTTTTTGGTGCTATTGCTGAAAGTGTGGATAATCGTATTTCGCTTATTCCTGATTTTATTGCTAATTGTGGTATGGCACGCACTTTCGCTTACCTCATGTCTGAAGATGCCCGCCTAACCGATAGTGCTATCTTTTCGGATATTTCGCAAACTATTCGTACTGCCTTAGAAAAAGTACACCAACGAAACCCCCAAAAACAACACATTGCCCAAACTGCTTTTGAAATTGCTCTCAAAGAATTGCTCTAAATGTTCAAAAACCTGCAAAGTAAGTTTCAGCTCACTTTGCAGGTAAAATTGTGTAAGTTTTTACGTATGTTTTTTGGATAGTTATAGTACTTAGCCTGAATAATCTGTGTTTTATTTGCCTAAATCGTGTGTATTTCCATCAGGTTCAAAAGGCTTGAGTAATTTTGGCATGAATTTACTTTTACAAATATATTTTTATGTTGCAAACTACTAAAAAATTGTCGGGCAACCCCAACAACTTTGGTTAAGGCAATTAGTTAATTGTTTTGTATTCTTTTATTTCTGATTATTATTCTGAAATATGAGCATTTTCCATTTATTGATAAATCTTTTCCGTCATTTCCTTTCCTGAATTTAATTATTTCAAATTGGTCTGGATTGAACTTGTGTAAAAAAGTTATAGGCACACCCATATATCCGTCATAGTCCATAGGTATATCTTCCGTTTTATCAACGTTTATGCCGTCATAATTATCATATTTTGGGTATTTGCTTTCATTACCGAAATATTTTTTCGTAAGTTGTATATCCTCATGTCTTTTGGGGTAGTCTAAATTTGTCAGCCAAAGGCAATTATTTGGTGATACTATTCTATTTCCAGAACTATCTATTCGTGCTTCTGTTCCATAAAGTTCATAGTGTTCGGGTACAATAAATCCTGAAATACCTCTTCCAAGATTTACACCTAACCAAACTTTATTTTCTTTAATCAGTTTGAAAATTTCTTTGTATGTTATAGCGTTTATATTACCTATAATCAAAAACTTTTTGTCATATCTCACTAATTGCTCAACATATTCTCTGAATAACGAAAATGGGGGATTAGTAACCACAATATCAGACTGCTTCAATAGTTCAATACTTTCAGCACTACGAAAATCTCCATCACCCTTAAACTCTTTTATTTCAAGCGGCATGTTTGGTTCAGTACATTCTACAAAAAAACCTTTTTTTGTATTGTTGGCGTTAAACAAATTTATTTCTTGTTTTTGGTAACAGGCAGTTATTATTTTTTTTAAACCTAAGTCATTAAAATTTGAAGCAAAATACTTGAAAAAGTTGCTATTTCTTGGATCATCACAGTTACAATAAACTACTTTGCCCTTAAAGTGACTTTTGTAATGCTGCAATTCATTTTCTATGTCGCAAAGTTGTGTATAGAACTCATCACTTTTTAACTTCTTTGCATTTTGTAATAATTTATTTGTTGCGTTCCTTGCCATATCGCTTCACTTTTTGGTTATCTGATTGAACAAATCACTACCCAAAACTTTAAGAGAAGTTCGTGCAATTTCCATCATAATGTCAAACATTTCCTTGCTGTTCCACTTCTCTCCTTTTCCTTGCGTGTAAATAGAAGTTGCTTGAAGCATAATCGTTTTGTCTTTGTGCTTCACAAATTTATTCACACAAAGATTAGTGTTGATTGGCATTCCATAATTTGCAGAAGTTAGTCGGTCTAATCTATTCAACATACCCGAGTTGTATTCAAGCATTACCATTCTTCCATCAGGTCTTTCAATCGCAATCGTTTCTGTTAAAAAGTTAGAGCCTTCTAAAAACAAAACATAAGGAAAATGCGATTCAGCAAGCATAAAGTTAGCAATTTCTGATATGTTTTTATGCGACCTTTCTATTGCATTCCCCGCAGCCATTAAATCTTGATTATTGTCTTTACCAACTAAAATGCCTTTTTTGATATTCTCAATATCTTTTCCCTGATGTTTTGCTTCTGAAACTAAAATAACCCTCCAATTATCATTATCGTCTTTTACTTCAATGATTCCGCCATCGGGTATAATGCTTGAATTTGGGACAAAAAGAGTTTGCCCTAACTCAGGGTCTATTTTTTTCAATGCTTCATTAATCTCTTCTTTCCGAATACTCGTTCTATAACGAAAAGTCAGTTGTGGATATTCCTCTTCAAGTTGTGCAACAACAAGTTTTGATATTTCCCTAACAGTTAAGTCGTGTAATTTTGCTTTATCTCCGAATAACTTACTACTCCCTGCGATTTTTTGTGTTGGTTTGTTAATCTTGTTGATTGATTTGTTTGATTCTTTTGCCATTTCTTAAATTTTAATTTCTATTGTCCTTTAAGTTGGCAGACAACAAAAATACCTTAGCTCACTAGCCTTTTTTTATTTTGCTTCGCTCAATGAAGATGTGCTACTACGATAACGCTTAGAAGTGTGAGGTTGGTGAGCGAAACTAACTATTTTAGTAGAACCCGTAAATGTATTTACTTTGTGTACATTCATATTTGGTGATAGATAAAACAAGTTAAATAGCTACAAATTGTGTAAGTTTTTTTCGCTTTCGCAACTAACAATAAGAAACTTAAAACATTTTTTCGGTTTCCATAGTTTTTTTTAAGTCCGTTAATTCAATATTTGTAATTTATGAAACCTGCTACCTATTTTTTTAGATTAGTTCTATTTACTTTTATTTTTAAGACGAGTTTAGCCCAAGCCCAACTCAAAGACAATACACGTGAAATTGCTTTTTTTGATTTGAACGAGTGCATACGCTATGCACACCAAAATTCAGAGTCACTAAGAAAAGTGAACTTAGATGCCCAAATTGCCAAAGCTAATGTTAAAGAGATTAAGGCGATTGGCTTGCCACAAGTAAATTTACAGGGGCAGTTTGTAAATAATATTCGTGTTCAGCAAACTATTTTGCCTGATGGAACACTCTTCGGAGGACCTCCTGGCCCTATTGCCGTAGCTTTTCAGCCCCATTACATTGGGGCAGGCTCTATCCAAATAAGCCAACTCTTGTTTGATGCCTCTTATCTTATTGGCTTAAAAGCGGCACGTACCTTGGAGCAGCTTACTACTAAGCAAGTTCAATTGAATAAGCAAACTATTGCTGAAAATGTATCTAAAGCGTATTATACCGTTTTGCTTAATCAAGAACGGGTAGGCTTACTGGATAAAAATCTTCAACGCTTAGATAGCCTTATCAAAGATACCAAAGCTTTATTCAAAAACGGTTTTGTAGAAAAAATTGACCTTGACCGCTTGGAAGTAGCTTACAATAACCTCAAAATAGAGAAACAAAAAATAGATAGGTTAATTGACTTTGCCCGAAAAGCCCTCAAATTTCAAATGAATATGCCTCTTAATGACTCGCTGGCACTCAAGGGAAGTATTGCAGATATCAAGCTAGAAGAAGGTATTTTACAAGAAACTGCTGACTATACCAAGCGTTTGGAATACAGCCTACTTAGCACACAAAGAACTTTGCTTAATTTAGATGTAAAAAACAAAAAATCTACTATTTTGCCACGCTTGTTTTTCGTGTGGAATACAGGGGCAAATACAGGCATGAACAACTTAGATAACTTTTTGAAATTTGGTAAAGTGAATGGACGCCCCGTGTGGTTTGAATATCATTTTTTTGCTTTAAGTGCAAGTTGGAATCTATTTGATGGCTTTCGTAGGAAATATGCTACGCAAAAAGCTATGTTAGAGGTGCAAAAAGTAGAGCAAGACATGAAAATCTTAAAGCAAGCTACTGATTTTCAAGTAGAAAATGCCCGTACTACGCTCATTAACAGCCTGGCAGATTTGGAAGTACAAAAACGAAATATGGAACTTGCTAGCGAGGTAGCACGAGTGGCTAAAATTAAATACCAAAGTGGTGTAGGTACAAATTTGGAAATTATCAATGCCGAAACCTCTTTCAAAGAGGCTGAAACTAACTATTATACTGCTCTCTACAATGCTATTATTGCCAAAATAGATCTAGACGTTGCCCTTGGTAAGATGGCAAACTATGGAAAAGATTAGCTAATTTTGCTTACCCAAGAGCGAATATACCTCTTTGGGTGAGCAATTTTTATGGAAAACCTACACGAAATATTACAAAAATACTGGGGCTACAAGCAATTTCGCCCTCTGCAAGAGGAGATTATTCGCTCTGTATTAGCAGGAAATGAAACTCTCGCTCTTTTGCCCACAGGAGGGGGCAAATCCATCTGCTTTCAAGTCCCTGCTATGGCTTTGGAAGGAATGTGCCTAGTAATTTCGCCTTTGGTGGCTCTAATGAAAGACCAAGTAGAAAATTTGCAAAAAAGAGGTATTTCAGCTACGGCAATCTATGCAGGATTGAGCCACAAAGAAATAGGTTTTTTGCTTGATGAATGCATAAAGGGCAATTTCAAATTTCTGTACGTTTCTCCTGAAAGGCTCAAAACTGAACTTTTTAGAGAGAGAGCTAAACAAATGAATATCAGCCTTTTGGCTATTGACGAAGCCCACTGCATTTCGCAATGGGGCTATGACTTTCGCCCACCCTATTTAGAAATCGCCCAATTTCGCACCCTTGTTCCCCAAGCAAAAATTATTGCCTTAACCGCCTCTGCTACTCCTGAGGTGTGCCAAGATATCCAACAGAAATTAAGTTTTGGGCTAATGCGACGTACTTTCCAAAAAAGTTTTGCACGTGCTAACCTCTCCTACGCTTGCCTCTTAGAAGAAAACAAAGAACAACGCTTACTCAAAATTTTGCATAATGTACAAGGCACTGCTGTAGTCTATGTTCGCAACCGTAAGCGTACCCAAGAGATAGCTAAATTTTTGCAAAAAAATAAAATTAGTGCCGATTTTTACCATGCAGGCTTAAACCTTACCCAACGCAACTACAAGCAAGAGGCTTGGATTAAAGACAAAACTCGGGTTATCGTAGCTACTAATGCCTTCGGTATGGGTATAGACAAGCCTGATGTACGTATAGTAGTACATTTAGATTTGCCTGAAAGCTTAGAGGCGTATTACCAAGAAGCTGGAAGGGCAGGTAGAGATGAAAAAAAGGCTTATGCCATAATACTTTATCAACCTACTGATATTGAGAATCTTACAAAAAATATTGCTCAAAAATACCCCTCCGATGAGGATTGTAGGCGTGTGTACCAGTCATTAGCAAATTACTGCAAAGTGCCTCTCCAAGCAGGAGAAATGGAGAGCTATCCTTTTGATTTGGCAGAATTTCAGCAAAATTTTCAACTTAAAGGTACTATGCCTTACTATGCCCTAAAACGTTTAGAAGCCGAAGGGTTTATCCAACTTAATGAAGCTTTTTACCGAAGTTCCAAAGTAAAGTTTGCGATAGATTATGAGACCTTGTACGAGTTTCAAATAAAGCACCCCAAAGCAGAGCCAATTATTAGGCTACTACAACGCTTATATGGCGGGGGTATGTTTAGTCAGTTCGTATCTATTCAGGAAAGTCAATTAGCCAAGTTTTTAGATAAAACTTCACGAGAAATCGTGCAAATGTTAGAACGTTTACAAGAATTACAAGTGATAGAATATGAAAAGCAAAATGAAAAACCACAAGTAACCTTCCTTACACCACGCTACGAGAGCAAATATCTACCACTTTCCCCAGAACGAAACCAACTTTTGAAACAAAAGGACGAGGCACGTGCCGAAGCCATGAAAAACTACGTACTAAATACTACTCGCTGCCGTACACAACTTATTTTAGATTATTTCGGTGAAATTAGCTACAAAGCTTGTGGTATATGCGATACATGTTTAACCAAAAAACGAAATAATGAACCTTTAGAATATGATTTTGAAGCATTAAGAATACAAATTAAAGATTTTTTACAGGATAACCCCTTGAACATAACCGATTTAGCTAACTTATTTCCCCTAAGCCAAGAAAGTGAATTTATACAAGTTATTCGCTCTATGGTAGAAACTAATGAACTTGTTTACTTGAAGAATGGTAAAATTGCAGTAAGTACTTGAGCTTCATGGTAAAGTACAAATTTGTAGTACAATAAAAAATAGACAAGTGCCTTTGGCTAATGAATGTTAATTTCTTACTCAAATATTCATTGCAAATGTACCATGGCAAGGAAAAAATTAGCACGCTTTGCAGAAAATCATAGAAATCCACTTGTTATAGAAGCAGGAAAGGAACTTTTTAATACTATTAAAGGAAAATGGCATAGTGTTTTTTTCAAAAATGAAAATCCAATTACCCTAGAACTTGCCTGTGGGCGTGGTGAGTATACCATCGGTTTAGCTAAAATATACCCTGAAAGAAATTACATCGGTGTAGATATAAAAGGAGCAAGAATTTGGCAAGGTGCTAATTATGCTTTGAAAGAAAATATGAAAAATGTGGGTTTTTTGCGTACTATTATCCAAAATTTAGAAAACTTTTTTGAGCCACAAGAAGTAAGCGAAATTTGGATAACCTTCCCTGACCCACGCCCCAAAGGTAATGACGAGAAACGTAGATTGACGCATCCTAGATTTTTAGAAATGTACCGTAAATTACTGAAAGACAGGGGATTGGTACATCTAAAAACAGATAATCCTGCCTTATTTGAGTATACTTTAGAAGTCTTGCGAACACAGCCGATTGAAAATCTTAAATTTACATATAACTTGTATAAGTCGGAACTGCAGGCGTGGCATCACGGGATTAGAACCAAGTACGAAAATATTTTTACAGCACAAGGAGCAAATATTCATTACTTGCAATTTAATTTTTTACCACAATCCGCCCAGAGTTAGCTAAGAAATACAAGAGTAAAGTCAAAACATCTCTTTTCCTACATGCTAAACTATTTGGAGGCTTTATGGTTATCTATGTATCCTTATCATATTTTTTTATTATCTAGCTTCTTGCAATTTTTTTATCATGGTAACGGTTTTAGATAGTCAAATTGTAGATTTGGTAAATGCTTATTATCAATATGCCCAAGAACATGTTTGTACCTCTGTGGAGAATTTCTGTCAGTATTATATAGCCAAAGAAAAAATGAAAAAAATAGATAAGCCCAAGGAAACCACCCTTGCTATTTTAGCAGATACCATAGAAAGCAGATTGGGAATGTTGTTTGGTAGGCTTTCACGGTTTATTAATTTAGAATTGAAGCAATTAGTAGAGAAGGTGCAAATAGATACCACTGAAGAGATGTGGTATTTGATAATGATTTGGGAATTGAAACAACCTACCAAAAGTGATGTCATTCACGATATTATAGCAGAATATAGTTCAGGAATTGCTGTTATCAATCGCTTGTTGGCAAAAGGTTACGTACAAGAATTTCCTGATGAACAAGATAAGCGAGCTAAACGCTTAAAAATTACACCGCAAGGAGAAAAGAAAGTTTGGGCTTGTTTTCAGCATTTGTCTGTAATGGCACAGGAAGTTTTTGCTAATCTTTCGCAAGATGAAAAGGAAATTTTGCACCAAATCTTGTATAAATTAGAACAACACCACACTCAACGATATGAAAAAAGCCGATAAACCTACTTGTGTTATCATTGGGGCAGGGATTGCGGGGATTGCCGCTTCAATCCGAATGGCAGTTAAAGGTTATCAAGTGCACGTATTAGAGGCAAATAGTTTTGCGGGAGGCAAACTTTCAGAATTTGAATTACAAGGGTTTCGTTTTGATGCCGGTCCCTCGCTTTTTACTATGCCGCAAAATGTAGAGGAGCTTTTTAAGATAGCAGGCAAGCCAATTGAGAAATATTTTGCTTACAAAAAATTAGAAGTAATCTGTCATTACTTTTACGAAGATGGTACAGTCATTCACGCCTTCGCTGATATAGAACGCTTTGCCCAAGAGGTAGCCCAAAAAACGCAGGTTTCGGCTCAAACTATTAAGCAATTTTTAGCGAAAAGTAGGTTCAAATTTGAAATTACGAATCCCGTTTTTTTGCAAAAATCTTTGCATAAGTGGCGAAATTATCTCAGCTTATCTACATTAAAAGGTATCTTGAATTTACATCGTTTAGATATTTTTCAAAGTTTACACCGAACTAATCAGAAACTCCTCAAAGATGAACGAATGGTGCAATTTTTTGACCGCTATGCTACCTACAACGGCTCTGATCCGTATCAAACGCCTGGTGTTATGAATGTTATTCCGCATTTAGAATTTGGCATAGGAGCGTTTTTCCCTATCAAAGGCATGTATAGTATTACGCAAAGTTTGGTTAATTTAGCACAAGATCTAGGGGTAAGGTTCCATTATCAAACGCAAGCCCAACGCATTGAAATTCAGGGAAATAAGGCGATAGGTGTGCATACTACACAGGGCTTTTTTCCTGCCGAGTGTATTATTAGCAACATGGATATCGTAGGAACGTACCATAAACTTCTGCCTCAGCTCAAAGCACCGCAAAAGTTGCTCACACAGCCCAAGTCTAGTTCGGCTATTATTTTTTATTGGGGAATTTCCCAAATTTTTCCCGAATTATCTTTGCATAATATCTTTTTTAGCCGAAATTATGCAGAGGAATTTAAGCATATTTTTGAGTATAAAACACTCTATTACGACCCAACCATTTACATTAACATTACCTCCAAAGAAAAACCTGACGATGCCCCAGCAGGCATGGAAAATTGGTTTGTTATGATAAATGCACCGCATAATGTAGGGCAAAATTGGGATGAATTAGTGAAACAAGCTAGGGCAAATATCATTCAAAAACTCAATCGTATGCTCAAAACTAACCTTGAACCGTTAATTGTATGTGAGCACGTTCTTGAACCACGCACCATTGAGAGCCGTACTTCAAGTACACAAGGAGCCTTATACGGCAACAGCTCTAACAATAGATATGCGGCTTTTCTACGGCATGCTAATTTTTCTACTCAAATCAAAAACTTATACTTCTGTGGTGGGAGTGTTCACCCTGGAGGGGGTATTCCTTTATCTTTGCTTTCTGCCAAGATTGCTACTGATTGTGTGCCATCAATTCTTTGATTTTGCGACTATTTTTTTGGTTTTGATAGAATAAGACCCCTGAAACAATAGCAAAAAACAGAGCAATAAAAGAAATGAAGGTAATATAACTCATCATTTTGCCTTGCTCTCGCAGGAGGCTTTGCATAAGTTGATGTTCCTTCTCTTGGCGTTGCACGAGTTGGCGAATAAGACTATCTTTTTCCAAGATTATTTTGATGTTTCGGGCTTCGCGTTCTTTCATTTCGGCTTGTATCTCTAAAAGAGCTTTTTCTTGTTGGGCAGTGGCTTGTGCGGCTTTCTCTTCCAGTTTACTTTTCTCAATCAATAAATTTTGTAGTTGCTGTGTAAGTTGCTTTTTCTCTGTATCTTCTTTAAGTTTAACAGTGTTTTGTTGCTCTATGTTTTGTTGTTCGCGGTATCGTGCTACTAAGTTATTCACTTCTACCGAAGTACCGCTTCCTAATTTTTCTAGCCATTCATAAAGAGATGGGTGGAATGATTTGATAGGATTATTTTTAATGTCTAATCGTTTGAGGTTTTGCAAATTGAGCATATTAGCCTCTAACTTTTCTAAGTTAGTAAAGCTCAAATCTAGATTTTGCAGTTTGGTCAGTTTAGTTATACATTCAGGGACTATACCGAGTGGATTTTTGGAGACATTCAAATCTACAATTCTCTGTAGTAAGGCAAGTTCTTCGGGCAAAGTGGTCAATTGGTTCACTTGTAATGATAGGACTTCTAGTTTACGCAGTCGCGAAATTTCTTTGGGCAGCCCTGTAAGTGAATTAAAACTTAAATCCAGTATACGTAAGTTAGTAAGTTCAGTAAAAAATAATGGTAAGGAGGTCATTCTCGTTCCGCGCATATTGAGCACTTCCAAGTTTTTAAGTTTAGTAATGGATTGTGGGAAGCGCTGGTATTTCGGATTGCTTGAGAAATCTAAGTCTTGTAGATTTATTAAATTACCTATTTCATACGGCAGGGTACTTAACTGGTTTTGCCCTAATTTTAGCACTTTCAAATTACGCAAATTACCGATACTTTCAGGAATAAGGGTTAGTTGATTATTCGTAGCTATCAAAACTTGCAAATTCGTAAGATTTCCTATATTGTCAGGAAGTTTGGTTAGCTTATTGTTACTCACATCTAGAAGTTGTAAGTTTCTAAAAGTAGTAATTTCATTAGGAAGGTTTGTTAAATCATTGTTATAAAGGTATAATTTTTGCAAATTTACTAATTTAGCGATCTCAGGGCTGAGGCTTTTAAGTTTTCGGTTAGGGTTAGTAAGGCTCAATTTGTATACCTTTTCTGGTTCTTTCAAAGCTTCTTCTAAGGAATAGAACCACTTTTGCTCATTCAGTTCGCTTTCTGAAAGCAAAGTACCTTGGCTCCAGCTCATAAAAGATTGGAGAAGAACCCCTAAAAAGCAAAAGGAGAGCAGAATAGGTTTCATAAAGACAACGCAAGAACAAAATTCTCAAGAATTTACAGAAGTAAATTAGTGAAATATATTTTTACAAAAGTAAGTATTTTTTTGGAAAAGTAGCCTATAAATGTAGTTGTTTTCACATAAAAATTAGCTTATTGTTTTACTATTTTTTGCAGCAATATACCTTGTGGGGTTTGTACTTTGAATAGTAATATACCTTTGGGTAAGTCAGCCAATTGTAAGGTGTGTATTTGGTCAAGGCTCAACTGGGTGCGGTAAAGTTTCCTACCGAGTAAATCCTCAATTTCAAGAGTAGCTTGCCCTAAATTTTGTCCAGTATGTAATTGTATCCAATCTTCAAAAGGGTTTGGTGCAAAGCGAATATTTTTCTGCCATTTTTCTACTAATTGTGTAATTGGGCTACGATAGATAACAATATTTTGCGTAAGCGAATCAGCACAATTTTGAGCATTGCGAGTAACTAATTTTACTGCATAAATTCCTTCATTTTCGTATAAAACAGGCGGTGGATTAGCAACGTTTGCAGTTTGTCCGTTGCCAAAGTTCCATTGCCATTGTACGGCTCCCTGCGTAGTGCTTTGGAAAGTGAGCGGAACAGCCCCTGCCACACGTAAATCAATACTATCGTTAGGGCTAACCGTAAAGCGCGTAACGTGCTCAATAGGGCTGATGGTAATAGCAGTAGCAGGGCTTTCGAAGAGCGAGTCTACACAGGTAACGTAGTAAGTACGTGGTGAGCGTATATTATTGATTAACAAAGAATTACCTGTAAAAATAGGTATAGAAGGGGGAGGTTGTACGTAAAAAGTGAATCGACTTCCTCCCTGAGGTACAATGGTATAAGTACTGCCGCTACACACTGCCACGTCATTCAAAATAGGAGTGGGGCTAGTTTGGATTTGTTGGTAGGTTTGTTTAGCTTGTAAAGTAGCTTGATAAATTTCTGCAAAAGTTTCACCTACCACAAAAGCGAAAGCTACGTAATCCTCTTGCCCCACTTCCAAAAGTGGGATTTTGGCACTAATTAAATGCGAAACATCTTGTCCGCTAAAAGTTAGCCCTGCTGTAGTATCCTTAGGTGTATCAGAGAGAGCTAAAAATTTCTCTGCTGTAGAAAAGCCGTCCGCCAAGGGGTTGGCGGCATTGTTGTAAGCGGTGTAATTTTGAAAATTATCTGTAAGTAAAGCAATTCCTGTGTAATACAAATTATTCACATCGTGCACGTAGCCTAATTTGAGTTGGTTATTCCATCTTGCTCGGTTGTTATTAGTAAATATTACGTTCCAGTCGGCATATAGCCCTGCAAATAGGTTTACGAGGCTACTTGTACCGATGTTTTTAATGCGATATTCTATAATTACAAAATTTTTACGTTGAGGGGTATTCCATGCATAGCTTCTTTGAGTGATTTGCACGTTCAGTCGGTTAGGGTTGTTAGGGATATCTGTAAACACGGTATTGGTATATGAATAATCTTGGCTTGGGCTAATGTGTTGTCTGAAGGGGACAGAGGTGGTAAAATCATTGTCTCGGTTAGGGGGAAAATTGCGTACTGCATCAGAGACTTGGGTGTTGCTTCTACCTACCAAGAAGCCTGCCTCTTGTAACATGCATGTACGTGTATTGATGCCTGAAACATTGTTTACAGTGCTCAATCCTGTAAGGTCATAAAAAGCTGGATTTCGGTGTGCCAAAGTGCCGTTATCTGCCAAAGTAAATTTCAAATTATTTATATCTACTTGAGCGGGGTTGAGTAATACATCTACGGCATATGCAAAATTTTGGGAGCCATAGGTAAAGGTAAAAGTAAATTTTACGATTAAATTTGTAGGAGCATCGGCTGTGAGGCTTACGATAAAGGCATCGGCTTGGTTGGTGGTAATTGTACCCACAGGAACGTTGGTAAGGCTTGAAGTTGATTTGCTAATATTAACGAAAGGTGAGTTTTCAATTACGCTTATTTGTAAGTTAGGCAATACATTACCTAAATTACTAAACCTTACAACCATGGGGCGGGTTTCGTTGTTGTAGATATAACCTTTGTGCGTACTATTAGCAAAAAACACACTATCTACAACAAAAGACAGCTCTTGTAAGGCTTTTAATACATCTAACCTACCTGAACCTAATTTGCCGATAAAAGCACTATTGCCTGGCAAATTGTAGAGACTTGGGTCAGCAGTAGCTTTCAACCGCTGAATTACTTGCCTTGCTGTAAGTTGTGGATATTTGGCACGCACCAAAGCTGCTGCACCTGATACAATAGGTGCGGCAAAGGAAGTGCCCAATGAATTTTGGGAAGCACTTTCGGTGTTTATTCCTTCACCTGGGGCACAAATCCCTACTTTATCATAAAAACTTGAATTAGAAGATTTTACATCGCTGCTGTTGGTACCTGCTACGGCAAGCACCAAATCGTAAGCTGCAGGATAGTAATAATTAGAATTATTATCGTTGCCTGCTGCGGCTACAATTACTACGTCATATACGGCGACTACGCTTCGCAAAAAATCCATTTCCAAATTACTGGGGCTACCTGTTCTACCCCAAGAAGCGTTCACTACCTTGCAATTAGGAAATTTTGCGGCGTATAAAATACCTTCGTAACCTGCAGTGTAAGTACTTAGATTAGAATTTGGGGCGACTTTCACTGCTAAATATTTACAATTAAAGGCAATACCTGCTCCCATAATGTTGTTATCTACTTTGGCATTAGAAACCAACGTAACTACTACCCCATGCGAACCGCCCAGTACATTGTTATCTCCATCCGCTACATCATCTTGGGTGCCCTGTACAAAATTTCCACCATCAGGGTGAGTTAGATCCATGCCATTGTCTGTAATACCTACTACCACATTAGCGTTCCCTTTTTCAATATCCCATGCTTGATACATTCCTACACGATTGAGGTGATATTGTGGAGCACTCCCCACAGGATTTGCCAAGGGGTCATTAGGCACGTAGAGTGGGAAATGCAAATATTTGGGCTCAGCAAATTCTACATTCGTATCTTGTAAAAGAATGTTGATAGCTTTTTCAATGCTCATTTCAGGAGCAATTTTTACTTCATACCAGCTCAAAGTTTCAGTCAGGGTTTCTTCTGCCATTCGCCTTTGTTGAGGGCTAATAGGTTTGGTAAAAGCAAAATCTTGGCGTGTGTAGGCTTGTTTGATTTGTGTAATTTTGGCATCTTGTTTTATACGGGGTTGGATATAATCTTGAGGGTTTTTAGATAAAAATTGTATGGGTTTAGCAATTTTTACCATAACTGTTTGGGGAATGCAATGGGTTTTTTCATTTACATAAGCGGGTAACTTGAAGTAACGCTGCCCTATAGCAAATTTGGAACTCAAAATAATGATTAGAACTATCCAGCAATAGGTAGTAGGTACTCTTTTCATAGTTTTTGACAAATTTTGAACTTGCGTAAAGTTACAATTTTTTTTCGTTTAAGCAAAATTGATTGAATGGCTTTTTCTAATCTTACCTTGAAAAATCACAGCTAAAAGTAGAATTTTAGACTAATTGCTCTACTGAATTCAGTAAAAAATTGACTGAACCTTCTTTGGAGTTTTACTCATTTTTTTATAGGTTTGTAAACTTAAAAACTTTGGTTGAACCCTAAAAAACTTCAAAAATATGTCCTTCAAGGTGTATAATCTCATGCAATGGATTGAGGAGAACAAAAGCACATTGAAACCACCTGTTAATAACAAAGAAATTTACCCAGGAGGAGATTTTATTGTTATGATAATTGGCGGACCTAATGAACGCAAAGATTACCACTATAACGAAACTGCTGAATTTTTTTATCAAATAAAAGGCGATATTGTGCTAAAAGTAATAGAGAACAATCAGCCCAAAGATATTCCTATCCGAGAAGGTGAAATTTATTTGCTTCAGCCTAAAACCTTGCATTCGCCTCAACGCCCTGCTGATACGATTGGTTTAGTGATAGAGCAAAAACGCGCTCCTGAAAATAAGGACGGCTTTGTGTGGTTTTGTGAAAATTGTGGCGAAAAGCTCTACGAAGAGTATTTTAAGTTGCAAAACATAGTAACTCAATTGCCTGAAATTTTTAATCGCTTTTATAGTACTCCCGAGCATTGCACTTGCAAAAAATGTGGTACTATTATGGAACGTCCTGTGCGTAAGTAGAAACAAAGATGGTTTTGTAAATTTTTCAAGTTAGGTAGCTGATTTATTAAAAGTAGAATTTTAGGGTAGTAAAATTTAATTTGAGTGGAGTATAATTGTCAGCGAAAATAAAAACATAAAATTCTATCGCTTTCTAAAAGTTTGAGACAAAGATTAGGTTTAGAGTTTTTGGAAAGCTTTGTAAAAAATGTAGCAATTATTACGGAGTAGCGTTAGGCTGTAAACTCATTTGTAAATTTAACAGAAATTGATAAAACAGACGTATGCCGAAGGCAGTAGCAATTTTAGATTTGGCAAATTCGCTATCCCCAAAAGCTACCCCTGCAATATCTAAATGGGCATATTTAGGGTGATTTTCAGTAAAAACTTCTAAGAACTTTGCCGCAGTAATAGCTCCTGCGTAGGGTTTGCCATTGTAGTTTTTGAGGTCAGCCATATCCGATAGAATTTCATCTTTGTAGCTATCCCAAAGAGGTAATTGCCATAGGCGTTCTCCTGTTTGTTCTCCTGCCTTGAGCAAGGCTTGGGCTAATTCAGGGTTGTTGGTGAATAGCCCTGCAGCTTCGTAACCTAATGCGGCAATGCAATTTCCCGTAAGTGTAGCAATATCAATTAAGATGTCAGGTTGAAAAGTACGATTGAGATAAGCAATGCCATCAGCTAAAATGAGCCTTCCTTCGGCATCAGTATCTACAATTTCAATCGTTTTACCTAAATATGAACCAATAATATCGCTAGGCTTGAATGATTTAGCGTCTATGCTATTCTCTGCCGTAGGTATAACTCCGATTACGTGGAAAGGCAAATTTAACCTTGCGGCTAATTCTACTGTACCTAATACTGAAGCTGCACCGCTCATGTCTGACTTCATGTAGTACATTCCTGCACTTTCTTTGATAGAAAGCCCTCCTGTATCGAAGGTAATGCCTTTACCTACAAAACCTACTTTAAGCAATGGATTGCGTGGCTTATGTTCGGTAACAATCAAAAAAGGAGGTTCTTGGCTACCTTGGGCTACGGCAAGTAAGGCATCAAAGCGTTGATTTTCAAGGTCTCGTTTGTCTAAAATATGAACATGATAGTCATATTTTTGTGCTGACTGGCGTGCCCAGTTTGCTAATAGTTTGGGAGGTTTTTTATTAGGGGGGAGGTTTACTAAGTCCATCATTTGTCGCTGAATTTCAGCAATAATCACATTTTTGTGCCAAACTTGATGTACCGCTTCTAACAGTTCAGGTTTTACAGCAATTTCCAAGGCAAGTGTATCAAATCCAAAAGTAGTGTCTTTGTTTTGGTTATCGGTCTTATAGATTGCCAGAAAATATTGGCTTAGTAACATGCCATTGAACAAGCCGTCAATTTGGTCTATGGTCAGGTGCTGAGCATCTATCCAGAGACTGTTTTTGATTTTATTTTTTTGGTTAAAGAAAAAGGAGCGGGCTATTTTAAGCAGATCCTTAAATGTAGGTTCTTTTCCTAATCCTAAAAAGTAAATTCTTGATTTTTCGGTGTAAAAAACCTGCAAATCTTTAGCATTTGCCTTAAAATCTTGTAGTAATTTTTCGGCTTTGAGGTTATATTGTGCTAAAAAGGCTGTAAGGTCTGCCGAAAGGTTGTCAGTTTGTGGTATAGGTATTAAAATATTTTCGGCTTGTTGATTTTGTTGGGTAGAAGCGTGAAATTGCATGTCTTTTCAAAGTAATTGGGTATTAAAGTAATTGGATATTTAATTAGGTACAAGATTGCGATGCAAGAATCTGCTAACCAAGCATTACTTCATTTGTGATGTTACTCACCCCTGCTTGCTCAAAGGTTGCCATTTCGTTCAGAAAGATAACTGCAGACTCAAGAAGTGGATAAGCCAAAGCACAACCTGTGCCTTCTCCGAGCCGTAAATTCAGCCTGAGCAGAGGTTCGGCTTTAAGGTATTGTAATAAGGCCTCGTGTCCACGTTCTGCTGATTGATGGCAAAATACAGCATAATCTTTCACATGTATTGAAACCTGACAAGCTACCAACAACGCTACTGAAGCGATAAATCCATCTATTAAAATAAGTAATTGATTTTGAGCTGCTTGTAACATTGCTCCGCACATTTGCACGATTTCATATCCGCCCAAAGTTGCCAAAGCAGTTAGCCAGTTAGCACTTTCTAGGGTAGGTTGATGCAAATGGTAAGCACGTGTGAGCACTTTTTGTTTATGTATTAGTTGAGTTTCGTTTAGCCCTGTGCCTTTGCCGATGCAATCGTGCAAATCAATTTTGGTGAAGTGGTGCATGAGCAAAGCCGAAGCTGAAGTATTGCCGATACCCATCTCACCTAAACCAATTATGTTGCATTGTGTGTCTTGGCAAAGTTGTTGCACCCATTCTGCTCCTTTTTGCAAATGCCATTGGCACTCTGCTAGGGTCATAGCAGGTGAATGGGCAATGTTTTTTGTGCCAAATGCAGTTTTTTGGCTAATTACGGAGGTATGTGATTGAAAGTCAAAATTTACGCCTGCATCAATAACAGAGAGGGCTATGTTATGTTGCCTGCAGAAAGCGTTAATTGCTGCACCCCCACGCACAAAATTCAATACCATTTGAGCCGTAACTTCAGAAGGATATGCACTTACCCCCTCTTGGGCGATGCCATGGTCTGCCGCAAATACAGCAATATGAGGGTTTTGTAATCGTGGTGTTTCTGTATTTTGTATGCAAGCTATTTGCAAAGCTAGTTTTTCTAATTGCCCTAAGGCTCCTAGAGGTTTCGTTTTAGTATCTATTTTTTGCTGAATACTCTCTCTCTTTTCTTTGGATACGGGTTTTATGCTGAAATCAAGCATACAATTTTAGATAAAAACTTTTACGATAAAGATTGATTTTCTGCTGAAGCTAACTTCAAAATCTTATCGTATTCCTCTGGAGTAAGGTCGTTAAAGAAATAATATACAGGGTTTACTTTTTCGCCTTTGTAAATTACTTCATAATGCAAGTGTGGGGCAGTAGAAAAACCCGTGCTACCGATATAACCAATGCATTCCCCACGTTTGACTTTTTGCCCTACCTCTACTTTGAAGGCTGACATATGGGCGTATAAGGTTTCATAACCATAGCCATGGTCAATAATTATGGTATTACCATATCCTCCCATGTATTCTGCTTTTACTATTGTACCACTTCCTGAGGCATAGATAGGTGTACCATGGGGTGCGGCAAAATCTACTCCTGGGTGAAATTGAGCCACTTTATAGATAGGGTGAATACGAATACCAAAACCTGAGGAAAGTCGCGTAAGTTCTTTGTTTGAAATGGGCTGGATGGCAGGAATGGAAGCCAACATTTTGGATTTGTTTTTTACTAGTTTTGCAATCTCATCATAGGATTTGCTTTGTACGTACATCTTACGTTTTAATTGGTCTATTTTTTTTAGTGTTCCAATAATTATTTCCTCTTGCTTTAGCCCTTTTTTCAACAAATCTTTGTACTTGTCGCTTCCTCCTGAACCTGCCTCACGCACTGAGGTTGGAATAGGGTCTGCTTCAAAAACAACGCGGTAGATATTATCGTCGCGATGTTGAAGAGCTTTAAGCATCTCATTAGCTTCGGTTATTTGCTTATTAAGTAGTTCGTAATGCAATAAAAGCTCCTCGTTTTCTTTTTTAAGCATAATTTCCTGTTCCGTCTTGTAATATTTACCGTAGAGCATAGTTAGCCCTACCGCTAAAATTAAAGAGAGCGTAAAAAAACCTAAAAGATTGATTATTACATCAATAGTACGGGTTTTTACACGCTCATATCTGCAAGTTTCTGGATTGTAATAGTATTTAATCCTTCCCATTTCTCTAATTTGTTTATCAACTCAGAATAACTAACTTCGCACTTGTTTTTATTGTGCAAAGTTCTTACCAAATCAAATCAGTTGTTAATGATTACTTTTATTTAGACCTAAGCGTCAAAACTTTGCAAAGATATAGTTATTTTTTGGTAAGTTCCTAAAAAAGTGGGCATAATTTTTCTTTATTAGAGAAAATCATAATCCAAACTTGTGAATTTTTTTTTCTTGCGAACTTTCCTAAATCAGGAAGCTTGAAAACTGTTTTGAGTTAGTTAAGTTCAAATTGTAATTTTACCAAATTTTGGTAAATGCCTTCGTGCAGTTGTAAGAGTTGGTCGTGTGTACCTTGCTCTACAATTTTGCCCTCGTGCAATACATAAATTTTATCTACCTTTCGAATAGTTGCCAAGCGGTGGGCGATAATAATAGTGGTACGGTTTTTCATCAATTCATCAAGTGCCTCTTGTACCAATTTTTCGGAGTCAGCATCTAAGGAACTGGTAGCTTCGTCTAAAACCAAGATTGCAGGGTTTTTCAAAATTGCCCTTGCGATAGCAATGCGTTGGCGTTGCCCTCCTGAAAGTTTTACACCGCGCTCACCTACAATGGTCTTAAATCCTTCGGGAAAAGACTGAATAAATTGTAAAGCATTAGCCCTTTGTGCCGCTTCTTGTATCTCCTCAAAAGTAGCTGAAGGTTTGCCATAGCGAATATTCTCTTCTATCGTACCCCCGAAAAGTAGCACTTCTTGTGGCACTAAGCCGATATTTTGCCGCAAGTGCGTCAGGTTTAGGTATTGGATAGGTTGGTTATCTATCCAAATACTTCCTTGATTAAGCGGATAGTATTGTGCCAAAAGTTGTGTAATGGTGGTTTTTCCTGCCCCGCTCTGCCCTACGAGAGCCACTTTTTGTCCTGCTTCAATTTGTAGGTCAATGCCTTTTAGCACCATTACATCTGGACGTGTGGGATAAGCAAAATACACGTTTTCAAAGCGGATATTTCCTTGCAAACGTGGAAAATTTTGTTGAGTAGTGGCTAAATCAATTTCAGGTTTTTCGTCCAAAATTTCTAAAATTCTTTCTGTAGAGCCAAGTGTTTTTTGGATTTGCCCATACATTTCTCCTAATCCACCTACTGCTCCCCCAATGAAAGCAGTATAAATAATAAACGAGGTAAGTTCTCCTATGCTTATCTGCCCTGCAGCAACCAACGAAGCTCCGTAAGCCAACACTACCACGATAGCCCCAAAAATTGCAAAAATAATAAATGAAGCAAACAAGCCGCGCGCCAAAGCTGCTTTGATAGCCTGCCGTACCACACTTTGCAAACTATTTTGATAGCGTTGCGACTCATACCATTCATTAGTAAACGATTTCACCGAGAGAATAGACTGTAATGTTTCCTCTACCACTACATTGGCTTGGGCTAATTCGTCTTGGGCTTTTTTGGCTAACTTGCGAATATATTTTCCAAAAAACATGGCAATCACAATCACCACGGGAAAGGTAGCTACCATAAGCAAAGTGAGTTGAGTTGAAATCCAAAGTAAAACACTAATTCCTACAATTAAAGTAGCTATTTGCCTAAAAAACTCCGCCAAAGTAAAAGCAAGTGTATCTTGTAGAGTAGCTACATCAGAGGTGAGACGGCTGGTGAGTTCTCCTATGCGTCTTTGTTCAAAGAATGAAAGGTGAAGACTAATCATTTGGTTGTAGAGTTTTTGCCGAATTTGTGCCATTGTTCGTTCGGTAACATTAGCAAAAATCCAAATCCGAATAAAAGAAAAAAATGACTGCAAAAGCAATACGCCAAACAAAATAAGGCTCACTCGTTGGATGGAAGGAAAATAATCGGATAAGTTTTTGCCTGTGGCTACATCAATCAGTTTGCCTGCTAGATAAGGAAAAGAGAGTGCCGTAAAAGTAGAAAATACTAAAAAGAGCATACCCAAAGCAAACCAACCTGCATAAGGGAACATAAACTGAAAAATACGTAAGGATTTTTTAAGCGTAGTCGCATTGATTTTTACTTTGGGCAAAGCTTCGGGCTGGCTATGGTTGGTTTCTTGTGTTTTTGAGGACATAGCAAGTAAGAATAAATAATTTCAAAGTGCAAAGATAGTACAAGAAACGGACTTTTGCTATACCTCAAGTATGAATATGGGAGAGATTTAGCCTAATTTCACACCTACAACTAAAATATCATCTATTTGATTCTCGTTGCCCTCTTTCATCCAATTTACTATCGTTTCTTGTAATACTAATTTCTGCTCATTCATAGGTTTTGAATAGTTTTTCAAAAATAATTCTTTCATTTGGGCAATACCAAACTTCTTGTTGTCTTTACCACCGAATTGGTCTTGGTAGCCGTCAGAAAAGAGGTAAAAGGAAGTGGGTTTGTCTATGGAAATAGTATGTTTGGTAAAAATACGTTCTTTTTCATGCTGTTCGCCACCGATGGGCATTTTATCGCCTTTAATAAAAAAGAGTTCGTTTTCTTGAATATAAACCAAAGGGCTTTTTGCTCCTGCAAATTCTGCTAGGTTATTGATTTGGTCAATTATAATTAACGCTATGTCCATACCGTCGCGGTTGTCGGTTTCAGCTTGTTTAAGAGCAGAGCGAATACGTTTGTGAAGATAGTATAAAATTTCCTCAGCTTCCAAGATATTTTGGTTAAATATAAGTTCGTGTAGAATTTCGGAAGCTACCAAGGTCATAAAAGCTCCGGGAACGCCATGCCCAGTACAATCAATAACTGCTAAGACTTGCTTATACATTTCCTGCTCAAGGAAAAAGAAATCACCAGAGACCACGTCTCTGGGTAAAAAAAGTGCGAAACTTGCAGGGAAAACCTTTTTCAAATCCTCTTCTGTGGGTAGGATAGCATTCTGAATACGTTGAGCATAGCTAATACTATCTAAGATGGCTCTGTTTTTCTCTTCTAATTGTTCTTTTTGTGCCATAATGGTATCCATGGCTGAACGCAACTCCTCGTTAATGGCATTCAGTTCAGCATTAGACTCCAAAATTTCTGATTTTTGCACTTCCAGTAAAAGGTTGTTCTCTTCTATCAAGAGTTTTTGTATTTTCAGCTTTTTATTACTTTTTTGCTTCTGTATGTATGCCCAAAGGAAAATGGTGATTAAGATAATACTAGCTGCTACAATTACTAAGAATAGATTTTGTTGTAATCGTTTAGCCTCGCGTTCGGCTTGTAATTCTTTTTCTTTGAGTTGCTTTTCTTTCAGAAGTGCTTCTTCGCGTATTTTTCGCTCATTTTCGCGGGCTTGCTGTTCTATTTTTATTTTTTGTAGTTCGCTTTCTTTCAGTTTATTTCCTTGGATGGCTAATTCGAGAGCTTGGCGTTGGAGTTGGGTTTCTTGACGTTGCTTTTCTAAAAGAAGGCTGTTAGTACGGGCTTGTTCACGAAGTTGGGTCTGTTCCAAGTCAGCTATGGAGATTTTGTGCTTTTGGCGTTCTATTTCAAACTCTTGTAATGTTTTCTCTGCTTTGAGCTGATAATTTGCCAAATCCAAGGCTTTCAAATCTTTTTCGGCTTGTAAGAGTTTGAGTTCGTTTTCGGTTTCTTCGGAGAGTTTTTGACGTTCCAAAAGGCTTCGTTGGTAGATAATTTGCCGATTAAACAAACTATCAGACAAGATGCTATATTGCTTATATGCCTCTAAAGCTGCTTTATTTTGGTTTCGTAAACTGTAATAAGAAGAAAGCGTTTCGTAGGCATCTTTTTGGGCTTCTAAATACTTACTCTTTTCTGCTGTAGCAAGGGCTTTTCGTGTGTAAGGTTCTACCTTATTCAATTCTCCTGTATAAAGATAGGTTTTTGCCATTAGATTGAAAATATTTGCTCTTTCTTCTAAGGTTGCCTTTTCATCTTTGCTCAATGATAGCTCAGCGAACATAAGGTATTGTTTAGATTTAGCAAATTCATTTTGCGATTGATACAAAATAGCCAAATTTGTAAGTATAGTTCTGTATTCGGTAGAGGTAGTATTATTGAGTTCTTCTTGTAATTTTTTAGCTTTTTCAAGATAGATAGTAGCCTGAGTAGTTTGGTTGGTTTTTTGGTAGCCAAAACCGATATTATTCAAGGTAATAGCTTGGGCTTGTTTATCTTGTTGTTGTTCATACAAAGCGAGGGCTTGCAAATTATACTCTAGTGCTTTATTGTAGTTGTTGTTTAGATTGTAAAGATTTGCCAAATTACTCAATAATTTTGCTTTTTGTGCGGGGCTAGCTGTATCATTTTGAGCATTTAATACTTTTTCATAATAAGGAATAGCTTGTACATACTTTTGGTCGGCTTGGTAAGATTGTGCAATCTTTTCGTTTAAGAAATTATTTTTTTGGGCTAAGTCCGCAGGCTTGATTTCTTGATAAATCTCTTGGGCTTTTTGGTAATATTCTACGGCTTTGAGGTGGATTTTCCAATCATTACAAATTTCAGCAATAGCTATGTTATTTTGAGCAAGTTGGCTTTTTTGGTTACTCTTTTCCAGTAATACTCCATTGAGATACAAGCATTTGAAAGCCGAAGCATACTCCTGTTGTTTGC
Organism: Microscillaceae bacterium; assembly: GCA_025054775.1. Lineage (GTDB taxonomy): Bacteria > Bacteroidota > Bacteroidia > Cytophagales > Microscillaceae > JANWZA01. The sequence continues at coordinate 97,838 of JANWZA010000047.1, forward strand.
GATGCTTTTGTGCGGCTTGCATTAGGCTGTCGCTTTGTGCTGTGGCTAAATGGCAGTATAATGTGATCCAAAAAGGTAGACATAGTTGTGGTATTTTTCGTGTCATAGTTTTTATTTGAATGAAAAACTAATCCCTAAATACATCATGCGAAGCGGTTGTGGGTTGTAAAGCAAATCACCAAAACCATAGGCCCCTGCGCCTGCAAAAACAGTATTGAATACGTTTGTAATCTTACCATATAATATAAGATTGTTACTTACATCTACATTAGCCTGCAAATTCATGAGGTAGAAGCCTTTTATCAAAAACTTTGACTCCCAGTAATCCTCTTTTGCATCGATACTTCGCGAATACCAGTTACTTGCAAAATAATTGCTACAAACAATCCAAACATTTTTGAATAGCTTGAAAGAAAATTGCCAGAAGCCTAACCATTGCGGCATCTCCCTGAAGGCATTGATGCGCCCTTTTTCTTGTGGCAACTCCTCTTCCCCTTTTGCATATGATAGGTTAAAAATAGAACTAATTTTATATTTGGTAAGATTACTTGCTCGTAAACTCAACTGTATTCCGCGTAATAAGGCAAATGCTTTATCATCATTAAAATATTTTACAGTAGTAGGTGTCAAGCTATTAGGATAAAGTACAGGATCTATCTCTGTCTGGCGGGCATCAATAAGTCTACGAATTTGATTTTGGTAAGCTACTACTTCTATATTTACTTTGTTAGAGAGTTGATATCTACCTCCAAACTCAAAATTAGTAGCATTCTCAGGCTTCAACTGTGGATTAGGTACTGCCAAATACAAAATTTGTCCTCCCACAGGAATAGCAATAGAATTATAGCTGTTGTTAGGTGTAGGGGCCTTGAAGGCTGTACCCCAAGAACTTCGCAATGAAGCCTTATCTGTTAGCTTATACAAGAGGGCTAAACGCGGATTAAAACTATCCCCATATTTAGAATGGATATCATATCGTAAGCCTGCAATCGCTATCAACCTACTTTTGCTGTAATAACCTTGCAAGAAGCCTCCTACGTTGGTATAAACAATAGGATTGTAACCAAATTTTCCGAAAAGTGGGTCTGAAAGGTCTATACTTCGGGCAAAAGGTCGGTAGGCTTTGGTATCAATAGGGCGAGGCAAATCGTTAGTTTTGGGTAAATTGCCACTAATCTGATAAATTGCTCCTGCGGTAAGTTCAAAATTCGGATTTATTTTGTAGGTAATAATTTGCTCTGCCATTACATCGTCAGCGGCAGCATACTTATATTGCCTGCCATTTTCTCCACCTTCAAATACTAGAGCAAAAGAACTCTGCTTGTCTAAGCGATAATTGAGCCACGAAAGGTTAGTAGTAAGTGAAAATCTATCCAGAGTTTTTTGATAAATCCCTGTGATTTGTCGTACACGCTCTCCCCAAAAAGTTTCGGGGTTGTAATAAAAGTAAGAACTTGTTTCTTGCCCTATTGAGCTATGCTCTCTGCGATACATTTGGCTAGTAGTAATCAAAAAATCTCCTATACGCACATTTAGCCCAAAAGAGTAGGCTTGGCGTGGAATATTAGAAAATTCAGGTCGGCTATTTGAACCCTTATAATTAGGTGTATAGACAGGTACACCTTGCACAAAATCAGGATTGTAGTTTTGCGGATTCCACAGATTATTATTGGTGGGCAAGTTCAAATCATCTTGTTTGCTATAATTCCCCCAAAGGGTGTATTCTATGGTGCGTTTTTTAGCTTTCCCCACATCTAACGCGCTGCCTACCAAAAAATGATTATTAAAATAACCAAACTGCCCTGTACTTGTGCCTGCCTGAGTAATGGTATTATCTTCAGGGTTTTGGGTAACGATGTTAATAACACCTCCTAAAGCGTCAGCTCCGTAGATAGCTGAGGCAGCACCTGTGATTACCTCTATACGTTCTACTTGTTGAATAGGTAACTGTTCACCTATGGGCATACCCAAAGCTACACTTGGAGCAATAGGAATACCATTGAGCAAAATTTTCATGTAGTAATTGCCACGTAAACCGCGTACCAAAAAAATTTCTCCTTCTATGCCATTACCTACTCGCGAAACTCGTACCGTAGGTACTTCCTGCATGGCTTCAGCGAGGCTCTTGTAGCCATTTTGGCTAATTTGTTCTTTGGTAATTACGTGAATAGTTACAGGTAAATCCGCAATTTTTTTCTCCGAACGACTGGCAGAAACTACGGTCTGGTCATAAATACTTATATCTTTTCTCAGATCCTCCGCTCCGAGTCTTTCTATATTTTGGGCAAAAATTTTAGAAAAAACGCAATAAAAAACGATACAAAGTAAAATTTTTTCAAAGGCAAGCATAAAGATAAACATTTATCTTTTTTGTTTACAAAAACTATTCTAAAAAATAATTTTTACTTACTCGGCATGCAAAATTATACAATGAAATTATTTATGATGTAGAAGATTTCCAATCAAAGGTTTATTTTTAGGGGTTTAATCCAAAATAGATTTTTTATGGAAATCTCAAGCAAGGATAGTATTCGTAGGTAGATATGCTACCTTCATTTTATACGCAGAGCGAACAAAAAATAAATCCTAAACAATTTTGGCTATTTTTTTACTACCTCTTCTGCAGACAATAAGGGTAGCTTGATTTTATAGTTACTTGACGCATAGGGTAGAAGAAAGGTCTCATTGTCTATTTCGCCAAATAGTCATCATACGTGTTAGACCAAAACCCTCTTTTTTTACTCAATGGATAGAATTGCAACTTGCTTGTAAGCAAAAAAATACTTAGGTAGAGTAAAAAAATACTCAAAACTTCTCTTTTGTGTAAATAATTTTGCGCAAAAGTTTGTAATTTTGAAGTTAGAATAAAAAAATGTCTTTTTGAGTAAAAAACCTAAATCTTGTTTTAGATTCTAAACCCAAAGACATGGCAAAAACATATTACAGGGAAAATACGTACAAAAATCAGCCCAAAAGCTTATCTTCCTTTTTTGTCCAATTATTTGCACAAAAGGTTTTAGCTAACGATAATACACGACAAGCAATAGGGCTATTTTTGCTTATTGCCTCTTTTGGTTGTACTCTTGCGTTTACTTCTTACATCTTCACAGGCAAAGCTGACCAAAGTATTATAGATGGCTTATTTTCTACTAGCTTTACCGAGTCAGGTAAAGAAGTGGAAAATTGGCTTGGATTAAGTGGAGCATTGATAGCTCATTTCTTTATCTTCAAGTTATTTGGTATAGCCTCCTTTGCCCTCCTACCTGTATTTTTTGCCATAGGCTGGGAACTTACTTTCAAAAGCCCACTCTTTGAGTGGAGAAAATCTTGGAAAATTATTGCTTTTATCCTTGTTTGGGTAAGTACTTTTTTTGGCTACCTTGCAGGTAAAGAGGGTGAGATGAGCCTTTGGAGTGGAGCAGTAGGCTTTGAAATAGCTTTTATTTTGCAAGCCTTAATTGGAGCAGGTACATGGTTGGTGCTAATTGTGAGTCTGCTTGTTTTCGTAGTTTATGTATTCAAAGTAAATACAAAATTTGATATGAAAAATAATATTTTCACTCAAATTATTAAGGAGTTCAAACCCATAGATAAGTCAGAATTCAATCAATTTAAGCAGGCACTAAAAACAGAGAATACCGCACCCCAAACTACTAATGCCAACGAAGAGACCAAACTTACACCTATTAACCAAGCCGCTAATCACAGCAGTAACAATATTATTTTAGAAATTGAAGACTTTGAAACTACTGATGTAGAAAATAATACTGAGAGAAATTTTAATAAACAAACATCTACAAATCAAGACAAACACACACAATCCCTTACTGACCAACCAAGCAAGGGCGAACAAAAAGAAGAAAGCTTACCTAAAACCACCCCTCAAGCTATTCCAAAAGAGAAAGCTATTAAAACAGAAACTAAAAACAAAAAAATATCCTTGGAAATCAATCCCGAATCATTGCCTACTCAAGACCCCCTTCAACTTGAAGAGGAAATCTCACCGCTAGATACTCCATATGAAATGCGTGCCACAGGGCTAGAATCAAAAATCAGATTTAAGAAATTAGAGGAAAATGCACCCGAAAACGATAATCTTGAATCAGAGGAGAATTTTGATGATTTGAATGAAATTAAAGGGCTAAAAAGTATTAAAGATGTAAAAAAAGTAATTAACGATGAGGATACAGCAGACGAGCTACAGGACTCAGTGTTCAAGAGTGAAATTGGTGAGTATGACCCTACCCTAGAATTAAGCCGCTACCAGAAACCTACCCCCGAACTACTTAACGAACCACCAATAAGCAGACGCCAAGTAACTAATGAAGAGTTAGAAGCAAATAAAGATAAAATTGTAGAAACATTGAGTAACTATGGCATTGGTATTTCACAAATTAAAGCTACTATCGGTCCTACTATTACACTCTATGAAATAATTCCAGAGGCAGGAGTGCGCATTACACGTATCAAAAATTTGGAAGACGATATTGCTTTAAGCCTCTCTGCTTTGGGTATTCGCATTATTGCCCCTATTCCAGGTAAGGGTACAATAGGCATAGAAGTCCCTAACAAAAAACGAGAGATTGTAACTATGCGAAGTGTGATAGAGGAGGAAGCTTTCAAGAATACTGACAAAACATTGCCTATCATTTTAGGCAAAACCATTTCTAACGAAGTTTATGTCGCCGATTTAGCCAAAATGCCGCATCTACTTATAGCAGGTGCCACAGGGCAAGGAAAATCCGTAGGATTAAATGTATTTTTAGCCTCCTTACTCTACCGCAGGCACCCTGCAGAATTAAAATTTGTTTTGATAGATCCTAAAAAAGTGGAACTTACCATTTTTAATAAAATAGAACGCCACTTCTTAGCAAAACTACCCGGAGATGACGAGGCTATTATTACTGACACTAAAAAGGTTATCCATACGCTAAATTCCTTGTGTTTAGAAATGGATAATCGCTATAACTTACTCAAAGATGCTGCCTGCCGAAATATTAAAGAATATAACAAAAAATTCAAACAACGTAAGCTCAACCCTAAAAAAGGACATCGGTACTTACCATACATCGTTTTGGTGATTGATGAGTTAGCTGACTTAATGATGACCGCAGGCAAAGAGGTAGAGCAACCAATTGCACGCTTGGCACAACTAGCAAGAGCTATTGGTATTCACTTGATTGTTGCTACCCAGCGCCCCTCAGTCAATGTAATTACAGGAATTATTAAAGCGAACTTTCCCGCTAGAATTGCCTTCAAAGTAACCTCAAAGATAGACTCACGTGTGATTTTGGACATGGGAGGAGCAGAGCAACTCGTGGGCATGGGAGATATGCTTTTCACTATGGGTTCTGACGTGATTCGTTTGCAATGCCCTTTTTTGGATACCCCCGAAATAGAACGCATTTGTGATTTTATCGGTGAACAGCAAAGCTATCCAAGTGCTTATGAACTGCCCGAAGTACCTATGGAGAACACCGTAAGTAACGAGGTAAGTAGCTTGAATACTGGAGATGAAGAACGCGACTCCCTTTTTGAGGAAGCAGCACGTATCATTGTACTACACCAACAAGGTAGCACTTCACTTTTGCAGCGTAAGCTCAAATTAGGCTATAACCGAGCAGGACGAATTATTGATCAACTAGAAAAAGCAGGTATAGTCGGACCTTTTGAAGGAAGCAAGGCTCGCGAAGTACTTGTTCCTGACGAGTATGCCTTAGAAAGATTACTAAATTCTTTGAATAAGTAAAACTATTAGACCTGAAATTAGGCATAAAAATTTTTGATTTGCAACCCTTTGACTCCCAAAGTTAATTTTTCTTAAAATGTACAAAATTAATCTTATACAAGGTAAATACCATAAATAAGACAAGGGATTATGTCTAATTTTACGAGTATCAAAATCAATGTTTCACACAAAATTTATCTGCGCGATCCCGAACAAACGCAATTAGGGCGAAAAATCATTAACCATAGTATCCGCTTAATAGACGAGTTAGGCTTTGAGGCTTTTACTTTCAAAAAATTAGCTATCCGTATCAATTCTACTGAAGCCTCTATTTATCGTTACTTTGAAAGCAAACATCACCTGTTAGTCTATTTGGTATCTTGGTACTGGGGTTGGTTGGAATATCAAATTGATTATCAGACACATAATATAGCCTCAGCCGAACAACGTTTACGCATTATTATTAAGATATTAGTTGAAATGTTGAAAAAAGAATCTAACTTTTCGTATATTAATGAAAGTGCCTTACATCGCATTATTATTTCAGAGTCAACTAAGGCATATCATACCAAAAATGTTGTCTTAGAGGATGAGAATGGCTTTTTTGGTAGTTACAAAGTTTTGTGTGAAAAAATTGCACGCGTTATATCAGAAATCAACCCCAACTACCCTTATCCACGCGCCTTAGCTAGTACTCTACTAGAAGTGGGGCACCAACAAATATTCTTTGCTCAATATCTCCCTGTAATGACTGAATTTAAGGTAAACCAAGATAATTATATTTCTATCCTAAATTACCTGGAAGAATTGATATTCAGACAACTACGATAAAGAAAAGAGATGTAAAAAAATGAGTCGTGTATTCAAACAAGGTAGTGTTCATGAATGAAAGTATTTTTGTAAAAATTAGTTACAAGTTAAAATTCTTTGTGTTTTGCCTTGCATAAGTAATGTATGAAGTAGTTTCTAACCTCTTTTGCCGAAGAGAATATTTCACCTTGTTTAGACATTGAATGAATTGGCAAAAATTTGATAGCTTTGGCAGTTCTGACTAACAGTAACCTGAACTTTTTGCTTAATCAATAACTAGGTAAATGACAAGATGTCAAACTACGACTAATTTCGTATTGCAAATAAAAAGAAAAGAAATAAGATAGAACTATTAGGAAGAAATAGGCATTTGATTTTGTAAAATACTAATCAAATGCCTAAAAAATTAGGAAATATCTATCTATGCTGTATTAGTTGCTAATTTTTTGTCAGTAGCGGGGGTAGTGGGTGTATTGCGTTTGAGGTCTAGAATAAGTGGGGCTGCTACAAAAATAGATGAGTATGTTCCAAAAATGATACCTACAAGCAACGAGAATGAGAACCCTCGCAAAGTTTCACCTGCAAAAAAGAGCAATACAATCACCACCAAAATTGTGGTAGTACCTGTTACGATGGTTCTACTCAAAGTATCGTTAATAGCAGAATTGAGTTGTTTTGCAAAGTCGGCTTTTTCTATATCAGGGGAAAACTCACGAATACGGTCGAATACCACCACGGTATCGTTGATAGAATAACCCACTACGGTGAGCAAGGCGGCAATATATACTTGGTCAATTTCTAAATTTAGCCCCAGCAAACTTGCCACACCTGTTAAAGCTAACGTAATTAGTACGTTATGGAAAAGCGAAACTGCCGCACCTACGCCATATTTCCAGCTACGGAAGCGAACATAGATGTAAGCAAAAAGCATTACCAACGATAGCACCACAGCCCATTGTGCTGTTGCACGAATATCATCAGCAATACTTGCTCCTACCTTAGACGAACTAATTACTTCAGGATTAAGGTTTTTGTATTTTTCCAAACCTGCAAATACAATTTGCTCTACTTTTTTGCCTGCCTCTTCTGACTCGTCTTCAATCAAATAGCTGGTCGTAATCTTTACTTGGTTGTTCGCTCCATAAGTTTTTACCTCGGTACCTGTTTTTACATTGTTTTTGGCGAAGGCTTCTACAATTTGCCTACGAACTTCGTTCACAGGAATAGCTTGTTCAAATTTTACAATATAAGAGCGTCCACCTTTGAAGTCCACTCCCAGCGTTAAGCCTCCTTGTATGAAAATGGTAACAAAACCCAGTACAATAATTACCAACGAAATAAGATACGCTTTTTTACGCATACCCACAAAATCAAAGTTCGTTTTCTTAAACTTTACATTTTGCAATAGCGGTGCGAAGCTAATCGGTTGTTTGTCAGGGTTGCGGGCAATAAATTCAATGATAACGCGGCTCAAAAATACAGCACAAAATACCGAAACTACTATACCTATCATTAGCGTTACGGCAAAACCTTTTACTAGACCACCTGTACCCAGAAGGTAAAGAATAAGCCCTGTGAGGAAAGTAGTTGCATTGGAGTCAATGATAGCACTCAAAGCTTTTTCATATCCCAAATTGATAGCTTCTTTCATACTTTTGCCCAAAGATAATTCTTCTTTTAAGCGTTCATAAATCAATACGTTAGCATCTACTGACATGGCCACTGAAAGCACGAAACCCGCAATCCCTGAAAGCGTGAGTGAGGCTCCAAATTGTGCTAAAATTCCTATCGTGAAAAAGATATTTACTAAAAGTGCCAAATTGGCAATACCGCCGCCTTTGGTATAGTAGAAAAACATAAAACTAAACACTATTAGCACACCAATAAGCGAAGAGATAAGTCCTTGCGAAATAGCCTCTTTCCCCAAAGAAGGTCCCACAATTGCCTCCTCTACAATGCGCGTAGGGGCAGGCAGTTTTCCTGCTTTGAGTACGTTTGCTAAGTCATCAGCCTCTTCTATCGTAAAGTTACCTGAAATTGACGAACTTCCATTGGGTATTTCACTACGCACATAAGGAGCAGAGTAGACATTATCGTCAAGTACAATTGCAATACGACGGTTGATGTTATCTGCTGTAATTTTTCGCCACTTGCGCGCTCCTACCCCATTCATTTGCATCAATACCTCAGGTCTGCCATTGTCATCAAAATCTCTTCGCGCATCAGTAATTACATCTCCTTCCAAAAGGGCCTTCCCATTGATACCTTTTTTCACTGCAAAGAGAGTCATTTTGCCCTGCTCGTCAGGTTTTACACTCCACAAAAAGCGACAATTGCTTGGAAACATCGTCCGCACTTCTGCACGTGAAAGCAATTCATTCACACGACTTGTGTCTTTAATAGCTACTGCCAAGCCCTCAGGAGAATAGCTGAACAAACGATTAAACAACGGACTTTGCGTTTCTTTTTTTGCCGTATCTTTTTTAGTTTCTTTCTTTTCAGCTACCTTTTTGGCAGTGTCCTTATCTTTGGCTTCTTTTTTTGTTGTATCTTTTTTGCCCTCATCGGTTTTAGCTACCAAGTCCGTATTTTCTTCGGTTTTTTGCGTAGTATCTTTTTTTGCTTCGTCTTGGGTGTCTGTTTTGGCAATCAATTCACTGCCTGCATCTTGTTTTTTATCGTCTTTTTTCTGCTCTTTGCCTTTTTCTTGTTGGTCTATTTTGTTCAAATATTTGCTAAATTGGTCTAAACTACTTCCCAATTCGTTCATTTCCCACACCTCCAAAAACTCTAATTTCGCTGAACCTGACAGAAGTTTTCGCACCCGTTCAGGATTGTCTGCCCCAGGAAGTTCTACCAAAATACGGTTCGTGTTAGGTACTTTTTGTACGTTGGCATTTGCCACGCCAAACTTATCCACACGAGTACGAATAATGTTAAAAGAGCGGTCGAAGGCTCCTGCCACCTCGCTTTCAATCATTTTCATAATTTCGGCATTAGTAGAGTTGAGGCTCACTTTGCCGCGATTTGCCGTATTGGTAAAAATAGGGGCTAATTTGCCACCTTTTGTAATCTCCTCATAAGCCTTTAAGAACAAGCGAGTAAAGGGCTGACTACTATTTTTTTGCATTTCACGCGCTTGGGCAAGGGCTTTATTAAAGTTCGCATCAGGGCTGTTGCCTGCAAGGGCTTTAATAATTTCCACAGGCGAAACTTCCAACATTACGTGCATACCCCCTTGCAAATCCAACCCGAGAGCTAATTCTTTTTCTTTTACCTCTTTGTAAGTAAAAGAAGTAATTCCTAAAAAGTTATATACAGGTTCGTTCCACAATGAGTCCAAATATTTTTGGCGTTTCTTAAAATCTACATTTCCTTTGGCATCAGTGGCGAAGGCAGTCGCTTTGTTCTGAATGTTGCGTGCCACAAATGTAAACGAAAGGTAATACACACACAGCAAGGCTATGATTACTGTAAGCCAAATAATTGCACTTTTGTTTTTCATGTTTTTGGTCTAAAATTTTAATTTTTATTTGAAATGGGTAGTTTTTCGTGTTTTAGCGTATCGTGCAAAAGGCAATGCCGAAATTAAAAATCTGCATTTTTTTTTTTTTGCACAAAATATTTTTATTAGTGATTTTTCTTATCTTGTAAAGAGATAAAACATTTGTTGGGCGTTCCCTTCGCCCTCTTCGCTTTGCTCAAAGGGCTTCGGGGCGGGCTTTACAGGGCTTCGCTAACGCTTCGGTGCTTCGCACCAAACCCTTCGGGTTTGCCCTTTCAATCCCTAACGCATTTTCTTATGGAGCATTGATAGCGATATGATGGCAAAAAGTCTTTTGAAAAAATGGTAGCAAAGCAATAGCTACCTTACGAATAGAAGGGGTGTAAGCTGCAACTTGCGGTACTATCGCATATAAAAAATTGAAATTCACTGCACAAAACAGCACCGAAACTGAACTTGTAGGCACTACATAGGCAGGTTTCAGTTCGGGAAACGTACTTTTTTCAGTATCTTCGGTTTCTTCAGAGGCAGATTTTTTCGCTTGCTTGGTAGTGGGTTGGTTCAAAGTATTTTTTGCCACGGCAAGCGTTTCTTTATCCTCAAAAATGGCGTTTTGAGGCAAAAAGAAGCCACTTTGCATGGTTAGAAATGACACTAACCATACATACCATGCCCACCTATGCCTGGCTTGGGCCTTACTAATGATATTTTCTTTGCTAGCTTTCATTTGAAATGCAAAATTACGCTTTTTTTAATTTTGAAAATAATTTTGCTATTTTTTGTCGTAAGTTTGTACTCAAATCCATGTTCTGAAACCTACTTGTCTGTTTTTACACAAATCTTGCGTAAGATGCTCCATTTTTTTACCTAAATTTTTACTTATGACCGAAGAGAGAGTTACAAAGGAAGCCTTATTTGGGCAAATGGACTTCAAAACCCTTGCTGAGAATCCTGACTTCAAAGAGGATAGTGTTCGGGAGGTGCTTATTTTGCCGATTTTGCAAAAACTAGGCTACAAGCCTGAGAATATTGTGCGAAGTAAGACCTTAAAACACCCTTTTCTAACCATAGGTAGCAACCAAAAGCGTGAAATCAAACTCGTTCCTGACTATCTTTTGAAAGTAGAAGGAAGTTATGCGTGGGTATTAGATGCCAAGTCTCCTAAACAAAAAGTAAATGACAAGCGCCACGTTGAGCAGGTGTATAGCTATGCCTCGCACCCTGAAATTCGGAGTATCTATTTTGCCTTGTGTAATGGGATAGAATTTGCACTTTACCGCCGAGAGCAGACCAATACCCCTATTCTGTATTTTTCTTTGGATGAGATAGAATACCATTGGGAAAAGTTAAAAATGTTTCTTTCTCCGAGTAGTTTTCAAGCGGGCAAAAGTATTAGCTATGAAAATACAAGTACCCTCAAACAAGAAACTTTTGACTATGCTACCCGACCTCTTTTGGAGGAGATTCCTGTAAAGAAACAGGCTGCGAAACGGCACTTTGGCGTGCATGGTTACTTTACCAAGCAGACGTGGAATGTGGTAGCTGAATATATTAAGAATTTTAGCAAGCCAGGGGACTTGGTGTTAGATCCATTCGGAGGCAGTGGGGTTACGGCAATTGAGGCAATGATGAACAACCGCAAAGCAATTAGCATAGACCTCAATCCGTTAGCGGTGTTTTTGGTGCAGTCGCTTATTGCTCCTGTAAAAGAGAGCGAACTTGCCGAAGCCTTCGAGCAGGTGAAAACTCAGTATCAAAAACTTGAACCCAAAACGGAAGTGGAGATACAAAAAGCCCTCAAAAAGTATCCAAAACCTAAACCTTTGCCTTTACCCAAAGGGTCAGACGTGCCAACAGTGCGGGAACTGTTTAGCGACAAACAAGTAGCTCAATTAGGTTTGTTGAAATTCTTAATCAAAAAGCAAAAAAATGAAAATATTAGAAAGTCGCTCATGCTTATGTTCTCAGGAGTAGTTACTCGTATCAACCTTACCTACCATATAAGTAAATCTGTAAAAGCTAAAACAGGATTTGGAGGTGATGCAGCAGCCTTTCGGTACTATCGTTACCGAATCGCTCCTTATCATACAGAGGTTGATATAATGAAATGTTTTGAACTGCGGTATAAGAAAGTACTTGCGGCTAAAAAAGAAATAGAGTATTTCATCAACGAACAGACGATTTCGGATATTCAAATTTTGAAAGGTACAGCCACCGATTTGAAGTTTTTACCACGAGAGAGCGTAGATTATATTTACACAGACCCACCCTACGGCAAAAAAATCCCTTATCTTGACCTCTCAGCTATGTGGAATGCGTGGTTAGATTTGGACGTAAGCGAAAAAGATTATGAATTAGAGGCCATAGAAGGAGGTTCCCACGAAAAGAGCAAACAGGAGTATAACCAACTTATAGCAAAGAGCATTCAAGAGATGTATCGAGTGCTCAAATTTGATCGTTGGCTTTCGTTTGTGTTTGCCCACAAAGACCCTGAGTTTTGGCACTTAATCATAGAAACAGCAGAGAGTTGTGGTTTTGAGTACGTAGGGGCAGTACCCCAAAAGAACGGACAAACCAGCTTCAAGAAACGGCAACACCCTTTTACAGTATTGTCAGGGCAATTGATTATCAACTTTCGCAAAGTACGTAATCCGCGTGCTATCATGAAAGCGAATTTAGGGATGGATATTGCCCAAATCGTGATGCAAACTATTGAGGGAATTATTGCCAAATATAACGGGGCGAGTTTAGAGCAAATCAATGATGAATTGATTATTAAGGGATTAGAATTAGGTTTTTTAGATTTGCTCAAAAAACAATATTCTGACCTGACCCCTATTTTATTAGATAATTTTGACTACGACGAGAAAACCGAATTATTTACACTTCGTAAGAATGCTCGCTTTAAGACGAATATAGATGTCAAATTGCGGATAAAGTATTATCTGATAAGCTACCTGCGGCGTATGGAACGTGCAAATTACTATCCTACTTTTGATGAGATTACGCTTAATATTTTGCCTTTGCTTAAAAATGGGCTAACTCCCGAGAATCAAACCATTTTAAGTGTTTTGCAAGACATTGCAGAACGCATAGGTCAAGATCGCTGGAAACTTCGCCAAGAAGGGCAAACAAAATTATTCTAAACACATTAAATACAACCCTAATTATGCAACCTACTACTGCTTTGGAAACCATTATCGGCTTGGAAGTTCACGTACAATTAGCTACTAAGAGCAAACTTTTTGCCTCAGATAGCACCGCCTTTGGTAGCGAACCTAACAGCCAAACCAGCCCCATCACCTTAGGGCACCCTGGCACTTTGCCTAAAATCAATCGCATTGCTATAGAATATGCTATTCGCATGGGCTTGGCTTGCAAGGCACAAATCGCATCTTTTATTACCTTTGACCGAAAAAATTACTTCTACCCTGACCTCCCGAAGGGCTATCAAATTACCCAAGACAAAACCCCTATTTGTAAAGGGGGATTTGTCTGCATAGGCTATGCTCAAAACCAACCTAAAATCATTCCTTTGCACCATATCCACTTAGAAGAAGATGCGGGCAAGTCTTTGCATAGGGCTGAAAATGACGAATATAGTTATATAGACTATAACCGTGCGGGTGTGCCATTGATAGAAATTGTAACTCAACCTGTTCTCCGCTCTGCAGAAGAGGCACAGGCTTTTTTAATGGAGATTCGGCGAATGGTGCAATATTTGGGCATTTGCGACGGCAATATGGAAGAGGGTTCTTTACGTTGTGATGTAAATATTTCTCTCCGACCTGAAGGCTCTACCCAACTGGGAACACGTGTAGAAATTAAAAATCTAAATTCCTTTCGGAATGTAGCCAAAGCTATCACCTTTGAGCAACAAAGACAAATGGCTCTATGGCAAGCAGGAAAGGCAACTGAAATTGTGCAGGAAACGCGCCAGTTTAATACCCAAACCTACGAAACTACTGCCTTACGCACTAAAGAAAATCTGAACGATTACCGCTATTTTATCGAACCTGACTTGCCGCCTGTAATCATTTCACAAAGTTGGTTAGCAGAGATACAAAAGCAACTGCCCTTACTACCGCATCAATGGTTTGAACGGCTTACACAACACTACCGACTTTCTAACTATGATGCCGAAATATTACTTGAAAATCAGAACTTTGTACTCTATTTTGAGCAAGTATGCCAACATACCACATGCTATAAGGCTGTGGCAAATTGGCTTAACAATACGCTCAAATCTTATTTTAACGAAAATACTTTACCCATAGAAATTACCTCTTTCCCAAGAGCTGATTTGTTGGCAGAGTTGATAGAAATGGTTGCCCAACAACAGATTACACAAACTATAGCCCAACAGAAAATTTTTCCACTTTTGATGCAAAATCCGCATACTTCACCCAAAAAAATTGCTCAACAGTATAACCTTTTGCAAGAGAATAATACCGTCCAACTGCAAGCAATTATTAGTGAGGTACTAACAAAATTTGAGGCAAAGGTACAAGCTTACAAGAAAGGTAAAAAGGGCTTGTTTGATTTTTTTACAGGGGAAGTTATGAAAAGAAGCCAAGGCAAAGCAAGCCCATTGCTTATCAAAGATTTGTTGGAAAAGATGTTAAAATCATTGAAGTAAGTAACTATAATCAAAATAATACCCCGTCCTGCATTGTGAGTTTACGGTCTGCCATAGAGGCTAATTCGTAGTTATGCGTAACTATGACAAAGGTTTGCTTAAACTGCTCCCGGAGTTGAAAAAAAAGCTTATGCAATTCCCTAGCGTTGTGCGAGTCCAAGTTACCACTTGGCTCGTCAGCAAATACTACGGCAGGTTGATTGATTAGTGCTCTTGCAATAGCCACGCGTTGTTGCTCTCCTCCTGAAAGTTCGGCAGGAAGATGGGTAGCGCGGGCTTTCAATCCTAACATTTCCAATAATTGTTCGGCTTGTATTTGGGCTTCTTTGCGGTTTTTTTTTGCCAAGAGTGCTGGCATGAGTACATTTTCTAGGGCAGTAAATTCAGGTAAAAGGTTATGAAATTGAAAAACAAATCCAATTTTTTGATTTCTGAATGTGGCTAATTTTTTTCCTTTCAGTGTACTGATTTCCGTACCATTCAGCCAGACTTCACCCTTGTCGGCTCGGTCTAGGGTGCTTAAAATATGTAAAAGTGTACTTTTACCTGCTCCTGAGGCCCCTACAATAGATACGATTTCTGCTTGTGCAATTTCTAAATTTACACCTTTGAGTACGGTAAGGTTTCCGTATTTTTTTTCAATGTTTTGTGCTTTTACCATAGTTTTTGAAAAAGACAAAGCAAATATACATCAAAAAAATGATGTATATTTGCTTCACAAAGAACGAGTACATTTATTAGTACTCGTCTTCGTTAAAGAAAAAGTCTTCTTTGGTAGGATAGTCGGGCCATATTTCTTCTATGCTTTCATAGGGCTGCCCGTCGTCTTCCAGTTTTTGTAAATTTTCTACTACTTCCAAAGGGGCGCCTGTGCGTATGGCGTAATCAATCAATTCCTCTTTGGTGGCTGCCCATGGTGCATCTTCTAGATAAGACGCAAGTTCAAGAGTCCAATACATAGTTTTGTTACGTTGGATTATGTGGTTTAGAATAAAAGAAATTGTTTTTATTTTTTTGTGAAAATAACAACATTTCTCTTGAAAATAGTTCAAAAAATATGCAAAAATCTTTATTTTTAGTATTCAAATCAAAGATTTTTTTGTGTATTAGGTTATGGCAAAAGTTACCGAGTCATTTTTGGGCTTTTCTCACTACTTTTTTTTTCACTAGGGCTCAAAGAGGCTTTGTGTTAGCCTCTTGTGGCTTAGCTTCAATTCCTAACGCGCTATGTATAGTTTTAATTTTAATTACCCGTTTGCTTTTTTAGCTAAGGGTTATAGATAGTTGAACGTTTTTATTTTTGATGTGTTAGCTATTTTTTAACAAGTTATCGCACATTTTTGTTTCTTAATCCGCTTTTCAGGCTACGAAGTTCGGCTTCTAAATCTGCTAAAATAGTTTTTTTCACTTGTATCTTGCGTTTTTGTACTTGTAGGTTATTTTGCATATTCCGTATTTGCATCATTTTCTCTTTTTCTATTTTTGCTTTCTTTTTATTATTCGGATTACCGCTAGCATTTGTCTTAGCACTTGCTAAGGTTTTTTGTATATTAGTTTCTGCTAGTTGATACTCCCGCTCATCTCTGCGGATAAGCTCTCGCATGAAACTGGTTTTAATGCGCAATTTATCCTCACGTGGTTTTAATTCTATATTAGGATATTTGCGTTTTACTACCCGAAGCAGGTAATTATATTCAAAGATCTTATCGCAGGCATTACGAAAACGGTTGTAGATATCCTCGTCTAAACATTTGAAGGTGTTGGAAAGTTTTTTCCAATCCATGAGCAAGGTTTTGGCAATTTCTGCTGTTCCTTCTTTGTCTGAATTGACTAATTTCTCTGCTTCATAGCATAGGCGTTTTTGTTCGGTATTACGTATGCCGAGGGCATCCAGTTCGGCATATTTTTCTTTATAGGGTTTGTAATTTTTGTATCGTTGAAAAAAGTAGTCATTGATATTTTTGAAGCGTTCCCATAATTTGGTGGCTTTTTTATGTGGAATTTTACCTGCTGTTTTCCAGTTCTTTTGTAGTTCTCTAAATTCTTCGAATGCTTTTTCAAAGTCGTCAGAGTCTTTAAGTTGCTCGGCTTTTTCTATAATGAGTCTGTAATTTCGCAAATTTTCTTTAATTGCTTTGGCTCTTGCTTTGTAGAATTGCTTTTTGAGTTCAAAGAATTTTTTTATCCCTTCATTAAAGCTACGTTCTAGTTCTTCTTCGTATTCGGCAGGTGCGGAACCTGTTTTTATCCATTTCATTTTCAGTTCGCGCACTTCGTTAGTAACATCCTTAAATTCAGGAGCTTGTATAATTGCTGTTATTTCAGATAGAAGAGCTCTTTTGATTTCTAAATTTTTAATTCTATTGGCTGCAATCAGGTTGCGTAGTAAGGCTTCTAGCTTGTCAAGTTTATCAAACAGGGCAACGAAATCACCTAAGCCGTCAAATTCGCTTAGGTATTTTCTCATGTGAATTAGTTTCATGAGATAAGAGCCTTTGTTTTGGGCTTCTGAGATCAACCTTTCTAATTCATTAACTTTATTTTGAGCAATTTCAAACCTTCGTTCAAAATATTTGATTGAAGCCTCAGGAGACTCTTTTACAACGCCAATCTGTCTATCAGGAAAATTTAAGTATCCTTTTAGAAAGACCTTATCATCTTGAATATAACCATACTCATGATGGATAGTGGGGTTTTCCATTGTATTTTATATATTTTTAGTTGTAAAGATTAGGTGTTCTGTTTATATTGTTCTAATTTTGCAATTTTACAAAAAAAAACATTTTTTTCAAAAAAATACTTGGGTATTCTGTAAAATCTCATTCATATTTTATACCAAAAAAAGCAAACTGCCTAAAAAACAGAGGATATGCGTTTTTTTAGGCAGTTTTGAGGTATCGTTTGTGAAAAAATACTATTTACCTGCGAGTTTTACCTCTTCAGTAAGAGACTGCTTACTTTGAGTTTCTGTTTCAGTTTCTTCTTTTTCAGCGAGGTTTACCTCTGGTTGGAGTTGTCGTTTTTTTATTATTTCGTTGTATTCAGCGGCAGTAATAGGCACAGGCACTATTGTAATCTTATGTTCAATAATATAATTCAATAGCTTTTCTTCTGCTAATGTTGAATAAGCATCTTCTTTCATTTTTTCGTAGTGGGGATTATTTTTAGGATTGTGAATAATCTCCCTCACTTGCTCACTAATTATTTCTTGAATAGCTTTTGCGGAATTGTTTTCACTTAAGTAGAGGCTGTATAGGTTATACAAATCTTTATAAAGTTTTAACACTATCTCCTCGTTAGATATTGGAGGAAGGTTGAATTTTCGTTCTAAATGCCTACGAATAAACTGCCACTTATAGCTTTTTATTGACTTTTCAAGTTCGTTAGCTATGCTATTTCTATCTATCGAAGTACTTTGATTCGAGTTTATTTCAACAAGAAAGTCTATTAGAAAGTCTTTTGAAAACTCTACTTGTGTATTTTCAATCAAATATTTTTTGATTTCAAGTCCTAAAAATTTTTTGGCAGCTTCTTTATTGGCTTCTGTACTTTTTTGTATGGCAAATTCTCGGAGTTGTTCTTCATTTTCAATGGGCTTTTCTACGCGGATGTTGTTGCTTTCTATGACTTTGTGAAAAAACTCAGGGGTTTTTTCAGGTAACTGCAAACGAATTATTTTTTTTACCTTTAGTTGATATTGTCCTTGCAAGGTTTGTATTTGCTCTTCGGTAAAGCCTAGTAAGTATTTAAGGTATTGATTTTCTTGGAACAGTTGTTGAATATCAAAATAGATTGTGCTTTGATTATCTTTTCCTTCAAAAAGAGTGAGAATGTTTTGGCTAATTTTTTCAGTAGGGATTGCCACAAACAACTCTGCCCTATCTTGAGCATTGTCTTCTTGCTCGCTTTCGGTTTTTGCTTGGTTTTCGTTTTTTTCTTGTTTTTTCGCTTCTTGCCAATATTTTTCAAACTTGGCTTTCTCCTCTTCTTCTACAGGGCTAAGAAAGCCTAGCACCATATCTCCTTTGGTAATTACTTCTACTTCAACATCTTTTTTTTGTGTTTCGTAAAATGTATCAAGAATTTTATCTACATCTTTATCAGAAAGGACAATATCATATAAATTGTTAGGGAGTTGTGTGAAGTTAATTTCCCCTATATTTACAAGTCCTACCTTAAACCAAAATTCGCGGTCTGCCTCACTCTTAAAAGAGCTTTTCTTTTCATATTCAGTAGCTCTAATAGGAAAGCCCACGGTTTCCCATTTTTGCTCTTCAAGGAATTTGGTTACTGCTTGCGAAGCTATTTTGGCTGTCTCTTCTTCTATGATGTATTTCCCATAGATTTTCTTTATTAGTTGTGCAGGGGCGTGTCCTGGTCTAAAGCCTTTAATTTGGGCTTGCCGAGCGTATTTTTTGAGGGTTTGGTTTACAGCCTCTTGGCTATCTGCCTCTTCTACTACTACACGTATTACACTAACAAGCTCGTCTTGGTCGTGGCTAAAGTATTCCGTAATCAATGTTTTGAATGATTTAGGTGGTTATTTATTGATTATCAATTAGGTGATGTAAGTATCTGGATATCAATGCAATAAACCCTCAACTTGAAGAAAATAGCTGAGGGCTCGCTTATATCATGGAGTGCGGATGGAGGGACTCGAACCCCCACGCCTTGCGGCGCCAGATCCTAAGTCTGGTGCGGCTACCAATTACGCCACATCCGCTGTAGTTTAATAAGAACTTGGCTTACAAAAGTACAACTTTTTTTTTAGTTATGAAAAAAGTAAGCAAAACGTTTTTATTTTTTTTCAAAAAAAACTGAAAATCACGATTTTATTTTTTTTCAGATAGAAATATGATGAGCTTATTGCGGTTATCAGAATACACTAAACTGTTAGCAAGCATAAAGTAATTTTTTTTCTCTATACAAAAATCATAGCCTGCTTTGGCTACTTCTAATCGGTTGTCGTCAAAAGAGAGAATTTTCATAAATTCTGCTATTTGGGCTATTGTAAAACATTTGTACGTAGAAAATAGCTGTTTCATCATGTTCACGCGCGTGTTCTCAAAACTTTGTTCATTAAGTGTACTTATCATTTGAGCAAAGTCAGAGGCACTAACACTACAATTTAATGGATGGTTGTTAGGATTAAGATTGTAGAGGTTTTGTTGTTGGCGAATAAAATTTTGTAAATCTTGCTGATGAATTGTATTAGAAAATACTTGTACGGCTTGATTGTAATTGTCTATATCAAAACAGCGAACGTAGGCTTGTTTGAGCAAATTTAAGCGATTTATCTCCAAGTCTAACAGAGTAGCTAAACGCATAAGTTGAGAGACTGCCCAGCAATACTGATTCAAGGAGCGGTTAATTGCTGTAATGCGAGCATTGTCTCCATTAAGGGTAGCGATAGGCTGGGCGAGTAGCATAAATTCACTTTCTGAGAGGGGGGTAGAGCAGTTTCGGTTACCGCTATAGCTAAAATAATTTGGATAATTAAGAGCAGGGAAGTTGAGTGTAGGAACAGGTGAGTTAGGAGTAGTAGGGGTAGGTAGGGGAGAAACTGCACTACCACGTTGCATTTGTACGTAGTCATGTAATATGAAGACATTTGAAAAATACAAAAAACTATTATATACTTCATAGAAATTCTGTTTATCAAAAACAGTATGATAGGCTTCTTTGGCAAAGTCTAATCTTGATAAATCGTCTTGAAAAAGTAGGGCAATTTCTTTTACTTGGTTGGCGGTAAGGCAATTGGTACGTACTAATTGTTTAGCAAGACGTAATTGCTGTATGGCATTAGGTTGATTAGCAATTTCGCGCCTTTTTTGCTCAAAGGCAAAATGATTTAAGGGCATATTGCAAGGAGAAGATACTTGAGCCAAAAGTGAATATTGGTAATATAAAGTGAGCAATAAAATAATACGAACAAATTTTCTTGGCATAATATCTACGAAGAGTGTTTACGACGAACTTATCTAATATTTATTATGGATTTGCCTAAAATATTGTATAGCAAAGGGTTAGGGGGTACTCAAAAAAGAGCACTTTTGCCCTGGAAATAAAAAAGTTTCTAAAAAATGAGTACCTAAGCAAAGATACGATAAAAAAATTATTCTACCTCATCTTTCCCTTAGAAAAAGAGAGGATAAAAAAAGTCTTGGTGAGCTAAGGCTCATAAAAGTTTCTTGCAAGAGGTGAAGGGTAGGTATCTTGAAAAGGAGTTTGCAAAGCTATGAAGGGCAATTCTTATGAGGTTTTTGATTATTGGGCTTGTTCTAATAAGAATACAATTTTGCAAGTATATAACAAGAAAGCACCTGCAAAGTTTCTCTAAACTTTACAGGTACTTTCTTTATAGTTTTCTGTTACTACTCATCGACGTGAATTTCTACACGTCTGTTAGCGGCACGCCCTGCAGGAGTAGCATTGGTTTCAATAGGTCTATCTTGTCCAAAACCTTGAGCAGAAATACGTGAAGCATCAATACCTTTATCAACAAAATACTTTTTCACTGCATTGGCTCTGCGCTGTGAAAGGTCTTTATTAAAAGTAGGATTGCCTTGGTTGTCAGTATGTCCTTCTATTCTAAATTTAGCAAGGGGATACTCTTTCATTAAAGCTACAATAGCATCTAATTCAGGATAAGAGGCTCTTGTAATAACATCACTATTAGTTTCAAAGTTGATTTGCTTAGCACTCATAGCTAATTTTTTCTCCACTTCTTGTATTTTTTCTTTTTCTATGGCAGGACAACCATCGTTAGCAACTATACCTTTCACGTTAGGACACTTATCACGATTATCAGGTACGCTGTCGCCATCGCTATCAGGGCAACCTTTGAATTGAGCCAATCCTGCTTGGTTAGGGCAATCGTCTTGGTTATCAGCAATGCCGTCGCCGTCGCTATCAGGACAGCCTTGCAAAGCAAGCAAACCTTTTACGGTAGGACATTTATCGTCTTTGTCAGCAATTCCGTCTCCGTCAGCATCGGGGCACCCTTTGGTTTCAGCAAGTCCTGGTTCGCTAGGGCAGACATCTTCTTTGTCAATAATATTATCGCCGTCAGTGTCAGGGCAACCATCAAATTTGGGTAGCCCTGCCTCGTTAGGGCATTTATCTTCCGAGTCCTTGATTCCGTCGGCGTCGGAGTCAGGGCAACCTTTGAAGGCTTCTATGCCTTTCACATCAGGGCATTCGTCTTCGTCATCAGCAATACCATCTCCATCGGAGTCTTTACCTAAACCTAATCTAAATTTTAGTCCTATACCGTGGTGCAAATATTTAGGATAGGCCTTATAAGTAGGTATAGCATTGTAGGAAGTTTGTAGGTTAATTCCAATATTTCTATCTATCCAGTAAGTAAGTCCTGCTCCTATATTCCAGTTGAAAGGATCTTTGTCTTCAATTCTATTCCAACCTGCTCCTGCATAGATGTAGGGTTCAATCTTGAAATCTTCTTTCAAAATATAGCCATTAGCAAAAGAGTATTGTACCCCTAGATTGAGGTCAAATAATCCGAAAGTGCTTTGGTTAAAAAAATCTCTCGGGTAGTCCAAAGTGGATAAAGCTACTGCTCCGAAAGCATTCACTCCAGAGGTAATATAACGTGTAGCGAATGCTTGGGCGCCTCGGTTCCAGTTCTTTGTTTGAAAGGCTTGTTGTCCATTTACACCTGCAAAATCTATTAGGGAATAGTTGAAGCTAAATGCCCAAGGGGAGTATTGGTTTTGTGCTTGTATATTAAAAAACAAGCATATTCCTAACAAAGTGAAAAGTTGTTTAAGTTTTTTCATACTCACGTAAGCGTTTAGTAAAATTAGTAAAAAAAAAATAGATAAAAAGAATAGTTAAATTTTTGCAAAAATATGTTTTTTCAAATTGACAACAAAAAAAGCCCTCTTATTTTTTGTTACAAGGGCTTTTTTTGTATTTTTTTTTTATTTTGAAGGTGCATCAGAGGCACTACCGCCACCACTATTCCAGAACCGATAGCCGATAGTAATAAGAAAAGCACCGAAAAACCCTTTTACATCTTTATTCTTGGTAATACCACCTAAATTTACGGCGTATCGCAGGTCCAAATCAATATTAGTGTCGGGGAAGGTATAACCTACACCGAGGTCTGCTCCCCAAGTGAAGCGTTTTACCTCTAATATACCACCTTCTTTGGTCATGAGGTTAGCCTTACTTTGTGTAAGGGGTATGTTCCCACCTACGAAATTGACGGCAGAGTTGGCTTCAATATTTCCCTGTGTGAAGTTAGTGATTTCAGAAGCGACGGGAAAAATCAGTGAAGGACCTAAAAAAGCACGGTATTTGCTTGCAAAAGTACTTCCGAATATTATAGGCACACGGATAGCTTGATATGTCACTTCGGCACGGTTACTTAGGTTAGCAAATATGCTATTATCTTGAAAAGAAATAGGTAAGCCACTTCTAACCTCAACTAAGGCGTTTACATCGGTTCTTGAAGTTGATTTTTGTTTTAATAAAAAGTGGTTATATTCTGTTTCTATCATTACAAAAAAATTTTCTGTCAAGTTATACTTGGCATATATGCCTGCTACTCCTCCAAAACCCATACCTCCATTCTTATTTTTAATTTCAGGAATGACTGCTGTCGTACCTGCTACTGGTTGTGCTGGTGTGCTAAAATAGCCTGTGGTCCCAGTAAAACCGCCTTTCACACCAACAGCGAGTTGAGCGAAGGCAAGAGGTTTCTGCAATAGGAAATATGAAAATGTTATTAAAAATATTTTTTTCATTGTTTAAGTAAAGTTGGGAGTTTTTTAGTAAAAATAATACAAAAAAATAGAAAATATTGAAAATAAATTAGGGATTAACCAAAGTTACACGTTTGAAACGACTTACATCTAATTTGGGTATGGTTGAGCCATAGTGCTTATTAATTCGCTCAATGATTTCATTTGCTATTACTGCATTAGCTGCTTGAGTGAGGTGAATTCCATCGAGGCTAAATACTCCCCCAGAAACGAAATCTAAACGGAAGGGGACACCGTTTACACGATAGCCATTAGCTTGATTATTGCGAATTAGATTCAAGGTTTCATTTACATCGTAGAAAGCCAAGCCCATTCTCTCGGCTTCTCTGCGAAGGATGGTATTATAGCGAACAATTTGACTATTCACTGCGGCTACTTCAGCGCGGTCTAAAACGTGCTGTGTAGTAAGTGGGTTGTTAGGGTCCAAACCATAGGGAAAAGGTTGCCCTGCTCCGTAGGTTGTGCTACCTATACGTGCATATTCAGCAAGGCTCCCTAAAAAGTATAAATCTCCTGTATCGGCAGTGGCAGGAAAGCCTAAAAGATTGCAAGCGGGATTAGGTGCTAAAGGAAGTGCATTAGGAGAAGAGGCACGTACTCCAGAGGCTGTTTGTATAAAAAGTTGTCTTACAGGAGCAGCACAGGGGTTTTGGGCTCTTAAGGCGGCGTTTACTTGGCTTAGGATAGTATTAACAGACACGGTATTGAAAAAAGCTGCACTCGTTACAGAGGGAATACTTACGACAATTCCCTGCCTGCGTGCTTTACCTTCTGCATCGGGGTTGGCTAATACATTCAAGAGAGCTTTGCAATTCGCCTCAAAGGTAGCATCGCTGGTCATAGGAACTAAACCTCCGCTAGTAGCGTACCCTAAGGCATCATTATTTCCTATCCAGCAAGAAAAAAAGGTAGCGCCCTGTATGTTTTCTGCGACGTATTGTAAATATGTTTTCAAAGGTTGGTCGTCGGGAAGTAAGCGTTCGAAATAAGGATTACCTAGTTGAGAACCATACCCTGGCTGTTGCACGTTCTCCATACGAATTCCAGGAACACCTAAATTCTGATTCGGTCCTGTAAATTTTGTAAAAAGTGGGGAATTCATAGAGTTTAGCCCACGAATTGCTTGTGGTGGAATAATTGCAGTACGAGGAGTAGGGCTTTGCGGCGTAGGCAAACCTGTAAGTACGAGGTAACCCGTTCCGTTAGCCTGTGCTTCTGAAAAAAGAGGTTGAATAAAATCTCCTCCACCTACTAATTTGAATTGCTGTGCCAAGAGTGCAGGATAGGAGTTGAGTTGCCCTTCGCGGTACAAACCGTTATCAGCAAAGCCTGCAGTGAGCGAATTGCCTACTGCCACGTATTTTGTAAAATCTGCATTGCCTTTTGAAGGGGCAGGAGCACTCTCTTCTTTTTTGCAAGCTACCATCAAGGTAGATAGCCCAAGCAAAACAGTTAAGATAAAATGTAGTCGTTTATTTATCATAGTTCGGAATTGGATAATGTAAAAAAATAGGAATATTCAAATGAGTTTTTGTATTTTGGGTTGCAAGTTATGAAAAAAATCTAATAAATATTTTTTAGATTATTTTTTGTTAAAACATACAACTTGTAAGAATGAAAATTGTTTTTTCTTTGCCAAACAAAGAAGTGAAATACCAAGTTTTATCGATTTGTCTGTGGTTTTGAATTTGCTTCATTTTCATAGAAGTTGAATTTCTCAATGTTTTGAGAGCGGTTACAATTCTCAACTTCATATAAGGAATTAGAACTCTATTCAAATTAGAATAGGTAAGTTCTTGGATTAGTGCCGTAGATTCTCTCTTACGCAGTTGAGGATATCTCAAAACTTAATTCGCATTTGTACTTTTATATCACTACGGGTACTGCCTTGTATCTGTTCCAACCCTGAGCCAATAGAAGTTTGGTTAGGAAAATCAAAGCGAGCATAACGTAGCCACAAATCTAATTTGTGAGTAAATTGGTAGCGAAGCATAAAGTAGGTGCGTAGTCCTCGCCCTGAGTAAGCAGGAATAGAAAAACTAAACAACACGTCGCGTTCGGTAACGTATTGGCGGTTATCAAAGTCATCCGTATCAAAGCTGGCAAAACGCATGTCAAAATGCCATTTTTTGTAATCTAACCCCAAATCTTGTACTACTACAAAGCCATGCGTTACGCCAAGCGTTTGGTAGAAAGTGCTATACTGCACACGTGAATGCATAGAAAATATTTTTTCTGAGCGATAGTTTACGTCGAACATGTAATTTCGGCGGGTAGCAGGGCGTACAAAGTTAAGGTTAGTAGTATTATTTTTTTGGTTTTGCTCTCTTATTTGTTCACGGATTTGGGCAAAAACACTAATTTTTTTGCTAAATTGATACGTGATGCGTGCCAAATATTCACTTCCTTGCGAATTAACGGCATCCACGCCGAAGCGAAGCCAAGGGAATGAAAATTTGTCGTAGTAAGCATTAAATTGCACTTTTTTGAATGGTGCAATTTTAATTCCCCAGTATATACCGCGTTCATTGATGGGTCGTGAGCCTTCACTAATAGGGGAGCCGAAAAAGGTGTGAAAATTACGGTCATAGCTTCGCAAGTGCATAGCCATTTCTACATTAGGGGCAAGGCTTACGATAGTACCTAAAACTGCTCCTCGTCCCCTACTTTTAGATTGGGCGGCCTCACCAAAGAAGTTGAAGTTTTGCCAATTTCGGTTAAAATGAATGCCAATGTTATAGTTTTCGCTTCCGTTGAATTCGTATTGGTTGTAATTTCGTTCTATCCTTCGCAAAGGTACAGAATATTGTGTATAGACAAAAGTAGTACCTAATTGCAAATTTTTGTCTTTGCTGCTATAAGCTATGTTCGTTCCAAGGGTATTTTCAAGGATATTGCCTTTGGCATTAATTTCTGACTGAGTTCTACGAAAACCTGTGGATTGGATAGTAGCCACAAAATTTTCTACAAATCCTGCAAGTGTATCTATATCCGTGGTAAGGATATTGCCATCTCTGCGTATACGTGAGGCGAAGCCTGTAATATCAAATCTACCTATTTGATAAGTAGCAGCAGCACCTCGTAAAAATACCGATTCTAATACACTGGTATAGGGTCGGATACCCAAGTGAGGGCGTTTCATGGTGGTTACCGTTTCACTGCCTTTGCCCATGACAAATCCTGCGGACATGAGCAAGCCTTGCCCAATTTGTAATTGGTAATCACCCAAGGCGATTGCCTTAAACTTTCCTTTATTCTGAAAAAAAGCGTGGTAAGATAGAAAATCGAAGCCGTAACGGTTAGTGCTTGGATCCCATACAAGTTGCTCACCTGAATCTTTTTCAAGGGTAAAGCCAAGGCTAAAATCGTTAATATGGCTTACACGATAGCGAGCATACAAGCGTTCGGGAGTTCCCAAATATCGTTGTGGAGTAGCGCCTTCGGGAACGGGCAGGAAGCCTCGCCTTTGCTCTAGGACTCTATCTATACGGAGAATAAGGTAATGGTTTTCTTTTTCATTCAAGATACGCTTCCAGAGAGGTTGTCCTCCTACGTTAATACCCTCGTCTATCACGGTTACAAAAGGTAATAGCCGTTGTATGGTCAATAAATCAAACTCGGGAATAGCTTGTAATTCGTACAAAGTGAGCAAGTTACCAAATTGTTCTCGATATTTCAAAAAATGATTGATTTGGGCTTGTGAAAGGATAAATAGACTTTCTAAATCTTCGCGCTTGGCGGTATTCAAGTTAAGTGGATTGCGGTATAACTGAAATAAGGTTTCATAAATTGCTTCGTAGTTTAGGTCTTCTTTTTGTTGTGGAAAGAGGTCAATGATAAACGCATCAAGGTCTATTTCAGGGCGGTTAGGAGTTTGTGCCAAAGTGGTATAGATAGAAAAGAAACTCAAAATAAGCCTTAAACTTTTCAGTAGGTTATTTTTTCTCATATCCTTTCGGAATTTTCATGCTAGAAAACATTTCAAAGGTAAGGAAAAAAAAGAGGTTTTTCTGTTAAAAATGAAAATTTAACGATTTCTTAACATTGGATTTTTTTATTTATTAAAAGTTTGTAAATACAAGAAATTTTGACTTATAACTTACAACTTGGTGGTTTTTGGAGCTAATTTTTTATGAAGATTATTAGAAGGCCTCTATTGATTAAATCTCTTATTAAGGTTTATTTTGGGAAACATAAACTTACAGCAAGTTATTATTTTTATACAAGACAAACATTTTTTTAGGGTTTATTTTGCAAAAGCATAGCTTACGCTCAAAAAGATATAAGTTATGAGCTGAATTAAGTTAGTTTTAGTAAGCTAAAACAATTTTGGAAAACGCACGGGCTCGGCTTCATGCATGATTTCATACACTTTTTCAAATACATCTTCGGTATTAGGCTTAGAAAAGTAATCACCATCACTGCCATAGGCGGGTCTATGGTCTTGTGCGGTAAGTGTGGCAGGTTGGGAGTCTAGATAGCGATAGGCTTGCTGCTTTTCAAGAATTTGTTGTAGGATAAAGGCTGAGGCTCCTCCTTCTACGTCTTCGTCTGCCACTAATAAGCGGTTAGTTTTCTTAACTGATTGCACGATGCTGTGGTGAATATCAAAAGGTAAAAGGGTTTGAGCATCAATCACTTCTGCTTCAATTCCTACTTTAGCCAGCTCTTCTGCGGCTGCCATAACAATACGGCACATAGAGCCATAAGTTACAATGGTAATGTCTGTGCCTTCTCGTAATACTTCAGGAATACCTACAGGGACGGTATATTCACCAATATTATCAGGCAGGCGTTCTTTTAAGCGATAACCATTTAAGCATTCAATAATAAGAGCAGGTTCATCGGATTGAATAACGGTGTTGTAAAATCCTGCTGCTTGCGTCATATTACGTGGCACGAGCAATCGCATTCCACGCAAGCTATTCAACAGCATCCCAATAGGAGAGCCTGAATGCCAAATTCCTTCCAACCTATGCCCGCGTGTGCGGATAATGAGTGGTACTTTTTGCCCACCTTTGGTACGGTACTGCAAACAACTTACATCGTCAGCTAAGAGTTGGATAGCGTAGTAGATATAGTCTAAATATTGAATTTCAGCAATAGGGCGCAAGCCACGCATTGCTGCACCGATAGCTTGCCCTACGATAGTTGCCTCACGGATACTAGTATCTGTAATACGAATTTCACCGTATTTTTCTTGTAAGCCTGCAAAGCCCTGATTCACATCCCCAATTTTGCCCACATCCTCACCAATAGCAAAGACAAGAGGATTTTTGGCAAATAATTTATCAAAATAGGCTTGTAAAATTTCTCTGCCATCTAAAATTTTGCTATTTTCAGAATAAACAGGCTTAATTTCAGGTACTTGCAAAATATTCTCTGCCGATTGGCTATAAAGATGCGAGCTATACTCTTCGCGTCCTTTTTGTAGGTATTTGTGAAGCCAATTTGTAAGTAATTTTTTAGCAGGTAAATCTTCATTTCGTAGGATTACTAAGGCTTTACGAACTGCCCTTAAGCAATCCGATTTAATGGGGTTGATTGTTTTTTGTAAATTTTGACAAATTTCTTTGAGTTCAGTGGTATGTTGGCTTTGTTGGCTTGCTAAGTTTAGTAGTTGTAAAGCACTTTGCAATTGTTCTTGGATGGGTTGATTAAAGGCTTTCCATGCTGCATCGCGAGCTTGCTTGGCAGTTTCAAGGGCTTCGTTTTCAATCTCTTCTAAAGTCTTCTCGTCAGCAATTTCATTTTCTAAAATCCAAAGTTTCATTTGGCGGATACAGTCAAATTCACGTTCCCATTCTAAACGTTCTTTGGATTTGTACCTTTCGTGTGAGCCAGAGGTAGAGTGTCCTTGGGGTTGCGTCATTTCCACTACGTGGACTAGCACGGGTATGTGTTGTTCTCTACAAATTTTTTCGGCTTTTTGGTAAGTGTAACAAAGTTCAATATAATCCCACCCTTTGGCTACAAAAATTTCAATTCCCTGTTCGCGTTCATTACGTTGAAAACCTGCCAGCGCCTTGGAGATGCTTTCTTTGGTAGTATGATATTTTTGTGGAACGGAGATACCATAGTCATCATCCCAAACAGAGATAAGTAAGGGCACTTGTAATACTCCCGCTGCGTTAATTGTTTCATAAAACAGCCCCTCTGAAGTTGAGGCATTGCCGATAGTTACAAAAGAAATTTCGTTCCCCTTATTAGAAAATTGTGTAAACTTGTGTAATTCAGGGTTTTGCCTAAATAATTTGGAAGCATACGCTACTCCCAAAGCACGTGGCATTTGCCCTCCTGTGGGCGAAATATCGGAGGTAGAATTTTTAAGTTCGGTTAAATTTTTCCAGGTGCCATCTTCATTCAGAAAGCGTGTACCAAAGTGTCCGTTCATCATTCTACCTGCGGTAGCAGGCTCGTGTAAGACATCTGTATGGGCATATAATTGTGCAAAATATTGCTGGTAAGTCAGTTCACCGATAGCAAACATAAAAGTTTGGTCGCGATAATACCCAGAGCGGAAGTCCCCTTTTTGAAATACCTTTGCCATCGCTAGTTGGGCTACTTCCTTTCCGTCACCAAAAATCCCAAATTTGGCTTTACCCATAAACACTTCCTTCCTACCTAAAAGACTAGCTTGTCTGCTTGTGCAAGCAATCCGAAAGTCTTGTAAAATCTCTTCTTTACTTAATGAAAGCGAAGTAGTGGAGAGAATGTTTTGAGTAAGCATATTGGGTAATACAATCTTGGTTTTGTACTATTTTTTATAGTAAAAATGAAATATACTGCAAAAATAAAAATTTTTTTTCCAAATTAAAAAAATATACAGCAGAGAAAGGCTAATTTTATCCGAGAGCGGACGAAGTGAAAACAAAAAATCCTACCATCACCTGACAGTAGGATTTTTACTTTTATTACCATTCATTGCTTCTTTTATCTAACTTGCTCAAGTAGCACTTTTGATATTTGCTTACCTAAGACAGTACAAAACTACTAAAAAAACTACATGAGAATGCATAAGGTTTACAAAATTGTGTTTTTAATTTAAGAAACCCTCTTGATAGCTTATTAAACTAATACAAAAAACTTTTATGGCCTGCTTCTCGCGTTTTTATTATCTTTGGGGTAGGAAATTAGTAATAAAAAACTATTTAGCAGAAAAGCAAATAAAAAAACAAGATAAAACCTACTTGAAACAACACAAAAAATGCGAAAAACCTGGCTCATTTCAGTAATTTTGTTTGTCCTTTTGTGCATTGTAGTTATATTAGAAGGCGATGCCCCCCAACCAATTGACTGGTCGCCTACTTTGGCTTACAAAGATAAAAACCCTTTCGGTACATACATTCTTTTTGAGCGATTACCTGATTTATTTGCTAACCAAACGCCGCAGGTGTGCCAAGTTAGCCCTTTTGAGCAAGAAAATCAACTCAGAACTTTGCAAACCGATACTAATACTATTCTGAAAAAAACATGGCTAATCATCAATCGCGAAATTCGTTTGGGGGAGGTAGATACCCAAGTCTTGATACGAAATGCTCAAAAAGGTATGCACATCTTATTAGCTGCTGAGATTTTTAGCCCTACTATTCAACAAAAATTAAACTTTGAAGTAAGTTATCAAAATTTTTTAGGAAAAGACTCTACAACGTTATATTGGGCTTCGCCAAATCAAAAAATAACTACTCCCTTCTCGTACAAACGAAATACCATAGACTACTATTTTGAAAAATATCCCAAAAATGCTACAATTTTAGCATATAACAACTACCAAAAACCCGTATTTTTGGCTGTCCCTTGTGGCAAAGGAATAGTTTGGCTATGTAGTGTGCCTCTCGTATTAGGAAATTACAACCTGTTACACCCACAAAATATCCAATTTTCTGAAAGATTACTCTCTTGTTTGCCTGCTGACTATGAAATTATTTGGGACGAGTACCAACGGCAAACCCTTAATGCCATAGAAAACTCCATTTTTCGCTTTATCCTTAAAACACAACCCCTCAGATGGGCATTTTATACGGCTATTACAGCCATTTTACTTTTTATTGTTTTTGAAGGCAAGCGAAAGCAAAAAGCTATTCCTATCATTTTGCCACCTACTAATACTTCTTTGGAGTTTGTACAATTGATAGGTAAGTTATACTACCTTTACAAAGACCATAAAAACATCGCTGAAAAGAAAATTCAATATTTTTTTGAATTTTTGCGAACGCATTTCTACCTCAAAACTCAAAACCTTGACGAAGAGTTTTGCACCACATTAGCCACAAAAGCAGATATTCCTTTACAAGAAGTGAAAAATCTTTTGCAAAATATAGAAACGGTGCAACGCCAAGTACGCATTACTGAAAACGAACTATGGCAACTTAATGATAAAATTGAACGTTTTTACCAAAAAATTAATCAATAAACTTTTTCATTTTTTTACGTCAAAAATAAATATGTATATCTCCCAAATTGCCACTTATTTACCTAACCAGGTAGTTACTAACGAGTACTTTCAACAAATTAATGGACTTTCCCACGAATGGATTATTGAAAGAACAGGGATTGAACAACGACGAAAAGCCCAAGCCACAGAAAATACTAATTCCATGGCAATTCAAGCCGTCAAAGCCCTTTCTCCTTTTGCCATTAACTTGCAAAACATTGATTTAATTGTAGGTGCTACCTACACTCCCTACGATACTATTCATTCCTTAGCTCATGCCGTACAACATTATTTAGACCTGCACCACATTCCTGTCCTTTCAATTTCTACTGCTTGCTCGTCTTTTGTCAATGCTATGGAGATTGTGCAGGGCTATTTTGCTATGGGAAAAGCCTCGCAAGCTCTTGTAGTAGTGGCTGATAACAACACCGCTTATAGCAATGAAAAAGATACTATTGGTGGGCACCTTTGGGGGGATGGTGCAGCTGCCTTGATAGTTACTAAAAATCCTGATAATCAATCTACTATGCGCGTTATAGACATCATTACCGCAGGAGCAGGTAACGTTGGCAAGGCCCCTGAAGGTGTTTACCTACGTCCTAATGATGGCAAATTTCAAATGCCACACGGCAAAGATGTATTTATGAACGCCTGCCAATATATGACCAAAGCAACCATAGATGTTTTGCAACGAAACGGCTATCAACTCTCTGATTTAGATTACCTCGTCCCACACCAAGCTAACTTACGCATTACCAAAAATGTCGCCCAACGGTTAGGCTTGCCCGAAGAAAAAGCCCTTTCTAATATCCAATATTTAGGCAATACAGGTTGTGCAGGTTGTGTAATTGCCTTGCAAGAAAATCTTTACCGCTTTCAAAAGAACGATTTAATTGTTGTTACTGTCTTTGGTGGTGGTTATTCTTATGGAGCTATGTTGGTAGAATACTTGTAATAAGATTTTTTGAAAAATATTTTTGGGCGTTCTTTTTGCCTTTTTCGCTTTTTGGCTCAAAGTTTTCACTACTTTTTGCTAAAAAACGAACTTTTTTATGCTCAATTACTGCTTTATCATTTTTTTAATGCTATTATCAAACTTTACATACTCGTGTATGAAAAAATCAATAATTTAGGTATAGTTAAAAGCTAATAAAAGTTACAAAGTAGAGGTTTGTATTAGTGTAGGTTAGTTATACGTTTTCAGTTTTGGCATTCGGTTTGAAAAAATAGCTAAAAATTACTGAAAGTAGGAAACCGAAAGGACCGAGCATAAAAGTAAACAGAAGGCTTAAAGCTATCCAAATATGTGGTACACATTCGCTACGCATTTTTTGGAAAATATATGTACCCACTGCCAAATCAAATGCTAAGTAATGAAACCATGCCGCTACCACAAATAATTTATTTTGCTGAGATTGTTGAAAAAGGTTACTAATGCCTTGTAATGTAGCAAAGTCAGCTTGAACTAAGAATGTGATATTAGAGAATACAATAAGTGTGTAGAAGAATGCTAAAATAAGTACTGAGATATAACTTTGTGCCACTTGGCTGGTGAGCCGAAGGTGAGGGGCAAATATCATTAAGAGCCATACAGGAAGTACAGCCAAATTCCCGATTTGGAAAATGATTTCAGCAAAAGTTTCAAGTTTAAGCATAAAACTACAATTTTTGAAAAAACTTTTAACGAAACCCACAAGGGCTTTATGCCTTGCAGGTTTTTTTATATTTTTTGAAACGATTAGCCTAATACTTCACGTACTTTTTGAGCAGCCTGCTCTAAGGTAATAGCAGAATAAACTTTTAGCCCTGACTCGTCTATTACTTTAGCTCCCTCTGCGGCATTAGTGCCTTGCAATCGTACAATAATTGGCACGGGAATATTTCCTACCTTTTTATAGGCTTCTACTATTCCATTAGCCACACGATCGCAACGTACAATACCTCCAAAAATATTAATAAGAATAGCTTTCACGTTAGGATCTTTCAAAATGATACGGAAGCCTGCCTCTACGGTTTGAGCATTTGCCCCCCCACCAACATCCAAGAAATTAGCAGGTTCACCTCCTGAGAGTTTAATAATATCCATAGTTGCCATGGCTAATCCTGCTCCATTCACCATACAGCCTACATTTCCTTCTAATTTTACATAGTTTAGGTCAGAGGCTTTGGCTTCTACCTCTAGAGGATCTTCTTCGTAAATGTCGCGCATTTCAGCTAAATCTTTATGGCGGAAAAGAGCGTTATCATCAAGGTTAATTTTAGCATCGGCGGCTAAGATTCGGTTGTCAGAAGTGCGAAGCATGGGATTGATTTCTACTAGTAAGGCATCGCTTTCTATGTAAGCTTTGTAAAGGGCTTTAATAAAAGCAACTCCTTCTCTGAAGCCGTTTCCCTCTAAACCTAATCCGAAGGCGATTCTACGTGCCTGAAAATCTTGTAAGCCTACACGTGGGTCAATCCATTCTTTAAGAATTTTCTCTGGGGTTTTGTGAGCTACTTCCTCAATATTCATACCACCTTCGGCACTTGCCATAACTAAATTTTGGGCCCTAGAACGGTCAAGCAAAATACTAATATAGAACTCCTTAGGAGGGAGTTCACCAGGCTGATATACATTTTCCTCAATTAGCAAGGTACGCACTTTTTTACCCTCAGGTCCTGTTTGTGCGGTTACTAATTGCATGCCCAAAATATTGCTTGCGTGAGTAAAAGCCTCGTCTGCATTGTTAGCTAATTTCACACCCCCACCTTTGCCTCTGCCTCCTGCATGGATTTGAGCTTTCACCACACATTTGGGCGAGCCTGTCTCTTGGGCTAATTTTTGTATAGCTTCGCGTGCTTCTTCTAAAGTATTAGCTACATAGCCACGTGGTACGGCTACACCATATTTCTTAAGAATACTCTTGGCTTGATATTCGTGAAGGTTCATAGTAAAGAAAACAAGAAAGTAAAAGTTTGAAAATTAGGTCGTAACTTATTTAGGCAATCAAAAGTATGTTTTTTTTTTGGCAACTACAAATTTTAGGGTGAAGTTTTTTATGGTATGATATGGAAGGTATAAGTAATTTTGCTAAGATCATTGTGAATGGCTTTGTATCGTGTTTGCGTGGTGTTGAGAGTTAGGAATAGCTTTGCTTAAATTGCTCAAAGATGAGAGCGTTTTGTCTTTTATCTGTAAAAATTTCTACAATAGCAGGTTTGTTTTGGGTTAGCCAAAGGTTTTGCAGAGCGGGTACAAGTTCTGATACTTGAGAAACAGCTTGGTAATATAAGCCAAATTCCTGTGCTAAATATTGAGCATTGAGAAGTTGTTGGGTTTCAAAATAAGGTTCTAATTCAGGGAGATGGGCAGCATCAATCAAGCGGAAGATGTTGCCTCCTCCATTGTTTAGTAGTACAATACGTAAGTTTGCGGGAAGGTATGCGTGCCAAAAAGCATTTCTATCATAAAAAAAGCCGACATCACCTATAAGAAGCACGTGTAAACGTTGAGGTTGGGCGATTGCCATCCCTACGGCTGTACTCGTGCAACCATCAATACCACTTATACCGCGATTAGCGAAAACCACAACGTTAGTTTTATGTTTTAAGCTAATGTAGTTAGCATATCTTACAGGCATGCTGTTAGCGAGGTGCAAGGTGCAATTATCAGGCAAATGTTCTAAGAGCAAGTAGGTGGCAGAAAAATCGGTAAGTATTTGATTTTGAATTTGTTGCGATAAAAAATTATGTAAATAGCTCTCAGCTTTACGTTCTGCTTGTTGCCAGGCTTCCCAAAATTGAATATTGTCCTCATCCTCACTTTGTTCTAAAAAAAGTTGATAATCAATATCGCTAAAAAATTGTGTTAAAAAATATTTGGGTTCAGCGGCTATGTGGTGTGTAAGCGTCTGAAAGGTATCAGCTACATAGCCATCTGCCTGAATATGCCAATGATGTTGAGGCTTTGCCTTTCGGATAAATTGTTTCAAACTTTTGGAAATTAGAGATTTACCAAAGGTGATAAGCAAACAAGGAGCGAGTCTCTGCCAATTTTGGGTTTGTAACAAAAATGTATCATGATGGCAAACAGCGTTTTCAATAGATTGATAGTTGCTAATAATATCGCTTACTATTGGTACAAAAAGCTCTTGGGAAAAGGCTTGTAAGGTTTTTTGCAAAGCAGGTTCGGGGAAATTTTGCCCTGCAATAATCATTTTTTTGGGGGTGTCGTTCCAAATATCTAATAATTGATTGATTTGCAGCTTGCTGAGTTGTTTGCGGGCTTGTATAGTGTGGATAATGCGTACTGTTTTGGAAAAGGTGATTTTCTCGTCCTTTTCAGGGTAAAAAGGTTCGCGAATAGGTATGTTGATATGTACAGGGGCGAAAGGGGAGCTAAATGCTTGGTTAATGGCTTCGTTAAGTATTCGGTGAGCATGCCATTGCTCTATGGGTTGGGTGGGGTTAGTAGGTAATTCAAAACTTTGTTTGATATGGTTCTGATACAGATTTCGTTGGTGAATGGTTTGTCCGTCTTGTTGGTCAATCCATTCAGGAGGTCTATCTGCAGTGAGTACAAGCAAGGGGATTTGTAAGTAATAGGCTTCAGCGATGGCAGGATAGTAATTGAGCGTAGCTGAGCCAGAAGTGCAAAGTAATGCCACACCTTCTAAAGTAGCATTTTCGTTATCTATATTTTGTAAATAATTTGCCAGTTTTTGTTGTGCTATTCCTAAGGCTATAAAAGCAGCAGTACGCTCATCGGGAACGGTAAGTAATTGGATATCAGGATGGCGGGCAAAGGCAATGGTAAGTACTGCATTTCTGGAGCCAGGCGAATGGATAACGGTATGGATATTTTTTTGGCTACAAATTTCAGCAATATCTATAAGTGTTTGTAAAATCATACCCCTAAAAATGGAAATAAAAAGCTAATTAGACACTTGTGTCTCTGCCTCTGTTTGAGCAGCAACTGCCATCGGTATAGTGAAATAGAAACTACTTCCTACCCCCAATTCACTTTCTACACGGATACTACCACCATTACGTTCTGCAAAATCTTTACATACACGTAGCCCTAACCCTGTTCCTTTTTCGTTGTTTGTACCACGTTGGCTGAAATGCTCGGCAGTAAAAAGTTTAGCTAATTTTTCTTTTTCAATTCCTATGCCTTCATCTTTTACTACTATTTCAAACATTTCTTCACGGGTTGTCCAATCTACGAAGATTTTTTTGTCAGGATAGGTAAATTTAATAGCGTTGCTTAATAAATTACGAATAATCAATTTTACCATATCAATATCAGCGTAAACTAATACTTCGCTCATAGGGAGTTTTCCCTCTGGAGTATGTGGGGTAATAATTTTGAGGTTTTTTTGTTGGGCTTGTGGTTGTAAAAGTTCTATGGTATTTTTAATTACTTGAATGATATTAAAGTTAATGGGTTTAGTTTTAATGCCTTCCATTTGGTCACGTGCCCAGGCTAATAGGTTTTCAATTAGTTCGTTGGTGTAATACAAATTTTTATTGATTTCGGGAAGTAGGGAGGTAAAAGTTTCATAGGAGATGTCATTATTTTCTAGCAAATCAATTAAGCTTTTGAGATTGCTGATAGGAGCGCGTAGGTCGTGGGCAACGATAGAAAAAAGTTTATCCTTAACTGCATTGATTTGCATAAGTTTTTCATTTTTTTCTTTAATTTCTATGGCTTGTTGCTCT
The DNA here is from genome assembly GCA_025054775.1 of Microscillaceae bacterium. GTDB lineage: Bacteria > Bacteroidota > Bacteroidia > Cytophagales > Microscillaceae > JANWZA01. Next base: position 135,443 of record JANWZA010000047.1, read on the forward strand.
ACTTGTTTTTGAATTTTGGCTCTTCGGTAACTTTCAAAAGATAAAACTACTACATCGCGAATAGATTTGAGAAAAATAAAATCTTCTATCTCCCAAGTATAAATATTTTTGGCGTTGGCACAGAAAATAAAGCCTTTTTTCGTAGTACTAAGACGTATGGGTACAAAAAGAATAGAAGTGAAGCCCATGTTTTTTAAGGTTTCCAATCTGGGATCGTTTTCTATTTCAAGGTCATCATATGAGAAAATGTTCTCTCTTTCAAGGATTTGGAAAAAGATAGGGTTTTCAGTGGGAGATACCTTACTCAAAAAATGAAAAGGTTTTTCTATGCCTTGGGTTTGTTCCCCTGTACAGTAAAGAACGTTCTCTTTGTAGTTATAGTACCATAGTGAGCAATGCGAAATGCGTAAACTCTCTACAATAGTTTTAGAAATTAGTTCACTTGTTTTTCTCCAGTCGCCACTTTGTATTTCAGGATATTTAGATAATCCGATGAGGTTGCTAAGTCTTTTTTCAGAAATACTTTTTCTTAGTTCAATGTATTCTCTGCGGGCTTCGAAGGCTTTATTTAAGATTTCAAGGTCTTGCTGTTGGCTTTGAAGTTGGCTGTGTAATGCTCTTATTATGTTCTCTTGTTGTTGGGATAGCTCTTCATAATATTTTTTGTCTTTACGCAACAGATAGAGGTAGGTAATCAGTATAATAAAAAGAAAGTATAGAATAAAATTTAGGTAATTTGTATTCTGCCATGTAGCTTGCCAATTTGTAGTTGGTAAGTTTTGACAAGCATATAGTAATAATATAAAGAGGTAAAAATAACTACATTTTAAGAGCATGAGCAACACATAAAGCAGTAAAAAGCTAAACGGAGATTTTTTAGATAAACTGAAGGTTTGATAATAACTTTACAAAGTTAGGCAAAGATATAAAAAAAGAACCTAAATTGGGGTTTCACTCGGGTTCTTTTTTGAGAAAAAGAATTTTTTGTGTAAAGGTATTACACGGGTGTATCAAATTCTATTTCTACTTTGGGCAAAAATTTTTGCAAATTTTTTGCAAACATAGGATCCAAAGGATTGTTGTAGAGAATAATTTTTTTGAGTTTTTTAAGCCTATTTAACTCTTCGGGTAAGGTTTCAAAAAGGTTTCCATCAAGTACTAAAAGTTCGATATTTTCTAATAAGGCTACTTCTTTGGGAAGTTCGGGTTGTTTACAATTGCTCAAAATCAATCTTTTGAGGTTTTTAAGAGGAGCTAATTGTTCAAAAAGTCTTTTAAGGTTGAGGTTAGGGTTGTGCATAAGTTCTATCACTTCTAGTTGTTGTAGACCTGCTATTTTGAAAGGCATTTCTTTAAGTTGATTGTAGCCTAGGGCTAACCTTTTGAGATTTTTGAGTTTACCGATGTTTTCGGGTAAAAGTTTGATTTGATTAGACTGCAAGAATAGCTCCTGAAGTTGTGGCAGTTCGGCCAAGAGGTCTATGGTAGGTTCTATTTGGAGTTGTGGATTGAAGTCTAGCCAAATTGCTTTGAGGCTTTTTAATTTCGTAATCTCAGAAGGAAGTACTTTAAGTTGATTTTCAGAGAGTCCTAGTTCTTGTAGGAGGGGCAACTCACTTAAGGCCTCAAAAGTTTTTGCCCAGTTCAACTCTGGGTTTTTATCTAAGTAGAGGCGTTGTAAGCGTGTAAGTTGTTGAATATCAGAAATTTCTTTTAGTCCTTTTTCGCTTAAATCCAAGCGATAGGCTTTTTCAGGGCGTTTCAGTGCCTCTTCTAATGATTTGAAATCGGGTTGTTGGTTTAGTTCGTCCTCATTCAAGGCTTGCAAAGGCACACGTTTTGCCTTCTCCTTTTCTGTTTTTTTAGGATTGCCGCAAGCTTGAATCAGAACAAATAGTATTGTCAATAAGCTAATATTTATCAGATTTTTTTTCATGGTGTTATTCATATTTGTAGCCATATATAGCTGTTATTTTCTTTTTAGACATTTTTTTTAGGCTGATGGTCATTTTTATATCTTTTTGTGGTCTATCAAAGGCATTAGTAGGCACATAAGCGATTTTATCTAAAATATCTAATCCTTGAATTACCTCTCCGAAGACGGTATAGTTTTGGTCAAGGTGAGGGGTACCTCCTATTTCACGGTAGATGTTTTTTTGCTCTTCTGTATACTTGAAGTTATTTTGTAGCTCTATTTGTGTTAGTAAATTCTCGTCTTGTATTTTTCTCCCTTGTACGATGTAAAATTGACAGCCGCTGGAGGCTTTTTGAGGATTGTTATCACGGGCTGCAGCGACTGCTCCTTTTTTGTGAAAGAGCTTTGGGTGAAACTCTGCCTCAATTTTGTAGCCGATATCGCCTATGCCAATTCGGTCTTCAGGTTTAGCATTTCTAGAGGTAGGGTCTCCGCCTTGTATCATAAAATCTTTGATAATGCGGTGAAAAAGCAATCCATCGTAAAATTTTTGTTGTACTAATTTTAGGAAATTAGCCTTATGTTTAGGGGTTTCGTCATAAAGAATGAAGACCATATTGCCCATATCAGTTTGGAGTGTAAATACATAATCTGTTTTGGAGTTCTTTTTTTTCTCTTTTTTTTGGGCAATAGCACTTAAAGGTAAAGAGGAAATTAAAGCTAACAAGACAAAGAAAATATGCTTAAAAATAAATAACTTCATGGTTTAGAATAAATTTGGATTGATTTTTCAGAGTGTTTCAAAGTTGGGTTTTCTATGGTGCATTTCAAAGTTTGTTTTTTCAATGGGTAAGATAGTAATAGAGTTAGTTTTCAATTACTTTAGGTACTACCCAGTAGGTTTCGTGGATTTGTGGGGCATTTTTTAGGGCTTCGGAGGTGCTCCAAAAGCTTTGTACCACGTCTTCACGAAAGCAATTGATTTCTGCTGATAGGTGTTGCAAAGGAGTAACAGCCGAGGTATCTATTTCATTAAGTTGGTTCATCCATTCCAAGACTTGGGCTAGCTCTCGTGCCATAGCTTCTTGTTCAAGTGGATGAAGCTCCAGACGGGCTAGGTGAGCAATTTTTTGTATGGTTTCAGGGTTAATTTCCATATCGTTATGCAGAAATTGGGTTATTTTGTTTCATTCTCTCGGGAAAATATTTTTTCAGTTCAGCATTTATTATATCAAAAGTTTGCTGTTTTAAGATTTCTACATCAGCTAAAGTAAGGTGTTGTGTATCAATAGGTTCATGCACAATGGCTTTGACAAAGGGCTTCCATTTCTTGCGTAGTTCTAGTAGGTGCTTGCTTCTATCAGGTAGTAAAATCCAGTTATGCAAGATAGTTACAGGTAAGATAGGTACTTTTTTTTCAATTGCCAAACGAAAAGCTCCATCTTTGAAAGGGGTCATGTTAGGAGGATTCCGAGTAAAAATCCCTCCTTCAGGAAAAATCACCAAACTTCTGCCAAGTTCCAAATTTAGTTCTGATTGTTTAAGGGCTTTGTATGAATTGATTTTACTGTTTCTATCCACAGGAATATGAAAGGTACCAAAGATTTTTCCGAAAATAGGTATTTTAAGCAGTTCGGCTTTACCAATAAATACAAAAATAGGACGAGCTATTAAGCCCATAGTTATAGTATCTAGTAGGGAGGTGTGGTTAGAGCAGTAGATATATTTTTTGCCTTTTTCAGGTCTATAACGATATTCTATGTGATAATAAATTCCTGTGAAAAAGAAATAAAACCTTGCCCACCACTTTTCTATTATTGACACGTACTTTCTGCGTGAAGGTTTGGATGCAAAAAAAGAGATAAAGGGGTAAAAACATAGCATAGGTAAGCAAAAAACAAAGACGCACCAGAAAGTATACAATGTATTCAAAAACCGCAACATATTATAGTGAACTAAAAAGGTAATCTCTGTCTTGCCGTGCAAAAATAATATTTTTTGATGATATAGTAAATTTTACGTTTTATACTAACGAACTTTACACAATCCTCTTTAGCAAATGACAACTTTATATAACAAAACCTAAATAGCTCTTGCTGCTAGTGAGCGGGAGTTATTAATTTTCTTTTTTTCTGCAAAGTTGATTTTGCCTTTAGCTTATCTTGTTTTATTTACTTTTGCTTTAGCTTGCTTTTGGTAATCAGCTAAGCCTTACATAAAGGTTTCTCTGATGTTGCAAGTGTGTTGTTTACCAATTAAATCATAATTTTTAGCGAGCCACTCGTCTGCATATTTTCTACCAATACTTTTGAGATGTAACAAATAATCCCAATCGGCATTAAGTTTACTAGATAAGTTTAATGACCAAATTTCCTCTTCAGGGTTGATGTTGTGGATAAAAATTTTGCGAAATCTGCCTCCTAAGTCTATACCTCTGTCAAGTAATCGGTCAATAAATTCAATCTTTCGCATTTCTAACATGAGGCTGGAATTAAAGCTCAATTCGTTAATTCTATCTCTAATTTCAGAGGCGTTGGTAGGAGTTTTTGGAATATTGATAGGATTGACTTGTACTATCATGATGTCGGTACAATCTGTACCATCAATAAGTGGGAAGATAGGGGGGTTTCCCATGTAGCCTCCGTCCCAGTAGTCTTCTCCATCAATAGTTACGGCTTTGAATAAGAAAGGCAGGCATGCCGAAGCCAAGCATGCTTCTACGGTTACTTCGTGGGTTTTGAATACGCGCACTCGCCCGCGTCTTACGTTAGTAGCACAGAGAAATATTTTTGTTACTTGGCATTGTCTTAGTGCTTCAAAATCTACTATGCGGTTCAAAATATCGCGTAGAGGGTTGTAATCCAAAATATTGTATTGATAGGGAGAGATAAATTGGGAGAATAAGTCAATAAAAATAAATCCTGGGGAGTTATCCATGTTGCCCTTTCCGAATAGCTTATCCCAAGGTGAAGGTTGTAGAGGGAAGATTTTGGAATAGTCAGAAACAGTTTTCCAAAATTTGTGAAGTAATTCACGAGCCATTTCATTTCCACCTTTGTGCAAGCCATAAGCTAGTACAACAGCATTCATTGCTCCTGCACTTGTGCCTGTAAAACCTTTTAGCTCCAAATTTTTCTCTTCTAAAAAGCGGTCTAATACTCCCCAAGTATAGGCTCCGTGAGCGCCACCACCTTGTAAAGCTAGAGCAAGTGATTTTTTTTGTGTATTTGCCATAATTGCCAAGTATAAAAAAATGGATTTGAATATTTAGCATTCCTAAAAAATACCAAATTTTGCAAATATAGTATTTTTTTCTATTTATAAACTCCATTGCTTTATCTGCTATCTTGAACAGCGAAGCACTGTTCTAAGACTAGGATTGCTAAAAATGGTTGAAAATCTTTTAGGTACTTAGTTGAGAGAAACTTCATGGCTAGGTTGGGTTAGAAGTAAAGGGTAGAACTCTCAATTAAAGTATGATTTTTGTTGCTTGTTTAGCACCAAGTGTAAGTAAACTTTTGTAAGTTTAGGCTTTTTCAATTATTTTTGTAACCAGATATGCTATTGAAAGATTATGAAATCATTTTTTTCATTCAATTATGGCAAAGAAAAGCAGAAATAGAAAAAACGAACCAGCCTCTGATAACATTATTAGCTTTAACGTAACCCACGAGCAACGCAATCCAGTAACTATTCACGTTATAGATTATGACCACAACTATTATGAAGAGAAGTTTATTGATACTATTTCCGACCTGTATGAATATACCGACAGAGAAACTACTACATGGATAAATATTGATGGCGTTCACGATACCCAGCTTATCAAAAAAATAGGACGATATTTTAGCTTACACCCCCTATTGCAAGAGGATATTATTAACACAGACCAACACCCTAAGGTAGATTTTTATGAAAATAATATCTTTGTTGTTCTCAAAATGTTAAGCTATGATGAGGAAAAAAAGAAAATCCAAACTGAACAGGTAAGTTTGGTACTAGGGGAGAATTATCTGCTTTGTTTCCAAGAGGATAAGGAGGGGGATGTCTTTGAAGGAATACGCCAAAATTTGAGAAAAAGAACGGGTAAACTTCGTAATTCTAATGCCGCTTACTTGTTCTACTTGCTCATAGATACCATTATTGATAACTATTTTTATGTACTTGACCGCATCGCCGAAGATTTAGAGGTATTAGAAGAACGCATTATTGAAGCTGATGAACAAACGCAGAACCCTACACGTGAACTCTACGACTGTAAACGTGAACTTTTTGCTATCCGTAAAGTAGCACGCCCTCTTCGCGATATGGTGGCTCAATTAGTACGTGAGGACTCCAAATTTTTGGTAAATACTAACTTCTATATGCGCGATTTGTACGATCACGTAATAGAAGTGATTGAGAATACCGAGTCCTTTATTGATATTACCAATAACTTATTAGATATGTATTTGAGCATTTTAAGCAATAAAACTAATGACGTAATGAAAATTCTTACCATCATTTCTAGTATTTTCCTGCCTCTATCCTTTATTGCGGGAGTGTATGGTATGAACTTTGACGTTAATAAATCACCCCATAATATGCCCGAGCTAAGTTGGTACTATGGCTATTACTTTTCGCTTTCTCTTATGGCAGCTTGTGCCATAGGCTTGCTCATTTTCTTCCGCTATAAAAAGTGGATTTAAGGTTTACTTTCAATCTAACGTAACCTATCTGAAGAACTAACCAATTGCTGTTCCTTACGGATAAACCGATTAGCAAACAAATTAGCTATTAAAGCTAATACAGTGAGGTAAAAACCTACTTGATATTTTGCCAAACTATGGCTTTGCCGTACCTCGTCAGGAAAAAGTGCCTCGCCTTGAATTGTGAAGTAAATAATTAAACCTAACATTCCTGAGAGTAACAATGAAATGAAAAGTCCTAGTTTCATTTGTAAAAGTCGCTTCTTAAAGCGTTCACTTGAGCTGGGGGCAATGGAAGCTTTTTGCCCTATCCAAAACGAATAACCTGCAACGCAAATAACTATTCCTGCTAAAATAGACAAAAAACTAAATTGACTATTCGTTTTGCTTTGGGTTGCTTCTCCTTGTTTAATTAATTTCTGGTGAGAATAAAAACCATAGGTTAAACCTACTTTTTGTTGTAATTTCTTATTCTCTTTATGCCAAACAGGAAAAAACGAACCTACTAAAAGAAAAACGATAATAAGAATTAAAAATATGTTTTGTGGTCTTTGAAGCATAGTTTTTTAGGTAAAACAAAAATAATCTAGATTTGTAGACCTTTTTTAGTTGCAAAGTTAGTTCTTTATTTTAATTGTGCAAATAATTCCTTAAATGTATGCCTGCTACTGCTTTTTTACTACTTTTAGCCGCTTTTTTGTTTTGTGTAGGTATTTTTTTGGTACTTACAAAGCGTAATGCTATTCTTATTCTGATAGGAGTGGAACTTATGCTTAATGCTGCAAACCTCAATTTTGTATTTTTTAGCCAATACGATAAGCACTTACAGGGGCAGATTTTTGCCTTATTTATCCTTGCCGTAGCCGTGTCTGAGGTAGCTATTGCCCTAGCACTTTTGGTAAAAATCTACAAATATTACCAAACTATCAATCTTGATGAAATCAAGTAAGTGAGAGGCTAGCCCTCTATTGGAAACCAAATTTTGCACAACCCAAACATTTACTTATATTTGCAGTTCAAATTAAAAAATCTAAAACGAAATAATACAAAACTACGCTCTTAGAAAGCACTTACAACGAAATTATATGGCTGTTATTTCAAAAATTCGTGAACGATTGGGCTTGACCATCGGCTCAATTGCTGTTGCTCTAGCAATCTTTATCTTAGGAGGTGATTTATTTTTAGGACCTAACTCCTTATTCTCTGGTGGTAGCCAAACCATAGGTTACATACGAGGCGAAAAAATAAATGCCCAAGAGTTCAATAATGAACTGGAGTACCTTAAAAGTCAATATCAAATTAATTCAGGCAAAGCTCCCGACGAGAATATGACTACCGCTTTGCGTGAACAAGCCTGGAATAATTTTTTAGACAGAAAATCCTATTACAAAGAGTTTGAAAAATTAGGCATACAAGTTTCTGACAAAGAGCTAACCCAAATGGTACAAGGAGACTCTATTTTTATTCACCAATGGGTGCGCCAACAATTTACAAACAAGGAAACAAATAAATTTGATAAATCCTTAGTACTAAATTTCTTGCAAAATATTAGCAAAATGCCCGCACAAAATCAATACCAATGGGCTAATTTTGAAGATGCAATAAAAAAAGACCGCCTGAAGAACAAATACCTTAATCTATTTCAAATCTCAGCTTATGCTACCAAACTAGAAATAGAGCGTGAGTATAATAACCAAAACTCCAAAGCTGAAATCAAGTATTTACACGTTCCATTTGCCGTTATTCCTGACTCTACTATTCAAATAAAAGATGAGGAACTTTTGGCTTATTTAGAAAAAAATAAAGAAAAATATAAAGCCGACGAGACTCGTACTATTGAATATGTTACTTTTGAAGTAACTGCATCGGCAAAAGATAGTAGCGATTTTTATCAAGAAATTAAAACTTTGGCTAAAAATTTAGCTACTGCCGAAAATGACTCGCTTTTTGCTATACAGCACTCCGAAACTACCCCTAATTTCAATTTCCAAACAGTAAAAGATTTACCTTCCAAACTTTTTGACAACACTTTTATTGTCAAAGGTGGAGTTTACGGTCCTATTGTGGAAAATAAGAACTTTAAGATTTTCAAAGTAATGGAGGAGAAAGAAGATACAGTATATTTCGTGCGCGCCAGCCACATACTGATACCTACTAATGACCGTGAACCTAAAGAAAAGCAAGAGGAGGCACGCAAAAAAGCAGAAGAAGTTTTGAATAAAGCTAAAGCAGGAGAAGACTTTGCCGCCTTGGCACGTGTTTATGGCACCGATGGTACAAAAGAAAAAGGAGGAGACTTGGGCTGGTATGGCAAAGGCACTATGGTAAAACCTTTTGAAGAAGCTACTTTCAATGCAAAAGAAGCAGGACTATTACCTAATTTAGTAAAAACGGAATTTGGCTATCACATAGTCAAAATTACGTATCCACGTACTAACAAAAAGTTCAAATTAGCTACCATAGAAAAAAATCTTGAACCTAGTGATGCCACACGAAATGAGGTGTTCAGAAAAGCAGAGGCCTTTTTAGCCGAAAGCCCTAATGCTGAAAAACTAAAAGCAAACCTAAAGAAATATCCTAACTTAGTACTAAAAAAAGCCGAAAGAGTAGTTCCTAATGCTTCTAATCTGAATGAAATTAATAATGCCCGTGAGGTTATCCGCTGGGCATACAACCCTGATACCAAAGTAGGAGCGGTTTCGCAGGTTTTTGATATGCAAACGGATAATCGCTTTATCATAGCTATCCTGTCAGGAAAAACTGAAAAAAATGAAATCTCTTTGGAAACACACAGGCAAGAAGCTAAAAATGAAGTCCTAAAACAGAAAAAAGCAGACCTTATTTTGAAAAAACTAACTACTCAAGGTACACTTGAAGAAATTGCAAAAAAATACGGCAATGCTGCTGTAGTAGGCAATGCTGCAGATATTTCTATGCAAAATGGGACAATCACAGGGGTAGGTTTCAACCCAATAGCCACAGGAAGAGTATTTGGACTAAAAGATAAACAACGAACCAAGCCTTTTGCAGATGAAACGGGCGTCTTTATTATAGAACTAATTAAAAAACTACCTGCCTCACAAATTGCAGATTATTCGCAAACTAAAAATCAACTTATTCAAAACAAAAAGAATAGCGAACGATACTACGTAAATGAAGCAATTAAAGAACTTTCAGATGTAATAGATTACAGATATAAGTTCTATTAAATGTAATCTACAGCAGACTGCTAACCATAACTTAGCCCTAATCAAAGGCTATAAGATTGAAAAAATCTTATAGCCTTTTTGCATTTTTTATCTGGATTTGCTAATGTGTTTTAGAAAAACATAAAAAATTTCGCAAATGTCTGTGAAATTTTAACTATTAAATCCTAATTTGTGGCTCTCATTCGCTTTCCTAAGTTTAACCTTTTTGGTAAACATTTTAGGCAGAAAAAAAGTTATTTATTTTGTAATTAAAATTATTCTAAATAAATTTGCAGTAATTAAAAAAAATAGCTAACATTTTTGTGTATACAATGAAAGAAACTGACTTAGTACTAGAAGAGCATATCAACTCTGACTATAAATACGGCTTTGAAACAGTACTAGAAGTAGATGAGGTCCCCAAAGGGCTAAATGAAGATATTATTAGACTTATATCACAAAAAAAGAATGAACCGACTTGGATGTTGGAATGGCGGTTAGCAGCCTTTGAGAAATGGAAGCAAATGGAAATGCCCACTTGGCAAAATGTAAGTTTTCCACCTATTAACTACCAAGATATCATTTATTACTCTGCTCCTAAACAAAAAGCTAAGCCTAAAAGCCTAGACGAGATAGACCCTGAAATTCGTAAAACGTTTGAAAAATTAGGTATTTCGCTTGATGAGCAGAAAAGACTTACAGGCGTAGCTGTAGATGCTGTAATAGATAGCGTTTCCATTGCCACTACCTTCAAAGAAAAATTAGCAGAACTAGGGATTATCTTCTGCTCTATGAGCGAAGCAATAGAAAAACACCCTGATTTGGTGAAAAAATATCTCGGTTCAGTAGTGCCTGTAACCGATAACTATTTCTCCGCACTCAATTCAGCAGTATTTAGTGATGGCTCCTTCTGCTATATTCCCAAAGGAGTGCGTTGCCCTATGGAACTCTCTACCTACTTCCGTATTAATGCCAAAGAAACAGGACAATTTGAAAGAACACTTATCATTGCAGAAGAAAATAGCTACGTAAGTTATTTAGAGGGGTGTACAGCCCCCATGCGTGATGAGAACCAACTGCATGCTGCAGTAGTGGAACTTATTGCCTTAGAAGGAGCTGAAATCAAGTATTCTACCGTTCAGAACTGGTACCCAGGTGATAAGGAAGGAAAAGGAGGGATTTATAACTTTGTAACTAAGCGAGGTATTTGTGCTGGTAATCGTTCTAAAATCTCTTGGACGCAGGTAGAAACTGGTTCTGCTATTACCTGGAAGTACCCGTCTGTTATCTTGAAAGGAGACCATTCTATTGGTGAATTTTACTCCGTAGCGGTAACTAATCATTACCAACAAGCGGACACGGGAACGAAAATGATACATATCGGCAAAAATACGCGAAGCCGTATTGTATCCAAAGGTATTTCTGCAGGGAGAAGCCAAAATTCATATCGTGGGCTTGTAAAAATAATGAAGCGTGCAGAAAATGCTAAAAATTTCTCTCAATGCGACTCTTTACTCATCGGCGATAAGTGCGGAGCACATACCTTCCCTTATCTTGAAATTGACAACAAAACGGCAATTGTAGAACACGAAGCTACTACCTCTAAAATTGCTGAAGACCAACTATTCTATTGCAATCAACGCGGTATGGATACCGAAACTGCCGTAGCCCTTATTATCAATGGCTACGCCAAAGAAGTGCTCAATCAACTCCCTATGGAGTTTGCCGTAGAGGCTCAAAAGTTATTAGCGATTAGTCTAGAAGGAAGTGTTGGGTAGAATTGTGAAAGCCTTACATAAAAGGAACTTTGCCTCAAGCAAGGTTCCTTTTACTGTTTTCTAGTTAAGTTGATTTTTATTTATGCCTCATTTCAGAAATAGCGAAGTAAGATTCTTGGAATGTATTTTTCTAATTCAGTTAAAAATAGCGATTAGGTAGCAAATAATTTTGTACATAGTCTTTTATGCCTTCCTCTAAGGAATGAAAAGGTTGATTATAACCTACGTTCCAAAGTTTTTGCATATTAGCTTGTGTAAAATATTGGTATTTATCTCTAATATCTTCAGGTGTATCAATAAATACAATATTTTCAGGCACTTGCATAGCAGCGAAAGTGTTGCGTGCCAAGTCTAAAAAAGTGCGAGCTTTGCCACTTCCTAAATTGTAAATACCTGAATTTTTGCGATGGTACAACCAGAACATGCATACATTTACCACATCTTTTACATACACAAAGTCACGCCTCTGCTCGCCGTCGCGGTAGTCTGGTCTGTGTGATTTGAAAAGTTTTACCTGTCCGCTTGCTTTAATTTGGTGAAAGGCGTGAAAAATCACAGATGCCATTCTGCCTTTGTGGTATTCGTTAGGTCCGTAAACATTGAAGAATTTGAGTCCTACCCAAAAGAAGGGTTTTTCTATTTGTTGCAAAGCCCATATGTCAAAATTATTTTTAGACTCTCCGTAAGGGTTGAGCGGTTTGAGCTGTGGAATAAGGGCTTCGTTGTCATCATAACCTAGTTCACCTGCTCCATAGGTAGCCGCAGAGGAGGCATATACCAAAGGTAATTGATATTGCGCGCATTTTTTCCATATGGTCTGGGAATAGCCTACGTTCAGTTCATCAAAAATAGCAGTATTGAATTCTGTGGTATCTGTCCTTGCTCCAAAGTGAAAAACAAACTCTACTTCTGGATGGTGTCGGTCTAGCCACTCAAAGAAAGCCTTTCGGTCTATTTTATGCAAGATTTTCTTACCTTCAAGGTTAATGTGTTTATATGATTTGCTAAAATCATCTACGGCGATAATGTAGTTAAAATTTTCCTGATTTAGGCGAGTAATAAGACAACTGCCAATAAAGCCTAAGGCACCCGTTACAACTATCATTCTTTTTAGTGGTTAATTTTTAGGTTAGAACTTATTGTTTGATTTGCTTTTTTTAGTTATGTTTAGTTATGTATAGATTGAGGTTTTACAAAAGTAGCTAATCATAGCATTCAAAGCCAAAGATAGTTATTTTATTTCACTTTGATAAGCTAGCTACTACTTTATCTGTTATTTTTAGGGTATTCAAACGGGTCTATGCAAGGGTTGCAATCATAACCAAGGTAAATACCTAAACAAGTAGCTTCGGAATAAAAGTATTTTTCTGTTTCAGAATAATAACTTCCTGTGCATATATAGGTATAAGCCAAATCTATTGTTTCCTCAAAGGGTATATTTTCTACTTTTTTGTTAATTATTTTATCATCTTTTACCTGAAAGGAAAGCATAATCGTACCTTTTACAAAAATCTCAAATAATCGCTCACTATCAGGTGAAGAGATAATTTTTACCTCTGAAAGGATAACCTTGCGTGCAATGTCATTTTTTTCACAGGCGGCAAAAATGACAATATCGGGTTGGGTTTTTAAGAAGTTTGTGGCTAATTCGGCATTTTTTCTATCAAGTTGGCAGAGTTGGCATTGGGCTTGCAGGCTCTGGTAGCATCCTGTAATAAGTAAGGGAAATAAAGTAATGAATATAAACTGTATCACACAAGAAAAAGTCTTTTTCATTCAATCAAGTATTAAATTATACAAAGAATCGTGTTAATTCAAGATTTTTGATTTTACATTATCTACAGGAGAAAAGTGTGCAAAAGGGAGAGTTGTTATTCGTAGATTTCTAAACAAATGTATTTTTTGTCTCTTATAAAATTTTCAATAATATTTTTGTTTTTGATTAAAATGCAGGCAACATTTTTGGGAGAGGTGTCTTCACATTTAAGCCAAATTACTTTTGGAGGGGCGCCCAAGAGCAGGCTAATTTCGTGGAAAGTAGCTTCATAGGTTACCAAGGTATAGCCGTGCACTTTGGCAAAGTTCCACACTTCTCTGTCCCCTGCCTGCCCTAATCCAATACGCCCTGCTTGAGCAGATTCAGGAAAATGCTCGTTGAGTTCTTTTAATACCTTGTATGAAATATTTTGTTCTAACAACAACTTCATGGTAGCAAGATTAAAGAAGCTAAAAATCTTACCTCTCTTTCAGAGGAAATTCTTGCAAGGAAAAAGGATAAAATACTTTTTAGAGCGATATTTGCCAAAAAAATTGTATTTTTGTTTGCCTAATCCTGCTGGCTAAATGTGTTTTCAAGTTTGAGTATTAGGATTTTTAAGGTATAGGTGTTTTTGTTCTCTCTCGGCGGCAAATTTCAGGCATGCTAAAATATCTTGCCGATTGAGCTCAGGATAGTCGCTCAGGATTTCACTTTCAGTCATACCTGAGGCTAGCCAGTTAAGAATATCATATACTGTGATGCGTAAGCCTCTAATGCAGGGCTTGCTATTTCGCTTGCCTGCTTCAATTGTGATCACCTTGTTTAGTTTCATAAAAGTAAGTTAGCAAAATGGGTAGCAAACAAACATGTCTTAGAACTAAAATTCGTTTTTTTGACTTACAAAAAGATATTCTCTCAATTAAAAATGCAAAAAAAAAGGTACTTTTTGCCCTCCTATTATTTTTGTTATCAATAAATAATCCAATTTTTGCACAAGAGGTATATTTTGCTCAAAAAAAAGTAGATAGTAGTCAAATTAAAGAATATTTTTCATTAGAAGAGGCTTTGCGTGAGCCCTTGAAAGTAAAAAAACTAACCCTCTATAACCGGAATTTACGTACCCTGCCCCCAGAAATTGCTTCTTTGGTCAATCTAGAAGAATTAAATCTAATGAGCAACTTACTCAAAGTCTTTCCCCAAGAACTCCTAAAACTCAAAAAATTACGTTTATTGGATTTGAGAGATAACGAACTTAGGCGCCTGCCTAACGAAATTGAAAAAATACAACAATTAGAAAAACTATATTTGGGTAACAACCAACTGACGCAATTGCCACCTACCATAGTAACTATGACAAACCTGCGTGAGTTGGATTTGGGCAATAACCCACTTTGGGCTATGCCTTTGGGCATGGAAAAGTTGAAAAATTTGGAGCATATTCGCATAGAATTTACAGCACACACGCGCATCACAGAGGTTTTACAGGAGTTCGCACGTATTCCTTCTCTCAAAACCTTAGAGCTTTGGATATATAATGATATTCCCCCTGAGATTACTCTCTTGCAACAAATCCAGAAATTAGACCTCTCAGGAAACCAACTGCAAAGCCTCAATTTGGCAGTCAGTGAACTTACACAACTTAAAAGCCTTAATTTAGAACGAAACGAGTTGAAAAATCTTCCACCAGAACTAGAAAAATTAGAAAATTTAGAACATCTTAGCCTTTCGGACAATAATTTTAAGACCTTACCCGAGGTAGTGTGCAAGCTCAAAAGTTTGAAAAAATTAGAACTTATGTGGAATCAAATTACCGAACTTCCTGAAAGCATAGGAGAATTAGAAAAGTTGGAGGTGCTGGATTTGAATAAAAACCCTATCCAAAAATTACCAAAAAGCATTGGTAAATTGAAAAATTTGAAAGAACTTAATCTCTCCTTTACTGAAATAGAAGCTTTACCTGAAGAGATTAACCAACTTACACAATTAGAAACGCTTAGCTTGGAAGGTACACGTCTTACCGATATTTCTGCTAAAATTGGGCATTTGCAGAACCTCAAACGGCTTTACATTTCTAGTAAACAAATGCTCAAAATACCACAGGAAATGAGTAAACTCAAAAATTTAGAATATCTCTCCATAAATCCTCTTCCCAGCGAAAAAAGTGAAATTGAGCAAGCACTTACCATCATTTTCAACTTCAAAAACTTGAAATATTTGAGTATTTCAGCCATTAGTGAACTTAATATTTTGCCCACCGAACTCGGAAATTTACAAAATTTGGAGCATCTAAACTTAGAGCTACCTGAAGGATTAGACTTCAAAAAGTTTTTACTTATTTTAGCCAAATTGCCCGCTTTGCAAAGGCTTATCCTTACGGGCAAAGAAATTAAAGCTATCCCTGCTGAAATTGCCTTATTGCACAACCTTACAGAGCTATATTTACCTATGAACCAAATTAGTGAAATAGCCACAGAAATTGCTCAACTCAAAAAACTGAAGCGTTTAGTACTCTTTGGCAATCCTATCCCTGAAGCTGAGAAAGAGAAAATTCGTAAGTTATTGCCTCACGTAAGTATTTCTTGGTGAGATATTACCGAGCTAAGTCGGAAGTGTTATGTTTTTTTACCCGACTAAACCTTAAGTCAATTTTTATCTATTTTTTTACATTGTGCCTCTTTCCAAAAAAGTATATTTTTAGCACACCGAAGCGTGGGATAAACACAAAGTAAGCAAGCTACCGCAAAGAGCCACAGGCATTGCTTTTTCAGATTTGCTATTCCTGTAAAGGTAAGCCATAAAAAACACGGATAGAGCAGAGCGACGAACCGCTCTGTATCCCAAAAATCAGATTTTTTGATTAAAAGAATTACTGTGTAAGCCAAAAAATATATCAATACCATGTAACTAAACCGATTTTGAGGTAGGTGGAACCAAAAGAGGAAAAATAAAAATAAACTGCACATACGCAGCCAAGTCGGTAAAAAATTAGGCAAAAACCATAGGCTTAAGCTATTAGCATATACAATTATGCCCTCTCCAAAATTAGTTTGCATACCATACGTAGCTACAAACTCTTGAGGTGTGCGATAAGCATAAACTACTGATAACCAAGTACCTATTGGTAAAATACTTATCACTAGTAGAGCTATTTTGATGCTGATAGAGTTCCTTTTATCTAATCCAATAACAATAAGAACGGCTACACTCAAAGCTATGCCTACAATACGTTGTAAGGGCAAAAGCAAAAGGCAAAAAATAATACAAAACAACCAAATAAGGGTTCTTTTCTGCTCATACTGATATAAAGCCACAAATGCTAAACTACTGATAAACAAGTAAATAGGTTCAGACCACAGGAATTGATGTACTAAAAACAGAGGAGTAGCCCACACTAATAGCCAAAGATAGAGGGAAAGCCATTTTATATCATATATGTAGCTTTTACCTATCCAAAACCAAAAAAATACTGTAATTACAAGGCAAAAAGTATTCGCCCAAGAGCTAATTACTTGCTGGTAAGGTGAAAAAAAAGATAAAATAATTGGAAAAAGAGGAGGTTGTTGTAAGAAAAGAGTTCCGTCCTGGTTTAGTAGTCTCTCTTTTGTGAGCCAAGTTTGCGAAGCGTGCAAATAGTTGAGGCTATCGTAGGTGAGTCCTATGCCACAAGTTTGGCTGTAACGATGCAAAGCTATGATACATAGCAAAACGACTAACAAAAAACAAGAGCGTAACAAAGTAAAAGCAATAAAAATAGATGTGATGTAAAAATGTAATGTCAAAGATTAAAATGTAATGGAAAGATAAAGATTAAGGGAGAGTTCGTTACCAAGCTATTCTTTCAATAGCACTAAACGTAAAAAAATACGCATACTTTCGTGTCTAAATATTTGTTATTTATTAAGTTGTTTAAGCATTTCACTTTTGTAAGCAAAAGTAAGGAAGGATTAGCAAAAAAGATTAAGGAAAGCAAAAAAAAATTATTTTTGTGGCAAAAACAACCCCAATGCTAAACCACATACAAAAATATTTCTCTTTTGTCTTTGCCTTGTGGGCAATGGTACTCCTCATGGCACAGGCTAAGGCACAGGTACAACTTTTGCCAGAGAATTATTTCATAATTTCTGACCTTACTGAAAGTTATCAGGTGTATGATGAAAAATATGAAAGCTATGTACCTTACATTAAGCGCGTGTACCAAAATACACAAACTATTTCGGCATGGCTGCCTTTACACAAAAACAAACCTTATACTTTGCTCTTGTATGCCTATCCGAAAACTTACTTTTTTATAGATAAAAAATTAGTTTACAAATTTGATAAAGAGGGGTGGTACTTTTTTTCAATAGATAGTTTAGCAAGAATAAAAAATAAAAGTCATCTTTTTCTAACTTTTTATCACGAGGATTACCGCCTACCTCTCCCCACACTTTGTATTGCAAGCAAGCAAACCGTAACGGATAAACTAGCAAAAAAAACAAAAGAGCCGATTTCTTTGCAAATATTACAAAGACAAAAAAAAGTAATCCGCGATGTAATAACCTCTATATTTCTACTTGTTTTAGTAGTTTTTACACTCGTTTGGATATACTACCGAAAGAATTTTTTGCGTTATTATAGCTTGCGGAGCAGCAGGTCGGTTCTTATACGAAACGAGATTCTGTTAATGAGTAAACCATTTAGTTTAGCAAATCTTATCTTGGTACTATTCCTAAGTCTTGTAATCGGTTTTGTATATGTGCTTATAAGGCAAGAGAAAGCACTTTCTATTCTACAAATAAACAACACGTATTGGGCTGACAATATAGGCTTTTGGTGGTTGTTCTATTTAGCTATTTCCATATGTATTTTTGCACTTCTTATTTTCAAATATGTTCTTAATTGGTTCTTCGCTAACTTACTCGGCTTAGAAAAGATAGTCAATATTCATTACTTTGAGTACATTCGGTTATCTTATTTGTTTTATCCAAATTTTGCACTTTTTTTGATACTTTTGTATCTATCTTTTCCCTACAGGGTAACACAAATTGTACCCTATATGCCTTATATATTTGTATCCTTTTATGTCTTACAAATCATTTTTCTGCTTTTTTATATCTATCATAGCCTCAATTCAAAGAAATTGTATATTTTTTATTACCTTTGCATCACAGAATTGACGCTTTTTCTTATGAGTATCAAAATATTGATGTAACTAATGTAAGGTTTTAGCTATTTCTGAAAATTTGTTACAAAATTAAGAAAAAGTGCTAACCTAATGGCTTTATAGCAAGTAATAAGAAACGAAGATAAACCTTAATAAATAAATTATTTAGGTAATTATTTAGTCAAACTATCAAAAGTATTTGAAGAGGCATGAATAAAGTGCAACTAACTCCCGAGCTATTCAAATCTAGGTTGAAAAAAGTAGAAACTATTTTAGTTACACAATCAGAACCAAACGAAGCTAAATCTCCTTATGCAGAGCTGGCTAAAAATTACAAACTTAAAATTGATTTTAGAGCTTTTATTGACATTCAGCCTGTTTCGCTCAAAGAGTTCAGAAAACAAAAAATTAATATCTTAGACCATAGTGCTATTATATTTACTAGCAGGCATGCAGTGGACTACTTCTTTATGCTCTGCAAAGAGAGTAAAATAGAAATGCCTGCCGATATGAAGTATTTTTGCATTTCAGAACAGACGGCTAACTATTTGCAGAAGTACATTGTTGTCCGAAAGCGTAAAATCTTTGTAGGTGAAAAAACCGCCACAGATTTGTTTGCTATTCTCAAGAAGCATAAAACGGAGAAGTTTCTCTTTCCCGCCTCTAACATCCGAAAGAATGATATTCCTGAGTTCTTGCAACAAAATGGATATAATTTTACTGAAATGACTTTATACAGAACCGTATCCAGCGACTTGTCCGACTTGGCGGATGTTTTCTATGATATTATCATTTTTTATAGCCCTTCGGGAGTAGCTTCATTACTTGAGAATTTTCCTAATTTCAAACAAAACGATACACGTATTGCCGCCTTCGGCCCTACCACAGCCCAAGCTGTGAGAGATGCAGGGCTAATTTTGGACATAGAGGCGCCTATGCCTAATGCTCCCTCTATGACAGGGGCAATAGAACAATACATCAAAATGGTACAAGCTCATCTACAAATGAAAGTGTAAGAGAATTTTTTTCAAAAAATTGCTAATTCTAAAAAAAGGCGTTATCTTTGTAGCCCTTTAATTATTTGATTGTTAGTTAATTAAAAAAATATTCTTTTGAAGTCTAACTCTTAATTATATTAAGTATCGTGACAAAAGCAGAAGTTATTGCAGAAATAGCAGAAAAAATGAGCCTTAATAAAGGCACGGAAAATCTAACGAAGGAGCATATTTCAGCGGTATTAGAAGCGTTTTTCAAGGTAGTTCAAAAATCTATGGAAGAAGGCGAAAATATCTATATCAGAGGCTTTGGAAGTTTTGTCAATAAAAAAAGAGCCAAAAAAATAGCTCGCAACATAGCTGCTAATACACCAATTGAAATCCCTGCTCATTTTATCCCGAGTTTTAAGCCTTCTAAAAACTTTGTGGATAAAATCAAAAATAGTAAAAAATTGAAAGAGATTTTAGTCAAAATAGAAAATGGTGAGCTGAAAAACTGGAAAGCAAATACTCAAAAAGCCGAAGACTAAATATGCAATTGTTATGATGCCCAAAACACAAATATTCATTTTCTTAACAGCTATTTGTTTGGTCATTGGTCTTTTTCAGTTGCCCAAAGTAATTGTAAAAACACAAACTAAAACTTTGGATAACGATATAAAGGATGTATCAACAAGTAATGCTCAAGAGCATAAAACCAAAACCCTGGCAGAGCACAGCCCCAAGCTGAGCCAAACAGATTTGAGAGCAATCGCTCTTTTCAAGCAGAACTTTTACACAAAAAATCAACAAACCATTTGGGCAGACTCACTGGCAAGTGTTTTTAGAAAAGCAAACATGTGGGATAGTGCCGCTTATTACATCGGTGTCGCTTCTGAAAAAGCAACTGAGCAAATGCAGTTGCTTAAAGCCGCAAATGCTTATTACGATGCGTTTAGCTTTGCAATCCAGCCCAACAAAGCCAAAACATTAGCCCAAAAGGCACGTGCTTTTTACCAAAAAGTATTAGACAAAGACCCTAACCTTGCAGAGGCAAAAGTAAAACTGGGTATGACTTACACAGTCTCCGAAAACCCTGTGCAAGGAATCTTACTCATTAAAGAAGTATTAGAGAAAGAACCTAATAATACATTAGCCCTGATGAATTTAGGGCTACTTTCTATGCAATCTAAACAATATGACAAAGCAGTAGAGCGGTTTGAAAAGTTGGTTGCCATAGAACCGAAAAATTTTGAAGCAAAGATATATTTGGCTGAAAGCTATGCTAATACAAATAAAAAGCAAAAAGCCATTGATTTGCTAAAAAAAATACAACAAGAGGCCCCAGAGGCAAGTCTGAGAGTCGCTGCGGCTGATTTCTTAAAGCAACTAACTCCATAATTACAAAATGTACTAAACCTTATTTTGAGATAAATTTTTTGTAAAAAATAAATAATTACTAACTTCAAAACCAAAATGCAGTATGCCTTGCGGAAGAAAACGAAAAAGACACAAAATCGCCACACATAAGCGTAAGAAGCGTCTTAGAAAAAACAGACACAAGAAAAAATAAACAATAATGATAACTTCCTGAAAGCTAATAGCTTTAAGGTGGGAAGTTATCTATGTTGTTGTTTTCAAAATACGTAGAGTAAAAATAAAAGACAGTACAAAAGGAAAATATTGGTTTAATACTAATAGTAATTAGCGAAAGGATTTAGATTATGTTTCTAGTATTTTTTAATCAATATCAAAGTAATTTTAATTTATTTTTATGGTATTTTAGTTAGAGATGTACTGTTCAACCTCATATCCTAATCCTTTTAATAGCTACTGTAAGTTAGTTATAGCTACTGCTCAAAACAAACACCCTATTTCGTTTCAGTGAAGACGACTTTTTGGGTAGCTATGCAGCTAACAAAATCGAAAGTTTGGAGGAAGTTCTTTTTGCTAAGAAAATCCCCCAAAGTATAACTAACTAAAATCTAAGTTGTGAGTTTGCTACGTACTGCGCTATTTTTTGCTCTATGTATTTTATGTTTTGTCTATCAAACTCCTATGGCGGTTGTAATGCGATATGCTAAAACCTGTGTTTAATGCATAAACATAATATCAATTCAACAAATTAAAAACTTCTTACAACCTTGAGTAACGAATTAATAATCAATTCTACTCAAAACGGCGATAGAATAGTTCTTTTACAAGACAAAAAAATAGTAGAATATCACGTAGAACAACGGAATAATAATTTTACAGTAGGGGATATTTACTTGGGCGTTATCCGAAAAGTAGTACCAGGTTTGAATGCCGTTTTTGTAGATGTAGGCTACGAGAAAGATGCATTTTTGCATTATTTAGATCTTAGCCCTAATTTTAATTCTTTGAATAAATTTGTCAAAGATGTTATTAACAAAAAGCCTGTAAATTATCGTTTGCAAGGCTTTAAGATGGAACCTGAAATAGAGAAAACAGGGAAGATAACGCAAATATTTAGTAAAAATAATCTTGTATTAGCACAAATTATTAAAGAACCTATTTCTACTAAGGGGCCGCGTTTGTCTTGTGAAATATCGCTTGCGGGTAGGTATTTGGTATTAGTACCTTTCTCGTCTTCGATTAATATTTCTAAAAAAATAACCAACAAAGAGGAACGCCAGCGGCTAACACGCCTCATGTCAGCTATCTTACCTGCTAACTTTGGAGTAATAGTACGTACCGTAGCCGAAGGCAAAGAAGTAGCTGAGTTAGACCGAGACCTACGCAGCCTTTTAGATAAGTGGGAGCAGGGAATGGAAACCCTACGCAATGCCTCTCCTAAGCAAAAAATTATTGGCGAAATGGGACGAGCCTCTTCTATACTACGGGATCTTCTGAATGAAAATTTCGATAATATCATTGCCGATGATAAAAATGTGTACGAAGAGGTGAAAAACTATATCCGCACAATTGCCCCTGATAAGGAAAAAATTGTAAAACTTTACAATGGCAAAGCTAAAATATTTGAGCATTTTGGTATAGAAAAACAACTTAAGCAACTCTTTGGCAAATCGGTAAGTTTAAGCACAGGAGGTTATTTGATTATTGAACATACCGAAGCCTTGCATGTAATTGACGTGAACAGCGGAAACAAGTCTAATACTGAAACCGACCAGGAGGAGACCGCTCTAAAAGTAAACTTGGAAGCCGTAACGGAAATCGCGCGTCAGCTACGCGTTAGAGATATGGGTGGCATCATCATTATTGATTTTATTGACATGAAACGTCAAGAAAATAAGAAGATGATTTATGACCGCATGAAGCAAGCCCTCAAAGCAGATCGCTCTAAATCTACCGTGCTTCCACTTACAAAATTTGGATTAATGCAAATCACAAGACAACGAGTTCGCCCTGAAACCAATATTATTACGAAAGAAACCTGCCCTACGTGTAGAGGTACGGGCACTATCCAAGCAAGTATTCTTATTTCGGATACTATTGAACACCATCTAGAGTACATTCTTACAAAACAAAACGAAAGTCGTATAACTATGGTGTTGCACCCTTATTTACACGCTTTTTTTACTAAGGGTTGGTTTTCTAAACAATGGCGCTGGTTTTGGAAATATAAAAAGTGGATAAAGCTTGTATCAGACTCTTCATTAGGTATTAATGAATACAAGTTTATCAATGCTCAAGGTGAGGAGATAGAGGTACAAAGTAATTAAAACTGATAGGTGAAGTATTATATTCACACTCCTTCTAGGTTACCAAATTATTTTACAATTTGGCTGTGCGACTTGAAAGTCCCAAATTTTGAGTTTAGTTATATTTTTGCAAAAGCTGATATCCAGCCTTCGGAGATTAGGCAGCTGGTATAAAGGGCTTAAATCACTAATGTTAGTGCCCCAGAGGTAAAGCTTTTCTAAGTTATGAGCTTTTTGCAAGAGGGTAAGATTTTTTAGGTTAGTCATACCACATTTAAGGATTTGTAAATGAGGGAGTTTTGCTAAGAAGTCGAAATTTTGTATTTTAGTAAAAGAGATATTCAAATATTGTAATTGAGAGCATTGTGCAAGTACGTCTAAATTTTGGATAGGAGTTTTACTACAAAAAAGGACTTTTAATTTCGTACAATAAGCTAACACATCTAAATCTTTGAGTGGTGTATCTGAACATATTAAAGTTTGAATTTGGGTGCTATTTTTCAAGACTGCAAGCGAAGAGATATAAGTTTTGGAACAGTCTAAATGTCGTAATTGTGTATGGTGGGCTAAGGCTTCTACATTTTTGAGTGGTGTACTATGGCAAAAAAGCAGTTGTAAATTAGGGAGAAAATGTAGGGGTGTAAGGTTAGAGATAAGGGTGTTTTGGCAAAGTACTTCATTTAGAGCTAAGATTTCAGAAAGTTCGTAGTCCTCTATATGTTCAAAATCTGTTTTATCTAGGCGGTGCTTAGTAAGGTCTTCATAGATTTGGCGTGGGGTAGCATAATAGTACTTTTTGATAGTAAAAATTGTACGTAACTTCTCTTTGGCTATTTTGCTATTCAGTTGTTGGCTGACGACTAAAATTTCTTTCCAAAGCATAGGTAGATTATCCCACCATTGGAAAGCGTCTTGGAGGTTAGTCATATGTTTAGTAACTAGGCTAACTTAAAGCTAGTTTATACATGCATAAAAAGAAAGTATGTGTAAAAAAAATAACCCTTCAAACAACAACAATAAGAGTATTGAAAAAGCCAAGTGATAGCTACTCAGCGGATTTAGGTTCTATTGCTATTTCAGCGGACTGTTTATTATCTGCAGGGTTCTGCTTTTGGTTGTTAGTTTCTTGTTTTGTATTCTCTTGTCCATTCAAATAGGCTTCATAGGTAGTTGGTTGCGAAAAAGGTCTTTTACCGATGAGTCGCTCTATATCATTTTGAAATAATATTTCTTTGGCAAGAAGTTCTTGGGCTAAAATTTCTAATTCTTTTCGTTTTTCTAGGAGTAGTTTTTTAGTACGCTCGTAGGCTTTTTCTACAAGTTTGCGTACTTCGTTATCAATGGTTTTGGCAGTTTCTTCGGAGTAAGGTTTAGTAAAATTGTACTCACTTTGTTTGGAGTCATAAAAAGATATATTTCCTATTTGCTCGTTCATGCCGTAGATAGTAACCATGCTGTAAGCCATTTTGGTAATTCGCTCTAAATCGCTCAAAGCTCCTGTAGAGACTTTGCCAAAAACGATATCCTCGGCGGCACGTCCTCCAAAAGTCATGCACATGTCATCTAGTAGTTGGTCAGTGGTATATAAAAATTGCTCTTTGGGGAGATATTGGGCATAACCTAATGCGGCGACGCCTCTAGGTACAATGCTTACTTTTACTAAGGGATTAGCGTGTTCTAAAAACCAGCCTGCTACTGCGTGCCCTGCTTCGTGGTAAGCCACGATGCGTTTTTCTTCGGGAGAAATAATTTTGTTTTTCTTTTCCAGTCCACCGATAACTCTATCAATAGCATCTTGAAAATCAGCCATTTCTACCCAAGTTTTATTCTTCCTAGCAGCAATAAGAGCTGCTTCATTGCATACGTTAGCGATTTCTGCTCCTGCAAAACCTGGAGTTTGTGCGGCTAACTTCTTAACATCTACATCGGGAGCCAACTTAATAGGTTTGAGATGTACTTTGAAAATAGCCTCTCTGCCTATAATATCAGGCTTATCAATACTAATTTGGCGGTCAAACCTACCAGGACGCAATAAAGCACTATCTAGTATGTCGGGTCTATTAGTAGCGGCTAAAATGATAATTCCTGAGTCACTAGCAAATCCATCCATTTCCACCAAGAGAGAGTTGAGGGTATTCTCACGTTCGTCGTTGGCACCAGGTATGGATCCTCGCCCGCGTGAGCGCCCCACAGCATCGATTTCATCAATAAAGATAATACAAGGAGCTTTCTCTTTGGCTTGCTTAAACAAGTCTCTTACACGTGCTGCACCCACTCCTACGAACATTTCCACAAAGTCAGAACCTGAAAGGCTAAAAAATGGTACATTAGCTTCTCCTGCTACGGCTTTTGCCAGTAAGGTTTTTCCTGTGCCGGGAGGACCTACCAACAAGGCCCCTTTGGGGATTTTACCTCCTAAATTTGTAAATTTGGTGGGATTTCGTAAAAATTCTACAATTTCTTTAATTTCTTCTTTTGCTTCGTCTAGCCCTGCCACATCATTAAAGGTAACTTTTACGCGATTTTCAGCATCAAACAAGGTAGCTCTTGAACGCCCAATGTTGAAAATTTGCCCACCTGGTCCTGAGCTGCCTGTCATTCTTCGCATAAGGTACATAATAGCAAAAAAAGTGAGTAGAATAAAGCCCAAATTGATGAGCATGTTAGTCATATCTGAACGTGTGTCAGGCTTTACGTCAACGCGTTTATCTACTTCAAAATCTTTTTGTATTTCCTCTACGCGTTTTTCAAAATTTTCAGGGGAATTGATACGGAATCTGAAATGGGGCCCTTTTTCTAAAGCCAAAGGAGAACGTTGTTGCAGCAGGAGGTTTTTATATTGTGTTTTTTCTATGGCTTCACGTTTCAGAGTTACTTCTACCACTTCTTTGTTTACCAGTACAATTTCTTTTACGTCTTGGTTGCGTAGCATCTCATCGAAGCGTCTTTGCGTAATTTCTACTGCTGAACTACTGCGGCTCAAGTAAGTAATGGCTATTATGATAATAGCCAAAGAAACGATGAGCCAAAACTGGTAATTGTTTTTTGGGGTTTTATTTGACATTTTTATTTTGTTTTTTACAACTTAACAAATAATGGATAAATTAGTTTCTATTTTTTGGAATGCACACTTTTTTAACAATAATTTTACACACATAGTTTAAGAGACCCTTAATTTTTTAATTTTTTAGCGAGAAGTCGCCTTCTGGGGGCACATCTATAAAAAGGGCATCTCCCCAGAGGTCTTCGAGGGCATAAAATTCGCGCTTTTCGCGAGTGAAGATATGTACTACCACGTCAATATAATCTAATAAAATCCATTCCTTACTTTCTTTTCCTTCTTTGTGCCGAGCATTCTCTTGTGCTAGTTTGAAGGTAAACTCCTCTACTGAGTCAGCTAAGGCATCTACTTGGGTAGTAGAGGTACCTGTGCAGATTACAAAAAAGTCAGTAAAAGCATTTTTTACTTTCCTAAGGTCAAGTATTCGGATATCTTGTCCTTTTTTTTCCTGCATACCTTTGGCAATGATGCGGCTCAAATGAGCAGACTCTACTCTTGTTTTTTTTAGGGTTTTACTCATAGTTTATTAAGATGGCAATAAGTTTTTGCCCATTTTTTTTGTATGAGAATTTGATTTTTAGTAATAAAAAAAATGATTACCTTATTTAAGAGAGCATAAAGAAATATGGTTTAATTCTTGCGTTCTTTTATTCTATCTAATAGCTAATTGCATACAAAAGTAATGAAAATTTATGAATATGGGCTTATTTTGAATAAAATTATGGATGGGGGTTAAAGAAAAATATTTGGAATGGTTTCCTTGGTTATGTAGTTAATCACGTTTACGTCTGCTCCAAAGTAGAAGCCAAAGTAATAGAATTATGCCCAAGGAAACACTTGCAAAAATATTGAATAATATAAGTGGATTACCTTTGCGAATGTTGCAAGCAGTAAGCCAAAATAAAAATGTGAATATTAGGAAAATGAGAGAGGGCATGTTATTAAGAAGAATTTTAATAATATTTTTGTTGCATTTTTTTCAATTTTTTAAGTTCTTGTTCTTGGAGTTTGTAAAGGGTAATATCTTGTATAAAGCCATTGACTTGGATAGGGCGTTTGCGTTCGTCTTTGAGGGCTCTGCCTGCAATTTTAATCCATTTTTGTTTTTGATTGCTCAAAATTACTCGTATATCCATTTCAAAGGGGTTTCCTAATTGTAATGCTTCTTCCGCTCTACGGTTAAATTCTGATTTATCTTCAGGGTGAACCATTTTATTGAAAAAGTTGATTTCATTTTGAAATTCTGTTTCTTCTACTTCTAAAATAATAGCAGCGTTGTTGCTTAATTTAGTAACTTTCTTTTGAATATCAATCTGCCAACTGCCCATTTTTGCCATTTCAGCGGCTATTTGCATTTCTTGTTTTTGACTCTCGATTTGCAGGTATTTTTGTTTTTGCTGGGTAATATCTTGAGCATAAATAGCAATAAATTCGATGATATTTTTTTTATTTTTTATAGGTTGTAGGGTAAAGCAATAATCGGCATACTCGGTAAGAAAAGTAATTCTTTGTTCAAAAATGAGGGCTTGTTCTTGTGTAAAAGCTTTTTGTAGGTTATCTTTCCAGAGGTTATGGTAGTGGGTAGGAAGATAATTTAGTAGGTTTTGTTGTATTTTAGGCTCTAGGAATAATCGTTTGGTATATTGCTCAAAGGCGGTATTGAAGAGTATGATTTGCATTTTTTTATCAATCAATAGCATAAATTGTGAGCTGTAGTTGAGTAAATAGCTCATAGCTTTTTCTTTTTCACGAAGTTTATCTATGGTTATGCTTTGTTCGTAGATTTGTTTTTCTAAGATATCTTGTAATCTTTCGGCCTCACGCTGTACTTTTGCTAAAAACTCTTCTTTCTCTTGGGAGGTTTTAAGCAAATATTCTAACTCGCGGCTTTTTCTTGCCATCTCTTCTTGAGTAGCTTGCAGCTCCTCCATGTTTTGCCTCATTTCTTCTTCTTGGGCTCGCAAGAGTTCGGCTTGGTTTTGTGTACTTTGTAAGAGTTTTTGGGTTTGTCGGTTTACTTTATCAGCTTTAATAAAGAAATAGAAATTTTCGGCTAATTTTTCTAAGAATTCAATTTTATATGGCTCAAATGGTGTAAAAGAAGCAAGCTCTAGTACACCTTCTACGTCTAGGTCGCGTTTGATAGGAATAACTAAAAAGAAGGTTGGATTGGATTCACCCAACCCTGAAGTAATTTGGCTGTATTTTTGTGGAACGTCTTTGAGGTAGATTGTAGTGCGTTCTAAAAAGGCTTGCCCTATTAGTCCTTCGGCGTAGGTGGTGTGAATTTTTACTACCTTTTGCAAATATTTTTGCCTTGAATAGGCATAACAAGCCATTAATTCTAAATATTGTACTTGGTTTTTTATTTGATTTTCATTTTCTTGCAAAATAAAAACTCCTATTTGAGGCACTTGGATGTAATCGGCTAAATCAGCTACTAATTGGCGGCTTAGGCTGCGTAAATCTTGGGTCGTATTACGAAACAACTCGGCAAATTTAGTCAATCCTTCGGCAATCCAAGTGCGTTGCTTATCTTCTTGGGCTACTACTTTGAGGCGATTCCGCATTTCTACAAGGGTATTGCCTAGTATGTCATTCTCTCCCTTGGGTTGATAGTGTGCTTCTAAATTCCCTTTACCGATTTCTTGGGCAAATTGAGAAATCTGTTGTAGATTTTCTGTAATTTGGTTTACTTTTTCTAGTACTTGGTTTATTTCTTGGTATTGTTCTTTGATCAAACTTTGCGATATTTTGCCTTGATAGAGATAATCTAAGCAATGAATTAATTTAGCTATCAAGTAGCGAATAAAACGCTTAACAAGCGAAATAAATAGGAAAGTAGAGATTATTAGCACTAAGATACATACTACTAATATCCATATATTTTGGGAGATGCCTTGGCTTAAATCTCGGATTTGTTGGTTTAGGGTTTGTTTGTATGTACTTAACTTTTTAGCTAATACCCGCTGAAACTGGTTGTTGAGAGGTGTAAGTTTTTTGATTAAAATATCATTTACTTGCTTTTTGGCAAATTCATTTCTTCGCTCTGGGGCAAGTAAATTCTCAATTTCAGTTTGGTAAGATCTAATTTGTTTAAGTTGTGTAAGAAAGGTATCTATTTGAGTAGCTAAAAGTACGTCAGTACTAACACTTTTCAGATCGTTTAGTTCCTGGATTATAGGAGTAAGTTCTAAATTCCATATTTCTACTCGCTCTTCATTATACTGAGTTTCATAAGTATTGATGTAGTTTCCTAGTAAGCTATTGGTTTTGTTATATCCTGCTAGTAGTTCATTTAGGAGTATTACTTTTCGTAGCCCTGCTTCTTTTGATTTTAAGGCATCTTTGAAGTAAACTTGGTTTTGATAGGTTATGAATGATAATAAAATGATATTCAACAACAACATACTAGCTGTAAGAAGTGTTAGCCTTCCCACTAAGGTGTTTCTGAAATGAAGTGCATGGCTTTTTTGGGTAGTCATAACAGCATTATTATAGATAGAGCAAAGGGGTAGTACGCCTTGCAAACTAAATTAAAACCTTGTGCAAAGATAGCTAAAAAAATATGCCAAAAGTGATAGGTATTCGTTAGGTTCTTTCATTTTTCTTCAATTTTTTTGATTTTCTCCTCTTTCTTTTTCTGCAAAAACTCGGGAGCAGGCTCGTTATCTTCGTCGCCTTTTAGTTGTTGTTCTTTATTTTTTTCTATTTTTCTTTTTTCTTTTTCTTGCAGGGTAGTTTTTTTCTCTGTGGGGTTGTTTTTTCTCAAACTCTCGGGCAGGGGTTCGTTGTCCTCGTCGCCTTGCAAGTAGCTATTGGAATTGTTTTTAGGTGCACTCTTTTGGTCTTTTTTCTCTATAGTATTTTTGTTTGTTTCATTTTTTGATTGTTGATAAAATTCAGGGATTTGCTCGTTATCCTCTTGCAAGGTATCGCGCTTGAAAGTTACCTTTCCGAGTCGGTTTTTAAGGTAAGAGCGGAGTGCTTGAAGGGTAGTGTCTTTTTTTGTTTCATTTTGTATGTCTGTATTGCTATTGGCTTGGGCAAGGGTTTTAGCATAGTTGGCTTTTCGTTCTATGCGGCTACGTAATTGTCTATTTTTTTCCTCTTTTTTGAGGATAAAATCTTTTAAGGTATTGAAACTGGCAGTATGCATAATGCTCAACCCTGTAAGGGTGCTTGAAGGTGCGGCTGTTGTTCCTAAGGTTTGTGAGAGGTTTTGGTTATTACGTGTGTACATTTTGGCGCGTAGTTGCCCTTCTTTGGTGAGTAGGTATTCTATGGTCCAGTCTCCCATAACATTAGCAAAATCGGCTTGGTTTTGGGTATTAGTAAATCCTCCTTCACGCGTTACGCGTAGTCTGCCGTCTAGCATACGGTATGAAAATCGCATGCGGCTGGCATTGATATCAGTAGGATTTATTTCTAAATTGAGGTCTAAATTTTCATCTACTTGTGAAATAAAATGACTCAATTGGTTAGATACAAATTCGCTAATACTGTTCAAAGCTGAGGACGAAGAGGCACCTGCAAAAGAATTTTCTCTAAATAAGCTATTCATAATCAAGATACCTGCGGCTTGACGCTTGAGCTCCTGCTCGTCGCTTTGTATGCGAGTTTCAAAATTAGCGATGGCTGTTTGCAGAGTAGAGTTAGAGGCACTTTTAGCTTTTCGTAAATCTAGGTTTAGTTTAATTTCTGGATTAAGTAACTTGCCTTTAAGGTCTAGCACTACTCCAATCGGATAGCGGCGTGAGAGTTCGGGATTTTGTAAATCGTTAGGGTTGTTGGTTTGGATTAAAGGCAGAAGTGAAACGGGTTTTTCATACACAGCATCAATATCCAAAATGCTTTCAAAAATATCTCCTACAAAAGTAATTTTACTTCCTGGAATTACCTTGAATGGTTTGCTCATAATACCTGCCAAAGTAAAATTGTACGAGCCTTGCTCAATGGTATAAGTTCCGAACATACCGAATTCGCCGCGGGTATCTATTTTCATTTGTAAATTGCCTCTGCCTGCTCCACGCATAATGTCGCCTGTACGATTATCAAAAATAATTTCAATTTCAGCATTGTCATTAAGTTCTAAATTGAAATTCATAACTAATCCGCTCAGATCTAATTGTTTAGTGGCTTTTTCTTTTTGCAAGGTATCCTTAAAACTTACAAACTCAATAAAATCGCTACTACTTACTTCTGTACCTTGAAAAAGTGGTAAGATAATTTTAGTATCTTTTTCGCTGCGGGCATTGATATTGAGTATAAGTTTGTCAGGAGAGCCTTTAATTTCCATGTTACCTGTGGCATAGGCTCTACCATAAAAAAGGTTATTATCTTTGATGGTGGTGTTCAAGAGGGCAAAATCATTAAATCTTCCTTTGAGGTCTAATTGTACGTGGCTGAATCCTTTATGCGTCATGATACCACTAAGCATAGCTCTATGCCGAAACTCATCGCGTAAAATGAAACGCTGAATATCAATTAAATCATTTTGGAAACCTATTGTACCTTCCATTGTGTAGTGGGTTCCCAAATAATTAACTTTCATGCCACCATTTTTGAGATTAATTATTCCTTCTATGATAGGGTGCGAGAGATTACCTCTAACTACTAATTGCCCGTTAAGTTGCCCACGTAGTTTAGAAACGATGCCTTGTGCAAAAGGTTCTATGATTTCCAAGTCTGTATTCTTCAAGTCGGTAATGATATTAAGTTGGTTTTGTTTCTCTTCTAATTGGTAAGTACCTGCTACATCCATAATATGCTTACCCAAACGGTAGACGTAAGCACTAAGTTGTATACTTCGTGTGGCTTCGCTAAGCTCTATCTTACTTGTCAAGTCGCCGATGAGAAAGTTGTTATACATCAAATTTTCAAGGTCAGCTTCAGCAAGGAAGACGGGTTTTTGATATAAGTTTTCTGCAAAGCCTGTCATATTGAGAATACCTGCCACGGGTAAGCCCAAGAAATTAGCGAAACCTTCTAGTTCTACATCTTTGATGTTGAGGTCTAAATGGCTATTAGGGTCTTCACTAATTTCACCATTTGCTTCTATGCGTGAACTTCGCATTTGGGCGTTGAATAAAGCAAAGTTATGGATTTTAATTCTTGAGCCTTGAATATTGATTTGATTATTTGCTGAGATTCGCCAATTATTTTCCAGAAGTCGTAGTTGTGAAGGGTAAAATGAAATAGAAAGTGAATCTTCATTGAATACAAGTGCTCCTGAGAGTTTGATAAAGTTTGCACTTGCTTGTTGGTATAATTCTGCTTCGAAGTCGATTTCGCTTTCTTCCCAGAGCAGGTTGAGGGTAAATTTTTCGGTTTTTAGTCCTGCAATTTCTTGTTTGTTAGACTCTACATGAATCTCAGCTTCTATGACGGTAGTATCGGCGGTTTTGGTGGTTTCAATATCTACCTTTATGCCGTAAATTTTGTTTTTTCCTAAAATGAGCGAGTCGATTGGTTTAAGGGTTTTAAGTCTAAAAGTTTCTGTTTTACCGTTCTCAAAAAAGCCTTCTAGACGTGTATTTTTGGAAAGGTAGGCAGTAGTATCTACGAATTTCAAAATAGGGTTCAAATCTTGGAAATTTACTTGGAAACGAATGTTGTAATCGTCTATTTTTTTCTGTTTTCTTTTGTTGGTATAATATTTTTTTATTTCTTCTTGTTTGTTTTTGAGAGCTAACACATATTCCTGTGCCATTGTAGGAATATCTTTGAGCAATTGTGAAAATACAAAGTTGCCCTTCATTTTCACTTGCAGAAGTTCGGAATTGACTTGCAGGTTTTGCTGTTTGCCTATTCTTTCAGCAATAATTTGGAGTGAGTCTATGTGTAATTGATTTTTATTATAGTGCAAATCAAGGTTTCGTACTATGGAATTTCCTGTAAGGCTATCCAAATCTACTCCTTGGATGTTAGCCTCTAAATTGGCACTGAATATTGTAGGTACATCGGCAAAGCCCAAAGGTTGTAAACTGATGCGGTTGATTTGTGTTTTAAGGTTGAACTCCCCAATCGGTTTGCTAGGATATTGAAGTTGTTTGTTAAAATCAATTCGACCTGCTAACTGAAAATTTAGGTTTGTATCTTTGGCAATACAATTTCCTTCAAATTTTTTGTGATAGAACTTGCCCTCAATCCAAATATCGTGGTAAGCATATTTGTTGAAAATAGCCTCTTTTATTTTAGCTTTAAGTTTGAAATTTGCCGTTTGTGGTGTAAAGCCTGTACCTTCAATTTCCCCTTGTAAGTTAAGGGTGGAGAGCGGAATAGCTAATTTGAGTAATTTACCTATGTGTAAGTTTTGCGTCAGAATTTGCCCTTTGTAATATGAGTTTGCTTCTTTTTCATCTAAAGCTAACGTAATATTCGCTTTGAACAAGCCTACCTGCGAAACAACACTAGCTTGGGTACTAAAATGTGTGGTAGTACCTTGAAACCTTCCATGCAGTTGTGTAACTCCCATTTGGGCTAAAAGTATGTTAGTCTCCTCTTGCGGAATGTATTGCCGTAGGTCGTGGGGCAGGAATTGGGCTCTTTCTATTTGTAAATCCATTTTCAAATTTTCTACCGAAGGCAACCCTTGAAAAGCGAAATCCCCTTTGAAATGTGTATTTTCCCCAAACCACAAATCCGTTGCCCGTAAACAAAAATTGTTCACTTTGCCGACAAACGACCCTCTAATGCGCCATACATCTTGGTACATTTTCAATTCATCAGCAGCTATTAAAGCTAAATCGGCAGAGTGAATGATGGCACTGTCTAAATATGCTGTAATAATAACTTTTTCAATAAAGTTGCTTAAATCAGAGGGCTCTTGATAGTCAAGAGCTAAATGTTTATTTATCAAGGAGTTGCCAACAGCCAAATGCAAATTATTGAGGTGCAGATAAGCACTTGCATAGTCGAAAGTTGTTTTTAATTCGTGAATTTTGAGTTGAGTTTTGCGTTCTTGGGCTTTGAACTGCTTAATATTCATTTGCACTGTATCAGCTCGCAAACGTAAATTTTCAATTTCAGCTTGGATATGGTGAAACCCAAAGTGTAGCCAGTCAATATTGGGGGTACTAATAGGTAAACTGCTGTCGTCATCATAATTAAAATGGAAATTCATTAAGCTAATTTTTTTCAAATAAGTAGTAGAAGGGTTAGGAGAAGGTGGTGAGGGTGTGGGATATAGAAGACTATCCAAGTGAATTATGAAAAGATTGATATTCAGGTCTTTGGCTTTTAGAAGATAACGAATATTAAGCGAACCACCTGTAAGTTGAATGTCATTAATTGTAACATCACCATTTTTAGTAATGGTATGGTAGTCGAAATCAGCCCATAGTTTTTGGGCTTGAATCATAGGTTTATTTTCTAAATCTGTAATTGTAAGGTTTTTGATTTGAATAGTGCTCTCCCAGAAATCGATCTTAATATTTTGAATAGAGATTTTGTGTTTGAGTTTGCCACTTACCCAGTCTGTGGCTAATCTGACTATGGCTGTTTGTACTACCGAAAATTGCAGAGCAATAGCTAAAATAATGCTAATAGCTAAAAACGAAAAGAATATTTGCCGAAGTAGTCGTAACTTTTTCCAAAAGATTTTACTTAGCACATAACCTATGCGTTGCCAACTTGTGCGCTGGATACGAGCCTGTTTTATTAGTTCCTGAATAGGACTTTCTGCTTGAGGTTTTGGCATGGCAAAGTGTTAGGATAAACCTCTATGGTTTAGACAAAAACTGTCAAGTTAGTTGCCAAAGTTACACTTTTTTTACGTACTTCCCAAAAGTTTGCTTATGCTGTAAAAAGTGGGAGAAGTTTGTAGAAATTAACAATGTTTTATCTTCTAAATGCAAGGAGTTTTGAGTGTAAATTGTATGTGATTTTTATGGTTAATTTTTTTTCAAGAGGTTTGTATTATTTGCTAAATTTATGAATATTTTCAGGATAGTCAATTTCATTAATTTGTTGTACTATTTTTTTTGTCACCTCGTCAAGTTCTTTGCTTGCTTTGAGTATTGATTCAACGTATTTGTTTTTCATCTCCTCGGTTTCATCTTTATAGTTTTGTAACAAATTGCAAAGCCCTAAAATATTAGCTAAGGGTCTTCGAAGTTCATGAGATTGTTGCCAAGCAATCTTTTGTAAAACTTTATTTTGCTGCAAAATCATATCTTGTTTTTTTTTAAGTTCGGTTATATCTTGTAAAATCACAATAATAAGCGTATTTCTATTTACTGTAAAAGTATTAAGGTTAGCCTGTATTACTATTTCTTTTTTGTCTTTGGTGAGGGCTGTTAAATATGTTCCCATTTGCTTGGCTTCTCCTCCTTGTTGCATATAATTTTGGTGTAGGATTACATGCTTTTCTCTAAATCTCTCGGGGATAAGAAAATCTATCTTTCTACCTAATACTTCACTTTCGGCATAGCCGAAAACCTTTTGAAACTCTTGATTTACATATTGTATAATGGTATTTTCGTTTACAATAAGTAAAGGGTGGGGGACAGCCTCAAGAGTTTTTTGTAATTTAGTTTCGCTTTCTTGGAGTTGCAGTTCTCTTGTTTTTCGTTCTGTAATGTTTTGTACATTTTGGGCAAGTCCTATGATTTGTTGTTGCTCATCCAATATCGGATAGATGGAGAATTGCCACCATTCTGTGCCATCTGTTCGCTCGAGTTTAATGTTTTCACCTTGTAACGCTCTTAGATAATACTCTTCAAATTCAGCTTTGTATTCAGGTAAGATATAATCTAATGAATTTTCACCTATTTGGGCTTCTTTGCCGAATACTTGTTGGGTAATCTTACGAGCTACTTGATTATTGTAGCGGATAGTGAAGTTTCTATCCAGAAAAGTACTTGCTTCTGAGGTGCTTTCGTAGATTGCGCGAAGCATATATTCTTTTTCTTTTAGTTGAAGTTCGGCTTTCTTTTTCTCGTCAATATCTTTGGTGTTGAGGCTTATTCCTATCAATTTGTTATTTGCGTCATATATTGGCAAATAGGTTACTTCAAACCAAATTTTTTTATTGCCTACTTGTCGTTGTACTTCAATTCTATGTGTTTCTCCTTGCAGGGCTAAAGGAAAATATTTATCAAAAACTTCTTTTCCTTCTGGGAGTAGGAAGTCTTTAATAGGAGCATCAATTTGTAATGGTTTATGAAAGTTTTTGATAGCCAACTCATTAGCTACTTTATTAAAATTCATAATTTTAGCTTCAGGGCTAATGAGGAGGTTGCTATCGGTAGTGCTGTTGTAAAAAGCGTTAAGTTTATTTTCAGAATTTTGTATAGCAATTTGGTTTTTTTTCTCTTGGGTAATATCTCTAAAAAACACTGTTAGCCCTTCTATAGAAGGATAAACTACCGTACTGAACCACTTATCAAGGTCTGGATGGTAGTCTTCAAAAGTAATCGTGAGGTTTTCATGCATAGCTTTTCGAAATTGGGTAGGATAGTTATAGCTTGGCACATCAGGGAACACATCCCATACGCATTTACCTATGAGATTCTCACGGCTTATACCTAAAATCTGCTCAGCGACTTTATTAACTTTTACGAACTTCCATTCTCTATCAAGTTGATAAAAACCGTCTGTAATCTTTTCAACGATTGTTTCTATTTTTTGAGCAAATTCTTTGGCTTGCCGACTAGCTCTTTCGGTTTCAGTGATGTCATGTCCTAAACAAATTATACCTAAAGGCTTATTCTCTTGGTTTTTGAAGATAGAGAACTCCCACTCTGTCCAATAAAAATCGTCAAGGTTGCTATCTGGTTTTCGCAAGCGAACTTTTACTACTTTGCTAGGGTTAGCAAGGCACTGCTCTACGGCTCTCAAACAGAGTGCGTGGTCTTCAGGGTAGATAGTAATAAATGATGGTTGCCCTATGAGGTCTTCACGAATAAATGAAAAACGTTTTCTAAAAACTTCATTTACAAAAACATATTTACCTTCTAAATCGGTAATGACAAGTGAGTAAGTCTCTGAATTTAAAAGACAATCTGGAAGTAAGCATTTTATTTCGTTTTCTCTCATAGCTTTTAGCTGTTATAGTTCTGCAAACCACATATAGGCGTCTTTTTCGGAAGTAAAGTAACGCGTTTCAAACAAATCAAAGTTCTCTTCCATTGTCTGTTCAACAGATAAAAACTCTGTAACTATTTGGTCAAAAACTTCTTGGGGTACGATAAAAGCAGCTTTTTTAAGTCTTTTATGTCTATCTACAGCAAGAAATACGTTGCTTTTTGTCCATTCTTGTAATTCAGGTGTAATTGGAAAATTAAGATTAGGATAAACGAGGTTAAAATGCACAGGAGGAAGTTTCAAAATCCATTCTACAAGTATTTTCATATTTTCCTTGTATTGCTCTTCGGTGAGATCGCCAAACCATCTTTGTATAATGAGGCTTCTTTGCTCATCGTAGTCTATGGCGAATGTTGAGTTTTCAAATAGTGTTTGCATAGTTTTTTTTTAATAAGTTTAGTTTTTAGGTATTGATTGGATAAAAGATATAACTAATTTTGGATAAATAAAAAAATAATTGTATTATACATGCAAATGCGAAATATGGTTTAGTTGCGTTTTACTTGCTATCCTTAAGATAAGGATAGTAGGAATAATTGTTGCAAAAAGACAAAGCAGAAGATTTTTTGTATAGCAGTTACGGTAATACTTTCCAAAGTCAGTGTAGATGACAAAAAGACAAGTTTCTGCCTGAGCACTTTCTTATTCTTGCAATACGCCTTTTTCCTATAAATGTTTTACTTTTGATAAAGTTTTCTAACTACTTTATAGTGCTTTCTACGAGTATAGATATGAATTATTCGATCTTGCAGTTTTTCTAAGCCAAAAAGTATGATTCATTTATTTGAACACTATAATAACGCTTGAATTTCAATTGAAAAATTACTTTTTCTGCCACTTAAAACTTAAAAAGCATATGTAAGATAATAAAAATTACCACATTTCATTTTTTTACAACTATTTTTTACCACTTTAGCCTCCTATGGTAAATAGAGAAAATACTTTTATCGTTATTTCGTATACAATACAAGAGCAAGAACTCAACCGTCTATCTTATTTGGCTGAGCTAGGACTTACGCCCTCTAAAATTACTTATGATTTTGCTTGAGAAAGCAAGCCAACAAATTTTCTCTAAATCGATACCCATTAGCAATTACTGCTTGATAACCTTTTCTTCCAAAATAACAAAAAGCCCTTAAAGCAGCAAAGATATGATTTTTACGGCATCGGTTCTTTTGACCAGAAAGTTCCGAGTATTACAGAGTTGTTTGATAGCACGATGATATTCCTCCATATTCCAATGGTTTTTATGAGCCACTTGAAATTCCTCCAAAGAAGCCTTTTTTGGCTCTTGCTGGGAGTCCTGAGCGTGGCTATAATAAATATAATGGCGTTTTTGATGAGCTTCTTCTTTTCTGAAGACTGTCACCCAATCAAAACCCCTCAAATGCGTTAAAAGCCCTTCGGCAGGAATATCCGCTTCTCCTACTGGCTCATATTGTCCCTTTTGTGTGGAAATCAATCGGTCTTTTTCCACAGCAAATAAAGCATCTAATCCATATTTACGACACATTTTCAAGTTGAATACACTGGCATACCAAGAATCCCCTGTTACTACTTTGGGCTTTAAGC
>JANWZA010000039.1 GCA_025054775.1 Microscillaceae bacterium
ATTTTTATTGATAGTGAGAATTTGAAAAACCTTACGAAACGTGGTTTAGAGGGGGTACCTGATTTAGTTGTGGAGATTATTTCACCATCTACGTTTTACCGAGATAGTGTAGAGAAGAAAGACCTTTACGAGAAATTTGGAGTTCAGGAATATTGGATAGTAGAGCCAGCCAACCGAGTGATTGAAATTTTTACTTTGCAAAACGGCAAATATGTATTACATCAATTTGCGGTAGAGCAAGGCAAAGTACAATCTAAACTTTTGCATGGTTTTGAGGTAGGTTTGCAAATGATTTTTCCAAGCAAAATTTGAAAAAGAATTTTTTAAGCCCACCTCTTCATATGCCCAAGCATTAAGACACTTCTAGCATTTCATCTTTTAATGTTTGTGAAGTAGAATAGCCGATTTTGTGAGTAGAAACATTTTTAACGAAAAATTAGTCAGGAAAATGAATTAGATTGCCAGACCTACTAATTTCTCGTTTATAGGATGCTATTTTTTTAACCAAATAACAAAATTATGAGCTAAAAAAAAGCCTAAATTCGCTAAGTAGATAGTTAGAGCCAAGGGATTGTATTTACTAAATTTGGTATTGAAAAAAAGCCACGTAAACCCCCACGAAACTAGAAACCAAGCTACGTAGTTTTGCAAAGGAACAGTATTGCTCTTCCATGACCAAAAACCATACTTGATAGCCACAGGTTCTATCCAAAAATCTAACCCCACCATGAGTAAAGCGGCAGTCGCAGGCATAAAATTTTTAGGAATTTGCCATGTATAAACCATACCGCTTGTAGCATACACCAAAAGCAACCAATTGCAAGCAATTACCACAGGCACGTCCCATAGTTTTAGCCCAAGAGCATACTCGTATTGGTAATCACCAAAAATTTGTTTCGTTTGCACACCTAATACTTCTACCCAAAAACCAGCTAATGCAACAATACAAGCAACAAACACAAATGTTCTGTTCCACTCTTGGTGGAAAAACAATAAAATAGCCAAAGTTCCTATCAAATTGAGCGGTATGAGCGGTTCAAAAAAAGGGCGCAAACCCTCAAAAGTTAAGCCAATAAAACCCACTACGTACATAGCAATTACCAAATAAGTACCAAAAGTGGTTGAATTGAGGGCTACCCAAGAACGCGTGAGGGAACTATTTTTCATAGCTAAATTTCAAAAAAAAGTTTGATGCAAAATATTTCTCAAATACACTCAAAACTTGAAATGCGTATAATTGTTTGTTTCAAATTTTAATCTTTGAGCTAAACCTTTTAGTTATTCAAACATTTCTCTATCAAAAAGGCATTATTTAAAAAAAGCACTAACTTTGCGTGCAAATTTGCTCAAATTATTTATTTGTATCAACCACAAATGTTTTATACACTATCTTTTTCTTTAAGGTATGAAAATGCTCAAATCCCTTTTTACCATTGCTCTTATAGCAACTTTTCTAACTTCTTGCATTTACAATGTAGGGGAAACCGAAAAAACCAGAGATGTAAACGAAAATAACGAATATGTCTATGGTGAAAAGGGCAAACCTGCTCGCCAAACCCAAAACACTTACCCTGATACTCCTGAAGGTGCTGAGAGAGCTAAAAAAATTCGCGAAAAACTTTATGGTAATTCAGGAGGTTCTAATTTAGCAGAAATCTCTGCCTCTGCTGCTGATAAAAAAGAGAAAAAAGAAGAAAAGAAAGAAGAAAAAAAGACTCAATCATTCTAATTTAACCAGCCTACAAGACTTACAAAACCTTGTAGGCTTTTTTTGCCTATCTAGGCTATACGAAATAGTATTTAGGAAATTATTGAAGTTACATAATTAACAAACAAGACGCAAGTATGGATTACGATAAAATCTTAGAAAAAATTAAACTTAAAGTTTAATCGTGGTATAGGCATTTTATGTAAGAAAAGATAGTAGAGCCGAGTGAGAGCAGATGCAGAAAAACGAATTAAA
The DNA here is from genome assembly GCA_025054775.1 of Microscillaceae bacterium. Lineage (GTDB taxonomy): Bacteria > Bacteroidota > Bacteroidia > Cytophagales > Microscillaceae > JANWZA01. The sequence continues at coordinate 1,964 of JANWZA010000039.1, forward strand.
TCAATTGAACAATTTTTATCAGATAAGGAATTAAAAATTGGTGATGTATTCACTCCGCTAAAATGGGGAGAATTTGCTATTGAGAAATTTGAACTATTTTCAAAATGGCTTAATGGTGCATCTATATTTGACCCGACTATGGGTGAGGGCAACTTACTTGAAGCACTCATTTCTTATGGTTTGAAAAAAGGTTTTACAATTGATAGCCTCCCAACATACAGACTTTTCGGTAATGAACTAAATACTGATTACTATACTAAAGCAATAGAAAAATTCAGTAAACAATATGGCTTGGATATGGCTGCAAACTTCAGCAATGAAGATATTTTACGACTAACTCCCTGTAAATATGATATTATCTTTGGAAATCCGCCTTGGCAAAACTTTGTTGATTTACCAGAGAGCTACAAACAACAGATTAAAAGCTACTTTTTTAAGTATGATTTGGTAGAAAATAGTCGGAACTTGTTATTGGGGGGAAGCAGAATTGATATAGCTGCACTAATTATTCGAATAGCACTTAAAGACTTCTTAAAACAAAATGGGGAAGCAATAATATTTATGCCACTTTCATTGCTCTCGAATGATGGAGCAAATAGAAATTTTAGAACATACAGCGTTAGAGAAGTTAAATATTGTTTAAGCACCGTCTTCGACTTTAATGATATAGATGTGTTTGCTGGAATAGCAACACGCTATGGACTTGGTCATTTCATTCGGGACAAAAATCCCCTCTTTCCAATATCTTACTTCCGAAATGAAAATGGCTCTTGGGTAGAATACAAAGCCAAACCAATATTTCACGAAACAGACCCACTGAGCATTATTTCAAAAGAAGATGATGGCTTTGGTAATATTAAACAAGTGCTGTTAAAGAAAGAGTCAAATCCAAGACAAGGTGTTAATACTTGTGGGGCTAATGATGTTTTTTTCTTCAATATCTACATCGAATTGAACGAAGAATTAGTAAGTGTTTCTAATAAAAGCAAAGAGAGCATCATCCTTCCCAAAAAATTTATTTTTCCGCTTATTACATCAAAAGAGTTTAGAACGGAAGAGAGCCATCCTTCTAAGTGGGTTCTTTTGCCTTACAACCTTAATGGAAAGCCCTTGGAATGGGAGCAGATACAAAAATATCCCGAGCTTCAACTCTATCTTGAAGCAAACAAGAGAATACTACAAGGCAGAAAAGGGGTAATGCTTAATAAAATGCTTTCTCGTGGGCATTGGTGGGCTATGCTAGGGGTAGGTGAATACAATTTCTTTCCTTACAAAGTTGTATGGGAAGCTTACGGAAAGACCAGCTTTAAGCCTAAAATTTTTGAAGGCAAATGGCAAGCTAACCAATCATTACAAGCATTCATACCAGTTAAGACTCTATCCGAAGCAAAAAGAATACAAAGGGAATTGTCAGACAAGCAAATTGAAAGCTATCTACTTTCCTTGAAAATGGAGGGGACAATGAATTGGGCGCAACCTGGAAAAATTAAGAAAATAATTAAATATGAAAAGAATTTTCTTAAACACGAAGAGATTCCTCCCCTGACTTTGTTCTAACAATAAAAATATCCCATAACAACGATTGCATAATGCCCTGCAGTAGTTTATATAAAAGTTCTCTGATTGAAATTTTTTGCTAAAATTCACCACCACACCAAATTGTCCAAACTTTTAATTACCTTTTCCAAATGTTCCCTTCACCTTTTTACTTCGCTCAAGAACTTCGCTTATACTTTGGCGCTTTGCACCCAACTCCGAGTTTTCCCTTCTTCAATTTATGACAACTGAAAAAGGACTTTCGGCAACGATTAAAGCTGTGCTGAAACTGAAAACAAAATACTCCCCTTTTTCGTGTTATTTTCTACTTTTTTCTTACTTTTGTGTTAATTCCACCTAAAACATAAAATTTTTCTACTATGACCCTAGCCGAACAATTTAACCGACAAGCCGAACTCAAAGCCTTTGATATTCGCCACAGAAATATTATTAACTACAATATTAGCAAATACGAAGCCTCTGTACAAAAAGGACTTGCCCAATACCTTGACCATGACCTTGCCCGCAGTCGTGCCGAATACATCAAAACGCATACGATTGAAAACTTGGACAAATACCTCATAGAATTTGAGCAAAAATTTACCGCCAACGGCGGCAAAGTCATTTGGGCTGAAACCAAACAAGATGCCCTTGATGCAATTGAACAAATCTTGAATGAAGTAAACGCCACCTCCGTAGTCAAATCTAAATCTATGACTACAGAGGAAATTCATTTGAACGAATTTTTAGAGGCTAAAAAAATTGAAGTCATAGAAACTGACCTCGGCGAATATATTGTGCAATTAGCGGGGCAGAAGCCCTATCATATTGTTACGCCTGCTATGCACCTCTCCAAAAAAGATATTTCAGATATTTTTGTAGAAAAGTTACACATTGCCCCTACCGATGACGCCCAAGAACTTACCCTCACGGCTCGCCGCCTACTACGCGAAAAATATACTTCGGCACAAGTAGGTATTACAGGAGCAAATTTCCTAATAGCCGATGTGGGAGGCATTGCCATTACCGAAAACGAAGGCAACGCAAGACTTTCGGTAACCTTTCCCAAAGTACACATTGCAATTGCAGGCATAGAAAAAATTATTCCCAAACTTACCGATTTGGATTTGTTTTGGTCTTTATTAGCCACTAGCGGCACAGGGCAACGGCTTACGGTGTATAATTCAGTAATTACTGCTCCGCGCAAAGCCCACGAAAAAGATGGTGCTGAGCAGATGTATGTTATTTTGTTAGATAATGGTCGCACTCAACTATTGGCAGATACGCAAAAACGCCAAGCCCTCAATTGTATTCGGTGCGGCGCTTGCCTCAACGCTTGCCCTGTCTATAAAAACATTGGGGGGCATACCTACCAAACTACCTATTCAGGTCCTATTGGTTCGGTGATAACGCCTCACTATGAAGGCATGAAAAAGTTTAAGCATTTGAGTTTTGCTAGTTCGCTTTGTGGGGCTTGCACCAGCGTTTGCCCTGTGCGTATCAATATTCATAACTTACTCTTACTCAACAGAAAAGAGAGCGTAGAGAAAGGCTATGTTTCTAAAAGTGAAAAATGGGCAATGCAACTGCTTACTAATACACTTAAAAGCCGAAAGAAATTAGATTTTTGGAGTAGTAAACTTAAAAACTTTGCTTTTCAAAAATTATTCAAACGTACGTGGGGCAAACGACGCACCATGCCCCGAGTGGCTCCTAAATCATTTAGCCAACTTTGGAAGGAACAGCAAAAAAAGCAGAATATAAAACAAGTGTAGCTATTTAGTTTGCTCAATTTACAGGAAAAAAAAAGCTTGTTATGCTCAACTTAATGAAGTTTCAATTTTTTGAGGCATTGTTTTCTCTAATTCTCTCAATCTAAATTCAATAATAGGTCTGCAGGGTTTATTCCCGCTAAAAGTTCCTCAAAGCTATTAGGTTGCAAGTCTTCAAAGTCTTTTTGCAATACTTTTAAGTATTTCCAAGCAGTGCCTGTGAGTTCGGTAGCGGTCTCGCACCAGTGGAGGGCTGCTTTGTCTTTTTGCTTTACTTCTATGTCCTCTCGCCCTTTGGTTTCAATAATCCAATAGGTTTCTTGGTTAGTTACTGCAACAAAATCAGGAAAGTAATTGCGAATGTTTGCCAATGTATCGGTGTATTGAATAAAAAATCCAAATTGCTCAGGGAGTTTGGCAAAGGCTTTTAGGTCTTGGGCTTTGTCAAGGAATTTGGCAAAGTGTAGTTCATATTCATTGTCGCAAGGCGTATAATTGAAAATGGTTTTGCGGGCTTCAATTACTTTTCGTGAGGTAGGAAAAGGAGAGGTAGAAGAGAGAAAACGCTTTGCTGAGAGCAGTTGTGGTTCTTTTGGCTCTACTATCATTTCTCGCAGTGCCTTTTCAAACTCTTTAATCACTACATAACTGGCAACATTGCTACTCATGGCTTTAATCACGGTTGAGTCATTCAGAGAAACTACTTGCCCAAAGGCTTTGCGTTCAAAAAATTCGCGAATTTTGGGGGCTAACACGGCAAATTGAGAGGGTAGTTTAATGTCTTGGGCTATTCGCCTTGCATAGTAGCCGATTACCTCCTCAGCGGTTTGTGCCTGTGGCACGGTATATTCGCGTTCTAAAAGTTTCTCGTCGGTTAGTATATCTCTGCCCTCGTAAATAAATTTTTTCAGGTCTGCTATTTCTTTGTCTTTGAGCGGAAGCGGGTTGGTATGGAACTTCATGACATCTATGCGGGCAATTTCTTCGGCTAATGATTTTTTTCGGGCAAGCAAGGGCGAAATATCAGGTATGCCGATGTCAAATGCTTTTTTGCTTTCCAAAGGTTGAATGGTGAGAATGTGTAGTTTTTCTTTTCCAAGTGCAAAGGTGGCAAATTTCAAGTCTTCTAATCGCTCCAAGTCTTCTACAAATTCCATAAAAGCCTTGTTGCCAATAATATCCACGCGTTCAGTATAGCCATTGTACTGATGGCGAAACATCAGACGCAAGCCTCTGCCGATGGTTTGCTCAGGTAAGATATTAGCTTTGGAAGTATAAGGTCGCAAACCCACTACTACGGTTACATTTTGTACGTCCCACCCTTCGCGAAGCATAAGTACAGAAACGATAGCATTGACGGGGCTTTTTTCACTATCTACTTCGCGAGCAGCTTTGCGGGCAAGGTCTAAATCTTTTTTAGAAATTTCGCCGTTCCTATCGGTATGAATGATTAACGTTTTTTCACCGCCAAACTCTTGCGGATATTTTACCCTTAACCAATCTCCTATATCGTCTGCCTCTTCGGTATTATTCATCATGACAAACAAAATAGGTTTCTTGTTCATAGGGCTTAACTGCTCAGCGTATTCTCGCCAACGCTCTACGGCTGCTGCAAGAAAGCCACTGTAACGCACACTAGCAATATCACTTTTTGCCTCCTCAATTTGGGCAATGCCCTTGACGGGGCGTTTGACTACTTGGTCAGTAATGGCTTGTTTCAAGGGATAGTCAAAGATAGTCCAAGCGAATAAGTTCCCTTTGTTATAACGTGGCGTAGCCGAAAAATCTACCTGTGCCGAAAGGGGACTATGCTTGTGTAGTTTGCGAATAAATTTGTTCCATTCGCCCTCCTCGTCGTGGGTGTGGTGTGCCTCGTCATTGATAACCATGGTCAAGCCTTGGCGTTGGGCTATTCGCTCCTCAAAGTCGCTAATTTCTATTTTTTGCGTAGGCGGTAAGTTACCCAGCAGGGCAGTCATGACTTCTGTTTCGGCTTCGCTCTCGCGTGGTGGTCTTTCGTAGAATTGTTGAATGTTCGTCAGGTACAAAGCCCCTGCGGTGTAAGCCCTTTCGGCATCCCCGCGCATATAGTATTCCATTTCCCAGAGCCATTGCAAGTGTTTAGGAATAAGCGGGAACTTTCTGAAAATACTTCCGCCTTCAAAGTCGCTTTTCAGGCGGTCAAATACAATAACGTTAGGGGCAAGGAGCAAAAAGGTATTGGCATAGTCCTTTTCACCACGCAAGTAATTAGCAAACTGCCACACTACGCACATACTCATGACAAAAGTTTTGCCGCTGCCTGTTGCCATTTTTATGCAGTAACGGGCAAAGTCATCGTAAGGCGGCAGACGCAAATCTTTGGTATGGAAGGCGTACTTTTCTAATAAGGCTTTGCGAGTACGGACTTGGGCTACCTCATAAATGTAAATTAGCGTTTCTATGGCTTCGCGTTGGGCAGTATGGAAGCGAAAGGCTTGCCCATTGGGCAAAATATGGTCTGTTTTGAACCAAAAGTTCAAGAGTTCGGAGGTGGTAGCCGTAATGCCTTGGTAGCCTCCTGCGCGCCAGGCTTTTACCGCTTCGCGAATGGCAGGCACACAAGCGGCAGTTCGCAACTGCTCATCAAGATTGAATAAGCCACTCGCGTTGGTTTTTTTCTTTTTAGGCATATTTTTACGGTCTTAAAATTTTGTAATATTCTAATTTGATAAGTATAGTTTTTACTTTATTTCCACTTCTATCGCCTTGGTCGTATCGTTGCCCAAAATGTCAATCACTTTCACCAAGAGTGTGTAGTTGCCTTTTTGTTCGTACAAATGGGTTGCTTTGAGGTCTATTTTAGGGTTTTGGCGCGTGCGGTAGCTTTGCCATTCATTGTGAAACGTATCGTTGCGGAAGTTCCAATCTATGCTCCAATAGTCTATCCATTGGCTCCAATGCGTAATGCTTTGCTGAATATCTTGGGGAATATCGTCAGGCGGGAGAATGAAATTTTTGAGTTCCACGCTCACGGCTTCTCCTTTT
>JANWZA010000017.1 GCA_025054775.1 Microscillaceae bacterium
TTACAAAAAAATTAGATGGGGTCAGTCAAACTGCGAATAAAAACCTTCGCAGACAAGCAATTAAACAATCTTCTCGCTACAAATATTGAAGTTTTTGCCTCACGAATACAAGTTATCTTTGTAACAGCTAATTCACCAAAAAACTACGCTAAACATAGTTTTTAGATTTAATAAATTAAGTGGATTGCTACAAGGTATGAAGTAAAAAATTTCTCCCGAACCCATATTTTTCGTAAACTAAATTCTAATAAATCATGAAAAAACAAAGTAATCATCAAGCGGACATCAAGAATCCCAACAAGGGGACAAAAGGTACAAACATTACCTACGACAAGGCACAAGGCAATCGCGGCAAACAACTGAACCCAAACTGGAAAAAAAGTAAGTAATTTATGCTTACAACACAACTTTTACGTGAGAGGTTTCTCTCCAAAATTTTGGAGAGAGCCTCTCAAAAAGAACGAGAACAAAAAATTGGAACACTTATTTTACGTGCATTATTGGTTAAGTTTTTGATATACAATTACTTATGAAAAAGATTTTGAGTAATTGAAAAAATGATTAAACTCTTGGGTTGTAGTTTTCAAATACTTAATCTTATAGATTATGCGAATACTTATCCAAGGTTGGGCCGCCTAACTCACGTAAAAATTAAGTTCCACTTTCCAAGCCCTAAGACTCAGAAAGTGGAGCGAACTCACTGAATAATCGCATCTAATGAATTGACAGCCACAAAATGATAATTAGGGCGGGCTTTTTGGTAAATTTCTTTTGCCATTTGCTTGCCTTTTTCAGTTTTAAGTAAGGCTTTGTACAGAGGCATTAGAAATTTACGTCTGCCTACGTTTTGTAAAAAGTTAGCTAACTGTGGATAGGCTTTTTCGTACTCTTTTTCAATCGCTAATTCAAACCAAGCCGTAAGGATCTCACTATTGCTCGAATTAGTAAAATTAAGCTGCTGGTCTAACTTTGTCAAATCCTCTTTGGTCAGGTTTTTAGGCAAGTTTCTTAGGAAGAATAACCATTCATGACTTGACCAATTTTGCGTAGCTTGCTTATCAATTTCTTGATTTTCAATATATTTTTGTATCGTTTGGGCTACTTTAACAAAACGTTCTGAAACAGGTTTTTGGCAATTTTTAGGCAATCCTTTTTCGTAAATCCACTGCTCAATGCCTATTTTTTCAGCCTCAGGAAGTTTCTCTTTCAAATATTTCACAAAGCGTTCAGTATCCATAGTTTTGAAAGAGAACTCCTTAAAATAATTGCTCAAAAAAGCGTCAAATTTTTCTCTTCCTACCTGATTTTCAAGAGTGAGTAAAAAGAAATTTCCTTTCTCGTAAGCAATTTCTGTAACGCCTTCATCTGGATTGCGGTCTTTGAGGTTAAGTTTAAGTTTGGTATCTTCATTATTTTCGCCCAACTCTTGTAGCGTTTTTTGTAAATCTTCATACCCTAAAACTGAAAGCATATCAAAGTAAGATTTGCCGTAAAGAGCTTCCATAATTCTACGCTCAAAGTAAACAGTAAAGCCCTCGTTGAGCCAAATATCGTTCCAAGTGGCATTAGTTACCAAATTTCCTGACCAGGAGTGGGCTAATTCATGAGCAATGAGCGAAGTAAGTGATCTATCCCCTACTAAAATGGTAGGAGTAGCGAAGGTAATGCGTGGGTTTTCCATCCCTCCAAAAGGAAAACTGGGTGGAAGTACAATTACATCATACCTGCCCCAAGGATACTTTATACCTGAAATCTTTTCAGCAGCTTCTAGCATCTTTTCTAAATCGGCAAATTCATATACCGCTTTTTTGAGTGTAACAGGTTCAGCATATACGCCTGAACGTTCTCCGATTTTTTCAAACTGAATATCTCCCACAGCAAGGGCAAGCAAGTAAGCAGGAATAGGTTGGGGCATTTTGTATTCATAAATCCCTTTTTCATTACGTTGTTGTGGATTTTCGGCACTCATCACCGCCATCAAATCTTTTGGAACTTGTACTTTTGCCGTATAAGTAAAGCGAATACCTGGGCTATCTTGACAGGGTACCCAGCTACGTGCTAAAATTGCTTGCGACTGCGTGAACAAGAAAGGCTTTTGCTTACCTGCAGTTTGTTGTGGGGTGAGCCATTGCAACGCTTCCGCTTGCGGGCTAGTGCGATAGTGAATAGTAACTGCTTTGCTCTCAGGGCTAATCTTAATTTTGAGTGCCGAGCCCAAATACTTTACCTTTTCACCTAACCAAAAGGGAGTTTCTTTACCATTATCTAAAAGCACCTTTTCAATCGTAAGCCCTTGTGTATCAAGAACGATTGTATCGCCTTGGGCTTTGTTCTCAAAATGGATAGTAGCCTTACCTACAAGAATTTTCTTGTCAAAATCTACTTGCAAATCTAAATCTAAATGATTCATAACCACTTCTTGTGGGCGTGCAAAGGAATGAACATCTTTCGCATAAGCCCCTAAATTTTCATTATTCATAGTCTTTTTTTCACTTTTTTGTTCGCTTTGGCAGGTAGTGAGGACTAAAAGCCATACCCCGTACCAAATAAACATAGCATTTTTTTTCATATTCATAGTAGTCTCGTAAAATAAAATGTTGAGGTAAGAGTCAAAGGCTACAAATATGTAAAAAAGCCAAGAAAAAACATCATTGCAATTATTACGAAAAGGTAATTTTTATTACAAACAATGTATTCTGTGTAGCTTTGCAGTAACTATATTTTGAGGAGTTCTCTGCATCCTGTTCGCTTTACTTGGAGGTAACAGAAATATTCAAAAATAAGTTAGCATTCACCAAACTTTTGAGCAAAAATTCTCTGCTTTGTGATTTCAATTCTAATAAAATCATGTAATTTTGTGCATTAGTAGTTTTTAGCACTTTAGGCTTTTTGTTTCTCACTCCAAAATCTAGAAAATTATGGCAACAACCCTATTAGATACGCCTTATTTCCCTTACTTTCTCACTGAAGAGCACATTAGCGTAAGAAATGCAGCCCGAGAATTTGCGCAGCGCGAGCTTTTGCCCGGTGTAATAGAACGTGATACCTACGAGAAATTTCCTGAAGAGCAGATTAAAAAAATGGCAGAGCTTGGGTTCATGGGGATGATGGTAAGTCCTCAATACGATGGTGGTGGCATGGATACCATAAGCTACGTGTTAGCTATGGAGGAGATTTCTAAAATAGATGCGTCGGCTGCGGTATGTATGTCAGTGAACAATTCTTTAGTATGCTGGGGGCTGGAAAAATATGGGACAGAAGAGCAAAAACAAAAGTATTTGCGTCCTTTAGCACGTGGAGAAAAACTTGGGGCCTTTTGCCTTTCTGAACCTGAAGCTGGCTCTGACGCCACTTCTCAAAAGACTACTGCCGTGGACATGGGAGACTACTACTTACTAAATGGCACAAAAAATTGGATTACTAATGGAAACTCTGCCTCAATTTATTTGGTAATGGCTCAAACTCACCCTGAATTAGGGCATAAAGGGATAAACTGTTTGATTGTAGAACGAGGCATGGAAGGTTTTGTAGTAGGCAAAAAAGAAGAAAAAATGGGGATTCGTGGTTCGGATACACACTCGCTCATGTTCACAGACGTGAAAGTCCCTAAGGCAAATCGTATTGGGGAAGAGGGGTTTGGATTCAAATTTGCTATGAATACCCTCAATGGGGGGCGTATTGGGATTGCAGCCCAAGCCTTAGGGATTGCCTCAGGAGCTTACGAACTAGCACTCAAATACTCCAAAGAACGTAAATCGTTTGGTAAACCTATTTGTGAGCATCAACTCATACAAGCCAAATTAGCACAAATGGCAACCAAAATAGAAGCCGCAAGGTTGCTCGTATTACACGCCGCCAAACTTAAAGATGCAGGACAAGACTTCATTAAAGAAGCTGCCATGGCAAAACTTTTTGCCTCAGAAGTAGCTATGTGGGTAACTACCGAAGCCGTACAAGTACACGGAGGATATGGTTATGTGAAAGAGTTTCACGTAGAGCGTCTTATGCGTGATGCTAAAATTACACAAATCTACGAGGGAACCTCTGAAATTCAGCAAATTATTATTGCACGTGAAATATTGAAACAACTTTAATCCATTCTAACCCTGCTCAAAGGCTTTTCTTTGAGCAGAGGTAAAATCACTAAGAATTTTCAAGCAATCAAGATTTTAGTTGTTGGTTATATTTTACCCAACAGTCCCAAAGTAAAATACCTGCACTTACAGCTACATTAAAGGAGTGTTTAGTTCCAAACTGGGGAATTTCAACGCTGAAATCTACCTGCTTAATAACTTCGTCTTCTACTCCAAAGATTTCATTCCCAAAAATGAAAGCATATTTTTGAGTAGCCTCAATTTTGAAATTTTGTAGCAAAATGCTTTCATCTGTTTGTTCTAAGGCAACTAAGATGTAGCCTGCCTCTTTTAGCTTTTCTATTGCTTTGATAGTATGGGTAACGTATTCCCACTCTACTGACTCAGTAGCTCCTAAGGCAGTTCGGTTAATTTCACGCTGCGGTGGTGTACCTGTAATACCGCAGAGATATATTTTTTCTACCCGAAAGGCATCGGCAGTGCGAAATACCGAGCCTATGTTGTTGAGACTCCGCACATTATCTAATACTAATACAAAAGGGGTTTTATGAGCCTCTTTGAATTGCTCTATGTTAATTCTATTTAGTTCTTCAGTAGTAAGCTTTCGCATAGATAAAAGTAGTTTTTACAACTAAGTAAGTTTAATTTTATGCCATGTACTTACTTGTTTGACAAATATTTTAAGAAAATTTAGACAAACTAGTGTACTTTCTGCTGTGAAATTTTCGTACAAATAACTTCAAAATTCATACAAAAATAAAATTATTATGCTTATTTTTTGTTACAATAATATGTAATTTTGCCGTATAATGTTCTTTTGCCCAAATTTTTCTATTTTCAAAAATAAATGTAGGATAAGAGAGAAAAAAGAGCAAAAGTATTAGCAATAGCTTACAAATTATTTTTGGCTTGGCATGGTTGAAAGACTGGCAAAAGCATAAATTTTAGCTTGTATTTACAATAATGGCAGTAAAACGGCTTAAATTTCTTTTTTTATCTATTCCTGAATACCTTTCACAAAGGCTTAATCGTTTTTTTTTCGCTATTATCTTGTCGCTTCTAAGTATTACCATTGGGACTTTGGGCTTCCACTGGATAGAGGACTATACTTGGATAGAGGCTCTCTATATGAGTGTAATTACTATTTCCACTGTAGGTTTTGGAGAAGTTCACCCACTTTCTAATTTTGGCAAAATTTTTACCTCGATTTTTATTATCTATAATTTAGCTGTTTTTACTTTTCTACTCTCCATTATTACAAGTTTTATTATGGAGGGAGAGTTGAAAAACGTACTTCAAAATTATTTTTTATTGAAGAAAGTGAATCAGTTGGAAAATCATATCATTCTCTGTGGCTTTGGCAAAAATGGGCGCAAAGTTGCAGAAGAGTTAATTAAAAATGAAATTGAATTTGTAGCAATTGATAAGCAAAAGGAAACATTACAAGGAACTCATTACCAAGCACTTTCAAAGAAAATACTTTTTATTGAAGGAGATGCTACCGATGATGAGATCTTACAAATGGCAGGAGTATTAAAAGCAAAAGCAATTATTACCACCCTTCCCAAAGATTCGGATAGTGTGTATATTGCTTTGAGTGCTAAGCAAATGAATCCTAAAATTAAAGTGATTGCACGTGCTAATGAGCCAAGTTCAGAAAGTAAATTGCTTAGGGCAGGAGCAGATAAGTTGGTACGTCCTGACCAAATTAGCGGTACGTATATGGCAAATTTGATTACTAGACCTGAAATTACTGAGTTTTTGGATATTATTAGTGGCATGGGTGAGCTCAAATTAGAGGAGTTTTATTTTGAGGAGTTTAAGGAGGAGTATAAAAATCAAACTATCAAAGATTTGCATATAAGAGAAAATACAGGGGTAATGATTTTAGGCTTCAAAGATGATGTAAGAGGATTCATTATCAACCCAAGCCCTAATACTATCTTGGGTACAGGGGATATTATGATTGTATTAGGTACTACTGAACAACTGCAAAAATTTGCTAGTTTATATACTAATAAGAATTATAAGCCTAAATAAAATAGTTTGTACTTTTATTTGGATTTTTCCAACTAGGAATTAAGTGTAAAAATAAGTGTAAAAAATATCGTTTTATTTCATTCTGCTTTTTACGATTTCAATAAAGTCGCGTGCTTTGAGCGAAGCCCCCCCAATTAGCCCTCCATCTACATCAGGGCAGGCGAATAATTCGGGTGCATTGCTTGGGTTGCAACTTCCGCCATACAAGATGGTGCAATTTTGGGCAATTGTTTCTCCGTAGTGGCTTGCAATGTGTTTTCTTAAAACCGCATGCATAGCTTGGGCTTGTTCGCTGCTTGCGTTTATGCCTGTTCCGATTGCCCATACAGGCTCATAAGCAATAACAATTTGAGCAAACTCTTCAGCAGGTAAATGAAACAAGCCTTCACTGATTTGTTGGCAAACTAACTCCTCATGACCTCCTGCATTGCGTTCAGCTAAGGTTTCCCCACAGCAAAAGATAGGGTGAATATTGTTTTTGAGTAGTAGGTTCACTTTCTCTGCTAGTTGTTGGCTATGTTCTTGAAAATATTGTCTGCGTTCACTATGCCCTACCAAACAGTACCGCACAGGAATAGAAGCTAACATCTCTGCCGAAACCTCTCCTGTGAACGCCCCTGAAGGCTTATGATAGCAATTTTGTGCTCCAAGTTGGATAGTACTTTGGGCTAACATTTTGCTGATAGGATACAAGTGCACGAAGGGAACTGCTAAAATAATTTCTACTGAAGTTTGAGATAGTTCGGTTTGGGCAATTGTAAGAATTTCACTAGCAAGGGCTAATCCCTCAGGTAGGGTTTTGTTCATTTTCCAGTTGCCTGCTACAATTTTTTTTCGCATAGTTTTTTTTTGATAAAAAATTTGAAAATTGAATTTATGACTTTGCAAAGATAGGTGATTATTTGAAAAAGGCGGTTTTTGAAAAGAAAAACTACGCATTTGTCTCCAAATCAGTAGAGCGAATTTTGTAAAATACTACATAGCTCCATACCCAAGGCGAAAGCCATATCCCAACTTCTAACAAGAGAAAAATGCCTAAGTGCAGGCATATGCCCAAACCTAAAAAAAGCCATTTGAAGCGTGGAAAGTAAAAGATAAGGGGAAAGGTTAATTCAATAGCCACGGCAAAGATTGAACACAAGGTGCTAATTGGTTCGTAAGCAAAAAGCCACATTCCCCACTCAGCTTGATGCATTTGGGCATGGGTTTGCAAATTCAAAGGGTGAAACCATGCCAAACCACCAATCAAAATTTTTTCTGCTCCTGCTAAAAAGTACAAACTTGCTATGGAAACTTGCATCAAACGGATAGTCCATAAATTTTCAAATTGACTCTGCTGGATTTGATAAACCAAAGCAGGCAGAAGCATTACCAAAAACGTAAGCGGTACGTAAGGGTGGTCTATCTTGTGAAAACTATGCAAGTAGCCTTGCAACAAGACAAAATTTGTCATAGCTATTAAGCTGAAAATCAAAGAATAAGAACCTAGTAATGCCGTAAGTGAAAAACTTATTAACATCAGCCCCCAAAGAAAATAAAAGCCTTCGGCAGAAAGTAAAGGTAATTTTAGGATTTTGAGCAAAAAAATAGGCTTGTAAAATTCAGGAAATTCACTATACAGGGTTAAATCTATTGCCCACGTGTGCGAAGCCCACACACATAACATAACTATAATTCGTGATAACCATTTTGCCTCGTTAGCTGTGAGAGCAAGTTGCCAAAAACGTTGCCATTGCCTCTTGGGTCTGGGTTGAGAAAGGTAGTAAAAACCTACGCTATACACAAACAAAACTAACGCTAAACGCAACAAAATATTATCGGTTTTGGCTAAAAAAAATTCTAATGGAAACCGTTGCTTTTCTACCCAAAAACGCGGATAAAACCAATCAACGAGCCATGCCCAAGCCGAAGGTTTGCCTTGATAAATCAAAACTACCTCACTCCGAAGCAAAAAAATGTAAGTTAGCCCTAAACACAGCCCCAAGGTCCAGAGTAAGCCGAACCAAAATTGTAACTTATTGATTTTCAAGACTAATTTTTTGTAAAATACTTGTGTTCTTATACGCTAACAATCACAAAAATAGCAGATATTTTAGAAAAACTATCGACAAGGGCTAATAACCGACTTTCCAAAAGTTCCTAGCTTTTAGAAAATTCATACTTTGAGTCAATAGTTGAAAATTTTTAAGTATTTGGGTGTTCCCTTCGCCCTTTTCGCTTGGCTCAAAGGGCTTCGGGGCAGGCTTTGCAGGGCTTCGCTAACGCTTTGGTGTTTGCACTAAGCCTCTCGGGCTTGCCCTTTCAATCCCTAATGCATTTTTTGTAGCTTTCTAAAAATTGTAAACTTGGAGAAACTTTACACGCAAAAAAATCGGAATGCCAAAAATTTTGAATTTTCAGTAAATAATCTTTAATTCACGGCTTCAAATCAGGATGTAAAGTATCATTGTTTCACACACATTTTGTTTTTGTATGGCATATAATCTGTTGAAAGGAAAGCGTGGTATCATTACAGGGGCTTTGGACGAGAAATCTATTGCGTGGCGCGTTGCCCTCAAAGCAAAAGAAGAGGGTGCAGTGTTCACGCTAACAAATGCTCCCGTAGCTTTGCGCATGGGGCAGGTAAAAGAATTAGCTAAAATATGCGAAGCTGAACTCATACCTGCTGATGCCACTTCAGTAGAAGATTTGACTACGCTTTTCCAAAAATCTATGGAAGTACTAGGGGGAAAAATCGATTTTTTGCTTCATTCTATTGGCATGAGTCCGAATGTACGTAAAGGGCGTAGCTATGGTGATTTGAAATATGATGACTTTTTGAAAAGTATTGATATTTCAGCTATTTCATTACACAAGATGCTCCACGTAGCTGAAAAATTAGATGCCTTTAACGAATATGCCTCTGTGGTCGCTTTGTCTTACATTGCTGCACAGCGCACCTTCCCTAGCTATTCGGATATGGCACAAGCTAAGGCGGTTTTGGAATCCATTGCCCGTAGCTATGGAGAGCGATTAGGGCGAATGAAAAAAGTGCGGGTAAATACAGTTTCTCAATCACCTACCAAAACCACAGCAGGCACAGGAATAGAAGGATTTGATGCTTTTTTTGAATATGCCAACGCCATGTCGCCCTTAGGAAATGCCACAGCAGATGATTGTGCAGACTACGTGGTTACGCTCTTTTCTGACCTCACTCGCAAAGTAACTATGCAAAATCTTTACCACGACGGAGGGTTCTCCTCTATGGGTATGTCCGATGCTTTAATTGAAATGATAAAGCCTAAATCATAACAACTAGTGTGTGCAACGATTTTTTGGGTTTTATTTTATTTTTGAGTTTGTAACTTTTTATGAATTACAAAACCTGTAAGTCAAGTACTTAACTTTGAAAAAGTTACACAACTAATTTTCGTTTAGTATAAAAAGCTATCTTTTCAGGAGTTCCTTTTGCCTTTTTCGCCTCACTCAAAAGGCAAAGGGGGGGCTTTACAGGGCACAGAGAGTTTAATTATTCGTTAGGGTTTATGAATAGAAGAAATTTTGAAATGTAACTTTTTGATTTTCAGAATAATTTTGCATGTGTAGAAAATCTACCTTACAAACTTAAATCCTAAACAAGTTTTTTCAACTGGTTTGTTCTTGTCTAGGTAATTCCTACATAGTTAAAAGGTGTAATTTGTTTCAGTTCTTGTTTCACCTCGGGGCGAATATTTAGTGTATCAATAAATTGGTGTAAATTTTCTTGTGAGATATGCGGTTGAGTACGTATAAATTGTTTCAAAGCCTCGTAAGGTTGGTTATATTGTTCTCTACGTAGAATGGTTTGAATAGCCTCTGCCACGACTATCCAATTTTTTTCTAAATCCTGTTGCAAAGCGGGTTCGTTGAGTTGTAATCTGCTCAACCCTTTCATAATAGATTTGTAGCTAATGATACAGTAGCTAAAAGCGGTTCCTATATTTCGCAACACGGTGGAGTCAGTCAAATCTCTTTGCAGGCGAGAGATGGGCAATTTTGCGGCAAAATGCTCAAAAAGAGCATTTGCAATGCCTAGATTTCCTTCGGCGTTTTCAAAATCAATTGGATTCACTTTGTGAGGCATAGCCGAAGAGCCTATTTCGTAAGGTTGTATCCTTTGTTTAAAATAGTTCAAAGAAATGTAATGCCAGAGGTCTCGGCAAAGGTCAATTAAAATCGTGTTAATACGCTTGAAGTTATCAAATAGAGCGGCGAGGTTGTCATAATGTTCAATTTGAGTAGTAAATTGAGTTCGCTTTAAGCCCAGTTTTTGTACGAAAGTATTAGCAAAATTTACCCAATCAACTTCGGGATAAGCCACTACATGGGCATTAAAATTCCCTGTGGCGCCACCAAATTTAGCACTATAAGGTACTTGTTTGAGCATATTCATTTGTTGTTCTAAACGTTCTACAAATACCATAAACTCCTTTCCTACAGTAGTAGGGGAGGCGGGTTGCCCATGAGTGCGTGCCAGCATGGGAATTGCTTTGTACTCAAAAACGGCATGGATAAGGTTTTCAACAAGGGCTTGCAAGAGAGGATAAATTTCATAGTGTAATGCCTCTTTGAGCAAAAGAGGCAGAGCGGTATTATTCACATCTTGAGAGGTTAGCCCAAAATGTATAAATTCTTGATAGTCTGTCAAGTTTAAGGCTTTTAGCTGATTTTTGAGATAATACTCTATAGCTTTTACATCATGATTAGTAGTTTGTTCTATTTGCTTAATTTCAAATGCTTGGGCAGGAGTAAAATGCTTATAAATTTGGCGCAGGGCTTCGTATTTTTGAGTATCCACAGAGCGGAGTTGTGGGAGTGGCAGTTCGCACAAAGCGATAAAATATTCTATCTCTACCCACAAGCGATAGCGAATAAAAGCAAATTCAGAAAAATAACGAGCCAATGAAGCGACCTTTCCTCGGTATCTGCCATCAATAGGTGAAATAGCCGTAAGCACGTTTAGATCCATAATTTTACCAATAAAATTGGTGAGAACAAAATATTTGGCTTAATCATTGAGTAAGAATGTAAAGATATTTTTCTACATTTGCAGCAATTCTTCTATTGCACCACAAAAGTACAGAAATATGTTCGGTATTACACTACAAAAGCTAACAATTCGTACTAAAATTATTGCTTTGGGGATTGTTTTAGCAGTTCTGCTCACTTCTAATTTTTTAGTTGTCCTCTATTATGAATCTATTTTTGAGGAGGTTGAGCAATCTATTAACGTTATTAGCAGTAATAAAGCCTTTGCCCAACAAGTGGCTTTGTATGCCAACCTTGTCAAAGAAGGTAAAACAGAAGCACGT
Source organism: Microscillaceae bacterium (assembly GCA_025054775.1). Classification (GTDB taxonomy): domain Bacteria; phylum Bacteroidota; class Bacteroidia; order Cytophagales; family Microscillaceae; genus JANWZA01. The sequence continues at coordinate 11,465 of JANWZA010000017.1, forward strand.
AAATATTTGAAAGAAGCCCTTGAAAAGCACGAGGCTACGGTGCAAGCTATGAAGGTTGGCGGTATCTCCACCCCGTTCAACACTCAACTGATTCCTGTCCCCACTGAGGTATTGCCTGCCTTTAATCTTTCGCAAAATCTGTGGGAAAAATACAGTCGCCAAGCAGAAATCATATTGAACGAAAACATTTTTATTGATAGCTTGTCAGTAACCGAATTAGCAGAAAATACAACTATCCAACGCTCAAAAACGCTCAACCCGCGAGTAGCTAAAGCTATTCAATTCTTGAATGATAATGCCCCAGAAATGTTGGCAAAAGATAGTGAAATTGTGCGTGGTTATATCGCTCATTTTCAAGGAATTAAAGCCGAAAGACGTACCGTTAATTTTGTCTTGTATCTTGTCAATCTCATCTTTATCGTTTTAGCCTATCTCTTTATCAATTCGCATATCCTGAAACCTCTGGACGATATGCTTATGATTGAACAATACATTGCTGAAGGAACTTTTGACTGCAAAATTCCCCATAAATACAACGATGAAATTGGACGCGTGGTAGAGTCAGTAAATACCTTATTCAAAGATTTACAAAATGCCACCGACTTCATAACTAGCATGGGCGAAGGAAACTTAAACGTAGAGTATCAAACATTACATAGCAACTTGCAAAAAGATAAACTCGGGCTTTCACTCCTAGAAATGCGCAATAAATTATTAGAGGCTGCTGAAAATGATAGACAACGTAACTGGATTGCCGAAGGATTAGCCAAGTTTGCTGATATTTTGCGTAAAGAAAGCGACAACCCCGATTTTAATTACATCTTGATTGCTAATTTGGTGAAATACCTCAATGCTAACCAAGGCGGATTATTCATTGTGAATGATGACAACCCCCAAGATATTTTCATGGAAATGATAGCCTGCTATGCTTTTGAGAAAAAGAAGTACGTTACAAAACGCGTAAACAAAGGTGAAGGTTTAGTAGGTACAGTGTACCAAGAAGGCAGTACAATGTACCTGACCGAAGTGCCTCAAGACTATATAAACATCACCTCAGGATTAGGAGAGGCTAACCCTAGATCTATTTTGATTGTTCCTTTTAGGCTCAATAATGATGTGTACGGCATTGTGGAATTAGCTTCTTTTGAAGAGTTTAAGCCTTATCAAATTGAGTTTGTAGAAAAATTAGGCGAAAGCATTGCCTCTACCTTCTCTACTTTGCGAAGTAAGGCTAAAACTCAAAAACTATTAGAAGAGTCTTTGCTTTTAAGTGAGAAAATGAAAGCCCAAGAAGAGGAGATGCGCCAAAATTTAGAAGAGTTAGTTGCTACCCAAGAAGAAGTACAACGCAAAAACAAACTCATGGAAGAGCAAAAGGCACGGCTAGAAGAAGCCTTAGAGCAACAAATCAAACGTAATGAACTCTTGAAAGCCGAACAAGAACAAATTAAAGAGAACCTCGCCTATGTTATGCGAATACAACAAGAGCAACAAAATCGTATTGAGGTACTCATGCAACAAAAACAAGACCTTGAAAGACAACTTTTAGAACAACGACAAGTTACTGAAGAGGCTCGCCTCGCCGAACAAATCCTACGCAGACGATTAGAGGAAAAAGAGCGTGCATAACATAGATAAGCCTAAAATCCGCTCTTTAGGCAAGAAGCTCAAAAAATGTATAGCAAAGTTAGTAAATCGTTTAACTTTGCATATCTTTTGTTGCTGTAATACTTTCTCTCAACCGCTATGAAAAGCTATCTAGACCTTATAGAGCAAACCTTCTTCTTCCCAACACCCGAGTTTAGAGTAGAAAACAACGAACTTTTATTTAATGATGTACCTCTCATGCCTATTATTGAACAATATGGTACACCTCTAAAACTCACCTATTTGCCTAAAATTAGCCAAAAGATTCAATTTGCTAAACAAATCTTTCAAGAGGCTATTCAAAAACATAATTACGGTAAGGAATACATTTACTGTTATTGCACCAAGTCCTCACATTTCAGATTTATCATGGAACAAACCTTACGCAATGGCACACACATGGAAACCTCCTCTGCCTTTGATATTCCTATCGTCAAGCAACTCTACCATGACGGCAAACTTACCAAACAACACTATATCATTTGTAACGGATTCAAAACGGAGCAGTACAAACAATATATTAGCGAAATTTTATTAGAGGGCTTCAATTGCATACCAATTTTAGATAACTTGAAAGAAATTGAAGCCTACGAACCGCTGCCCCTAGAAAAAATAAATTTGGGTATTAGAGTAGCTACAGACGAAGAGCCGAAATTTGAATTTTATACCTCACGCCTGGGCATACGCTATAATGAGGTAGAGCAGTTCTATAAACAAAAAATTGCCACTAATCCCAAATTCCGGCTCAAAATGTTACATTTTTTTGTTAATACAGGTATACGCGACACAGCATACTACTGGAGTGAGTTTAGCCGTTTCATTTATAAATATTGTGAAATAAAAAAGATTTGCCCTGACTTAGATAGCGTAGATATTGGAGGAGGTTTCCCCATCAAAACCTCTATCCATTTTGATTATAACTACGCATACATGGCAGAGGAGATAGTAAAAAATATAAAATTGATTTGCCAAAAAAATGGCGTAGATGTGCCGCATATCTTTACCGAATTTGGTAGCTATACCGTAGGAGAAAGTGGAGCAATTATCTATTCAGTTTTAGATCAAAAGCTACAAAACGATAAAGAGTGCTGGTATATGATTGATGGATCGCTTATTACTCAATTGCCTGACATTTGGGGATTGAACCAAAAATACATTATGCTTGCTATCAATAACTGGGGAAATACGCACCAAAGAGTAAATATTGGTGGAATTACTTGCGACTCTATGGACTATTACAGTTCTGAAGCTCACATCAATGCAGTATTTCTACCCAACTTTGAGCCACACGAAAAACAATATATTGGATTTTTCCACACAGGAGCATACCAAGAATCGTTAGGAGGATATGGAGGTATCCAGCATTGCCTTATACCTGCCCCTAAGCACATTATTATAGATAGAGATGCTCAAGGTAACCTCACGCATACACTTTTTGCCCCAGAACAAACTCAAGAAAGTATGCTCAAAATTTTAGGATACTTGTAGCAATTTTTTGGCAATGAAGGTGTTAAATGGTTACTCTTGCTTGGCACAAGGGCTTTCTATTGATAAATAAAAGCTATTTCTCAAATTTTTTCCTGAAATATTTCTTTCCCTATAGCCCTATTCAATCAAAAATGTACCCAAAAAAAGCTATCTTTGTAGAATATTTTTTTTTAATTTTTGACTACTAAATCCTAATAATTACTTATGATGTTACGTAATTTTCTTCTTTTGACAGGATGTTACCTGTGGGTATCTATTTTCTCTTTGCAAGCCCAAGAAAATCTCATTCCTAATCCGGGCTTTGAAAATTACAAAAAATTGCCTAACGAAGATGGCTGTTTTTTGGATTATGTAGAAAGTTGGCATAACTTGAATGGCAAAAAAAGTTATCCTAATGCCACTCCTGATTATTTGCACCGAAGAGGAAGCAACAATGGTAAAGTGAGTACAGCCTATTTTGCCGCAGTAGAACCCCAAGAAGGTGAGGCAATGACAGGTGTCATTGTTATACCTAATCGACCTTTTTACGAGTATGTTTGCGCACCGCTCATTCGACCTTTAGAAAGAGGTAAACGCTATGAATTGAGTTTTTATGTGAATAATGGCGCACCTAAATATTGCAAATGCTCGGGACGCGGCTTCGGCGTCTATTTTTCAGAAGGTATGCCCAAACAACAACAAGCCGAACAGATTGAGGCAGAGCCACAATTTGTAGTAGAAGATAACCTATACACCAAAGAGTGGCAGAAAGTAGGCATACAATTCACCGCAGACAAGGCTTACACACACCTAACAGTTGGCTACTTTGCCAAGCCCAAAGACTTAAACATGAAAGATATTACAGGCGGTTTGAGCGATTGTATCTACTTTTTTGTAGATAATTTTGAACTAAAACTTATTCCCACACAAGGAAGGAGTGATTTGGTAGTACAGAACCTACCCACAGGAATTACAAATTTTAGCTCTAAATTTGGAAAAGTAAGTATCGAGGAAACTTCTACCAAACCTACACCAAAAGAGCCTACCGAGTACACCATGCTTGTGCGAGTACAAGTAAAAGACAAAAAAACAAACAAAAACCTATCCGCCCAAATAAGCCTCATAGATTTGGTAACTAAGCAAGAAATTGCACAAGCTACCCTCACCGAAAGCCAAAATACTTACACCTTTGCCCTACCTAAACCACAACAAAGGTATGGAATATTTGCCAAAGCGAAGGGCTATGTAGAGGCAAGCGAAAATACCGAACCGCAAACCTTGAAACAAGACCTAACCATAGAAAAAACTATTTTCCTTAGCCCTTTGCAAAAAGGTGAAACTATTGTACTAAAAAATATCTATTTTGAAACTGCCAAAGCCGACCTGCGCCCTGAAGCCTTCGTAGAATTGCAAAAACTACTTAACCTCATGAAGGATAATCCTAAACTTACAGTAGAAATTGCAGGACATACCGACAGTGAGGGCGAGGATTACAAAAACATGGATTTATCCCGCAGACGTGCTGAGGCAGTAGTGCAATATCTCAAAGCAAATCAAATTGAAGCTAACCGCTTAAAAAGTATCGGATATGGTGAAACCAAGCCCATTGCCCCCAATGAAACTCCCGAAGGAAGACAGCAAAACCGACGAGTAGAGTTTAAGATAATTGATTTTTAGTAAGTTTTTCCAACTTTCCAAATATTCTAAACCTTTGGAAAGTTGGTGAATGCTAATAATCCAATCTAATTTTCCATTAAGAAGGCTTTCATAAAGTCAGTAATATCTCCGTTGAGTACATTCTGCACATCGGTACGCTCCCAGCCCGTGCGTGTATCTTTAACTAACTTGTAGGGGTGAAGTATGTAATTTCGGATTTGAGAGCCAAAATCAATGCGTTTTTTTGTTCCTTCAAGGCGTGCTTTTTCTTCATTTCTACGTTCAATTTCGGCTTGGTAAAGACGCGATTTGAGCATTTTTAGAGCAGTTTCTTTATTTTGCAGTTGAGAACGTTCCTGTTGGCACTCAATTACAATACCCGTAGGTTTGTGTTTTAGCCTTACTGCGGTTTCTACTTTGTTTACATTCTGCCCACCTGCTCCACCAGAGCGAAAAGTGTCCCATTCAATATCATTTGGGTTGATTTCTATTTGAATGGTATCATCTACCACAGGGTAGGCAAAAACTGAGGCAAAAGAGGTTTCACGGCTGCCGCCAGAATTAAAAGGCGAAATACGTACCAAGCGGTGTACTCCCGTTTCAGATTTAAGATAACCATAAGCAAATTCACCTTCAAATTCCAGCGTAGCAGATTTGATACCTGCAATATCACCTTGTTGCAAATAGACTTGCCTTACTGTAAAGCCGTTTTTCTGTCCCCAAAGGATATACATACGCATTAGCATCTCCGCCCAGTCGCAGCTATCTGTACCACCTGCCCCCGAGTTTATATCAATCATAGCACTTAACTGATCCTCCTCTGAAGACATCATTTTTTTGAACTCCAAACTTTCTACTTGAGTTGCTAATTGGTTAAAAGCGGTACGCGTTTCGGCTTCAGTGGCTTCTTCGGCTTCATAGAAATCATACAAAACCTCAAAGTCTTCTAGATTACGTTGTAGTGCATCAATAGCATCGGTCCAATATTTCAAAGATTTGATTTCTTTCAAGATTTTTTGGGCTTGTTGCGAATTGTCCCAAAAATGAGGTTGTTGCGTTTGTTGTTCTAACTTTTGAACTTGTGCCAGGCGGTTGTCGTAGTCAAAGATACCTCCTCAAAGCCGAGATACGGGCTTTTATGTCTTTTATTTGTTCTTTGGTCATAAAATTTAAAGATAAGTAAACATTTTATGGTGCAAAATTACAAAGGTTTTTCAATTCTTACAAATTAAAATGTAATATTTACTCCTCCCAGAATACGGATAGGATTTTGAGGTGCCCCTGCGGCAAGTTCGGCTTGTGCAGCTGCTCCCGTGAGTGTACTTTCAGGGGAAGCGCCAAGGTTTACGTTATAGTACCTTACATCAAATAGATTTTTACCTATAATAAAAAAAGTGAGGTCTTTGCGTAAGTGGTAATTTACAGAAAGATTAAGCAAGGTATAACCCTTGATTGTTTGACGTTGCGTAGGTATTTCATTTGGATCTTGTGGTTGGCGGAGAGTAAAGGTTCGTTGTTTACTTACTATTTGCAAGCGAGGCGAAAGAGTCCATTTACCCACGTGCACATCTGTAACCCAACGGAACATGAGCGGTGTAATAGCAGAGGCTTGCTGTGTGATTTTTTTGCCATTTTGCGTATCTATTACGTTACCCTCAACATAGCTCAACGCAAAAAATCCTGTAACTCTTCCTTTGCTTCCTATTTTGCTCAAATAATCTACTTGCACGGTGCCACCGAAATTACGTTGTCTGCCTTGATTAATAGTTACTTCAATAAACCCGACAGGAAAACCCTTATAAGTGCCATCGTACAGTTGGGTAGTGAGAGCATCAGAGGCATAAGCAAATAAGCCCTCTAAAAGTGAATAATACGCATTAACCGAAAAGCCAATATTATTGTTAAGAAAAGAACTAATGCCTAATTCAAAGGTTTGTACGGTTTGAGGTTTGAGGTTAGGGTTAGGTAATCGGAAGAAAGCCGATTGATAAGTAGCCCCATTATCTAAGGTGAAAAAAGTACCAAATTGGTCATAAGCCATCAAAGGTGAAGGGGCAAGAAAAGCTGAACCATACAAGGTTTTGAGCGTAGTTTTTTTGTTTACTTCCCAAACAATCCCCAAGCGTGGGTTGAAAGTGCTACCGTAGCGCGTGTTATAGTCAAAGCGTGAACCTGTAGTGAAAGATATTTTTTCGGTAGGTTTGTAGAGCAGTTGAGCAAAGCCTCCCACATTACCGTAAGGAATTTTAGGAATATCTGCCTCAATGCCTTCAGGTCGCAAGGGGCTACGGCTTCCTATGATAATGCCGCGTGCCTCGCGCCGATTGGTAGGATATTGCAAATCATGTCCTCTTGGAATAGAAAAAAAGTCTTCGTAAGTAATTCCTGCACTCAAATCTATTTTGGAACTTAAATTGTAGCTGAATAATTGCTCAAATTTCCACATTCTACCATAAGAAAATAAATAAGCTTTGTTCAGCCCTGTGTAAACATTTCTGAATACGCTATTAGGGTTCAAATCATAACGGCTACCGATTAAAAAGGTAGTAGATTGCCATCTGCCCCAAGTTTGGTTATAGACCGCACTGAGCGTAGAAACGTTATGCCCAAAAAGTGAGCCTTGATTGTAGACTACATTGTTGGGGTTGCCTGCATAGGTACTTGGAGAGATAGAGCCATTTCTAAAAAAGGAAATGCTTAATTTTTTCACTTGCAACTTAGCGTGTAAAGCATAGGCACTCAAAGGTGTAAGTTTGTCTGAAGGGTGCACAGGTTCAGTAGAACCAAAAGTACCAAAAACCGTATTAAATTGGTTGGTTTGCAGGGCTTCTTTCATGCCCTTAAAATCTTGTGGATACCAACGACTCAAATTAGTAAGTGCGTCATAATGATATTGTCCACCAAAACTAAGATAAATGTCCTTGGTAAATTTTTTTGTAGTAGCTACTCCCCCCGTAACGGTTTCATACATTCCACCTTGCAAATTGATATGGGTTCTATTGGGGCTTTGGGCATCTTGCGAAATGATATTGATAACACCAGAGAAAGCATCTGCTCCATATAGAGCCGAAGCAGGACCGAAGACTACTTCTACTTGTTTGGCAAAATTTACAGGGTAATTTTCTATTACAGGAATAACATCATTAGTAGGAGAGGAGATACGTACACCATCAAGCAAAATGATAAACCTATCCATACGGTGAATACCACGCAGAGTAACATCATTCATCCATCGGGGGTCTACGGCATTTTCAATCTTTACATCGGGCAAATCCTGCAAAACATCAGCCAAAGAGAGGTAGTTTCGTTGTCGAATTTGCTCTGCAGTAATAATATAAATGGTTGCAGGAGCTTTGCTATTTTTCTGAACATTGGTTCGGCTGGTTGTAATTACATCGGCTTGCAAAATATCGGCTAAACTTTGCGTATTTTGTTTGCCCATGAGGTTGAGTAGTTCGTCCATGAGTACTGCCTCAGAGGGCTGTTTCAAGCTATCGGTTTGGGCTTGTAGAAGCAAACAATTAGATAATAGTAGCAGAAAGCATAAAGGAAAGTCGTAGAAATACCATTTCATACTATCAAAAATTAAGATTTGAAATAGCTATCTATTTCAAAGGTAAAAAAATTTGTTGAAGTAAGAGTCATTAGTAATGAAATTTAATAAACTCTTAAAATAGGCTTAAATTATAGGAGAATTATAGGAGCTAGAGGCTTGTTACTTTGAAAAATGCAATTTATTTATTTTTTGATTATTATAGGTAGCCAACCAAAACGCATTTCTCATTTACTTCGTGTAAGCTTATGCCCGAGATAACATTAGCGAAGATAATTTTAGTTTTTTGTAGATTACAAAACAATGTAAATCAGCTTTTTTGCTTTGAAAAATTTACAGAACTTCTTTTGCTTTGATGTAAGTTAGTTATCTTTACTTCCCCAATGTCTTTAAGATTAAAGCTATTGGGGAGTTGAAAGAATAAATCAGCAAAAAATACAGGTTTTATAAGAATAAGCCAATTCCCAAAATTATGGACGAATAATCTCTCTACCGATGCTGTAATAGGTATAGCCTAACTCTTGCATTTGGGCAAGATCGAAAAGATTTCTACCATCAAATATTACTTTGTTTTTTAGTAATTTGTTAATTACCTCAAAATCAGGAGTTCTAAACATAGACCATTCAGTAAAAATCAGCAGCGCTTCGGCTTCTAGTAGGGCTCCATAAGGACTTTCAGCATACTCCAATTTATCGCCAAAGATTTGTTTTACATTATTCATGGCTTCTGGGTCATACACACGCAGTTTGGCTCCTGCTTCTAAAAGGATTTTAATGTTATCCAAGGCAGGGGCTTCTCGAATATCATCTGTATTCGGTTTGAAGGAGAGCCCCCATATAGCTAATTGTCTGCCTTTTAGGTCGTTATTGAAATATTGATAAACGTATGGCAATAATTTAATTTTTTGGCTCTTATTCACTTCCATAACTGCATGCAGGATTTTGAAGTCATATCCTACATCCTTAGAAGTTTTGGCCAAAGCCTGTACGTCTTTGGGAAAACAACTTCCTCCATAACCAATTCCTGCAAACAAGAAGCGATTGCCGATACGTGTATCCGTACCAATGCCTCTGCGAATAGCATCCACATTTGCTCCTACTCTTTCGCACAGGTTGGCTATCTCATTCATAAATGTAATTTTCGTTGCTAAAAAGGCATTAGCAGCATATTTAGTCATTTCAGCAGAACGCTCGTCCATAAAAATAAGAGGATTACCTTGGCGAATGAAAGGAGCATATAATTTCTCCATTATTTTTTTTGCTCTTTCTGATTTAGTACCTACCACCACTCGCTCAGGTTTCATGAAATCTTCTACGGCAACCCCTTCACGCAAGAACTCAGGATTAGAAACTACATCAAATTCTACTTTGGCATGTCGGGCAATAATTTCTCGCACTTTTTCGGCTGTACCCACAGGTACGGTGCTTTTGCCTACTACTATAACATAGTGGTCTATGAGTTTGCCTAGGTCATCGGCTACTTTTAATACGTATTTAAGGTCAGCAGAGCCATCTTCTTCTGGCGGTGTAGGTAAAGCCAAGAAAATGATTTGAGCTTCTTTGATACCCTCTGCCAAATCAGTAGTAAAAAATAGACGATTTTGTTTGAGGTTTCGCTCAAAAAGAACCTCTAACCCTGGCTCAAAAATGGTAATTATTCCTTGTTTTAGTTTGTTAATTTTATTTTCGTCAATATCAATACAAGTAACAGTGTTGCCTGTTTCTGCAAGGCATGTACCTGTAACTAAACCTACATATCCTGTACCTACTACGGCTATTTTCATAATTTTGCGTTTAAGAGAGTTTGGTTTTTCTGTGCAATTAAGATTCGGCTTCAAAGTTAGTGGTTTTATGCAAATAAATCAGGGAAGGAATAGCTTTTAGGGCTTTTTTATTTAGTTAATAATTTGATTTATGAAAAAAAAACTTTATTTTTGCGAACAATACAAAGAAATCCTAGTCAAGCGTTTTTTTCGATGTAAGAAGTTTTGAATGGTAAACATGGCTGATGGTAAAGATACTTTTGTTAAGGAAAGAGTGTCAATTTGAAAAAATTGGTACGAAATTATAGTATAAGGATTTGGTAGTGTATTCAAGAAAAAACTTATGTGCTATGAGTGTAGTTCCTAAATTGACTGTTTATCAATATTGCAAAGATATGGAGCAGAATAATATTATTCTTAGCTTCAAAGGTACTGTTTCACAAGAGATTTTAGCTGACGTAGGTATTAGCTTGCGTACCAAGTTCGGTGCACATAATTTGAGCAAAAAAATATTTGCGATATTTGTAGAATTAGCACAAAATATTTATCACCATTCAGCACAAAAAGAGTACTTGGTTACCAAGGGGCGCCCCTCGGGGATAGGACTGATTATGGTACAAAATATGCCCGATCATCTTGTTCTTACCTCTGGTAATGTGATAAATATGCAACAAAAAGCTAAACTTTTGAATAAATGTGAGTACATCAATTCCTTAGATGAAGAAGCTTTGAGAGAGTACTATAAAAGCCAACGCAAAAAGCCCGATGCAGGTGGAACTGGGGCTAATATTGGGCTAATAGACATAGCGCGTAGGTCAGGCTATCCACTTGCTTATTCCATTCAAGATATTGATGATGAATACGCTTTTTTTGCCTTGTCTGTTCGGGTAAATAAAGAGGATGAGGCCTAGCTTCCATATTTCATTTTCAAAAAACTAAAAAGAGTGATTTTGTAAGTTTCCCAAATATAAAATTTTGATTTTCAGTCAGTTCCAATTTCTAAAAAGTCAAAATCTCTGTTAGTTGAGTATAAAATCACTAATCAATATTGACAAAACTAAAATAAAACAGTGTCTTACCATGGAGAATTTCTATATTGAGGGCTCAAGTTATATTCCTGAAGTTCATTTTGATGCCCAAACAGGTATTCTCAATATTTCTGGCGAATCTTATCACGAATATACCTTAGAGTTTTTTCAACCTATTTTTGATTGGCTTGCTGAATATACCGCAGAACCAGGTAAAACAATTACGCTTAATTTTAGAATGACTTATTTTAATACTGCCTCTTCACGTAGATTTTTAGAAATTATGGGCTTTTTGGAAGATTATCAGTATAATAAGGGTGGAAAGGTAACTATCAATTGGTATTACGAGAAATCAGATTTGGACATGTTAGAAAGTGGTGAGGAGTATGCCGAAGATGTGAAATTAGAATTTAATCTTATACCTTATTAGCTATATTGTAAATCAACTTAGTTAGCATTATTTTATGCCCTGTATAATGGCGGCTAATTTTACTCCTTATCTTTTATTTCTTATCTTTTGTACGAAAAACTGCTAATTGATTTTGCCACACCTAATCATTTATATCTGAAAGAATTGTATCAACCTTACAGGTATACTATTTGTGAACTAATTCTCTTTTCTTTAATTTTAGACCAACAATTTCCTACAGCCTCACAACAGGAGTAAGTTTTTTTCCTTTTTTTACGGAAAACTGCTAATTGATTTTGCTAAATTTAGTATGAAGTTTATTATCAAACTAAAAGGAAAGCCCAAGAAATAACTCTTGGTAAATATTATTAGATAAATATCAAAAAAACTTAGCTCTGAAAAAAAAATCTTGCATAAAAACTATGAAAAATGCTCTGCCCTCTGACTCTTACTTTCAAACACCGCCGCCTTGGTGGTATGTATTTGCTTTAGGAGGAGTTAGTACATTAGCAATTTTTGCCTTTATGGCTCCTTTGTCTGTTTTATTGCCTTATCAGAAAATATTAAAAAGCCTGTTTTTATTAGTAGGGCTTATTCACTTATTAGAGGCAATCTATGCTTATTGGCTAGCCTCTAAAAGCCCACTCAAATCCAAACGTTGGCAATGGACTTGCCAAACGCTTTTTCTAGGAATTTACTCTTTAATTTTGCTTAAACGATTAGTAAAAAAATATGCAACTACTTAAAATAGAAAAAAGATACGAAATTGAGCAAAATGCCTATGTCTCGTAATTTATTCACTTTTTACTAAATTTTAAATTTGTGTTTACTTTTTTGTGTTATTACCTCGCGCCTAATCAATCTATGAGAAAAAAGATTGTTATAATTAAAACTGACTCTTGGACAGATGTTGCTATTCATTTAGGCATTGTCATTTGTTTGTCGATAATGTTATTTATTTTCTTTTTTGCTAACTACCTGCCTTATATTACCAATCATGGAGAGAGTGTAGTCGTTCCTGATTTAAGAGGATTAGAATTAGAAAAAGCGATTGAGTTATTAGAAAGCAAAGATTTAGAATATGCTATTAAGGACTCGGTTTATTCCAAACACCACAAGCCTAATACTGTTCTTTCGCAATTTCCAGAGGCGGGTTCTCGGATAAAGCAAAGCCGAAAGATTTACATAGTTATCAATCCGTTAGTGCCTCCTAAAATTCCTATGCCTAAATTAGTAGGGCTTTCATTTGAGATTGCTCTTTTAGAGCTGAAAAATAAAGATTTAGAATTAGGTAAAATTAGATATGTACCTCATATTTCATCTAATACCGTACTAGAACAATGGTTGAATGGGCAAAAAATTAACCCAGGACAACCTGTTATGAAAGGTACAAAAATAGATCTTATACTAAGTGATGGCGTAGGGCAGACGGAGTTTGACGTACCTGAATTGGTAGGATTACATTTGAGCGAAGCGGAAACCGTTATCCGAGGTAGTGATTTGGAAGTAGGTAATATTCAATATGACAACACCAGCGATGAGCCTCCTGGTACAGTGATTAGGCAAAATCCCGAGCCTTACATAGGTACACAAACTGAAGATGACACAGAGGATCGTGTGAGAAATAAGATAAAAACAGGGCAAATGATTGACCTGTGGGTGTCAGGTACTCCAGTGCCAAAACCGAGAAAAAATATCTTTTTTGGCGATGAGGAAATAGACAATAAACCTATTAAAGATACGTTTAGAAAAGGACAGGTACGTAAAAGTAGTGATATTGAGCGTATTCGGAAAAAGCGCATGGGCATAAAAGAAGATAAAGAAAAAAAGCAAAATACAAGAAATAGCCCTAATAATGAATTGAATAAAGAAAATGAAAAAATAGAGGCAGAGAAATAAAAACAGATGCAGAAAAAGATTAAATATGTGTGTATAGGTAATTGTTTAATTTTTGTAGCAAATGCTGAGCGACAAATAGGTCAAGTAGGGTGTATTATTACCTGGGTTCTTTTCTTGTGGGGAGGTCTGATTTGCCAAACGAAAGGGCAATTACTAATACAGCCTGAGCCACAAAATATTAACCTACTTACTCGCCCTACACAAACTTGTCAAGAATGGCAATCCTATCAATATACTACGGAGGCAGTACCGCTTACACTGCCTTTTTTTGATGACTTCTCTACTACAAAAACCTATACCCCTGATACAACTCTCTGGTTCAAGAGTGGTGTGTATATCAATAATGACTTACCAATCAACCCACCTACATTCAATGTAGCTTCTTTTGACGGCTTAAATGCCGCAGGTATGCCTTATAACTTTGCAGACGCCTTTGCCGAAGGCTACGCCGATACATTAACCAGTAAACCTATTGATTTAAGCCCTTACAGCCCTGCTGACTCCCTCTATTTAAGTTTTTTTTGGCAAGCCACAGGACTAGGAGAAATGCCCGACAATACCGACTCGCTTAGTGTCTGGTTTAAGGATAATACTAATACCTGGCGATACGTATGGGGAAAGTTAGGAAGTCAGGAAATTGACCAAAGAAAATTCTTTCAAGTCTTGTTACCTGTACGCAATACTATTTTTTTTCATTCTCAATTTCAGTTCAGATTTATGGCAAAAGGTAGACTTTCAGGACCTTACGACGTATGGCATATAGATTATGTTTATCTCAATATTAATCGGTACTGGAATGATTTTTTTGTTAAAGATGTGGCTTGCACTATTTCCCCTAATTTTGTGTTAAAGCCTTATACAGCTATGCCCATGAAACATTTTAGGGCAAATCCAATCTTATTCAGTACAGATACGCTCAAAACGCAAATCATGAACCAAAATAATGTCTTTAACGTAGTGCAACATCAAGCCCAACTTAAAGAAAGTGTAACGAATACTAATTTAGGAAATTTGGGTAGTGGTTTTGTACTCCTAAATGGTTCTCAAAGGCAAAACTACGATATAGCGCACCAGCCCTCACTTATTCCCACTCATTTGGATAGTGCCAAAATTATGTATGAATTTGTTATCAATTCAGGTGATAATGCAACTACTATTCAAGGTATCAACTTGCGAAGAAATGATACTATTCGCAGAGTTACGCACCTAACTAATTATCTAGCCTATGATGATGGCACTGCTGAATATGGCGCGGGTACTAACCAACGCCTCGCGCAAGTGGCGTGTAGGTTTTTTATACCTGAAAAGGATACGATTACAGACGTACAAATGTACGTCATGCCTATGGAAACTAACCTATTAGGGCAGACTTTTGTGCTTACAATTTGGAAGAAATTAACTAATCGTGACGAGGACGTATTGCATAGGCAAAGCGTACCTATTACCTATCCTACCCAAAGAAATAAGTTTTTTAATATCAAACTTAATAAGGCTATACCCGTACAAGATACTTTTTATATAGGTTGGCGGCAAAATACTAATGATATGCTTACTGTCGGCTTTGACCGCAATACTGATAGTGGTTCACATATTTTTTACAATATCTTAAACGTTTGGGCAGAAAATACCCAACTCAAAGGCAGTTTTATGATTCGTCCCGTATTTGGCAAATCTACTATAACACAATCTATTGATTATGAAATCATTAGTCCAATTATACAAGTATATCCTAATCCCGCTACGCATTACCTTGTAGTAGAAGGATTAGCAATGCAAAAAATTGAATTGTATGATACTAACAGTGTCTTATGGCACACCCAAGAGGCAAATGGAGAAAGTAAATTGCAAATCGATCAATTAGAAAAACTCCCCCAAGGGCAATATTTTCTTAAGATTTATACCTTACAAGGCAATCTCCTCGTGCAGAAGGTAATAATTTTTTGATTATATTTTTATGCCTATGATAGGCTTTTTGGTAGGCTGAAAGTCATGCCATTATTTCAAATCAAATACGCCCAAACACTCTCCCAAGTATTCATTTCTTGCCCACTGTGCCATTCTACAAAGGTATTGTTTTGCAAACGTTGGATATACTTTTGCAAAATGGCATGATTTCTTTGCCCTATCCAAGTACCTTTGTGTTGATTTTGGATAACTTTTTCTAAAAAAGGCATTACGGTTGCTACACTTGCCTTCGGTTCGGCTTGGGTAATGAGCAAAAACTTGGTGCAGTCGGTTACTAACTGTGTGAATTGTTTTTGCAATGATATTTCGCTAAAATTGTCCCACTCTAATAGCAGCGCGTCTTTGGGTTTGTGAGTATGTAAATAAGTCAAAAATGGATTTAGGCTAAAAACAGGGCATTTTTCGTAAAGCGAAAGGTGAAAAATGATGTTCATAGCTAAAATTCTTAATTTTTTATGCAAAATTGAATACAATATTTTGCACTATGTCAGGGTGCAGGCTTAGTCCTACGGGGCAGGTGTGGGCTATTTGTTGTAAAAATTGTTTTTGAGTTTCAGTGTAATTATGGTTTGGAAACTCAAATACGATATCTATTTGCTTAATCTTTCGTGGTTGGCTTGTCATGTGTTTAGTAATTTGATAGGTTACTCCCGTTAAATCAATATTTTCCTTTTGAGCAGCAATCGCCATAATGGTCATCATACAACTACCTAAGGCAGCACAAACTAAATCGGTAGGTGAAAAAGCCTCTCCTTTTCCGTGGTTATCAGTTGGGGCATCGGTGATGATAGTATTGCCTGACTGCAAGTGCGTAGCTTCGGTACGCAAATTTCCTACATAACGGGCTTGGATTGTGGGCATAGGTATTTAATATAAGAAGTTTTAACTTACAGCTTATTGATTTTCAAAGGGTAGATTTTCATCAAAAAATTTCTTCTTGTTAAATTTAATTGATTACTTGTAGATTTTACTTGAAAAAAACCTACAAAGTTTGTTGACTTTATAGGCTTAGTATTAGGATTAAATTTTATCTTTGAAACGGTTGTACGTTTCAGGGTCATAATCTTTGAGAATGGTTTTGAGAGCCTCTAACATTACTTTGAGCGAGCCGTCAGTTTGGCGGCGAAGCATCATACCCAAGATACGATTAAAATATACACATTGGCTTTGCCCTACGTTGGCATAGTGCTTTTGTTCATAAGTTTGGGTAAGGATTTGCCCTTCAAAATTGGTTTCTTTTTGGGCTTTTTCAAAATATTCTTTGGCTAAACGCTCAAAGAGGGGTTTGTTTTTTAGCACTTCGGCTATCAGCATGGTTGCATCACGAAAATAATCTTTGAGACTAATATCGTAAATTTTTTGGTAAGTTAATTTTTGGAATTGGGTAGTGGGTTTTACATACAATTTATCAAAGGCGATTTTAAGGGCTTGCGGATTGAAAAATCGGAAGCCATACTGCTCGTCTAAGCCTTTCTCAGAAGGCAAAGGTATGATTTTTTGAATAGGCTCTACTCCAAACAAGGCTTTGAAATTCTGACTAAATTTACTTCGCTTGCCATAAAAAGCCGCCCAATTCCAGTAGGCTTCCTCGTCAAGAGCAATCACCAAGCCGTAATATTTGTAAGCGGGTGAACCTTCGCATTGGTTTTGGGGTACGGCTTTTACCACTTCTCTTTCGTTCAAAAAAATAGACGTGATAGTGACTGTGTTCTCATCCTCTGCACCTCTGTTAGGAGTCAGGCAGGTATTGAGTAGAATGTTTTGTCGCACCTCGTCCAAAGTAGGTGGCAGTGCAGGCTGCGTAAAGGCGAAAAACAAGGCTAAACTAACAAGTAAAGCCACGGCATAGAGTTTAGTTTTCATGAGATTTGCAAAAATAAGAAGTTGATGAATAAGTGAATGGCAAATGTAAGTAGAAAAAATGAGTTTCTCAATTTTTCTATGATTTTTTTAATTTTTTTCTGCACTTTGCTTGTAATTTTCCTTGAAATGCTGAAAAGCGTTTAGTAAATTTTTCCACTCTTGGTCTTTGGGCAACTTGGTTTCTTGGTTTTTGAGTTGTTGCTCAATATGTTTAGCCCAAAATGCAACTTGTGCCACGCCGAGTGTGCCTGCATTGCCTTTGAGCGTGTGCAATTCTTTGAGCAAAGTTGCTTTATCTTTCTTTTTGATAGCCTCTTGGCAAGTAGCCAAAATCTGTGTAGCTTCTTGTTCAAATTCCTCTAGGGAGGTCAAAACCAATTCTTTGCCACCGTATTTTTCTAATTGTGCTAGAACTTCGGTTTGGAGGATAGGTAAATCTTTGTTTATCAAATTGTTTTGAATATCTTGCTTATCTTGGGTTTCTTGATTTTCTTGATTTTGAATGTTTTGTTTATCTTGTATGGTGTTTTGATAGGTAACCACGGGCTTAGGAAGTTCTGTGGGGGGCACTTTTTCTTTGGGTAAATGGGCGAGGATTTGTTTTACCTTTTCTACGAGGTTTTGTGCGCGAATAGGTTTGGCAATGTAATCATCAAGCCCTTGTGCCAAAAATCGCTCTTTGTCTTCTTTCATAGAGTAGGCAGTCATAGCGATAATAGGTGGCAGGTGTGGTAAGTTAAGTTGCCTAAGTTTTTGTGTGGTTTGCACGCCATCCATGTCAGGCATTTGAATATCCATGAAAATAACATCGTAGAGATAGGTGGCATTTCGTACTTTTTCAATAGCTTCAAAGCCACTGCTTGCCAAATCTACTTTGCAACCAATTCGTAAGAGGATTTGACTTGCTACTTTTTGGTTAATTTGGTTATCGTCTACTAATAAAATATAAGGGGCATGCTCCACGGCAAAGCGTTCTTGCAGGAAGGAAGTGCCCTCCTCTTCGGTCTGCAAAGCATAAACGGGGAGCGAGCCTGTAGTTTGTGTTTGAAAAGTAAACCAAAAGGTGCTGCCTTTGCCTAGTTCAGACTCTACGTGAATTTCCCCATTCATTAAACGGCATAGTTCTTTGGAAATAGAAAGCCCTAAGCCTGTTCCTGAATAGGATTTGGAAAAGGAGTTATCTAATTGACGGAAGGTAGTAAAAAGTTTACTCATGTTCTCTTCACTAATGCCGATTCCTGTGTCGTTAACTGCTACTTTGAGCCATAGATACGGTGGCTCTTGCTTGTAGAGGCTTATTTGCAAATCAATTTTGCCATTTTTGGTAAATTTTATTGCATTAGAAACTAGGTTAGCAATAATTTGTAACAAACGCGTCTCATCGGCAATGATGTAGGTGGGTACGTCAGAGTGGATATAGTAAGACAAGGTATTGCCTCTAAGCGAAGCCTGTTGCAAGAAAAGAGTATGTACTTTTTCAATCGTTTGGTGAAAGTGTATGGGCTTTTGGTGTAATTCCATTTTGCCTGCTTCTATTTTGGAGAGGTCAAGAATATCGTTGAGAATATTGAGTAGAGTTTCAGACGATTTTTTGATAGTGAGCATATATTCTCTTTGCTCTTCGTTTAGGGGGGTGGTCATCATGAGGTCAATCATACCAATGACGCCGTTCATAGGGGTGCGAATTTCATGGCTCATGTTCGCTAAAAAACTTTCCTTAACTTTGAGCGATTTTTCGGCAAGTTCTTTGGCTTTTAACACCTCTTCGGTAGCTTTTTTGAGTTCGGTAATATCTCGTACTACGCCCTCAATAGCTTGTGGCTTACCCTCTTCATTTACAATGAGCTTGATGTTAGAAATTCCACTCAAAATATTTCCTTGTTTGGTAATGAGGTCTGTTTCAAGGTTCTTGATTTTTCTTTTTTGTAGAATTTCTTTTAAGGCATTTTTGAGGGAGTTGCCCTCAACAGCAAATTCGCTAATATTCCTTCCAATCACTTCTTTGGGGTAGTAGCCCATGATTTCATACACCGAAGGGCTAATAATTTGGATATTCCCTTGCAAATCGGCTTGGTAATAAATATCTTGAAAGGACTCAAAGATATTTCTAAATTTCTCTTCACTTTCTTTTAGGGCAATTTCGGCTTGCTTTTTTTCTGTAATATCGTGGGCAATAGCAGATACTTCTTCTATAGTGCCATCAGCTAATCGAATAGGATTAAGAAAAACCTCTTGCCAGCGTACCTCTTGGGCTTGTGTAAGTATACGGATTTCAAAATGTTGTGGTTTTCCTGCAAAAGCGAGGCGGTACTTGTCAAGCCAAAAATCAAATACGCCTGCTTTTCGCATGGCTTCTGCCAAGTCGGGCATATTCACGTTCAATTTAGGTTCAATACCAAATTGTGCTACAATTGCATCTAAATAATTTTGGTTAAAAGAAGTAAATTGATACCGTCGGTTAAGCGAACACATCAAATGCGTACCGCTCTCAAAGATGGACTTAAGTCTTGCGGTTTGGTTATTCAGTTTCTCCTCGTTTTGCTTTCTTTGGATAGCAAGAGCAATTTGCCCTGAAATGAAGTCTAATAATTCTAAATCGGCATAAGTATAAGTCTCTTCACTTTTGTAAGATTTGACGGAGATGATGCCAATAATTTCATTTTCTACTTTGAGGGGAACACCCATCCAGATTTTAGGAATAGGACCGAATATGCGAATGTTACGTTCTTTTTGTAATTTGAGAATATCTTTTTGGTATAGGAAGACGGCTTTTTGTGTTTCTACCACGTAATCAGTCAAATCTTCCCCTGCTTTGCGTCGGTGAACGCAACCTTCACTTTCGCGGGCTTCATCAACGAAATAAGGAAAATAGATGTACTCGCGATTGGGTTCATAGAGTTTTATATAGAAATTATTCGCATCAATGACTTTGGCTAACTCTTGGTGGATAGCTTGGTAAAGTTGATTCAGATTTTTACTCCTTACGGTGAGGTTAGCGATGCTATAATACAAATTTTGGGCTTTTTCAGCACGTAGCTTATCCGTAACATCGTACAGAATTGCCCGAATTATGGCAGGCTTGCCCTCTTCATTATATTTGAAACTTAAATTTCCCTCTACATATATCTTTTGTTGATTTCGGTTAATGATAGTAGTTTCAAATTTGAGTAAGGTTTCACCTCGTGCAATGCGTTCAATCAAGTCAAGAGTATTTTTTCTTACAGAAGGCTCAATCAAATCGAAGACTTTAAGTTGAGCCAACTCTTCATTGGTATAACCTGTTTTTCGCTTGAAGGCTTTATTGACAAACAAAAAATCACCTTTGGCGGTGCAAATCGTGATGATATCGTGCGAATTGTCAAATAGATCTTGTAAGACCTCGTTAGTGGTTTTGAGTGCTTGCTCTACTTTTTGTTTTTCGGTAATATCCTCGCCAAGTTTGGTGAGAGCCGTGATTTCACCTTCGCTATCGTGTAAGATAACAGAAGTAAAATTTATCCATCTAAGGCTACCATTTTTGGCTTTAAGCCTGCAAGTAGCACTCTCCCAAAAGGCCTCTTTTTGAAAAACCTTTTGGTGATAATTGCGTCTACTGGATTGTTCTTCAGGGATGATCAGCATCTCAAAAAAGTCTTTTCCTATCAGCTCGTGAGGTAAATAACCGAAGGTTTGAGCGGTAAATAAATTACAATAAGTAATTTTGCCATCTTTTTCTATTGTGAAGCAAATCAAATTTAGATTATCAAACGGTTGAGTGGTATGGTGGAAACTTTCAATATTTTGTAATCTATGCACAGCTCTAAAAAACTGCCAATCTCGTATAATTTGGGCTTGTTCTTCTAAGAGTTGTAGTCTACGGTTTAGTTCTATAATCTCTTTTTCTAGTGCTTCGCGAGTTTTGGTTTCCATAAAATCAAAAAGCAGACAAAATTTGTAAGAAAGATAGTAAAAAAGATGGTAAAATACTAAAAAATAGTTCAAAAACAGGTGACTAAACTTGTATTTTCAACAAAAAAACATACTTTTGCATCTCAAATTAGTAGGTAAATTTTCATGGTTATGTAAAATAAATAATATTCGGAAAATTACCAAATGATTAGTATTTTTTACTTTTACTTCTTTTACTAAAATATGCATTTGGCTGACTTTATTCGTAATGTGCCTGATTTTCCCAAAAAAGGTATTATTTTTAAGGATATAACCACACTACTTAAACACCCAGAGGCATTTCAAGCTACGGCACAAGCCCTCTTTGAACAAGTACGACATCTACCTATTACGAAGGTGGTAGGTATAGAGTCTCGCGGATTTATCTTCGGAGCAGTACTGGCTGAAAAATTGAGGGCAGGTTTTGTACCAATTCGTAAACCTAACAAACTACCTGCCGCAGTGTATTCCCAGTCTTATACCCTAGAATATGGACAAGATGCTATCCAAATGCATCAAGACGCTATTCAACCTGGAGACTATGTGCTATTACACGACGACCTTCTAGCCACAGGAGGAACTGCCAAAGCCGCCTGCCAACTCATAGAGCAAGCAGGGGGAAAGGTTGTGTTAATTTCTTTTGTTATAGAATTAGTCTTTCTTAATGGTAGAAAAGAACTTACTGACTATCCAGTTCAATCTTTGATTACTTATTCTTAATTCCTGATTAAGTGAGACAAGAGTAAATAGCAAAATTACATACAAGATGCTTTATAGGTAAATACAAGCCTTATGCAGGCATTTCGTAAATCACTAACTTGCTAATAGTCAAAAGGTTAGTTTTTAGATGTATGCTATGCAACAAAAAAATACTTGTAAGGATTTTTGATTTATGAATTTTTTGTTAATTTTACATTTTAAGAAAAAACGTAAATCTAACTTTCAATTGCATAAATTGTTTTCAAATTCATTTCAAATTCATAAACACTCAAATTCATAAACACTTTTTCTACAACTAAGATATGTTGAAAAAACTACTTACTTTACATTCTCACACCTCCCCAACAGTTCGTTTTGTGGGAGTATGCTTACTTATAGTCATGGCTAATATAAGTTGCCGTAAATTTGATAGTTTAGAAGTAAAAGGGGATGCACGTTTGCTTATCTTTAATGCCGCACCCGATATTCCCCCTATCAACGTTTTTGTGGGCAATAGTGAAAAACCTATTAACCTTGAACCTGTGGGCTATACCCCACGTGTGAACGCAGGGAGTTATCGACCTATCCCTCACGGAAATCAACGTATTACGGTAAAAGACGTACAAGGGGGAATTATCGGCATAGTGCAAGACGCTTTAACTAACTACATTGCTCACACCCCTTACTCACTTTTCGTAATCGGCTCACGAAGTTTTCGCGATCGATGGCGCGAACTTACGCTTTTGCCTGCATACATAGATGGTATTCTTTTGAGTAGGTATCCCGCCACACAAGGTAGACCTGCAGGGGATTACAATCGCGACGGGGTATTTGATGATAAAGACCGCGATGGATATGCCAAGGAAGTATTTTTTATGCGTATGAACACTACCATACACGTAATTCCTGACAATCGCTCTTCAAGACCTACCAACCAATTTACTGCTATCAGATTAGTAAATGGAGCCCCCGATGCTGTAGATTTAGTTCCTGCAGGTACTGATCCTGCTGTTAATCCTTATGGCTCAGCTACCCATCCTCTTATTGGGCGTGCCTTTGATGAGCGCATTAGTTTTGATTTTAATGCTTCTTTGCAGGAGTTTGTGGAGATTCCTGCAGGGCAAACCATGGTATTTCGGGCTACTGAAATTCCAGATCTTCAATTACTCACCATTCCTGGACAGGAATTGAAAGGAGGTAAAATGTATACTGTTATATTATCAGGTTATTATGAGCCACCTGTAAATGGTGCTCCTCGCTTAAAATACACTTTGGTAGAACATAACTAAGGACTTAGGCTTATTTGAAAATAAAACAACCTATAAGGTGTACCTTCCTTATAGGTTGTTTTACTATGGAAATTTAGGAAATTTATGGAAATTAGGTTTTCGTTTTTCTAAAAAGGCATTTTTACCTTCTTTTGCCTCGTCAGTGAGGTAATATAACAAAGTGGCATTTCCTGCCAACTCTTGAATACCTGCTTGCCCATCTAACTCGGCATTGAATGCAGATTTAAGCATACGTAAAGCCAAAGGGGATTTATCTAAAATTTTTTCACACCATTCAATAGTAGTTTGCTCTAGCTGCTCCAAAGGTACTACTTTATTTACCAAGCCCATTTGTAGGGCTTCTTGTGCATCATATACATCACACAAGTACCAAATTTCACGTGCTTTTTTCTGCCCTACGATACGTGCCAAATATGAAGCTCCAAAACCTCCGTCAAAGCTACCTACCTTGGGGCCAGTTTGTCCGAATTTAGCATTATCTGCAGCGATGGTTAAATCACACACTACGTGAAGGACATGCCCTCCCCCAATTGCCCAGCCAGCTACCATAGCAATTACAGGCTTGGGAATAGAGCGGATTTGTTTTTGCAAATCTAATACATTTAAGCGAGGGATACCGTCTTTGCCTACATAGCCGCCGTCTCCTCTCACGCTTTGGTCTCCCCCACTACAAAAGGCTTCGTTCCCTTCACCTGTAATGATAATTACACCAATCTTATCATCATAACGGCAAAAGTCCATTGCCTCGCGCATTTCTATAATAGTTTGCGGGGTAAAGGCATTTCGCTTGTGTGGTCGATTGATGCTAATTTTTGCAATTCCTACGTTTCGGTCTGCAGGTTGATAATATTGAAATAAAATTTCCTCGTATTCTTTTAGTGTTTGCCAAGTAATTACTTTGTTTATTTTTTCTGTGGTTTGCATACGTGTAAAGAGTTGAAAAAGATGTAGAAACTATTGAAAAAACATCGTTAAAAGCTAAATGTTTTCAAAAATTAGAGCTAAATAAACTAAGCTAAGTCTATTATTAGGTCTTTTCCAATGTCTTTGCGATAGTATTTGCCTTCAAAGTGAATATTGCAAGCAACATGGAGACTTTTTTGTAAGGCATTCTGCAAGCTACTTGCTGAGGCTGTAACTGCCAGTACGCGCCCTCCATTAGTTATAAGTTTTTGGTTTTCAGTGCTTCGGGTAGTTCCTGCATGGAAGATAATTACCTCTTGTGGCAGATTTTGGGGCAGGGTAATAGGAAATCCTTTTTCGTATTTTTCAGGATAGCCTTGGGAAACGAGCATTATTGTTGTGGTAAAGTCAGGGTTGATTTGTAGCTTAAAATTAGCTAATTTCTTTTGTAAGGTTGCCTCAAAAAGGGCTATTAGATCAGTTTGTAAGCGTGGTAAAATGACTTCGGCTTCAGGATCTCCTAAACGGCAATTATATTCTATCACATACGGGTTGCCTTGCACATTCATTAAGCCAAAAAATATAAAACCTTGGTAAACAATACCTTCTTTTTTCAGACCTTGTAAGGTAGGTTCAATGATTTGGTTTTTTACTTTTTGCATGAAAGTTGTATCGGCAAAGGGTACAGGGGAGACTGCTCCCATGCCACCTGTGTTAGGTCCTGTGTCGCCCTCACCGATACGTTTGTAATCTTTGGCTTCAGGCAAAAGTACGTAGTTCTCTCCGTCAGTAAGGATAAAAACCGAGAGTTCAATCCCTTGCAGGAATTGCTCAATAAGCACTTTTTGTCCTGCTTCTCCAAAAGTGTTGTTTAAGAGCATGTTTTTGAGGGTTTGTTCGGCTTGTGTTATGGTAGGAGCGATTACCACACCTTTGCCTGCTGCCAAACCGTCAGCTTTAAGTACAATAGGAAGAGTATGGTTTTGCAGATATTGTATACCTTCTTCAAAATTTTCTTTGGTAAAAGTTCGGGCTCGTGCGGTAGGAATACCATATTTGAGCATAAATTGTTTGCTCCAATCTTTACTTCCTTCTATTTTTGCTCCTGTTCGGTTAGGTCCTATAATTGGAATGTCTTTGAGAGCAGCTTGGGCTTCAAAGTAATCTTTTATACCTTTCACTAAAGGCTCTTCTGAACCTACTACAATTAGGTTGATATGGTTTTGCACACAAAATTGCCTTATTTGCTCAAAATGTTTGATAGGTATGTTAATATTTATACCTATTTGTGCTGTACCCGCATTGCCTTGAGCGATAAACAACTTTTCACAAAGGGGACTTTGAGCCATTTTCCAAGCCAAGGCGTGTTCTCTGCCACCATTGCCTAAAAGCAGGATTTTGTACATATTTTTGTTAAGAAAAGAAGTTTTGTAGTTATTTAGCCCACTTTTTTGGGCAAAAGTTGTAATTGTGCTTATTTTAATTTAAATAATTAACTTACTGTTCCCCCATTTACCAAGGGTTTGGAGGGATGAATAAAAGCCAAACTACCATCGTAATTTGTAGCCATAAGTAACATTCCTTGCGAATGGATACCCATAATTTTGCGTGGGGCTAAATTGACCAACACGCAAACTTGCTTACCAATAATTTCCTCTGGGCTAAAATATTCACCTATACCACTGGCAATAGTTCTTTTGTCTATGCCTGTATCTACTTCTAATTTGAGTATTTTTTTGCTACCTTTCACTTTTTCAGCGTGTAAGATAGTAGCTATTCGTATGTCCATTTTCTGAAAATCCTCGTACTGAATTTCGGGTTTGGCAGGCTGGGGTTGATGTTGAGCTATTTTTATTTGTTTTTTTATATTTTGTAGTTTTTGGATTTGTTTTTCAATGGCTTTATCCTCAATTTTTTCAAATAATAGCCCTAAATTTTGGATAGTTTGTTGGGGGGGTAGCAAGTCAATTCGTCCTGCCTCTGCCCATAGGCGGGGGGTAAGTTGTAACATTTCACGGATTTTTTGACTACTAAACGGTAGAAATGGTTCAAGCAAGATACTCAAATTTGCCGCAAGTTGGAGGGCAAGGTGCAAAACAGTAGCCATGCGTTGCTTACTTTCTAGGGTATTTTCTTTGGCAAGTTTCCAGGGGGCATTGTCTTGTAAATACTTGTTGCCTATACTTGAAAGTTCCATAACTGATGCCAAAGCCTCGCGGAAGCGGTAGTTCTCAATAGCTTGGGCAATTTGGGCAGGGAAGCGTTTTATGCTCTCAATTAGTTGATTATCAATAGCTTGTAATTCGTAACAAGGAGGGACTTTTGCCTCAAAATTTTGTTGTGTAAGTACGATAGCTCGGTTGATGAAATTGCCTAAATTCGCTACTAGTTCATTATTATTTTTTGCTTGAAAATCCTTCCAAGTGAAATCGTTATCTTTATTTTCAGGCATATTTGCACAAAGGACATATCGAAGAGTATCTTGTTGGTTAGGAAAATCAGCCAGATACTCGTGTAACCATACTGCCCAGTTTCGCGAAGTGGAAATTTTATCACCTTCTAAATTCATAAACTCGTTAGCAGGCACATTATCAGGCAAGATATAGTCGCCATGGGCTTTAAGCATAGCAGGAAAAATAAGACAATGAAACACGATATTATCTTTTCCTATGAAGTGAATAAGTTGTGTGTCAGGGCTTTGCCAATAAGTTTTCCAGTCTAATCCTTTCAGTTCGCATAGTTCTTTGGTAGCCGAAATGTAGCCAATAGGGGCATCAAACCAAACATAAAGTACTTTCCCTTTTGCTTCAGGAATATTCAGAGGCAGAGGTACGCCCCAGTCTAGATCGCGAGTAACGGCACGTGGGTTCAGCCCTTGTTCTAACCACGATTTGCATTGCCCAAAAACATTATTTTTCCAACTACTTTCTTTGCTTAGTACCCATGCTTGTAACCATTCTTTTTGGTGTCTATCTAAGGGCAGGTACCAGTGCAGGGTCTTTTTGCGGATAGGTGGAGTATCGCTCAATTTGGAACAGGGGTTAATCAATTCATCGGGGCTGAGCGTAGTGCCGCATTTTTCGCATTGGTCGCCATAGGCGTTGGGGTTTCCACATTTAGGGCAAGTGCCTACAATATACCTATCTGCTAAAAATCTTTGAGCTTTTTGGTCAAAAAATTGTTCACTTTCTACCACTAAAAATTCATTTTTTTTGTGCAGTTTTAGAAAAAAATCGGAAGAGGTTTGGTAATGGATAGGTTTAGAGGTACGGCTGTAAATATCAAATGAAATACCGATACCTTGGAAGGATTGTTCTATCAAGGTGTGGTATTTATCTACTACTTGTTGGGGCGTAAGTCCTTCTTTTTCAGCACGTATTGTAATAGGAACTCCATGCTCGTCAGAACCACTAACGAACAAAATGTCGGCTTGGCAAAGGCGTTTGTAGCGGACAAAAATATCAGCAGGAAGGTAACAGCCTGCCAAATGCCCAATATGCACAGGACCGTTGGCATAAAGTAGAGCAGCGGTAACTAAGGTTCTCTTATAGGTTTGTGGTGTGTTCATATCAAGAAATAGCGAAGTTTGGTTTGCAAAGGTAGTTTTTTTTTGTGGTTTGCCAAAGGAGAGGCGGTTGCTTATATAAGCTTGTATTTTCAACTACTTGCAAAGGTATTTTCAAGAAAAGGAGATTTTTAAGTAAAAAACAAGAGTTTTTTTGTAAAATTGCAAGTCAATTTGATTTCATTTTGTGAAAAGATATGAAAGTTATTGCCAATATTCCTCATGACTCTTGTAATATTACCATTTATGCTTGGAATCAGAAATATCTTATCAAATATGAGCAAGATGATTTGGAACAGACCTACAAGATTAGTGAAGTGGAAATAAGCAATGAGAAAGAGGTACGTGAAATTGCTGAAAATAAGCTGTTTATTAAGCGAGTCTTGGATAGGTTTAGCGAAATGCGTGCTGATTTAATGCAAGCTATGGGGTGGTAGAAGGTTATTAGGAGATAAATAAAGAGGCCTAAAAATTTGTATCTTCAGGCTTCTACCACACTTTTAGGACAAGGTGTGATTCCGACTGGATTCGAACCAGTGACCCACTGCTTAGAAGGCAGTTGCTCTATCCAGCTGAGCTACGGAACCTTACAAGAGATTTTTCGCAAAGTTATATTATTTTTTTGATTTGAAAATTATTTTTCAAACTTTTTATAAAAAGCTATCCCACCGTGAGCCAACTTGTTGTCTAGTTTTAGCTTGGTTTGAATAGCTTTTTTAGGGTTAGAAAATGCTCTGAAGTTTCATAGCTACGCTCATATCGCCTTCAATGCGCATTTTGCCACTCATAAAGGCAGTAGTAGGATTCAACTCGCCCGATAGCATGGCTTGTAAATCTTCAGAACTTACAAAAATGGTACATTGTGCCTCTTTGTCCTCATTGCTTACGCTTCCGTTTGTGCCATCTACATAAAATACTCCTTCATTGGCTACAAATTTTACGGTTGCTCCAAAGGGATTGCCTTGCGCTTTGCTCGCTAACATTTGATTGATTTGCTCTACCATGACTTTGTGTGAGTTTTGTAATTTGAAATGAAAAAGTATGAAAAATTATAGACTAAAAATTAGTTCACGATTAAAACTCTTGTTAAAGATTATTGTTTTCCAACTATTGTAGTATTTTTTTCTTTTCTTGGGTGGTAGCAGGCAAGAGATTTCGCTTTCGCAAAATAGACTCTACAAATTTTACATCATTACTTGTGTTAAAAATATTGAATGGTAAATGAATAAATTGTACGTTAGATATCCACAAGTGGAAAGCATCGGCAGTTTTTTCGGCACTTTTTATCATATCCCATTTAATTTGCATAGCTTCTTTGTTATTGATTTTCAGCAGAATGTAGCGGTTATCTATTTCATACATATATTTGTTGAACATCACTTGGTTTTGCTTGAGTTGTGTAGCTCCTACGAATTGAGCATACCAAAATAAAAAGAAAAAGCCTGCAAAAATAGGAGCTAAAAAATAAATCCAAATATTAGGATAAACTAAGTTGAGCAGTAAATTAAATAAAATGATGCCAAAGAAAATCGCCGCACCTATCCACCATTTTCTTTTCATAGTACGCCTAAAAGCTACTTTAATGTAGTATTTTGTATCTAATTGATGTTTTTTCGTTTTAGCAATAACCATGGCTTGCGTTGAGGAGTAGTATAGAACGTTTCAAATTTCTGCTTCAAAGTTCGCATTTTTTTTCAATTTAACCTACTTACTTAGATGAAAAAATGCCTTCACAACAGACCTCTTATGTGAAGGCATTATACAGAGGTTCAATTTGTTTACTAAAAAATAGAATGCCTTTAATTTTGTTTAATTTTAATGAGTTGGCTTTTCAGGCACGGGTGCCGAGGCGTGGTATTGCTCACGAATGATATGTGCATAGGTATCTAATAATTCCATGATGCGTTCTTTTTTTTCGGATTGAAAAATAAATCCAATATGGTATTCCAAGTTAGCACGCCAGTAGATTTCAGGATCTTGAAATTGACTTGTATCAGTGTGCTGGAAACGCGAGAGCGACATAATAATTCCACTATATTTATTAGTTATAGGAGGTAGTACGTACTCTTCTCCTTTGAGTAAAGCGGTTTCTAATTTTGCCCACTCGCGCCAAAGGTTAATACCTGACGAGGCTTCTATCATTTCAACGAGGTGTGCCCCGCCCACACGTGCAGAAGTTTCTAAGAAATAAAACTTACCATCTTCTTTACATTTAATAAATTCGGAGTGAGAAGTACAACTTTGCATACCAAAGGCTTTTAGTACTTCTTGGTTCATCTTTTTGAGGGCTTTATCTTCTTTTGAATTAAAATCCAAAGTCATAGAGCGAAATATGCCTCCTTCGTGAGACACCTCTATAGGGGGAGCTAAATAACGACTAGATCTTTGGAAGATGGCTTTTCCGTGTAGTGAAATGCTGTCTACATGAAATACATCCCCAGGCTTAAACTGCTCAATTAAAAATCGGTAGCGGTTATCTCCTAAGGAGTGGATTACTTGCCATGCCTCTTCCAAAGAATGTACTTTTTTAATACCTGTAGCAGAGGCTTCGGAGCGGGGTTTAATAAGCCATGGGGCTTGTGTAGTTTGTAAATATTCAGTAATGCTAAGGTCGTGAAATAGAGATTGAAATGGAGGTACATTGATACCTGCATTAGCAGCGCGCATTCGCATAGCTAATTTATCTCTAAAATATTGTGCCGTAGTAAAGCCCATGCCTGGTATTCTAAACGTTTCACGCAAGATAGCGGCTTTTTCTACATCAAAATCATCAAGGGCTACAATGCAATCAATCTTACGTGAACGCATTAAATAGGCTACCCCTAAGATAAGTTTTTCGTGGTTCTGCGGAGTATTTTCGCCACTTTCTATCATAAAAAATTCGTCTATATATTCCCTAGGCCAGGGCTTATGTTCTAATTTTTTTTCGGTAATAAAATAAACCGTGTTTCCTGCTTCTTTGCAAGCACGTAAAAATTCTGAACCCTTATAGTAAGTAGATATACACAAAAACGCAAATGGTGTGTGCATAGGATTTAGTTTTGTTGGATATAGTTTGAAAAAGAGGATAATTTCAGGAAATGGTAATCATTGGTCTTTTTAGAGCTTTGTAGGAGCTTTTAGAATGTTTATCTCAAAGTTTTAATTTCGTGAATATAATTTCTTTTTTTGAATTGACAAAATTTGGTTTTATGTTTTTAGGTCATGGAAAAAATACAATTATCAAATTGTTGGTAAACTGATTGATAACGTTGTTGTGATTATTATTTTGGAATACAATCCCTAAACTTTGCAATCATTTTTATTTTTTTGTCTACTGATTAGTTTTTTCTTTTCTTTGCACTTTGCAACTATACAGGAATGCTTACTTTTGGTTAAATACGTGAATAGTGGTCTTGTTCTGGTTATACTTTTTTTCTATTTTGGCGTTTTGTTGCTTATAGCTCATTTCACGGGTAAGCAAAGCCATTCCAAAGATTTTTTCGTAGCTAACAAGCAGGCCCCATGGTATTTGGTAGCTTTTGGCATGATAGGTAGTTCGCTTTCAGGGGTTACGTTTATTTCCATTCCAGGTGCGGTATATAATCCGAAGAATCCTGCATTAAGTTCACAATTTTCTTATTTTCAGGTAGTTTTGGGCTATTTGTTAGGCTATTGGGTAATTGGTACAATCCTTATGCCTTTGTACTATCGGCTCAATTTAATTTCTATTTACACCTATTTGGAGCAGCGCTTGGGATTTTGGTCTTACAAAATAGGAGCTTTTTTCTTTTTGCTCTCGCGCACTATTGGGGCCTCACTTCGTATTTTTTTGGCGGCAAGCGTGTTGCAATTAGCTTTGTTTGATGCTTGGAACATTCCTTTTGAAATTACAGCAGTAGTAAGCATTTTTTTGATTTGGGTCTATACCTACAAGGGCGGTATCAAAACAATTATTTGGACGGATACCTTACAAACTGCTTTTTTGGTAACTGCCTTGTTATCAAGTATTTGGCTTATCAAAAATGAGCTTAATCTTTCTTTTGTGGGTTTGGTAAATGCCATTGTAGATAGCCCTTATAGTCGTATTTTCTTTTTTGAAGATTGGAACGATAACCGCTATTTTTTCAAACAATTTTTTGCAGGTACGTTCATTGCTATCGCCATGACAGGGCTTGACCAAGACTTGATGCAAAAAAATTTGAGTTGTAAAAATATTCATGAAGCCCAAAAAAATATGTTTTGGTTTTGCGTGGTGTTGGTTTTTGTCAATATTTTATTTTTGAGTTTAGGAGCTTCGCTTTATCTATACGCTACGCACAAAGATATTCCTTTACCTGCCCAAACTGATAAGCTATATCCTATGTTAGCATTTCAGCACTTTGGTATATTAGCGAGTGTGGCTTTTTTGTTAGGTATTACAGCGGCAACCTATGCAAGTGCCGATGCAGCACTGGCTTCGCTCACAACCTCGTTTTGTATTGATTTTCTAAACATTAGCCAAAAAACGGAGGCACAAAAACAGAAAGCTATTCGTTGGGTACACGTGGGCTTCTCCGTGATTTTGGTAGTGGTGATGCTCATTTTTAAGCAAATTAATAATGATAATGTTATCAATAGTTTGTTCAAAATTGCAGGCTATACCTACGGACCCTTGCTAGGATTATATGCGTTTGGGCTGTTCACACGTTGGCAAGTGCACGATAGGTTTGTACCGTTGGTTTGTATTATTAGCCCTTGGTTTTGTTGGATTTTACAAGCTAATTCAGAGGTATGGTTTAGAGGCTATCGCTTTGGTTTTGAGTTACTTATCTTGAATGGGTTGCTTACCTTTATAGGCTTATGTTTGATAGCTAAAAGAAATATAAAATTAGAGTGAAGACTGTAAAAAAACACGCATCAAGTGAGTATCTATCTTTAAGCGTAAATAAGCATAAAAATAAGCCTAAAATATACTAATTTAGAACCAAAACGAAACAAATTTTACAATATGGTAGTTTTGTGAGTAGGCTTATTAACGAGTCTTTCATTTTTTTAATTTTTTTGGACTATGCAACTGCCACTCTACGAAACTACCACTTTTCAATGTAGCAAACTTATTACTGAGCACTATAGTACATCTTTTACATTAGGTATCAAAACATTAGCTAAAAAATACCACTTGCCTATTTTTGCAATTTATGGTTTTGTACGCTATGCTGATGAAATTGTGGATACGTTTCATGAGTATGATAAAGCCGAATTATTAGCTGACTTTAAGCGTGATACCTACAAAGCTATAGAAAATCGGATTAGCCTCAACCCAGTGCTACATTCATTCCAAATTGTGGTACATCAATATAAAATAGAGCGTGAATTGATTGACGCTTTTCTGCATAGTATGGAAATGGATTTGTATCAATCTAAATACAATAGTGGTAGCTATCAAGAATACATTTATGGCTCTGCTGAGGTAGTAGGGCTGATGTGCTTACGTGTGTTTTGCGAAGGTGATGAGGCTCTATATCAAAAACTTAAAGCTCCTGCTCGTAGTTTAGGTGCCGCCTTTCAGAAAGTGAATTTTTTGCGTGATATTCGTAGCGATTTTCACGATAGGGGACGCACCTACTTTCCTGGAGTTAATTTTTTTCAGTTTTCAGAACAAGATAAAAAATTGATTGAACAGGATATTCAAAAAGATTTTGACCACGCCTATCAAGGTATTATGCAATTACCCAAAGGGGCAAAATTGGGTGTGTATTTGGCTTATCAATATTATCAAACTTTATTTAATAAAATAAAAAAACTCCCCCCTAATAAAATTCTTCAAGAGCGTGTACGTGTACCCGATAACAAAAAACTGATACTTTTGGCGCAAATCTATTTGCAAAATGCATTTAGCTTAATTTAGTACTTAGCTTTCTGACGAAGTTTATTCCAAAATTTTTTCTAACTTTGCAAACTTTTTGTTGAGTTTTGCCTTGCAAAAGGCTATGCCCTATAATTTTTGTAAGGCGTGTATTTTGCGAAAAATATAAATGAAAACTTCCATAGATAGTTTAATGTAAAAAGAATTCGGGAGAAACTACCTAAACTTTTTCAAATGGCAGAGTTAGAAAAAAGGGTAGAGCAAAGTAGTATATCAAACTACCTAAGGCAGGAACCAACCCCAGAGGCGTAGAAATGACAGGAGAAACCTTAAAAACTTTGATAGAACACAGCAAAATTCTAAAAATATTCATAAATTGGCAAAAAGAAGGTATTAATTTGGATGCCTTTGAACTTTGGAAAAAGGCTAATTATGGTAAAAACCAAACAAAAAAAGGTACTGCAACAAGTAGCTTTGGCACAAATGGTAGGATTAATCACAATTCAGACAAATCTTATAATTCTAAACTCTATTCAGAAATAGAGAGAGTAGAGAATTTGTCAAACGTAGAAAATCCTTTGCCAAAGCAATTTCAGAATACGTTTATCTTGGGAAATGCTGAAAATATGCATCAACTACCAGATAATTATATTCACCTAATGATTACTTCACCACCTTACAATATTACCAAAGAGTATGATAAAGATTTAGCTTTATCTGAATATCTACAAATGCTTGAAAATGTTTTTCGAGAAACTTACAGGGTTGTTGGTAAATGGTGGACGAGCTTGTATGAATGTGGCTAATTTAGATAGAAAACCCTACATTCCTTTGTCTGATTACATCTCCCAAATCATGATAAAAATAGGCTTTAACATGCGTAGCGAGATTTTTTGGCAAAAAGGAGCTGGAGCGGGCGTTCAATGGCTTGGGGTAGTTGGATGTCCGCCTCTAATCCTGTATTTAAAGACACCCACAAATATATTTTGGTGTTTTCAAAAGGAGATTACAAGAGAAGTAGTAGAAATAAAAAAAGTACCATTAGCAAAGAACAATTTATGGAATGGACAAAATCGGTATGGACTATAAACCCTGAAAGTGCAAAAAAAAATAGGACACCCTGACCCTTTTCCTGAAGAGTTAACTTATAGATTGATACAACTCTTATCTTTTGAAAATTTAGACTCTTTTATGGGAAGTGGAACCAGTGTGGTTAAGCTCTGAAAAGTAACCGCAGGTTTATAGGATATGGTGTAGAATCTCAATACATAACTTGGCTGAAAATAGAACAATCCAATAAAATTGTCATTCATTGAGAGTAAAGAAAAAGAAAACAACTAAAATTTTTCGTATCTAAACATATTGGCATTTACAACAAATTACTTTGCTGTATGCAAAGTAAATAATTCAAAGAACAATATTTGTGCTTTTGTACGTATAAAATTACAATAAGAGGGATAACCGCATCCCAAGCCTTTGTTTTTTGAAATGAATTTATGAATATCTACGAAATTTTGCAACAACGCATCCTCGTGCTTGATGGTGGCATGGGGACTATGATACAACGTTATCGCCTCAAAGAAGAGGATTATAGAGGAGAAAGATTTAAGGATTTTCCCTATCCTTTGAAAGGAAATAATGATTTATTAGTCATTACGCAACCTCACGTCGTTAAAGAAATTCATTGGGCTTATTTAGAGGCAGGAGCAGATATCATTGAAACTAACACGTTCAATAGTAATGCCATTTCTATGGAAGATTATCACATGGCAGACCTCGTATATGAACTTAACTACCATGCTGCTAAACTTGCCAAAGAAGCCTGCATTGAATATACCCAAAAAACACCTAAAAAACCACGTTTCGTAGCAGGTTCTATCGGACCTACTACTAAAACGGCTTCTATTTCTCCTGATGTGAACGACCCAGGTTTCAGAGCAATCACTTTTGATGAATTAGTAATAGCTTATACCGAACAATTGCGTGGCTTAATTGATGGAGGGATAGATATTGTTTTGGTAGAAACCGTGTTTGATACGCTCAATGCCAAAGCCGCACTCTTTGCCATAGAAACCTATTTTGAAAAAATTGGGCGAAGGCTTCCCGTTATGGTGTCAGGTACAATTACAGACCAAAGTGGACGCACACTTTCAGGACAAACCACTGAGGCATTCTTGTATTCTCTGTCGCATCTGCCTTTATTAAGTATTGGGCTAAATTGTGCCTTAGGAGCCGACTTGATGCGTCCTTACATACAAATTTTAGCCAAAGAAGCCCCTTTCTTTACCTCAGCTCACCCTAATGCAGGGCTCCCTAACGAAATGGGCGAATATGACCAAGATGCCAATGAAATGGCAAAAATTGTAGAAGGATTTTTGAAAGAGGGTCTAGTCAATATTATCGGAGGCTGTTGTGGTACCACCCCTGCTCATATCCAAAAAATTGCCGAATTAGCTGAAAAATATCCCCCTCGTGCCTTACCTGAACCCGATAAATTCCTGCGTTTGAGTGGGTTAGAGGGAATTAAAATTACACCTGCTACTAATTTCATTAACATCGGTGAGCGAACCAATGTAACAGGTTCAGCTAAATTTGCCAAACTTATCAAAGAAGGAAAATACGAAGAAGCCCTTAGCATCGCCCGAGACCAAGTAGAGGGAGGCGCCCAAATCATTGATGTAAATATGGACGAGGGTATGCTTGACTCCGAGACCGCTATGGTAAAATTCCTAAACCTTATTGCCTCAGAACCAGATATTGCCAAATTGCCTATCATGATTGATAGCTCTAAATGGTCGGTTATTGAGGCAGGGCTGAAATGCATGCAAGGCAAAGGTATTGTAAATTCAATTTCTTTGAAAGAAGGTGAAGAAAAATTTATTGAATATGCCAACAAAATACGCAAATACGGTGCAGCGGTAGTTGTCATGGCTTTCGAC
Organism: Microscillaceae bacterium; assembly: GCA_025054775.1. Classification (GTDB taxonomy): domain Bacteria; phylum Bacteroidota; class Bacteroidia; order Cytophagales; family Microscillaceae; genus JANWZA01. The sequence continues at coordinate 47,864 of JANWZA010000017.1, forward strand.
GAACAAGGGCAAGCCGATACCTACGAAAGACGTATTGAGATTTGCCAACGTGCCTACACTATTTTAGTGCATAAAGTGGGCTTCCCACCACAAGACATCATTTTTGACCCTAATATTCTCACCGTTGCCACAGGTATCGAAGAACACAATAACTATGCCGTAGATTTTATCAATGCTACGCGTTGGATAAAACAAAATCTACCCTATGCCAAAGTGTCAGGTGGAGTGAGCAACATCTCCTTCTCTTTCAGAGGCAATAATCCTGTACGTGAGGCTATGCACTCAGCTTTTCTTTACCACGCTATCAAAGCAGGTATGGACATGGGTATCGTAAATGCAGGCATGATTGAAGTTTATGAAAATATTCCCAAAGATTTGCTAGAACGAGTGGAAGATGTGTTGCTTAACCGCAGACCTGATGCTACAGAACGACTAGTAGAATTTGCAGAACAATACAAATCCAAAGGAAAAGAAAAAGTAACTGACGATGCTTGGCGAAATACCCCTGTAGAGGAAAGATTAAAGTATGCACTAATTAAGGGAATTACCGATTATATTGACCAAGATACCGAAGAAGCTCGCCAAAAATACGGAAAACCATTGAGTGTTATTGAAGGACCTCTCATGGCAGGTATGAACATCGTGGGTGATTTGTTCGGAGAAGGCAAGATGTTTCTGCCCCAAGTAGTTAAAAGTGCGCGGGTGATGAAAAAGGCTGTTGCCTACCTTATGCCTTTCATGGAAGCCGAAAAACAAGCTAATGCCCACCTAAATAACAATGGGGAACAGAAAAAAATTCTCTTAGCTACCGTAAAAGGCGACGTACACGATATTGGAAAAAATATTGTAGGTGTGGTGTTGGCTTGCAACAATTATGAAGTAATTGACTTAGGAGTAATGGTTCCCGCAGATAAAATTCTAGAAACTGCCGAAAAAGAGAAAGTAGATATTATTGGTTTAAGCGGACTAATTACCCCAAGCCTTGATGAAATGATCTTTGTTGCGCAAGAAATGCAAAGACGAAATTTCAAGATACCCCTACTAATTGGAGGGGCTACTACGTCGCGTATCCATACAGCAGTAAAAATAGCTCCTATGTACGAAAGTCCTGTCATTCACGTACTTGATGCTTCGCGTAGTGTGCCTGTGGTAAGTAACTTGCTTAGCCCTGAAACAAAAGAAAAATTTATCCAAGAAATTAGAGAGGAGTATGACCGTATGCGAGAGGGACATGCCAACCGCAAAAAAGATAAGAAATTTACTAGTTTGGCAGAAGCCCGTAAAAGACGCATGCAGTTAGATTGGAAAAATTACATTCCTCCTAAACCTAAATATTTAGGTACGAAGACCTTCTCAAGCTACAATCTAGCTGAAATTGCTCAATATATTGACTGGACACCCTTTTTCCAAACATGGGAACTCCACGGACGTTTTCCTAAAATTTTAGATGATGAAATCGTAGGACAAGAAGCGCGTAGGCTTTATCAAGATGCCCAAAGAATGTTACAAACTATCATTGCCCAAGAGTGGTTTACAGCTAAGGCAGTTCTAGGCTTTTTTCCCGCTAATACCAATGGAAATTGTGATGACATTGAAGTATATTCGCAAAATAAAACAAGCAAAATAGCTACTTTACGTTTCCTCCGACAGCAAGCCGAAAGAGCCCCTAATGTGCCCTACCTTTCGCTTGCCGATTTTGTCGCACCTTTTGATACTAATCTTACCGATTATATCGGTGGCTTTGCTGTATCTATCTTTGGAGCAGAAGAGAAAGCTAAACAATTTGAACAAAACCACGACGATTACAACAGTATTATGGTGAAGGCTCTTGCTGATAGATTTGCCGAAGCCTTTGCCGAACTCTTGCACGAGAGAGTACGTAAAGAATTTTGGGGCTATGCACCTAACGAAAAACTTGACAATGAACAACTGATTCGCGAACAATACCAAGGTATACGTCCAGCCCCCGGCTACCCTGCCTGCCCTGACCATACCGAAAAAATTACACTTTTCAAATTACTGGATGCACAAAAAGCCATCGGCATACAACTTACTGAGAATTTGGCTATGTATCCTGCCGCCTCAGTGTCAGGATTTTACTTCTCACATCCTGAAAGTAAATACTTTGGAGTAGGAAAAATAGAAAAAGACCAAGTGCAAGACTATGCCCAGCGAAAAGGTATCAGCTTAGAGGAGGCTGAAAAATGGCTCCGCTCTTCTTTGAATTATGATTTGTAAGTATAAATAAAGTTCAGAATGTGTTTTAACAAAGAAATTATGCCTACTCCTGTAATACGTTTAACGACAACTCATTGAGCTACAACCTAAAACAAAATTTACATAAGCCCTTAATTCTTTTCATTTCTCACAAGTTCTGCTCAATTTCCTTGAAAGCATTTTGTATGGTCTCAAAATGGGTTTTGGAGAGGCTAAAACCGCCGTAAAAGGCATATTCAAAGTAAAAAATAATTTGCTTGAATTGATTTTTGGGCAAATTTGTGGGTAGTTCTTTGTAATAGTCGTAATTAGTTTTGTCCGCTTGCCAGTGGATGTATTTCTTGTCAGTGAGTAGTTTAAGCGTTTTTAGGTAATATAAACGTGTAGCTTGGCGATAGTCCTGACGTTGTAGAGCGAATTTAATTTGCGTATCAAAATCGGTGTTGTGGATTTCTTGAGCTAAAAGTTCGTTTTCAGCAGTACGGTTTGGGTTGCGGTTGTGGTGTAGAAAAAGTACTTTATCTGCTCCTGCAAGCCTGATAATGAAGTAGATAAATAGAACTGTACAAAACGCATACAGAGCATAAAGCCAATAGGTTCGCTTTTCAGTAGTGTTTAAGGTTTGATAAAATTTTTGCCAAAGCCATTCCTTAAATCGTTGCCAAAGTGAAAGCCGTTCAGGGTTGGGTTTGCGGTCATACTTAAATTGTGGTTCTGAAGCATATTCTTGTATTTTAGCTTTATTAAAGCTGCGTAGTGGGTAGGTAGTAAGGCTATCAGGTTTGGCAACAAGGCAGAACGGAAGACCTATGATAAGCACATAGCCGAGTATATAAAAAAGTAACTTTTCACGCATGGGCATAATTTGATAAAAAGCAGTGCAAAAATAGCTTATCTTTTGATTTGAAGCTAATTTTCGTTTTTCTGCTGTTGAATTTTTTAAGCCTTTTGCAAATTATAGAAAAAATTACATTAGAGGTCAAAGACTTTCTAATTTATTTCATGGGCTTTGTGAAAAATGCTGTTTTGTTTTAAGTGTGCTTTGCGTTCTTTTTGGTTTTGCCAAAAGATTAAAAACAAAGCAGTAATAAGTATCAAAGTAACGGCTATGAATAGGAGATAATACCACCGAAATTGTTGCTCTTTTTGAGCCAGGTCATTTTTGAGTTGTTGTATCAAAAGTTCATTTTCTTTTTGGTTGGTTTGATAGATGTTTTGCAGTTGGTGAATTTTTTCCAAAGTTTGTGCATTCAAAAGCGAGTCTTGGGTTTTAATCCAAAGTTTTTGGTATTGATAGGCTTGGGCAAAGTCATTGTTTTGGGCATAAATTTCAGAGAGTACTTGGTAAGCATCTTTTTCAAATTCTTTGGCTTTAACTTCAGAGGCAATTTGTAGCCCACGTTTGAGGTAAATAATAGCTTGTGGAAAATCTTGTTGGGCGGCATAGAGTTCACCAATGCTATTCAAGGTAGAAGCTATGCCTTTTTTATCGCCCAAATTTTCGCGAATTTGTAGAGCCTGTTGCAAGATTTTGAGGGCTTTTTCAAATTGTTGTTGCTTTTTGTAGATATTGCCGATATTAGTCATTACTAAAGCCATGTTTTGTTTGTCTTGCAGTTCCTCAAAAATGTGCAATGTTTTTTGGTAACTTTCTAAGGCTTCTGTAAGCTGATTGTCATTTTCTTGTAAGGCTCCTAAGTTGTTCAGGGCAGTAGCCATAGCCTGTTTATCGGCTATTTTTTGGGCTTTTTGGTAGGCTTGTACAAAATAGAAGTTGGCTTTGGGGTAGTTTTGTAAGTTCTTATACACGATGCCAATATTGTTGAGCAGGAGCGAAATTTCGTATTCATCTTTTAGCTTTTCTTGAATTTTGAGGGCATTTAGATAGTATTCTAATGCTTTAGGATAGTTAGCCTGAGCAGTCATAACTGCTCCCAAGCAATTTAAAGTTTCAGCAATTCCTTCGGATTGGTTGGCTTGTTTATAGAGTTTTTGAGCTTCAGTAAGGTATTCAGTGGCTTTTTCAAATAGAGTTTGATAGTAATACATTAGCCCCATTTCTTTGAGTGTAAAGGCAATATGCTCTAAAAGAGCAGTTTCTTTGTAGTATTTGAGGGCATTGCGATATTGGGCAAGGGCTTGTGCATAGTTTTGTTGTGCCTTATAGGCTTGAGCTAATTGTAGGTAGCCTTCGGCAATTCCTTCGGTATAGTTCAATTCTTGGGCTAATTGGATAGCTTGTTGTGCAGTCTGGATTGATTTTTGTGGCTGATTTGCTTGTTGGTAGGTTTGGGCTAATTGGTTAAGGGCATCGGCTTTGCTTGTTTTTGCAGGCTGGTGGGCAATAGCTTGTAGCAAACTATCTATTTGCGTATTTAGCTGTGCCTTTACCGAGAAGCACGCACACAGCAAAACCAATACTCTTATCTTTTGCATAAAGTTAATTTACTACTAATTTTGACGTCAGTTTGTGCTGGGCAAAAACCTAATTTTGCCCAAAGATAATATTTTTCTTGAAAAAAACGAAAAAATGAAGAAATTTTTGCTCAAAATAGCTATCATTCGCCTTGATTAGCATCTAATAAGGCTTTTTTGCTCTGGTTTGATGTAACCTTGGTGGGGTAACTATCCACCCAAGTAAGCTCCGCCATCTACTACGAATGTCTGCCCTGTAATAAAACTCGCCTCATCAGAAGCTAAAAAAGCTACTATATTGGCAATATCTTCAGGTTTTCCTAAGCGACGCACAGGAATTTTTTGTATCATTTGCTCACGTATAGGGGCAGGAACGGTTGCTAACATTTCAGTATCAATGGCGCCAGGAGCCACAGCATTCACATTGATGTTATATTTGCCCAACTCACGCCCCCAAACCATAGTCATACCTGACACACCCGCTTTAGCAGCTACGTAATTAGTTTGACCAAAATTACCATAAATGCCTACTACTGATGAAATATTGATAATTTTACCATACATTGCCTGCGACATAAAAGGAGCTACCGCCTTTGAGCAATTGAAGACTCCTGTTAAGTTTACATCAATCACACTTTGCCACTGCTCTTCAGTCATTTTCAAAAAAGAAGCATCACGTACAATGCCTGCATTATTAACTAAGATATCAATTTTTCCAAACATTTCTATCACTTTTTGTACTGCTTCTTGCACCGATGCTAACTTCGTAATGTTTACATTAGGCATAGCTATTATCTTTCTGCCCGTACTTTGGGCTATTTCTTGGGCAGATTTTTCTGCTTTTTCGGTTTGTATGTCCCAAATTACTACGTCTGCTCCCTCTTGGGCTAATTTGAGAGCAATGCCTTTACCAATACCTTGTGCGGCACCTGTAACAATAGCGGTTTTATTTTCTAAACGCATATGATTGTATTGTAATGAAGTTATATTTGTAATGAGTTTGGCGTAATCAAAAAGTAAGATAAAAGTATTGTGCAAAGCTATATTTTTTTTTGGATATAAAAGTGCCAAAGACTGCTAACTCAAATAGATGAGAGTAAAAAATAACTATTTTTGTAACCCAAACACATGGATAAAATATATTTTTACAACCTAAATTTTCGATAGTTATACCATGTTATGAAGATGTACCAAATTTTTGCCTTTATTTCTATGTTGTTTGCAGGGCTTACTTCAGTTGTTGCGAAAGTAGGGCTAAAAAATGTAAGTGGTGATACGGGTTTAGCAGTTAGAACGAGTTTCGTATTTTTGTTCATATGGTTAAATATCGTGATGTTTCACTCACTTAAAGAGTTTACACATCTTACCCGAAAGGATATAATTTTTTTAGGCTTATCCGCTCTAACCACTTCACTGTCCTGGATTTTTTATTACAAAGCAATCAAAATAGGGAATGTTTCAGAAGTAGCCTTAATTGATAAGGCAAGTATTGTACTAACGCTTTTTTTAGCAATCGTTTTTTTGCGTGAACCACTTACTTGGCAAATTTTAGTGGGTTGTTTGCTTATATTAGCAGGACTTTGGGTGCTTGTACTAAAATAGGTTAAGTTGTTGCTATTTGTAGTACTTAATCTAAATTTTCTAAGCTTACAGAAGCTTGTGATTCAAATCAATAAAGCACAGAGGAATTCAGCTAAGAGAAAAACTGCTTACTCGTCGTTTTCAAGGTTATGGATTTCTTTTTGGGTAGGTTCTGTAAATTCTTCTGAATTTTCTAAATCTAAGTTAAGTTCAAGGTCATTTTCTTTGTCTTCTGATGGCTCGCTGGTTAAGTTGTCAGTAAGGTTGTTCTCTTCCTGAGAAGAATAATTAGATTCATTTTCAAAAGGTAAGGGTGGGCTTTCCACTAAGTCGTCTGTGGTAATTTCTGCAGAAGGGGAGGGCTTTTGTAGTGTTGTACAACTTTCAGTAATTGGTTGTGAGGCTAATTGTGTTGGTTTTCTTAAAGTAAGGATAGGTTTGTTTTGAAGCCAAATACGTCCTGTACCTGCCAAGATGACAGTATAGGCAAACTCGGTTTGGAAAGGATTAGCCCAAGCTTGTAGTTTATCCATGTCTATTTCTATACCATTGTCAAAAGCGAGAATATGAGCTAAATTTACACGAATAGCATCATTGTCCAACTCCTCTTCTAAAATCTCATCAGCACTTTGCAAGAAGACGAGTTTCTCGCCTTTAAGTTTAAGCAAGGTAAAAGGGGCTTGTGTTTGCTCTGATACAAGAGCCTCATATTGTAAAAAAGGGCTAATTTGAACTCCTTGCATAGCACAAAGAAAATTTTGGGCTTGTACTATAATTTCTTGATTATCAAAACTTACTAAATCTAAGGCAATTACTTCTCCGCCCTGTGGGTTTGTAAGTTTTATGAGAGCTTCATTTTCTTGGGAGGTATTTATGCAATGCGCCCAAAGGAAGGGATAAGAGGGCTGTTTTTCACTTGGTTGTTCAGTAGTTTCGTTGTTATCCTCGTTTGGGGTTGAGTCCTCATCGATTATGGAATCATTAGGAGGGGGAGATTGGGGGGCTTCCAAGTCATAGTCTTGGGACGTTTCTTCTTCAGGGGTTTCTGCTGGTTCTTGGTGATTTTGTTGCTTATTAAATGTTGTAGCTTTGGCAAAACTTTTTTTTATAGCTCCCCAAAGCTTTTCCATTAAGCTTTTATTTTCAACATCTTGGCTGGTTTTTTCATTCTCCTCCTTGCTAGTAGAAGGCATTTCAGATAGGTAATGATTTTCTGTTTCTTGCTCAAAGTCAGTAGGTTGTTCAGGTGAGGGTTCTAAAAAATTACTTTCTATCTCCTCTAAATCTGAGGTAATTTCACTTTCAAGTTCTGTTGCATTTTTCTCTGCTTCGCTAAAATCAGGAGGTTCGTATCCGTCATTAGGGCGTATTTCAACGTGAATTTCGGTTTGATGCCATAAAATATAACTTGGATTAGCAATCACAATCGAATTAGGTAGAAGGCTAATTTCCAAAATATTATCATTTTTACCACTTGTTTCGTGTTTTATATTACCGAAAAGCATAACTTGAAAGAAATTAATTTGTAAAAACATCAAAAAGATTTGTCTTGAAAAACGCAATCATAAAGATACTAAAATTGAGGTAAGATTATAAAGATTGATAAAGTTCAATTAGAATAAAAATAGCAACTTTGACTTAGAATGAAAACAATAAGCATATGAAGTATAATGACTTCTCAAAATAATAGCTCTTTAATACTCAAAAGCGATGTTTCGGTTTTTATACAGCGTTATAAAATTCTGTAAATCAGCTAACTAATTTTGAAAAATCAAGCATGAACAAAATATTTCTGATTGATTTGTATTTGTTAAATTTACTATTTTTGTGATACATAGGCTTAGAAATTTGTATAGATTTTTGTTTTGCTTAATAAATTTCGTTTAATAATATACTTTTTCTCTTAGTATACTTTTTTTTTTTAACTCTTTTCTAACAAATAAAAATCCAAATTTACGTTAGTTCTTGTGTTATGAATCGTACTGAACTTCGCCAACTTTTAAGTATTCCTGTAATTGTTGCCGCTTTGGGTTATTTTGTAGATATTTATGACTTACTGTTATTTAGTATTATTCGCGTGCAGAGCCTTCAAGGAATAGGAGTTAGTGCAAACGAATTAACAGATAAAGGTTTGCTACTTATTAGTACACAAATGACAGGGATGATTATCGGCGGCATAGTTTGGGGGGTCTTGGGAGATAAACGGGGTCGCTTGTCAGTATTATTCGGTTCTATTCTTACTTATTCTTTGGCGAATATAGCTAATGGCTTGGTGAGTACAGTAGAGCAATATGCTGTTTTAAGGTTTATTGCAGGGATTGGTTTAGCAGGTGAATTGGGAGCAGGTATTACTTTGGTAGCAGAAACACTGCCTCAACAAATTAGAGGTTATGGTACAACATTGGTAGCCTCAGTAGGAATGTTAGGAGCTGTACTAGCTTATTTTATCTCTGAAATTTTTGATTGGAGAACATGCTATTTTATTGGTGGATTTTTAGGATTATTGCTTTTACTTTTGCGGGTGAGCGTGTTTGAGTCAGCAATGTATGCTCAAATTAGAATGCAAAAGGTGCGCACAGGTGATTTTCTGATGCTTTTTGCCAAAAGAGAACGTTTTTGGCGTTATTTTAATGCCGTATTCATTGGGTTGCCTTTATGGTTTATTATTGGTATTTTGGTTACACTTTCTCCTGAATTTGGCAGAGAAATGGGCTTTTCGGTGGTAATTAGTGCGGGCAAAGCGGTCATGTTTACCTACTTGGGCATTTCTTTGGGTGATATTTTGAGTGGTCTACTGAGCCAATATTTGCAATCGCGAAAAAAAGTAGTTTTTTTATTTGTATTGTTATCTTTTCTGTTTGAAGTATTGTATTTATATCCACTTTCTACGCAATGGGCTGGATTATTTTATTTGAATTGCTTTTTGCTTGGGGTAGCAGTGGGATATTGGGCATTGTTTGTAACAATTGCCGCTGAGCAATTTGGTACAAATTTACGGGCTACGGTTGCTACTACAGTACCTAATTTTATTCGTGGTACAGTACCGCTGTTGTCAGTGTTATTTACCCTTTCCAAAGATTATTTTGGTATGATACAAGGGACACTTTGGGTGGCTGTCTTTTGTACCATTGTCCCCTTGATTTGTTTGTACTTTTTGAAAGAAACCTTTGCCCGAGATTTGAATTACATTGAAGAATAAGATAATTTAGTTGCTTTATTTGCAAATTGATTAGTGTGATTTTCAGTAGTTTACTTTCCCTAAATAAAAGGAATTATTTTTTCAATATGATAATTCTATTAAAGAAGGTGATTTTGTAATTCGCAATTTTTCAGATGAGGCAGATAAATTATAGAATTTTACAACTTATCAGTTGAACCGATAAGGTTATGGTTAGCCGTTAAGAAAATAAACTTCGCTTAATTTGAGTATAGGTGATGTTGCGTTTGAAAGTATGCTTATCGTAGAACACGTTTATATTAGTGATGACGTTATAGAGCAAGCCTTTGTATGTCATTTGGAAAAATGTAAGGGAGCTTGTTGTGTAGAAGGAGATGCAGGGGCTCCATTGGAGTTATCTGAAATAGAATGGATTGAGAAAAATTTTGAAAAGATAAAACCTTTTTTAAGGAAAGAAGCCTTGGAAGTAATTGCTAAAGAAGGCTTTTACGTACTTGACCGCGAGGGAGATTTTTGCACCCCTACAGTAGCAAGCCGTGAGTGTGTGTATGGTTCATACAATCAACAAGGAATTTTTGAATGTGGCTTTGAAAAAGCTTATCATGCAGGACACACTGATTTTAAGAAGCCGATTTCATGTCATTTGTATCCTATCCGCATCTTGAAACTTGGCAAAGAAGAGGCACTCAATTATCACGAGTGGCACGTATGTAGTGCGGCTTGTAGTTTAGGTAAAGCTCTACAAGTTCCTGTATATCAATTTCTTAAAGAGGCACTAATTCGTAAATATGGAGAAGCGTGGTATGCACAATTAGAGCGAACCGTGCGCGAGGTTCAGGAAAATCAAAAGGGATAGCCAATTCCTAAATTGAGGTTAAGAGCTTGTAAGTTCGGTTTTGTGGTTTTGATTATCCATTGCTCTTGCTTGTTAGTGGGGTCGTAGAGTTTCAGCCCAAAGTCAAAACGGAGTAGTACAAAGGGTAAATCAAAGCGAAAACCGAAGCCTGTACCAAGAGCAATTTGTGAAAGAAATAAAGGGAACTTAAATTCACTACCATCGTCTAATCCTCGGTCAAAGTTCCAAACATTGCCTGCATCTAAAAATAAAGCCCCTTTCACAAAACTATACATAGGGAAACGATATTCTACATTTCCTTCTAATAAAATTTCCCCAGGGGCAATAGCTGGTCGGTTGCGGAGAGTATCAAAGATGGTACGTGCTCCTATACCGAGGCTCAAAGGGCGCCAAGCTCTTACGCTATTGCTTCCACCTGCAAATAAAAACTTCTCAAACGGAAGGGTATTGCTGAAACGGTACGGTTTGACTAAACCGCCATTAATACGAAAAGCTAAGCCATCTTGTAGGCCGAAAATGCGTTTGCGAAAATAATTGTATCCACCCGTAAGTTTGAAAAATTGAAAAATACGTAAGCCTAAAAATTCAGGGTTGTTTCTCAGAAGGTTATTAGGAATGAAATTGAGAGTAGAGCCGCCTGACTCAACTAAAAAACGCCAACTAATTACTGCTTTATTATGTTGAGCAGCGTTATTAGCATAGAGATAGTTTACGTAGATACTACTTACTAACGAACGGCTAAAACTTTGGCGTAGTTGCTCGCGATTAGGGAAGGTATTAAGTTGTTCTTCAAATTCAGCAGAGATACGTTGGGTGTTAATGATGTTCAAATCGGCAATGGTGAAATTGATAGTGTGGGCTTTGTATTGAAGCGTGTAAAGCATAGAAGCGTTGGTATTTACTCGAGTATATTCAGGGCGGCGGACAAAGTTATAGCCTGCTCCAATTTTAGTGCGTGGGTTGTAAGCATAGAGCTTGAGCCAAGGAAAAAAGAGCGTTGGATAGCGAATACCTGTGTTTATGCCAATAATTTGGCTATTATAGAATTCATTTCCCTGTCCAAAGACTGTTTGTCCATCGATCATGAACTGGAGACTATTTTCAAATATTTCACACCTACCAAAAACGTTGCGGTTTTTGAGAGAGAAATTAATAAAAGGTCCTGGAATGCCCGTTTGTCCTATGTTTACGCCTATTTCAGTAGAAACTTGAAACTTCTCTGTAGGGCTGGTGTAAATGCGAAGGGTAGCTTTGTTTTTTGTGGTGTCAGGGGTTGGAATGTTAGCGAACTTGAACATATCCAAAGTTTGGAGTAATTGTTGCGTTTGCGTAATATCCTCGTAGTTAAGTTTTTTGGGTGGGTAAAGTTGTATGCGTGTGTCTAATACTTTATATGCATAGCGAGGTCTTTTTCCTACAAATATGTGCGTGATATTAAGCCGTTTGGATTGTATGCTATCTATCTGATTTTTGTTTTCTTGGGTAATGTTGTCCATATAGAAATATACTTTATCAATAGTATAGGCTTGGTGCGGCTTGTCAGCATTATCTAAAATGATGAATTTCATATCTACGCCTTGGATAGATTTGTTTTTCTCATCTTTAAGGGTAGTATCTGCCAAAATTTTAATGAAGGCTTGATTAAAGAAAAAGTAACCTCTTTGGCGTAAAAATATTTCTATGCGTTTTCGCTCTGCGGCAATAGAGTCCTCGTCAAACCAGTGTCCTACTTTTACTAAAGCTTGTTTACGAAATAAATCTGTCTGTAAGAGTGAGTCAATGGCTTTATCATAACAGCGGCTTTCATAGAGAATGCTATTGATTTTATAGGGTTTATTTTCAATGATGTTGTAAATAACTTTCATTCGTTTTTTAGGTAGTTCGTGCAAAGTATAGTTTACTCTACTTTTCAAGAAGCCTTTTTTTCGGTAATATTGAGCGAAGTTTTGTGCCGTTTGTCGGCAAATTGCTGTATCTACAAAAACAGGAGGGCTACCTACCACACGCATAAACCAATTTCCTTTATCTCGGCGGGTTTGTTTACGTGAGAGCTTTTTATCTTTCTGCTCATTGAGGCGCTTGATTTTATTCTCTAATTTTTGGTATAGGCGAGTATCTTGAGTGGTGTCTTGTTTAGCAATCAATTGACTAATTTTTTGGGTATACCATTCATTTAATTTTTCTATTTGTTGTTGTATGCGTTGTGGTTTGTGAAACCTTTTCCCAAATTGATAAATACCCACTTCAGGAATTATCCAAAGTAAAAAGCCATTAGGTTTTTGACGGTAGAGTGGTGTAAGCATTTCGGTTGGAATTTGGGTATTGCCTTTTATCTCTTGGGATTTAAGCAAGAAATCGCTCTCTTTCCACTCTTTGGTGCTAATGCATCCCGTAAGGCTAATGCATCCCGTAAGAATAAAAAGGCAAAATAATACCTTCCATACATGGTTCGTAAGGAGGAATGAAAATGACCGAAATTTGCTCATATTTAGCTCAAAATGTTTACCTACTTTTCATAAGATAAAAATAATAAACTACGTATCAAAAATGGGTTTTTTGTATGATACCACTTGCAACCTATTCCCTTTAACAACAAGAAATTTGTGAGAGATTTTTCTCAAAAGAGAAAAATGATTCACTAACTAATTCTATTGTTTGGTAAAAGGAAGCCAGTTATCATTCCAGTCGTAATATTCTAGCCCTGCAAATTGCTTTTTGTAATCATAAAATGAAGGTACGTCGTAGCAATATCCTAAATAGAGGTAGCTTTTTTGATGCTGTTGTGCAAAAGTGATTTCGCAAAGAATGGTGTAGATGCCTAAGCTAAATTTTTCGTACTCGGGGAGAAACATGGCATACACACTGGACAAAGCAGTAGAGCCGACATCAAAGAAACTAACAGCGATGAGTTGATTTTGAGCATTATATACACAACACTCCATAGCAGGGCAGGGGTTTTGAGCGGGATTGTCAGGGTGCAAGAAATCGTATATGATGCAAGGTTTATTGTCTTTGAAGCGTTTCTTTTGGAATTCAAAGATTTGATGTTTGGTTTCATTGATTGTAATAGGTTGGTAATCTACATGCATACCTGCCATTTGGCATTTTTTAGTTATTTTGCGGTGTCGCTTTGAAGGTACATAATCGCTAATTTTGATACGCAAAGGTATTACTTTGACTTGCTTGTTTTCATGAATTGCGAGATTGTAGCAAAAAAAGTATTGTCCAAAGTGGCGCCAGCCTTTTGCCCAAAGGTTATCCATTTCTTGAGGGGGGGCGTGTTCTTTGAACATGGAATAGGATAACAAGTAAGACATCTTTTTCAAGTATGTTATTTTAACCAACTTTCAATTTCTTCTTTGGTAGGGGCTTTTACCTCGTGGAGTTTCATTTTTTTACGCATACCACTAATATCATTGAGCAATTTATTAGGATTAGCTTTTTTTAGCTCCTCGATTGTAGTGAAGCCCATCTTTTGCAAAATAGGAATCAACTCTTCACGTACGCCGATGGCTATGTAATCTTCGGTTGGGGCTGTGGGGGCTTGTTTTTCAGGTCGCATTTGTGGGAAGAATAGCACGTCTTGTATAGAAGGTGAATTAGTGAAAAGCATTGTGATTCTATCCATACCGAATCCGATTCCTGAGGTAGGAGGCATGCCGTATTCCAGAGCGCGTAAGAAATCATAGTCGATATACATTGCCTCGTCGTCTCCGCGTTGTTGGAGTTTGAGTTGTTCCTCGAAGCGTTCGCGTTGCTCAAGTGGGTCATTCAATTCGGAGTAGGCATTGCATACTTCTTTTCCGTTTACGATCAACTCAAAACGCTCTGTAAGCCCTTGCTTTGAGCGATGCTTTTTAGTAAGGGGGGACATTTCTACGGGATAATCCAAAATGAAGGTAGGTTGGATGAGGTGTGGCTCACACTTTTCTCCGAAAAGTGCATCGATTAGTTTGCCTTTGCCCATGGATTCGTTTACTTCTATATGTAGCTGTTGGCACACGTTGCGCAGTTCTGCCTCTTCCATAGCTGAAATATCTATTCCTGTGTATTCTTTTATTGCCTCGTACATGGTTAGGCGGCGGAAGGGGGCTTTGAAATCAATTATTTTATCACCTACTTGAATTTGGGTTGTGCCATACAAGGTGAGGGCAAGTTTTTCAAACAAGTTTTCAGTGAATTTTGCCATCCAAATATAATCCTTGTAAGCTACGTACAACTCCAAAACGGTAAACTCGGGGTTGTGCATTCTGTCCATGCCTTCGTTGCGGAAGTCTTTGGCAAATTCGTACACTCCTTCAAACCCTCCTACGATAAGGCGTTTTAGGTAGAGTTCGTTAGCGATGCGTAAGTAGAGGGGAATATCCAGTGCGTTGTGGTGGGTAATAAAAGGGCGTGCTGAAGCTCCTCCGGGGATAGGTTGCAAAATGGGGGTTTCTACCTCTAAATAGCCGAAGGAATTTAGGTATTCGCGTATAGTTTGGTAGATTTTAGTACGTTTGATAAAGACTTCTTTTACATGAGGGTTTACTACCAAATCTACATAGCGCTGGCGATAGCGGAATTCTGGGTCTGTAACGGCATCATAGGTGTTTCCTTTTTCATCTGTTTTTACTACGGGAAGCGGCTTTAAGGATTTAGCCAAGAGCGTAAGTTCCTTTACGTGAATGGAGATTTCTCCCATCTTTGTTCTAAATACGAAGCCTTTTACTCCGATAAAGTCTCCGTAATCTAATAGTTTTTTGAAGACTGTGTTATACAAGGTCTTATTTTCGGTGGGGCAGATGTCATCTCTACGGAGATAAATTTGAATTTTTCCTTCGCTGTCTTGCAAATCGGCGAAGGAGGCACTGCCTTGTATGCGTACATTCATGAGCCTACCTGCCACACTTACTGATTTGAGGGCTTCGTTATCAGGATTTTGCTCAAATAAGGTTTTGATTTGTTTAGAAGAGTGCGATACCTCGTACTCTGCAGCGGGGTAGGGGTCAATACCTAAATTTCGGAGTTCTTGTAGTTTATTTCTACGTAAAAGTTCCTGTTCACTTAGTTGCATATTCAATTTAAGTTTGTTTTGTTTGGCAAAGTTAGTTAAAATTCTTTGGATTTGCTTCAAGCAAGAGAAAGAGAGAAAAGTTGGGTTAGGGCGATGGAATAGGTTGAGTACTATTGTACATATGCGAGCAACCCTAATTCATTACCGTATCACGATCTTGAAAAAGTTTTTTACGTTATTTTCTTACTATATATCAAAAACATATATGGTTATATCAATAGACTTTTACTTTTTAATGCTTAACGTTAAGTATTTAATAGTTAGTGTTAAACATGTAATATTTAATGTTTAGTATTTTATGATTTATGTTAAATTTTTGATGTTTAACATTAAGTATTTAATACTTCATGTTAATTATTTAGTATTAGAAAGTACATTTTTATTATTAGAAAATAAGCTTATAGCATTAAGAATTAGGCATTTACTATTAAAGTATAAACATTTACTATTAAAAAGTAAACATTTATTATTAAAAATAAAACATAGACTATTAAAAATTAAACATGTACTAATAAAAATTAAACATTTACTATTAAAAAGTAAATTAAAAGTATAAAGAGTTGATTTACTAATTACAAATACTATTTTTTTTGTATTACTTAATATCTTTTTTCTGCTGCTTGGGCACGACTTGCCCTTGGTGAACGACGTTGCAAGAGGTAATTGTCTAGTTGTGCGTTTCTAAGAGCAATTTTATTGTAATGATAAAACAACTCAAAGATAATAGGAAAAATGAGCAAAGTTAGGATTGTAGCACTCACCAAGCCGCCTATCACTACGATAGCCAAAGGTTTTTGCGTTTCTGAACCGATGCCCGTAGAAAGTGCGGCAGGCATAAGCCCGAGGGCTGCCATGAGTGCGGTCATAATTACGGGGCGGATGCGTGCTCTTACTCCGTTGCTAATGGCATGGTTAAGATTAAAACCTTCCTGTAAGTTCTTTTTAAATACCTCTACCAAGATAACACCGTTTTGTACGCAAATACCAAACAAGGCAATAAAGCCCACTCCTGCCGAAATACTGAAATTAGTGCCTGTAATTAGCAAAGCTACAATGCCTCCAATCAAAGCAAAAGGCACGTTAAGGATAACTAACAAGGCATCTTTGGAATTGCCAAACATTACAAACAACCATAAAAAGATTAAAATGATAGAAATAGGTACTACTTGTATGAGTCTGTCGGTAGCACGTATTTGGTTTTCAAATTCGCCTTTCCATTCTATTTTCATGCCTTTGTCTAATTTAATGGCTTGTTCAACTAATTTTTGAGCTTCTTCAATGGTACTGCCCAAATCGCGTCCTCTGACGGAGAACTTGACGGCAATAAAGCGCGCATTATTCTCACGGTAGACAAAAGCGGGTCCTGTAATGGTTTTAATTTCAGCGATTTCTCTCAAACGTACCTTATTGGCTTGCACGGTGGGTACAAGGAGTTTGCCGATTTGTGCTTCACTGTTGCGAAACTCCTCTTGATAACGCACACGTATATCAAATTTGCGTTCTCCTTCGTATAATTTAGAAGCGGACTTGCCGCCGATAGCCATTTCTATAACGGCTTGGCAGTCGGCAGTAGTTACGCCGTAGTAAGCCATTTTTTCTTGGTTCAATTCTATGCGGAGCTCGGGTTGCCCTAACAAACGGATAACGCCCAAGTCTTCTATACCGCGAACTTTTTTGAGAATGGCATACACTTGCTCGCCCAAACGCTCTAACTTGTGAAAATCATCTCCAAAAATTTTGACTGCCATAGAACCTTTTACCCCTGAGACAGCTTCCTCTACGTTATCCATAATAGGTTGTGAAAAGTTGAAGTTAATGCCTTGAAAAACTTCTAATTTGTTTTTCATTTCTTGGATGAGTTCTTCTTTGGAGATGGAGCGTTTCCAATCGTTTTGGGGTTTTAGGTCTACGTGAAATTCAATATTGAAAAATCCTGTGGGGTCTGTTCCGTCGTTAGGTCTACCTGTTTGCGAGAGAACCTGCTTTACTTCATCAAAACTCTTAATGATTTTGCGTAAGCGTTCGGTTACTTCAATAGATTGCGGCAGAGAGGTACTTAGGGGCATACTTGCACGGATATAGATGGCTCCCTCGTTGAGTTGGGGCAGAAATTCTTTGCCAAGCCAAGTAAAGAGGTAAATTCCAATGCACAATACGATGCTTGCTACAATAAGGCTTAACTTTTTTCTTAAGAAGGTAAAACAGAAAGCGGTATAGATTACGTTTTGCATCCAATGGACAGGCTTCAGCTCACGCTCTTTTACGTTCTTTTTCAATAAGATGGCACAAAGCACGGGCACAAGGGTAAGTGTAAAGATCAAAGCACCTAAAAGAGCAAAACCTAACGTGTAAGCCAAAGGCGAGAACATCTTTCCTTCTACTTTTTGGAAGGCGAAGATGGGCAAGAGGGCAGTAATAATAATCAATTTTGAGAAAAAGATAGCTTTGCCTAGTTCTGCACCCGTTTGTTTGATAATTCCTGCCTTGGATAGTTGATTAAAACGCTCCATGCCTAACTTATGTGCCTTGTGGTCAAGTGTTACAAAGATGCCCTCTACCATTACGACGGCACCGTCAATGATAATGCCGAAATCAATAGCACCCATAGAGAGCAAATTAGCAGACATACCCTTGATTCGCATACAAATAAAGGCAAAAAGCAAAGCCAAGGGGATAATAATAGCTACAATAAAGGTGGTGCGCCAGTCTGCCATAAATAAAAGTACGATAACTGTAACCAAAACTACCCCTTCCACAAGGTTTTTGGTTACTGTATTAGTAGTAAACTTGATAAGTGTAGAGCGGTCATAAAAAGGAACGATTTTTACATCGGAAGGTAAGATGAGTGTGTTAAGTTCGTGGATTTTCTTTTTCAATGCGGCTAATACTTCGCTGGGGTTTTCGTTTTTTCGCATAATAACAATGCCTTCTACTAAATTGCTTTGATTATCTCTGCCTACATAGCCCAAATTTGGTAAGTGTGATTCGGTTACAGTAGCTACATTTTTCACAAAAATGGGTGTGTCGTTAATCTCATCTATGATTACGTTTTCAATTTCTTCAATAGTACTTAACAACCCTATACCACGCACAACATAAGCTTGTCCGTTTTTTTCAATAACATCACCACCCACGTTTATATTGCTTTTTGAGATGCCTTGGTACACCTCTAAGGCAGTTAAATCATACTTTTCTAACAAATCGGGGTTTACGGCAATTTCGTAAGTTTTCACTTCACCGCCAAAACTTACCACATCGGCTACGCCTTGCACACTTTTGAGGTTTCGGTCTATTATCCAGTCCTGAATAGTTTTGAGTTCGCGCACGTCTTTTTTGTTGCTTTGCAAAGTATATCTAAAAATTTCGCCTGTGGGGCCATAAGAGGGTTGCATTTCTGCATTTACTCCTTCGGGAAGGTTCACGGTGGTGAGTTTGTTTGCTACTTGTTGGCGCGCTACAAACTCGTCTACTCCGTCATCGAAGATAATAGTTACTACGGATAATCCAAACAAAGAGATGGATCGCAAGCTAGTCTTTTGAGGGATACTATTCATTTCTACTTCTATGGGGATGGTAACAAACTTCTCGACCTCTTCGGCGCTGCGGCCTTGCCATTGCGTAATGATTTGCACTCTTGCGTTGGTTACGTCAGGGAAAGCCTCAATAGGTGTGTTACGAAAGCTGTAAATGCCTAAAAAGACGATGCCGAGCGTAGCTAAAATAATAAAACCTTTGTTAGTAAGGGAAAAAGCTAAAATGCCTTTGATAATTTTTTGCATAATATTAAAAGGTATTAAAGAAACACGGCAATTTATATGCTTTTAGATACTTATATCTTCTCTTTTTTTAGCATGCATTTAATTTTTAATGCTTAATGTTAAGTATTTAATACCTAATGTTAAGTTTTTAATGCTTAATACTAAGTTTTTAATATTTGATGTTAAGTATTTAATGTTTAATGTAATATATTTAATGCTAAATGTTAAATATTTAGCGTTTGGTATTAAAGAATTGTTGCTAAAAATTGAATATTTGTTATTAATAAGTAAATATTTACTATTAAAAACTAAACATTTACTATTAAAAAGCAAACATAAGATATTAACGAATAAACATTTACTATTAAAAACTAAACATAGGATATTTGTAAGTAGACATGAGGTAATAAATTGCTATTAGTTTTCGTTCATGGCAGTATATACCATAAGTTCGTATTTACTAATAACTTTATCTCCTGCTTTTAGGTCAGCTTTTTTAAGATAAACACGTTTATCGATTTGTTTGTATATTTCCACTTCCTTAATGCTGATCTTACATTTTCCTTCGTATTTCAAAACGTAGTGCTTATTATTGTCCATAATTACGGCTTCTACGGGAACGGTTAACATTTGTTGACTTTCGGTATAATATACTTTTACTGAGGCAAACATGTCAGGTTTAAGTAAAAACTTAGGGTTATCTAATTTGATACGTACTTTCAAAACACGTGTGGCAGGGTCAATAATGCTATTAATTTTATCGATTTTACCCTTAAAAACTTTGTCAGGGTAGCTTAAAATAGTAATATCTGCTTCATATCCTTCTTTGATTTTAGAAATATCGGCTTCGTAGACATTTGCCGTTACCCATACGTCGTTCAAATCGGAAATAGTAAATATGTTATCAGTATTATCAGAGCGGATAAGCATGCCTTTGTTAATATTTTTTTCGATTACAAATCCTGAACTAGGAGCGCGAATAATATATTCTGAGCCGTTACCTACGTTGTAAATGCGTGCCAATTCACGCGTACGGTTGAGTTCGGCTTGTGCTTTTTCAACTTCTTTTTCTGCGGTAACTTTATCGCGCTCCGAAGTTAATCCAGAGGCAAACATATCTTGTGCGGTTTTCAAATTACGTTGAGCAATAAGCAAATTAGCTTCTGCAATGATAACTTGTTGCCCAAAAGCGGCAATTTCAGCACTCCGCATGACGGCTAAAACTTGCCCTTGCTGAACATAGTCGCCAAGTTCTACATTTACAGCCGTAACTGTACCGCTAACGGGAGGAAATACACGAATCACGCGGTCTTGGTTGGAAGTTACTTTACCGCTAAGTTTCAATTCGTTTCTAACCTCTTGCAATTCTACGGTTGAAGTTTCTATCATTTTTTGCAAAGTATCGGTTAAGCAAAACGGACCTTTACTTATGTTTTCTTGAATAGACGTTTTTTTGCACATAACCAAACATAAAGCCATAAAAAGCAAACATGTAGTGTTAGCAAGTAACCATTGAACATTAGAAAGTAACCGTTTAGTATTAAAAACTAAGTATTTGAGATTAAAAACTAAATGTTGAATAAATGTTCTCATCATTTTTTTATGAATAAAGTTAGGTAAAATACTATAGGCAAACTAAAACACCTCTGTACCGACAATATAGTTAATCTGCTCAAATATTTGCCTGCGTTGGTTTTGCAGCTGATTTATGTGAATGATGTTACTTTTGTAGGACTCGTAATAGTCAAGAAATTCTAAAAGAGTAATGTTTTTCTTTTGGTAATTTTCTTGCACGTTATCAAAGAGTTTATCAAACTCGTTTATGAAATTTTTATCCAAACTTTCGTATAACTTCTGAATTTGTAGGGCTTGGTTATAGGTACGTATGATTTCATTCAGGAGTTGGTTTTGTGAGGCTTTTTCGTTTAGGGCTTGCACTTCTAACTGCTTTTGTGCAGAGGCAATATTTCCTTGGTTGCGATTAAATACGGGCAGTTGAATACCAACCCCTATGCCCCAGTAGTTAGGAATATAGCTTCCGTTGCGGTCATAAACGGCTTGCACGTTTAGATCAGGAATGGCAAGGGCTTTTTGGTAATTGACGTTCAGTTCTGCGAGTCGTTTTTGCAAAGCGACTTTCTTTAAGTCCTGCCGATTTTCTTGGGCTAGGGCGTAGAGTTGTTGAATAGAGACTTTGTTTAATTGATATCTATCGGCATAGTTTTCACTGACTTGTGGTACGTAATAAATGTTTTTTGTTTCTCCAAGTAGGGTATTGAGGGTGGCTTGCTTTTCAATAATGGTTTCAAAAAGTTCTTTCTCTTCGTTTTGGAGCGTAAGTAAGAATGACTTCAAACGAATGACCTCTTTCCACGCCACGTTTCCTTTTTTGTATTGTTCGTTCAGTAGTTGAATAGTAACGCTAATAGAAGCGATTTGCTCTTCATAGATTTTGATAATTTGCTGTGTGTAATACAAATCATAGAACGTAGTGCGGAGTGTGTACTTGAGTGTTCGCAGGAGATCATAAAAATCTTGCTCTGCTATTTGTGTTTCTAGCTGTGCCATTTGGAAGCGTTTGTTTCGCTTGCCTGCTAATAAAAAAAGTTGGCTAACAATAAAGATATTTTGCCCTTGTGTTCCGTCGGCATATTCAGTACGCAAAGGAAAAGCCCGCTTGCTTTGCGGATTGTAAATGCTTTGCTCAAAACTAATTTGCGGATTGTCCCAAAGTTTTGTTTGAATTTCTTGAGCTTTGATTAGGCTAATATTAGCTTTTTGAGCCAGAAGCGCAAAATTTTTTTCTAAGAAAATTTGCTCTGCAAGTTTCAAGTCTAATTTGAGTGTGTCTTGGGCTTGGCAAGTTGCTTGCCCTATAAAGAGGGCAGTGGCTAATGTTAGGAAAGTAAGGTTTGTATTCATTAGATTAAAAGGTTAAAGTAAAAGACGATTGGTTAGCTGATAATAGATAATTCTAAGACAAAATACGAAATGTGTGTAAGTCTGAAGGCTAGGGCTTTGCTATTAAAAACCTAATGTGAGATGTTGTAAAGTGATGAATTAACAAGAAAGACGGGATAGTAAAAAGTAGGAAATAATTTATGGAATTTTAAGAGCTTGGAACAGCAAATATAGCTTACAAAGCAGATGTATAAGATTAGAAGGGGCGAAATCAGTGTTCAAGATTAGCATTTGCGTGTTCTGAATTAACTGATTGCCTACAAAAGAGAGACATTTAACAAAAGATCCTCGTTTGAAAACGATATTCTCAAGCTCAATTTCAACTGCAATTTCAATTTTTTCTAGTTTGCTAAAACTAGCAAGCCGAAAGGTATACCTTTTAGCCTTACGGGCAACTCTCTTTTGCAAGCTTATCGGGTTTTTAGCTATTAGGGGAGAGGGACTTTCTTTTAAGAGACTAGCTTTTCGCTTTGGGTGAGAATTTTCAGTTCTGGCAAAAGAAAATTGGCTTAGCAATAATACGAGGTTTATGCTAATAAAAGAGACTATAACAGATTTGAATGTAACGGCTTGCATAGTAGCTCTTTGCCAATTTTCTTGTTCTTATATTTGATTAGTAAGATAGAAGCTTAGTTTACCTAAAACTTGCTTCAATGCGGTCGCAGGCTTCGTGCATCTCCTCAGCAGTAATTACTAAGGGTGGCGCAAAGCGAATGATGTTACCATGGGTGGGTTTTGCTAGTACACCGTTGTGCATCATACGAAGACAAATTTGCCAAGCTAAATCTTTTTGTAGGGTTTCATCAATGACTACAGCATTGAGCAGCCCTTTGCCGCGCACGGTAGTAATTACGTTAGTTTTTTCTTGTATTGCTTTCATTCTTTGCCTGAAGATTTCACCCATTTGTGCGGCGTTTTCAGCTAGCTTTTCGTTTTTGATTACCTCTAAGGCGGTTATAGCTACAGCACAGGCTAATGGGTTGCCTCCGTAGGTAGAGCCGTGTTCTCCAGGCTTGATAGTAAGCATAATCTCATCGCTTGCTAGTACAGCTGAGACGGGCATTGTACCTCCTGAGAGGGCTTTTCCTAACACTAAAATATCAGGTTTTACGTTTTCGTGGTCGCAGGCAAGGCGTTTGCCTGTGCGTCCTAGTCCTGTTTGTACTTC
>JANWZA010000028.1 GCA_025054775.1 Microscillaceae bacterium
GTTTTCAGCAATCTCTATTAGTTCTTGGGCTTGAGCATAAGTAGAGGTCATCGGTTTTTCTACCAAAACATGCTTACCTGCTTGTAAGCATTTTTTGGCAAGTTCATATTGCGTGGAAACAGGCGTTGCAATCGCTACGGCATGAATTTCAGGGTTTTGTATCACTTCGTTTATATTCGTAGTAACTTTTACCGTTGGATAGTTTTGCGGAATAGTTTTAAGCCTATCGGCATTGGCATCAGCTACGGTATGCAATTTGGCATTAGAAATTGAATAAAAATTCCGTACCAAATTTTTGCCCCAATAGCCATGCCCTATGATGGCAATTTGTAGCATGGTTCAATAGCTTTTACTTATATTTTCAAATAAAATACGCAAAGGTAGAAAATTAAAATTATTTTTCAGAAGTAAATCAGTTCTTTAGTCTTTTTTTGATTCAAAATTTTTAAGTCTATCTATAAATTGATGTTTAGTTATCTGTATTTTATTTTTAGGTATGCTACATCTCACAATGCAAAACGTTTATTCCTAATTTTGAATAACTTTTTGTGCTAAAGAAATCCTTCAAACTTACAAATTGTTTTTTTCTGTATATTTGCAACCTAATATATGATTCGGTAATATTTGTAAAATTTGATGAAAAATTTACTGATTTTTCCTTTAGGTGGAAACAGCGTGGAAGCCTTAGACTGCATTGATGAGCAAGAATATGAAATAATAGGTTTTGTTGATGATGATACCAAAAAGATAGGGACTAAATATTGTGGCATAGAGGTTTTTGATAGAAGTGCTTTTGAGCGTTTTCCTGATGCGAAAGTATTAGCTTGTATAGGTAGCCCATACAATTTTAGGAAAAGAGGTGAAATTATTGCGGGTTT
This sequence comes from Microscillaceae bacterium, assembly GCA_025054775.1. Classification (GTDB taxonomy): domain Bacteria; phylum Bacteroidota; class Bacteroidia; order Cytophagales; family Microscillaceae; genus JANWZA01. The sequence continues at coordinate 879 of JANWZA010000028.1, forward strand.
AGGTGTTGAGAGAAAAAGATTTGTAACTATTATTCACCCTTCGGCAAAAATTTCTAAATTTGCCACCATAGGTATAAATTGCCTTATCATGGCAGGCGTGGTGATTACCCATAATGCTAAAATTGGGGATAATGTTATTATTCTGCCTAATAGTGTAATACATCACGATACGGAAATTGGAGATAACACTTGCATTGGCTCTAGTGTAGTAGTGGCTGGTTTTGGAAAGATTGGTGAGAACTGCTATATTGGAAGCGGTTCAAATATTATCAATAATGCTTTAGTTGGCTCAAATACCCTTGTGGGAATGGGTACAAATGTGGTGAAATCGGTTGGAGAAAATAAAAAAATAGTGGGAAATCCAGCAAGAGAAATACAATGATGGCACAAATTACTATTCTTATCCCCTTTCTGAACGAATCTGCTAATATTCCTTTTTTAGTACAATCTCTGAACGAGTTTTGTAGGTTACGGGATTGGCTTTCTTTTGAAGTAATTTTCATTGATGATGGCTCAACGGATAATTCTGTAGAGCTGCTTCAAAAACAAAAACATGAGTTTTACAGCTATAAAATAATTAAACTTTCTAAAAATTTTGGTTCTCATGCCGCTTTGCGAGCAGGAATTTTACACGCTAAAGGCGAATTCATTACCTTTATGTATGCCGACTTGCAAGACCCTTTGGAGTTAGTTGTAAAACTTTACCAGGAAATACAAGAGAAAAAAGTTGAAATAGCTTGGGCTTGCCGAAATGAAAAGCAAGGTTGGTTCTCAGGCTTTTATGCTAAATTGATGCAAAAATTTGCTGTCAAAAATTTCCCTGAAACAGGTTTTGATATAGTGATGTTTAGCCGTAAAGTGCAAAAACTTTTGAACGAAAATATTGAAGCAAACTCCTCTATTTTCTTGCAAATTCTCACATTGGGTTTTTCTCAATCCTCTATCTCGTATCAAAAACAACCTCGAAAAGCAGGGAAATCTAAATGGACGCTTTCTAAAAAAGT
>JANWZA010000002.1 GCA_025054775.1 Microscillaceae bacterium
AAAATTTCACTTGCTTTTTTTACAGGTGTAGAATAAATGGCATTAGCATCATGCGAAACTACGTGCTGAGCGTCATAACGTTTGTCTATACTTGGCTTAAAAATTTGTACCTGTTTACGTGCCAATTTTGCTCTTTTAAGCCTGCGAATCAACTCCTCGGTTTTGCCCGAAAACATACAGCCCGCAATTACTTCTATGCTTCCTGTACTTTGCTTTTGTGTTATATTTTCTACCGACATGATGTTGCTGATTTGGATTAGGTAAGCAAAAATAGAGAAAAAATTGTATTTAGTTATAGTTGGTAAGATAGCAGTATGAAGGTAGTGGTGTACATGATATCTTGAAATAGCTACAAAATTTGTTTAGATATAGGATATCAGAAGTATAATTGATCATGAAACTACGTAATATGAACCGTTGCCGAGTAAAAACTCAATCTTCTGTTTATTACTTTCACGTTTGCACCATTTTTAAGAATGGAGTAATATAAAAAAAGCTAATAAAATTTGCATGCTGCACAAAAAACATATAAATTGCAAGATCAAAAAAGGCTACCAATTTAATTGCTCATACACCAAAACTATGGCAAAAATTCTCATTATTGACGATGACGATAAAATTCGTTTCGCTTTGAGAGATATTTTAGAATATGAAAACTACCAAGTAGAAGAGGCAAGAAACGGTGAGGAGGCACTAGAAATGCTTAAAAATAATGACTATGATGTGGCTTTTTGTGATATAAAAATGCCCAAGATGGATGGAATGGAACTCTTGGATAAAGCCTTAGAACTGGGCAAAGATACACAATACATTATGCTCTCTGCTCACGGAACTATCAAAACCGCCGTAGAGGCTACCAAAAAAGGGGCCTATGATTTTATTACCAAACCTCCTGATATTCAACGTATTTTAGTCTCTGTTCGCAATGCTTTGGATAAGACTAACCTGGTAACTGAAAGTAAGCACTTAAAGAAAAAAGTCCTTAAAAGTATTGATATTGTAGGAAACTCCGAAGCCATTAGGCGCGTCAAAGAGGATATTGAAAAAGTAGCCCCTACCGATGCACGTGTTCTTATTACAGGTCCTAATGGCTCAGGCAAGGAACTTGTAGCTAAATGGATACATGCCAAAAGCCACCGCAGTAATAAACCCTTGATTGAAGTCAATTGTGCTGCAATCCCTAGTGAACTGATTGAAAGCGAACTCTTTGGACACGAAAAAGGCTCGTTTACTTCGGCTATCAAACAACGTGTAGGAAAGTTTGAACAAGCTAACGGAGGGACGCTCTTTCTTGATGAAATTGGCGATATGAGCCTTTCAGCACAAGCCAAAGTGTTACGAGCCTTGCAGGAAGGAAAAATTACGCGTGTAGGAGGCGACAAGGAAATCAGCGTAAATGCACGGGTGATTGCTGCTACTAATAAAGACCTTCGTAAGGAGATTCAGGAAGGTAATTTCAGAGAAGACCTTTACCATAGGTTGAGCGTTATTATTATACACGTACCACCACTCAATGACCGACGCGAGGATATTCCACTCTTGATAGATAAATTTTTGAAAGATATTGCCGAAGAGTATGGCGCTGCACCTAAAAGAATGAGTCCAAGTGCCATAGAATATTTGCAACAACTAGACTGGACGGGTAATATTCGTGAACTTAGAAATGTAGTGGAACGATTAGTCATCATGAGTAATGGTTCAGAAATTACCGAAGCTATTGCAAGGCAATATTCTATGAAATAATAGAAAATTATCTTCGTTATCTGTTTTTGCTATCTTATCTGTTATATTTTTGTGAATACTCGGGGAGTGTGTAGAAGAATTTAATAAAACTTCATTACAAAATAAAATTTGATAGATTGTAAGCAAAGAGCAAAAAAGTCAGTATAATTAGCAAATAAAATTACTCGTGAATTTTACAATGTTGCAATAAAACTTATCAAACCCAAAGGTTTAGTATCAGGCAAGTAGTAGTTCAGTTTCCTAACCGTGGTAAGGTAAGCTGAAAATAGAATAGTGCAAAGTAGAGGTGAGTTTCATTAAAATTAAAAAGAAAAGAGTTTAATAGCAGATAAAAGCTATTAAATAAGCCATAATAAAAATTATTAAAAAACCTCTAATAAAAAATTTATCCAAATAAAGACAAGTTTTTAGATGAATTTGAATCCTATCCGAAGGTTATATGCAGAGGCAGCAAACTCGCAAAGTAAAGCTGATGAGCTGGCAAAATTATTAGCCCAAGCGGACTCTAAAAATCCAACAATTATTGCCTACAAGGGTATCGTTGAGGCTTACAAAGCTAAGTATGCTCTCAATCCTTTGAGTAAATTAAGCCATATTCAAGAGGCAAATAAATATTTCAAGCAAGCCGTAGAAGCAGAACCTGACAATATTGAAATACGATTTTTGCGTTTCACTATTCAACTCAACACACCTGCTGTTTTGGGATTAGATAAGGAATTAAACGAAGATCGTAAGGTTATTTTAGCAAATATTCAGTACTCAGGCATAGAAAATATTATGAAAAAAGCCATTGCTGAATATCTTATCAAAAGTGGTAAATGTTCTGAAACTGAAAAACAATTTTTACAAGATTTAATACCCCAATTAGCCGAAAGCCATGAAAAATAGTATTCTAATCCTCTTGTTTTTGATTGTGCTTATCGTAGTTCTTTTATTTGCTTACCAAACCCTTAAAGAAGATTTGAAACAGCTGTTTCTTGCACAACCTACCAAAGTAGAAATTACGCATAATACCGTACTTAAAGAAATAGAGGCTATGGGGAAACTGGAATTGGTAAAATATAAATTTCGTGATGTGATAGAGTACAAAGTAGAATACAGCTGGCTTCCTGATTCTAAAGCTATATTAATTATTGCAGGTGAGGCAGTAGCTTGTATGGATTTGTCTAAGATCAAAGAACAAGACATTCAAGAACGAGGTGATACGCTTACTATTCAATTGCCTTCGCCTGAAATTTGTTTTTCCAAAGTCAATCATCAAGAGTCCAAAGTATATGATACAGAATATACCTATTTCCAAGAGGCAGAGTTGATAGATGAGGCTTACAAAGAGGCAGAGAAACAGATCAAAAATATAGCTGTTAAATCAGATATTTTACTACAAGCCGAAAAAAATGCTATTCAACTGCTTAAACCACTTTTTGAACAGATAAGCAAAAAGCGTGTGTTCTTAAAAATAGCAAAACCAAGTTAGTTTTCGCTCTTGCAATTATGAAAATGGGTTTTAGCGGATTGGTGATAAGTATATTTTTAGTTTTGACAAAATTCGCTTTTGCTCAACAAAAACCAATGCGAGTAAAATCATACACAATTGCTTTCAAAATCAAGAACTTTGGCTTTTATGTAGAAGGAACCTTGCAGGGACTGGAAAGCGAAATTATCTTCTTGCCCAAAGAATTAGAAAAAAGTAGTATTATTGCCTCTGTAAAAACTGCCACTATCAACACTAACAACTCACTCCGTGACAATCACCTACAAAAATCCGATTACTTTGATGCTGTAAAGTATCCTAAAATTAGTATGAAATCTAAGAAGGTGGTTGCTTTGCAAAATGGCAGTTTTATAGGTTATTTTGACCTAACTATCAAGGGCAAAACGAAAGAAGTGAAAGTACCTTTTACCTACAAGGAAAATAATCAAACCGCCACTTTTCAAGGGAATTTTACCATCAATCGACGCGACTTTGGCGTAGGTGGGAGTAGCATTATTTTAGGAGACGAGGTCGTGGTTAATATAAAAGTTGAGACAGAGTTGTAAGGTATTTTTGAATACAACTAAAAATTTTTAGAAAAAAAAACTGCAAAAAATTAGGAAAACTCAAAAATAAAACTTACCTTTGTAGAAATCATTGTTGTAAGCTCTTTGCTCAAATCTTGTTTTGACTTTGTAGCTTAACATACAACGATTTGAGCAGAGAGCTTTTGTTATTTTGTAGTAATTCTTTTCTTTTATCTTAAATGAACATTTATGTATCAAACATCGCTTTTTCCATAAGCGAAGAGGAATTAGAGCAGCAATTTGCTGAATTTGGTAGTGTTAGTTCTGTCAAAATCATTGTTGATCGTGAAACTGGACGTTCTAAGGGCTTCGGCTTTGTAGAAATGGACAGTGATGAGGAGGCTCACCGAGCTATCAACGGATTGAATGGTAAGACTTTGAAAGGTAGAGACCTTCAAGTAAAAAAAGCCTTCCCACGTAAAGAAAGCAGTTTTGAAAGCCGTGGCAATGGTAGTTACAAAAAGAATAGCAATAGTAACTATCGCAGTAATGGCAACAGCAATTTTTCAAAATGGAAATAAAAGGCACGTATCTTAGATGTGAAAATCCCCTGCTAATTTATAGCATAAGGATAAAATTATGATATGTGGTTGAATTATCGTTTATTGCTAAACCTTATAGCATTTTGGCATTTGTTAGAGGCTATCCACAAATAGCCTCTTTTTTTTCAATGTTTTTTATCACTCTCTTTATTTTTTATCTTACCTCAAAACTCCCTGTTCCGATTTTCTTGCCCTCACTATAAATTTCTACAGAGTATCTCCCTATCTTGAAATCTTTATCTTTATTGTAAACAAATTTAACTGTTTGCTGCGAATTGTCAAATAAAATTTGTTGCCGTTGAGTATAATACATGGCTTGCCCATTCACGGGGAATTGCCCACCTCCTGCCGAAGGGTTGTAGAGGATAAGTCCGTCAGGTTCTATGAGGCGCATCATTAGGTCTTTTGTACCGATTTTCGCTAATTTATTGTCAGCGAGAGTAAAAATAATTTCTAGGCGGTCAATATCTTTATTTTTATAGACTCCTCCACCTTTAATTTTTCCGCGTGAGTTTACCGCGTTGATGGTCAGGTTCTCTGCTTTAAGCACAGAGGCATCAGCTAATTTTTCTTCAACTTTTTCTTGTCTTTGTTTGTATTCTGTAACTGCCCCAATAAGCTCATTTTTTTCATTTTTTAGTTTTGTGTTTTGTTCGTATAGTTCGTCTGCTATTTGTTTTAGTCGTTCCATTTCTTTATCCTTGCGGATAAGTAGTTCTTCATATGCCTTAATTTTTTCTTGGTATTCTTTGATTTGATTTTGCGAAAGTTGTTGATTAGTTTGTAGTTGTTTGATATAGTTATCTACTTTTTCCTTCTCTGCAGAGAGCGAGTCAAAATCAATTTGCAAGCTCTTAGCACGTTCAATTTGCTTGGCTAATTGTGCTGAAATAGAGTCTAATTTGATTTTCATTTGCATTTGCTCTTGTTTTTGTTTATCTATTACTTGGTCTTTGAGGGCAAGTTCTTTTTTGTTGTTTTCTACCAAGAAATAGATTAGAAACATATTCAAGAGTGCTAGAACGATAATAAAGGCAATTAAAATAATTCTGTTGTTGGCTTGCTTCTTTGCGTCTGACATAATCTTGCTATTTGAGTTGTGCTATTTTATTTTTTGGTTTTATATGGATATTATTTTTTTACTGCTTGTGCGGGGTTTCCGAATACTGTAGAATTTTCCTCTACATTTTGGATAACCACTGAACCTGCTCCGATGCGAGCATTTCTTCCTACTTTAATTCCTGCTACTAGCACTGCCCCTGCCCCGATAAAAGCGTCTTGCTCAATTTCTACTTCTGCTCCGATAACGGCTCGCGCTCCGATTTGCACAAAATCACCGATGCGTGCCTTGTAGTCAATTAACGCTCCTGCATAAAGGATAACATGACTACCTATTTGCACGTTGGTATTGAGTATTACTCCCATGTTTATGAAATTGCCATGGCCTAAGGTGATATTAGCGGCTAGTTGGGCTTGTGCGTGAATAGCATTGATAGGTACGTATTTATACTTTTCTAAAAGCATTTTTATCAAATGCTTGCGAACTTTGTTATCATCTACTGCAACAAATGCTTCACACTTTTTGCCAATTAACTTTAGGTAGCCGTGGTCTTCGGTGTCGCTCAATACAGGTACAAAATTGATTTCAGTACCTTTGAGTTTGGGATTATCATCTAGAAATCCATATACAATTATCTGGTTGCTATTAAAAATATCTAGAGCTAATTCTCCCAAAGGCGATGCACCTAATATTAACACGGGATTTCCCATATATCTTTAGTATAAGTTATTGACAATTAGACCGCAAATTTAATGCTTTTTGCCAAAGTAGTCAAAGTAACTTCTAAACTAAAAATCAGGACTGACTATGTTAAGATTTATGTGGGTTTGAATTTAACTACTAATGCCGTAAAATCATCGTGAATTTCTGTATTGTTTACAAAAGTTTTAATTTGCTTGTAAATACCTCTAATGATTTCGCGTGCTGTGGCATTAGCTTGTGCTTGTAAAAAATCTCTTAACCGGTCGTAACCATACTCCTCGCCTTGTTGGTTACGTGCTTCGTTTACGCCATCAGTATAGAGAAAAAGTATGTCGTGAGGTTTATACGAAATTGTTTTTGTTTCTAGAAAATCTCCATATTGTAGCGAATTTCTGAGCATAGCTAATGCCAAACCTTTGTCTTGTAAGTAACAGGCTTTTTGCGAACAGGCATGGTAATAAAGAGTAGGGACATGCCCTGCTCGTGTGATTTCAAGTGTTTGTTTTCCAGAGTCAATCAATACTACAGTAGCAGTAAGAAAAGTAGATTTATCTAAACAGTTACTTAGCACTTGGTTAGCAGTAATAAGAAAAGTATAAGTATCTAAGCCCAGATGTGCCAAACTTTGGAATATTCCTTTCATTTGTGCCATGCTAAATGCTGCCATGCTACCTTTTCCTGAAACATCTGCCACTATGCACATCATATGCAAAGGGCTAATTTGAAAATAGTCATAATAATCACCACCAACTTGGTAGGCCGCTTCTGAGAAACCTGCCATATCAAGGTAAGGGTGTTTCTCGGGTAAAGCAGGTAAAAGTTTTCGTTGTACGGTGCGGGCAATTTGGATTTCTTGTTTATATCGCTCTGCTTCTAAGGTTTTGGTCAGTAAGCGTAAGTTAGAGATAGCAATGCTAGTTTGATTGACAAAAGTGTTGATAATACTCAAATCATTGCTAAAGTCGTGTTTTGCTTTTTTGAGCAGGGTCAAAGTTCCTAGGTGTTTATCATAAGAGTTAAGTGAGGCTACATACACCGAAGCGAAGCCCATTTTTTGTAATTCTTTTTCCCATTCTTGGTTCTTAGTGGAACTTCCCATAATGCTCAACATACTATCTAATCGGTTTTTGCGTAGCCATGCTTTCAAAGTCTTAACAAACTCCTCGCTTAAGTTTTTAGGAATAATGGCTTGGGGTGTACCATTTTCATCTAGTATTTCCAGCAGTGCGGCGTCAGCTTCTAAGGTGTTAATAGCAATATCTAGTAAAATTCCATATACTTTCTCCTCTTTATCTCCTACGCTCAAAACCTGTACTAATCGCTGAAAGCTAACAATCTCTTCATTTCGTTTTTCTAAAACAGGCGTTATAGGTATATTAAACAAGAGCACTAAAAGTGAGAAAATATTGTAAAAAATACAAAATGAAAAAAGAGCTAACACATAAACGCTATGAGACAGGTCTGTCCAGAGGTAAGGATTAGTGGAATGAATAATAAGGGTACGAAAGAAAAATATCAAAAAGAAAGCGATCAATGCTATTAAAGATACTACTTGCCATTGTTGCCCTGTACGTAAATAGGCTATCCATTTCAAATTGACTGAGAAGTATAAACCAATTCCTAAGAGTAGAAGAAAACTTGCTAGAAAGAAGAGGTTATCAATGCCTAATTCAAAAAAATTGAATAAGAGGCTAGCTAAAAGTAAGTATTCAAAAACTTTCCACCAACGTTGTAATTTTTCTACATTTTGATACAATACAAATACTTTCCAAGTAAAAAATATTTGTGTGAGAAAGAGGGTAGCTAAAGAAACTTGAATGTGGTAAAGCAGATTCATGCTATTAGCTTTCTGCTCGTCAATAGGAGGTTTTTCTAAAAATACGAAAAAAAATTGGATAATTAACGAACTTACGAAAGCAATCAGCCCTAAAATAAAAGCATTGCGTAATAGCTTGAAGATATCCTCTATCTTAAATTCTTTAATTTTACCTTGAAAATAGAAAAAGATTACCAAAAACCATACATTCAGCAACAGCCCTTTGATGTAGAAATTGATAGAGAGGTGCTGCTTGTCGCTAAACCCAAAAATAGCCAATAGGTTAATACATAGTAGTAAGAGCCAACTCACTACGTTCACATATAAAAAAATACCAATTGCACTATAGGGTTTATGCATAGATTTTTGGTAGGGGTTATCTACTATAATTAGGTGCTTCTCTTGTGATTTGTATGTCGTGGGGGTGGCTTTCTTTCATACCTGCAAAGGTTATTTTTACGAATTGAGCTTTTTGTAGAGCCTCGATATTTTCTGCTCCGCAGTAGCCCATGCCTGCTCGTAACCCACCCACTAATTGATAAAGCACTTCTGAGGCAAACCCTTTGTAGGGGACACGCCCTACTATACCTTCGGGGACAAGTTTTTTTACATCAATCTCATCGCTTTGGAAGTAGCGGTCTTTGGCACCGGCTTCCATAGCTTCTAACGAACCCATGCCACGGTAGGTCTTGAACTTACGTCCTTCGTACAAAATCACTTCGCCAGGAGCTTCCTCTGTCCCTGCTAAGAGGGAGCCTATCATTACCGAACTTGCTCCCCCTGCGATGGCTTTGGTTATATCCCCTGAGAAGCGGATGCCCCCATCAGCGATAATAGGAATATTTGAGCCTTTAAGGGCTTGAGCGCATTGATAGACAGCGGTAAATTGGGGTATACCTACTCCTGCAATAACCCGTGTGGTGCAGATGCTTCCTGGTCCAATACCTACTTTTACGGCATCTGCTCCTGCTTCAGCTAAGGCTTTTGCCCCTTCGGCAGTGGCTACATTTCCTGCAATTACATCTAGATTAGGATATTCCTTTTTGATAGATTGTAAGGTTTGTATTACTCCCTTGGAATGTCCGTGGGCTGTATCGATACTTATGACATCTACGCCTGCTTTTACTAAGGCACTCACTCGTTGTAAAACATCTTTTGTGATACCGACTGCCGCACCTACGCGTAGTCTGCCAAATTCATCTTTACAAGAGAAGGGACGGTCTTTCTTTTTAAGAATATCTTTGTAAGTAATCAGACCTACTAGTTTGTAATTTTTATCTACGATGGGTAATTTTTCTATGCGGTGTCTTTGTAAGATGTCTTCGGCTTTGTTCAATTCTATACCTACTTCAGCGGTAATCAAATTTTCTTTGGTCATAATTTTGCTTACGCTTTGCGTGAGGTCTTTTTCAAAGCGCAAGTCGCGGTTGGTAATAATTCCTATCAAGGTATTTTCTGCATTTACAATAGGAATACCTCCTATCTTAAATTCATGCATAATGCGATGGGCTTGTTCAAGGGTCGCATCTTCACGAAGGGTGATAGGGTCTAAAATCATTCCACTTTGAGAACGTTTTACTTTACGTACTTGCTCGGCTTGCGCCTCAATAGACATATTCTTGTGAATAAACCCAATTCCGCCTTCTTGGGCAATAGCGATTGCCATTTCGTACTCTGTTACAGTATCCATGGCAGCCGATACGATGGGAATATTCAAGGAAATATGGGTTGTAAGTTGAGTAGTAGTTTTTACATCTTTAGGCAAGATTTCAGAATAAGCAGGAACGAGTAGTACGTCATCGTAAGTAAGTGCCTCGTATAGTAGTTTTGAATTGTCAAACATAAAAAATGGAAACATTGCGTTTTAAGGACACAAAATTAGGAAAAAAAGCGATAAAAACAAAAAGCCTTTGGTGTTCAACTTGATTTTATTAGTGTGTATTTATTTAGTGTGTATGTTCGTTTTGGACGTGTAGTTGTCGGAGTGGTTGCTTATAGAGTGGGATTAAAAACCCTAATTTGAGGGCTAACACGTTATCATTTTGAGGCAAAGTTCCCCATGCTTTTATATTATCTATGTAATCAGTACGCAAGTTGTAAAGTGTAGTTTGGGCTAAAAAGCCAAAGCCGTTTGTAAAATTATAGAGAAACCCGATGCCTGTGGGCAAGGTAAGCACATTAGTGCTATAAGTTTCTCCTACTTTGCGTGTAGAGGTAATTTGGGTAAGGTCACGTCCCTCTAAATCTTGAATCCTAAACCGTAAAAAGCCAATACCCTGGCTAATAAACCAAATAAAATCTCGTTTTTTAATAATATTGTAATGCAATTCATATTGCAAACTAAAAAAATTAGTCTCAAAATATGTGTTAGGGGTAGCAGGTGGATTTTCAGGCAGGGGATATTCATACAAAGGATTTTCAGCACGTATGCTGGCAGAGATAAAAGTAAATTTGCCATTCCATTGTCGTTTTCGGTTCAATTGCAAGGAAATTTGCAAGGTAGGTTGCCAGAATCGCATTTGTGTATTCAAATCTCCGCGATATGCATTAGCTCCTCCTCCAATTTCTAACCAAGATAAAACTTTTTCTTGTGAAAAGTCTTTTGCTGAAAGAGTAGGCTCTTCCTGGGCGTAAGCAATACGATAAAGAAGAAGCAGGAAAAGAATCTTAAAAGAATAAAAAAGATACCACATAGAGGCGATAATAAAAATTATTTGAAAAACTGTCGTAAAGATAAGGTTTTTTCTCAAAAATATTATTTCTTTGCATGTTATTAAATGGGAAGGCTTTTCAAGCGTCTATCAGACTACTATCTTTTACATACTCTTTTATACCTTCTTAGTAAATTTGTTAAAGACTATGCAAACTACACCTACTCGTACTGCTCTTCGCTTTGGCTTAATTGTAGGCTTGGGCTTAATAATTTATGGCTTAATTTTGCAAGTAGCCAAATTGCAAACTAACGCGCTTGCCTCTTGGGGTTCTACTTTGTTTTTGATTATTGGGCTAATTTTTGCCATGCAAGACTACAAAAAAAATAATGAAGGCTATCTGACCTACGGCGAAGGGCTTACCATTGGTTCGCTCACTTCTGCTATTGCGGGTTTTATGTCAGGGCTTTTTACTTTTGTGTATATTAGTTTTATTGATAACTCCTTCGTTGATGAGACTCTCCAAAAGCTGCGTATTGATCTAGAAAAACAGGGGCAACTTACTGATGATCAAATAGATAAGGTGATTGAAATGAGTGCTTATATGCTTAAACCTGGTGTACTTTTTGCCCTTGGTGTGGTATTTACCTTAATTTTTGGGTTTGTTTTTTCTCTAATTATTTCTGCAATCTTGAAGAAAAATAAGCCTGTATTTTAATTATAATCTTTTCAAAAGACAAAGCCCTTGCATTTTATCCATAATGTAGGGGCTTTGCTATCTTTGATTTCAGTGGAGTCGGAGGGATTTGAACCCTCGTCCAAACAAGGAAAACGGAATGCTTTCTACACGCTTAGTTGCACTTGTTTTTCGTGTATGAAAAGGTGTGCAACTACCTCATTCATACCTTAACTATCATTTTGAATTTCACTTTTGAGCGATAGTTACCCAAAAGCTATTCCTACAAGATGACACCTCGTACTCAGGTTGGTAGGAATACAACACTGCGAGATGCTCGCTAAGAACCTAATTCCCTGAATTAGGCAGCGAGGGCGTAGTTAGTTTCGCCAGTTATCTTTTGAGATAGTTTTTGACAAGAGTGTATCTCACCTCTTGGCGTGCTCACATTCACTTTCACATGTTGTCAAAGCCAAATCGACCCCGCTAATCGTGTAGCTAAAGGGAAAATATTTTTTGAACGAAAAAAGTTCATTTTATGGTAAAATTTTTTCTTTTCTATAACTTACGCAATGTAAATCATTTTTTTCAATCCATGCTATGTTCCTACTATATAAGGATGATTTTATACTTTTTCAACTAACGTAGATGGAAATAAATAGTGTATCTTATGGGGTTTTAATTTTGTTAAATAAAAAATTAAAGCATTATTGAGATTGTTAATTGAGTGTGGCAACTTGTTAAATAGAGTACTTTTTTCTATGATTTTAGCCGTTATTTTGAGTTTACAAAAAAAGAGTATTTTTGTTACACGATTCTAATCTTCAAGGGGGCTTATTTTGTCATTTTCAAAAGAAAAATTATGGAACTAGAATTTAGATTTATAAAAATACGAAAAACAAATACCAAGTATGTGCTATGGGCAATAAGGCTAATGCTATTGTTGCATATTAATGTAGAGCAAGTTCAATGGGCTTGGGCACAAACCCCAAAAGATAGCCTACCCCCTAAAAACACTATACAAGAGCGATATTTGGTAATGGATAGGTTATTTATGGGACGGCATAAACGCTTACGATATAGGCAGGGAGAGGAGATTTTTTTTAAGTTAAAAGGAAATAAAACTTTGCATAGAGGCATAGTTATGTACGTGGGAGATACTACCTTACTTTTAGCAGAGTATTCTAAACCTATACTTATTTCCAATATTCGGGCTATTCGTACTTATAGTAATTCAGGTGTTGTACGGCAGGGAAAATTATTGTTCTTTGTAGGTGCTTTAGTATTTTTTGCTATGGATTTTTTTGGGGCTAATGAACGAGACATTACTCGCCTACCTCAAAGAAGCTATATTACGACGGGTTCTCTTGCTATTGCAGGTATCCTTTGCGGCATGTTTTCGCAACGAACCTATCGCATGAACCAACGCAATATATTGAAAGTGATTGCTCACCCATAGTTAGAATAGCAGCTATGAAGGTATATTTTATCCTTTCCAACTTATCTTTGTGTTCTTTTTTAGAACCTAAAAGCCCTGTTAAAAAAAAAACACTCCAAAATGTGTTTGGCAAGTCTTATTTTTTGTAAAAGTAAGTATTTTTGCGAGAGAGTGTATACATTTCTCTGTGTTCTTATTCAGCAAAATGCATAATTTGAACGTAGTTATTTATTGTCTAACAATCACAAAACACTATAAAAAATGGGATTTATCAAAGAATTCAAGGAATTTGCCATGCGTGGCAATGTGGTAGATTTAGCTATTGGGGTAATTATTGGAGGGGCTTTTGGTAAAATCGTTACTTCTATGGTTAATGACATCATTATGCCTCCTATTGGGATTATTCTAGGTGGACTAAATTTCAAAGATTTGAAGCTGGTACTCAAAAAAGGTAGTGAGGCAGTAAAAGAAGGTGATAAGGTAGTGAAAGAAGCTGTAGCAGAGGTTTCACTTAATTATGGGAATTTTATTCAAAATATAGTGGATTTTTTAATCATCGCTTTTGTCATTTTTTTAGCTATCAAAGCTGTTAATCGTTTGAAAAAGAGGGAAGAAGTTAAACCTGCTATTCCACCTGCACCCCCTGAACCTACTACTCAAGAAAAACTACTCATGGAAATTAGGGATCTGTTGAAAAATAAATAACGCTCAAAATATTAAAAAATTACCTTCCCTAATGCAAGCTTTACAGGTTTTTAGAGAATGGTTGAAAATATACATAGAAATAATACCAAGTAACACCAAGGTAGAAAACAAATTACTTATTCAATAAGTTAGAGCAAAGAAGTTCGTAACTTTTATTACTTGATTTACTTTTTTCATGAAAAATTTTTTGATTGTAGGAGCGAGCAGTGGCATAGGTTATGCATTAGCTCAAATACTTATTGCAGAAAATCACAAAGTTTTCTCAGCCTCACGTCAGCAACCACGAAATTTAGCTATTGCCCAACATTTCACCATAGATGTTAGTCAATCGCCTAACTCCTTTAACTTTGATTTACCTGAAGAATTGCATGGTTTAGCATACTGTCCTGGAACTATTAACTTAAAGCCTTTTAATCGGCTTACACTACAAGATTTTTTAACTGATTTTCAGGTAAATGTGTTAGGGGCAGTTTCAATTATTCAGAGTGTATTACCTAAACTCAAAAAAGCTCAAGGGGCAAGCGTAGTTTTGTTTAGCACAGTGGCCGCACAAGTAGGTATGAGTTTTCATGCTTCCATAGCTACTGCCAAAGCAGGTATTGAGGGCTTGACTAAAAGCCTTGCTGCAGAATTGGCTTTGCAACAAATTCGTGTTAATGCGATTGCCCCTTCACTTACCAATACACCCCTAGCAAGCAAAATCCTAACGAATGCTGAAAGAATAGAGGCTTCTAACAAACGCCACCCCATAGGACGTATCGGGCAAGCTCAAGATGTTGCTCATTTAGCCCACTTCTTGCTTTCAGATAAATCCGCTTGGCTTACAGGGCAAATTATCGGTTTAGATGGTGGCATGGGAACTCTTAAACCTTAAAAAAGATATAAATTTAGCCTTGCGATTGACTATCGGCAACTTATAACCACTCAACAATTACATTCGTAAAGCTAATTTAATAATATCTTCTACTTTTAAGTCTTTACCTTTTTGTTTCAAAATGGTATCTACATTTCTCTCAGCTATGTTTTTGGGAATTTGCAAAGCTACTAGGGCGTCAATAGCATCCTTGCGATTGTTCGTGGCAGGTGTCATGTCTGTTTTAAGGGCAGAGATTTCAGTATTTTCCTTGTATATTTTATCTTTAAGCTCTAATACAATGCGCTGTGCCATTTTTGCTCCAATACCTTTAATAGATTGAATAGTAGCTACGTCTTCATTCACAATAGCAGTTTTTATTTCTTGTGCAGAAAGCGATGAAAGAATTAGTAATGCTGTATTCGCTCCAATTCCCGAAACACTCATTAAATCTAAAAAAACTTTTTTTTCGGTATTGTCTATAAAGCCATAAAGCGTGTGCGCATCTTCTTTGATATGCAAATAAGTTTGCACTTTACACAATCCACTACTCGGTAAGGCCAAAGAAGTATGCAATGAGATGCGTAAAAAATAGCCAATTCCCCCTACGTCTATTACTACAAAAGTAGCTTCTTTTTGAACGATTTTCCCTTCAATGTACGCGAACATAACGATCTTTTTTCTTTGAAAATTACTTCAAAATTAGCAAATAAGTGTTATATTCAAAGCTATAAATTATTTCCTGCTAATGTCTGCTTTTATTTGGATTCGTATTGCCAAAAAGTTTGTCTTCTTGCACATTTTCTCTATTTCTAAAATCAAAAAAATAGAAAGATTGATATATTTTTTTGTTTTTTTAGCACTAATCCATCAATTATCTTGGGGAATTTGCTTTGGGCAAGATTTGATAAAAAATCAAAGGAAAATAGTAAAACTGACCATTTTATCCGAAATTTCTGCCAAAGAGTTGAAAAAAATGGGGCTAAAAAGTTACTATGTGATAAAAGATAGCCTTCAAATTCTTTTGTTAAGCCAACACCTTATCCAAAAAATACAAAATGCAGGCTACTTAGAAACACAACTTCACAGCCTGCATCATACAGGAGATACAATTCTATTACAATTACAAACAAATTCTATGTATAGATGGAAAAAATTGGGGAAAGGTAACCTACCTAATGATGTTTTTTCTAATTTCTTTTCAAAAAAGAACGATCTTGCGGGCAAGCCGTTTTCTTGGAACGAGGTGCAAGTACTTCAAAATCAAATACTTAATTATGCTGAAAATATAGGCTATCCCTTCGCTACCATTCAATTAGATAGTATTCAATTTGACAATTATCAAATCTCTGCAAGCTGGCATTGGCAGGCGGGCAAATTATTTTTCTTTGATACGCTTCAAATTAAGGGCAATGCCAAAGTAAAAACCAATTTTTTGAAAAAATACCTTCGCCTTTATCCTGACCAAGTGTATAATCAAAAAAAAATAGAGAAAGCTCAAAAAATTATTTATCAAATCCCTTTTGTGCAGGTAGAAAAGCCGTTAAGTATTCGGTTTGAGCAAAATGTAGCCAAACCATTACTCACACTTAACCATCGTAAAATCAATCAATTTGATGGCATATTAGGACTTTTACCTAATGAGGAGCGACAAAATAGCTTATTACTTACGGGTGAACTCAACCTCAAACTTCATAATCTTTTTGGGCAAGGAATCTTACTTAAAGCTGAATGGCAACGCCTACAAACTAATGCCCAAAATTTGAATTTGCAATACGAACACCCTGTTATTCTCGGTTCAGTAATAGATTTGCAAGCACAGCTACAACTTTTGCAACAAGATAGTTCCTTTTTGAACGTGGAGCGAAAAGCAAGCATTTTATACCGCTTTTTGAGCAATGACCGACTTTCATTAGATATTAGCCTACGTACTTCGCGCCTAGGCACTACCTTACAAAATAGAAATGAGAATGCAATTTTTTTGAGCAATACCGATTTTTTGTCTACGGGTTTGGGCTATCAATGGAATGGTGTAGATAATATTTTTTACCCTAAACAAGGTTCAAAAGGAAGTTTGCAAGTACAGATTGGTAACAAAACACTCACGCAAACTACTGCTGTTCCTGATAGTATTTTTCGGCTTTTTCGCTCTCCTACCGTACAAGTTTTAGCCAAAGCGGACATAGAAAAATACATGCCTATTCGCAAAAAAAATATCTTACTCTTACGGCTACAAGTAGGAATAATTGCTAACGAAAACTTATTTCTCAACGATTTATTTCGTGTGGGTGGGCTAAATAGCTTGCGTGGACATAATCAAAACTTTTTTTTCGCTTCGCAATATGGGATTTTTACTTGTGAGTATCGAATGTTTAGTGCCGAAAATTCGTATTTTTTTGTGTTTTATGACCAAGCCTACTTACAAAGACATATACAAAACTTTACCCAAACCGACTACCCGCTGGGTATAGGTTTGGGAGCAAGTTTCGCTGTGAAAGCAGGTATTTTCAATATTGCTTACGCTTTGGGGCAAGCCCAAGAGCAACCTTTGGCATTTAATCGTGCCAAAATTCACTTTGGGCTGATTAGCAGGTTTTGAATTAAAGAATGAAAATTTGCCTCTGAATCACGTTCATTTACCTGTATGTACCAAAAAAATATTTTGCTTACGAATTGCTTCTATATTTTGGAAAATATTTTTTAAGTTAATTTTTCCAATTACATACCGAAACTCCTTGCCAATAAATTGTGTACTTATGTCCTCAAAAGGGAGATATTGCAAATCACTCTCTTGGTGGTAACGTACAAATATTTCTATGATGTGGTTTTGCGTAAAGGTAAGGTTTTGATTAGCTTTGTTATGTTTACGGTATTCATACCTGTAATCAAAACGATTAGCTGAAATATCTGAAATCATAGCTGAGCCTGTGGGATAGCCTCCTGCTCCTTTGCCTACAAAAACTTGCTTATCTGCAAAAGCGGCTTCAGCAATTACTGCATTATACTCATTTTCAACGTGATACAAATAGTGTCCTTTGGGAATAAAAGTAGGTAAAACTGAAAGTACTACTTCATTATTATCTGTTTTAATTGCACTTGCTACGAGTTTTATTTTTACACCTTTCTCTTGGGCATATTGTTGGTCATAGATAGAAAGGGTTTGTATGCCATAATTTAATACATCATCAGGATTGACAAAAATACCGTAGGCGTGTGCCGCAATAATGCAAAGTTTATATTTAGCATCAAATCCGCCCACGTCAAGGGTAGGATCTGTTTCGGCAAAACCTAATTCTTGAGCTTTTTTGAGTGCTGTTTCATAACTCCACCCTTCTTGAAAAATTTTAGACAAAATATAATTAGACGAGCCATTGAAAATTCCTGATACTGAACTCAATAGGTCGTTATCATAATACTCCTCTAAATTACGGATGATAGGAATACTACCGCAAGAGGAGGCTTCATATAAGAGTGAGACATTATATTTTTTCTGCAATTCCACTAGTTCGGCTAAATGCTCTGCCAACATTTTTTTATTTGCCGTAACTACGTTCTTACCATTCTGCAGAGCTGTTTTTACGATATGGTAAGCATCATCGGCATTATCAATCATTTCTACTACCAAATTGATGTCAGGATTTTGTAATATCTCTTCTTTATCAAAAGTGAAGTGATGCATAGGAATAGGACGAGGCTTGTCCCTATGTTTTACACAGATTTTAATGATTTCAGCATTAAGCGAAGTCTTTAGAAAAATACCATACAAACCTTGACCAACACAGCCAAAGCCAAACATTCCAATTTTAAGTAATTTGTTCATGGGCTTGAATTGATTTCTGATTTAATAACTGGTTTAATGATTTTCAAATTATAACTTCACGAATTAGGCTACAATAGTGGCCTTTTTTAAGGTAAAAGTAGTGTAAAATTATGTTTTTGAGCCAAATATCTCAAAAAGTGCTGATTGCTGTTCCATAGAATTTGAAAAACATTTTCAAAATCCTGCATAGTACCATAATACGGATCGGGTACTTCTTGTTTAAGAATAGGATCCTCAAAACTACGCATTAAAGCGATCTGAGCTTTAGGTTTGGGCTTAATACGTTGGTACATTTGTTTAATGTATTGGTAGTTACTATTATCCATAGCAAGAATATAGTCAAAAGTATCAAAATCGGCTTGTGTAATCTTACGAGCACGGTGATTGAGTTGAATGTGATGTTTCAGAGCGGTTTCACACATGCGCTCATCAGGCATTTCACCGATATGATAGTCCGCAGTACCCGCTGAGTCGCAAGTTATTAAATGTTTTAAGTTGTTTTTCTCAATTAAATCATTAAAAATGCCCTCTGCCATAGGAGAACGACATATATTTCCTAAACAAACGAATAATACCTTTAGCATATCATAATTTATTTAACATCTTGTGTTGCGTTGCAAGTTTTTTTAGATGTATTGTGCGTTTGATGGCGTGCGTTTAAATGTAAATATATTTTTTGTTTTTTTTGTTTCTAAATTAAACAAATTTTAGATACAAATCCAAACTTTTTAGTTTTTTTTTATGTTTTCCACAAAGGAACTTAAAAAAATTTTTAAGAGAAATTTTTAACCTAATAAGAAAAAACTAATTTTCAAACTCTATGAGAAGCTCTAATCCTGTATTAAAGCGTGCCTTTGAAACAGCACGCATGGGCTGGGGTTCAATGACAGCAGCCAATCGTTCTACAGTGATGACTTTGCAAGGCACTATCAATAAAACCTTAGCCTTATCTGTACTTTTGGTTGCAGGGGCAGGATATGCTGTTTGGCAAATGACTACCATTGCTAATCCTTACACGCTTATGTGGTTAAGTATTGGTGGTGGTTTAGTAGTAGCCCTTGTTACTAGTTTTCGCCCTGATTGGGCACCTGTTACAGCTCCAATTTACGCTGTTTTAGAAGGAATTGCCTTAGGGGTAATTTCATTTTTCTTTGAGCAAATCTACCCTGGCATTGTAGCACAAGCCATCGGATTGACTATGAGTGTATTTGTAGTAATGCTCTTGGGCTATAAAGCAGGCGTTATTAGGGCTACCGAAACCTTCCGCTCTATTGTAGTAAGTGCTACCATGGCAATTTTTGTGGTCTATCTCATGACTTGGATTTTGCGAATGTTTAGCTGGGAAGTGCCTTACATTCACGGAAGCGGTATAATCGGTATTGTATTTAGCTTGATTGTGGTAGTAGTTGCTGCATTGAACTTAATTTTAGACTTTGATTTTATAGAGCAAGCCTCTGAAGATGGCTCTATGCCTAAATATATGGAATGGTATGCGGGCTTTGGTTTGTTAGTTACATTAGTATGGCTCTATATTGAAATTCTGAAGTTGCTAGCAAAACTCCGAAATGATGATTAGCGGCTAATAAAATTTTTATCTTTTATTACTTGTTTATATGCACTTTCCAAATTGTTTGGAAAGTGTTTTTTTTTTTTATTGTTTTATTATTTATTGAAATAGGTTTTCAAATTATCAAACTTTTATACTAGTATTAAGTCAAGGTTAAGAATATTATTTTTTTGTTATTCTAACCCAAGAAAGTCTTTTTTAATTGAATTTTTACAAACTTTGTTTCGCCATAAACGCGAGGAACTATTTTTTATAGTGTTTCCCAAGTGTAGCAATTACAATATTATTATGGGCAAAAAAATTATGATTTTAGCAAGTGTTTTTCTTGGGTTAGTTTTTATCTTTTATGCAAACGTTGGGTGGGGGCAGGTGAGTATTACAAGTTTATCAGTTGCATATACCGAGAATTTTAATGGTATGGGTACATCGGCTACTGCAACTTTACCCGCAGGTTTTAGAGTAAATACAACAGCTAACTGGACGACAGGCACAACTACTACAACCCAAGCGGCAGGTACAACAGGAACAGGAGCACTTACAAGTACCTCACCTGGTGGGACGTATAATTTTGCAGATGGTATTACAGGTTCTTCCACTGAAAGGGCATTAGGTTTCTTGACTTCTGGAAGTTTCTCCTCACCAAGAAGTATTATTTTTGCCTTTACAAATAATACAGGGGCGACTGTTACAAGTTTAGATATTAGTTTTAACTATGAAAAATATAGGTCAGGCACTCGTGCCTTTGATTGGACATTTTTTCATGGAGATGTAGCCACCAGCGTAAATACCTCTGCCCCTGCGGGCAATCAGTCTTACGTTGCTGACGCTGACAATAATACTGTTTTTAACCCTCCTTCAAGCATATCTAAGACATTTAGTATATCCAGTTTGTCAATAGCAAATGGCACTACTTATTATCTATGTTGGACTTACACAGGGGTAGGAGGTAGTACAAATGCACAAGGTTTGGGCATAGATAATTTTTCTATTACCTTACAAAGTGCTACCTTCACCTCCACCCTCGCCTCCAGCGCCGCTTTAACTGAACCCGCCACGATTTCGGCTTTGGGAACGGCTTTTACAGGAGCAACGCCTCCGCAACAAAATGCCGTAGCTAATTTTGACTTCCGCTTCATAGATGATAACGGCTCTGGAGGGGATACTGATGACACACGCATTTCGCAAATTGTGTTTAATGCAGGCACAGGCAATAGTGTAACCAACTGGGCAGATGCCATTGCCGAAGCCCTCCTCTCCGATGGTACAAACACCCAAACCACTACTACTATTGGGGCAAGTAGCATTACTTTTGCAAGCATTCCCAATGGTGCGGGGCAACTCGGTAGAGTAGCAGATAATGCTACCAAAACCTATACCCTGACTATTCGTTTCAAAACGGCTATGACAGGCTCCGCCCCTACCACGATTGATGGGCAAGATTTTGTATTTTTAGTCAATAACAGTAGTTTTACTTTTGTCGCAGGTGGCTTGGCTGCTTCGCAAAGCGTCAATTCGGGAGATGGAAATAATACCGTTGTGGTGGTAGCTACGGAGTTACGGTTTGTAACACAACCCCCTACTAATACAGTTGTGAACACTAATTTTAGCACCAACCCCAGCGTACAAGCTACTGATGCCAATGGTAACCGCGATCTAAATTACACCAACACTATTACTTTGAGTTTGAGTGCCAACGGTTGTGGTACAATTGCAGGCTCTAACCCTGTGAACGCAGTCGCAGGTTTGGCTACTTTCGGCTCACCTACACCTTTACAAATCAATAGAGTACAAAAGAACATACATTTCATTGCCACAGGATCGGGTAGCCCAAGCGTTACTTCAGTGAATAGTAATACTTTCAATGTTACCAAGCCTGTGAATCCGGTAATTTTAGCTGCTCAAAATTTTGATGCTTTGAATAGTTGGGGCTACGCTACACCTACCTCGGCTAATACAACAGTTTGCATTGGCGGCTCGGGTTCGGCAGTTACAAGTTTTAGCAATACGCGAGGTGTTTCAGGAAGTAATGCCTTTACAAAAAGCCATAGTGTTGATAATAGCTCAGGACAACTTCTTTCAGAAACAACTCTAACTTTTGATAATGTAACCATTCCTTCAGGCGCTACTAACATCAAGGTAACATTTAAGGTTCGTTCAGTAGATGTAGATGCCAATCCAGGAACTGGAGTAGACTCGGGCAATAGTCCTAATTGCAACGATAGGATTGTTTTAGAGTCAAGCATTGACGGAGGTAGTACCTATTCGCTGACTTTCAATCACCGTAGTACGGGAGGCGACCAAACATGGAATTTTGACGATAATCCCCAAACAAGAGCCTACAATGCCAATGATGATAATACTCAATATAATTGTGGAGCTTATACCATTACTTTTCCTGACGGAACTACTCAAGTACGCATACGTTTTAAGTTCAGAAACAACCGTACCAACGAAATGTATGCTCTTGATGATATTTTTCTATTAGCAGACCTTCCCCCTGTTCCTGCCAAACACTACCGCACTGTTAGCAGTGGCGATTTCAACTCCGCTTGCCCTTGGGAAATAGCTGATGATGAGGCTTTTACCACAGGAGTAACTTTTGCTTCTCTGCCTCCTGATTTTAATGCGCTTACCGTTAAAGTAAGAAATGGGCATACCATTACTACTGATGCTACCGAAAATACAGATATAGACCAACTCACAGTAGAGACAGGTGGCACACTCATTTGCCAAGGGGCAACTTTTCGTATTGTCAATGGTACAGGAATAGACCTTACCGTAAATGGTACTTTCATTGACAGAAATACAAATAATAAATTTACAGGCTCTACTGCTACCTGGGTATTTGGGGCAAATGGTACAATGATACGCACAAAAAACTCTTCTGCCACAGAATGGCGAGATAGGTATGATGGTGGCATGAGTAACATTCCTGCTACTGCTAACTGGATTATCCGACGAGAGAATGCAGGTGATAGCCCCTCGCTCACTGCCGTAGATACCTTTTATCCTAATCTTACACTTGAAAATAACGTAACAGGTACTTGGGACGCAACAGGGGTAGGAAGTAAGTTCACAGGTGCCAGTGGCTTTTGTACCGTAAAGGGAAATATGGACGTAGGTGGTACAGGAACGGGTACGGTTATCATTTATAATGAAAATACCAACGCTCAGCCTATGCTTATCCAAGGCGATTTGATTGTACGTGCAGGAAATACCCTTACCACTAATTCCATAGGACGCGGTTTTGAATTAAGCAATGGTAATTTAATTGTCAATGGTACGCTTAATGCCACAGGTGGAACGGGTTTGGGCATTGCTCGGTTTAGTTCCACTTCGGCAGAGCAAACTATATCAGGAACAGCGGGGAGTGTAAATATTGCCAATTTGGAAGTAAATAAATCGGCTTCTTTTGATTTAAAACTTTTGCGAAATATCAATGAACAGGAACGGCTACACTCAATAACGGCGATATCAACCTCAACAGCTTCAATATTGATTTAGGCACTACGGGTAGCATTGCTGAAACCTTAGCCGATACGGGAAGCAAACGTATCAAAGACCTGACCGCCACCTCCGAAGCAAACAAGGGCGGGTATATTAGAGCCACTAATCGCACTGTGAATGCAAGTAGCACAAATATTGCAGGATTAGGGCTATTTCTCAACCGAACTACAGGTACAGACTACAACGTAAATATAGACCGCTACCATTACCGAGCAGGCAATGGACTTTCTATTCGTAGGGGATATTATATTACTCCTACCCCAAGCACCGTACCAAATACAGAATTGAGTATAAACTATGCAGGTGAAGAATTAGCAGGTTATCCTGAAACATTTTTGACCACTTACCGATGGTTAGCCGCTACGGGTTGGTTTCAATACACTACAGGTATTAACCGAAATACCACTACAAATCGTGTGAGTGTAAATGGAATTACAGGCTTTTCTTATTGGACACTCGCCCCTGACAATGTGCTACTTTCGCAAAATACAATACAGTTGCAAGCTACTTTGCAACCCAACAAGCAAAACGTTCTCTTAACTTGGAAAAGCACTGAAAAACACTGCACCGCCAAACAATTCTTTTTAGAGCGTAGCTTTGATGGCAAAACTTTTGAAACTTTGGCAACTTTTGATAATCTAAGCACTTCCCAGTATCTTGATCTACTAACCCAGCCTAAAGCCTATTACCGCCTGAAATGGTTAGATTTTGAAAATAACCTTTGGTATTCGGATATTGCTACAGTAAATAAACCCTTAGAAGAATTAGTAAAGATTTATCCTAATCCCTTTAGCGAAAAACTAAATATCCAACTAATTGATAAACAAATTTTTACAAATTTATTTTTACACGACGAATCAGGAAAGTTACTTGCCGAAGTTTCTGCTCCCTGCCAAGAGGCTGAAGTTAAGCTAAATGCACAACTAGCTAATTTGCCCAAAGGAAATTATATATTAATTGTTTGCACTAATGATTACCAAGTGAGTCAAAAGTTAGTGAAATACTGACTAATTAGTAGAATAAAACTATCGGAATGAGCCTTCGCCACATTTGTTGTTAAAACAAGTGTGGTATTCTTTAGCTAAAAAGCAACTGAAATGCCTCAAAAAATGTTGCTATCAAAAATTCACTTCTATAAAACTATGAAGCTGATTGAGACTTTTTGGACCTACGAACAACTTTTAGCCGAATTTCCTGCCGAAAGCCAGACAGAATTGATAATAATGAAATCTTTATGCCTCCTGTGCCAAGCACACAACACCAAGAAACTTTACGTGATTTAGGTTTTCTCCTGTATCAATTCGTACGTACGCATCAACTTGGAGAAATATTTTTCGCTCCATTTGATGTAGTACTTGACAATAAAACCATTGTACAACCTGACATTGTTTCTATTACCAAAGAAAAATACCATATACTTACCCAATGCGGTTGCGAAGGTGTCCCTGACTTGGTAGTAGAAATTATATCTCCTGCTACTTTTTATCGTGATAGTGAAAAAAAAATTTGCTCTCTACGAAAAGGCGGGTATTCAAGAATATCGGTTAATTGAACCTAAGTACCAAACCGTGCCAATCTTTCGCTTGGAAAATGAAAAATGTATATTGCATAGCTACATTGATGCCGAAAATACTCAGATCATTGTACAACCTCACTTGCTTAAAGGCTTTGAAGTTAGTAAGAAAGAAATTTTTACATAGAGCTACCTAAAAAATGATTAGTCCTGAACTCCAAAAGTATTGCGAGCAACATACCTCACCGCCGAGCGAAATATTGAAATATATTGAACGGCAAACACATTTGCACATGCTTATGCCCCACATGATTTCAGGGCACTTGCAAGGGCAATTTTTAGCTTTTGTTTCGGCTATGCTTAAACCGAAACTTGTTTTAGAAATAGGGACTTTCACAGGCTATGCTACTATTTGTTTGGCAGAGGGCCTATCTCCAGAAGGTAAAATCGTTACGATTGAAAAAAATGAAGAGTTACAACCCAAACTCCTAACCTATTTTTCAAAGGCAAATTTACAACATAAAATAGATTTGCGTATCGGCTTGGCAGCAGAGATTATTCCTACTTTGCCTTACACTTTTGACCTCGTTTTTATTGATGCAGACAAGAAAAATAATGCTCTTTATTATGATTTAGTTTGGGAGAAGGTTGCTCTTGGTGGTTTTATTTTGATTGACAACGTGCTTTGGCATGGCAAAGTCATAGAACAGAAAAAAGATACCGAAACACAAGCCATTCATGACCTGAACCAAAAAATTCAACAAGACCAACGAGTAAAAAATCTACTGCTCCCACTCCGCGATGGACTAATGTTAGTTCAAAAAATAAGACCTTAACAAAAGGTAAATCTCAAAAAATACTTACTTTTGATTGCAAAATCTCTAAACATTTTTCTAATCTATATGAAACGCTTTGAACAACTATTGAGCCTCATAATAGGTGCGGGAGTTTTCCTTGCTTTGCTATTTTTTATACTCAAGTATACGCAAATTACCATAGGCAACCTTGCCGATTGGCTCGTGGGCTTCGGTATGACCGCTTGGCTAATTACCATCACCCTCATCCCTTGGGACATTTATTTCGAAGCCAAACGCGTTTTGAATGACGCCGAAATTTCCAAACGCAAAAACATCAAAATAGAAGAAAGCGAAGTAAAATATGCCGCCAAAGTAGCTCAAATTGCTCTGTCAGTGGCTATTTTATTACACTTGCTCTCTGCTGTGGGGTTGTACTTTGTAGCTTATTACGAAATTAGCATCGTGGGCTATTATGGCAGCGTGGCTTCGCTCTTGCTCACTTTCCTACGCCCTGCGGTACGTTTGTATCAATATGTTTCAGAACGTTTAAGCAATATTCGTTTAGAAATTACTCACCCAAGAGAAGACGTGAAAGAATTAAATCGGAAGCTACAAGATGTGCAAACTATCCTCAAAAAAATAGATAAAATGCTTGACCAAAAGGCTGAAGACTCGTGGATAAACCAACATGAAAATAAACTCCAAAAACACGAACAGGAGATAAAACAACTTACTTGGCAAATTCAAAATTTAAGAGATGAGATTGAACAAAATCGTCAAAAAATTACCAAAGAAATGCAAACTTCCATAGCAGATCTCAAGCGAGAAGGCAAATTTGTAGATAACTTTATAGAAAATTTGGTAGAAATTGTACGATTTATTAAAAAAGTGTAGCTTGTGTCATAATAAACATCAATTATTTAATACCTTGAACTCCTCTTTAACTTAAATTAGGTTTTTTCATACCTTTCAAAGCAAAAATTTTCTTCAATGAAAACGCAAATCCAACATTTGGCACAACAATATTACGAGCAAATTGTATTAGATCGCAGGCACTTGCACGCTCACCCTGAGCTTTCTTTCAAAGAAAAGGAAACAGCACGATACATTGCCGAAAGGTTGAAAAGTATAGGGCTTTCTCCACAAGAAAATATAGCAGGACATGGCGTAGTGGCTGTAATTGAGGGCAAAAATCCCCAGAGGCAATGCGTAGCTTTGCGTGCTGATATTGACGCTTTGCCTATTATAGAAAAAAATGAGGTTCCCTACAAGTCTAAAAATGAAGGTGTAATGCACGCTTGCGGGCATGACGTACATACAGCCTCACTTTTGGGAGTAGCACAAATTCTACAAGATCTGCGACAGGAATTTGAAGGAAGTGTAAAGCTTATTTTTCAACCTGCTGAAGAGGTTTTTCCTGGCGGAGCCTCACTTATGATAAAAGAAGGAGTTTTAGCGGCAAATTCTCATACACCTGCTCCAAAAAGTATTATCGGACAGCACGTCATGCCTTTGTTAGAAGTGGGTAAAATCGGTTTTCGTGAAGGAGTGTATATGGCAAGCACTGACGAGATTTACGTAACCGTCAAAGGTAAAGGCGGACATGGAGCCATGCCTGAATTAGGCATTGATCCTGTGCTTATTGCTTCGCATATTATTATTGCTTTGCAACAAATCATTAGCCGAAACACTCCTCCCAAAATTCCTGCTGTACTTACTTTTGGTAAAGTAATTGCCCAAGGAGCAACTAACATTATTCCTAACGAGGTAGTTTTAGAAGGCACCTTCCGTACTTTGAGCGAAGAGTGGCGATACGAAGCCCACCGCAGAATGAAAAAAATGGCAGAGAGCATAGCCGAAGGCATGGGCGGAGGGTGTGAGTTTAATATTGTGGTAGGTTACCCATCCCTAAAAAATGATGTTGCCCTTACGCAACGGCTCAAATATTTTGCCCAAGAATATGTAGGCAAAGAAAATGTAATAGATTTAGATATCTGGATGGCAGCTGAAGATTTTGCCTACTACTCGCAAGTTACCGATGCTTGTTTTTATCGTTTAGGTACACGCAACGAAGCCAAAGGCATTACCTCAGGCGTGCATACCAATACCTTTGATATTGACGAGGAAGCCCTCAAAATAGGAGCAGGGCTAATGGCATGGTTAGCAGTAAAGGAATTAGCAGGAGCATTTTATTAGTAAGAATACGAGAAAGGCATAGACAATATAAGCACTATAGCAAGAAAGGGATCGAGTAACAGCTCTATAATACTCGTAGTTTCCTACTCAAAAGTGAAATTAGCAACCAAGTTTTTAACAGAACTTCATAACTATTTGACAATAGTCATATATTTGCACCATTATTAAAAATAAAATTTCAAGAACTCTAAACACATCAAACGCTTAAGATTATTTTCTGTCTCCTAAAAAACTACAAGAAAAATTATATTTGCAATAAAAAGTACTAAGTAAATGCAAATCACTAAACTTTCTATCATAATTCCTGCTTACAATGAAGGCAAAACTATTCACCTAATTTTAGATAAAATAAAAGCAGTGCAGCTGGTTAATCAGATTGAAAAAGAAGTTATTATTGTGAATGATTGCTCAAAAGATAATACCGAAGAGGTAGTTTTGAATTACAAAGCTCAAAACCCTGACCTAAGTATACAGTATTACAAACACGAGGTAAACCAAGGCAAAGGAGCAGCCTTGCACACAGGCATAAGTAAAGCCACAGGCGAATACTTGATTATTCAAGATGCAGACTTGGAATATAATCCTGCAGAATATAACTTATT
Source organism: Microscillaceae bacterium (assembly GCA_025054775.1). Classification (GTDB taxonomy): domain Bacteria; phylum Bacteroidota; class Bacteroidia; order Cytophagales; family Microscillaceae; genus JANWZA01. The sequence goes on from JANWZA010000002.1 coordinate 28,247, forward strand.
ACTTCAGCCCGTGCTGGATGGTTTTGCTGATGTGGTCTATGGTTCACGATTTGTGGGAGGCAATCCCCACCGTGTGCTTTTTTTTTGGCATACCATAGGTAACAAGTTCTTAACTTTTTTGTCTAATATGTTTACTGATTTGAACCTCACCGACGTGGAAACGTGCTATAAATTATTCAGAACCGATATTATCCAAAACATTCAACTCAAAGAAAAGCGTTTTGGATTTGAGCCAGAGGTAACTGCAAAGATAGCACGCATCCCTAAAATTCGGATTTATGAAGTGGGGATTTCCTATTATGGACGCACCTACGAAGAGGGCAAAAAAATCGGCTGGCGGGACGGCTTCAGGGCAATTTACTGCATCTTGAAATACAATCTTTGGGCAAAATAAGCATTTCGGCTTCATAAATACAAGCCTAAATAACTTCCTGACAGGCTACTTTTCTCCGAGCACTTTTGTCTATATGCTTTAATCGCTGGCTTATCGCATCTCACTTATCGGCACTACTGCCATCGTGATACGGCTTACACACACTAGTTTTTGCTCTTCATTAGTGATTTTTACTTCCCAAACTTGTGTCATTCTGCCTGCATGTAGCAAGGTAGCTTTGCCGTACACATATCCTGACCTTACACTACGTATGTGATTAGCATTGATTTCTAACCCTACGCAATAATATTTTTTAGTATCAATGCAGAGCCAAGCTCCCACACTGCCCAAAGTTTCAGCTAAAACTACCGATACACCGCCGTGCAGTATGCCCATAGGTTGGTGATTGCGTTTGTCTACGGGCATTTTTGCGCAAACATAGTCCGGACCAATTTCAGTAAATTCTATACCTAAATAACGGCTAATAGGTGGATTATTAGCTTCGCTGTTAAGCATTTCTAAACTAATTTCGGGGTTTATCATAGCGGTATCTAATCTCAAAATTTTGTACTTGTGTAGCCCATGCAAAGCTATTCAAAAACTTGCATTAGAGTGTATTTGTTCAAATAAAAGCAAAATTTTTATTTAGAAGTTATAGCTTAATAAGCTTATTAACTACAATTTTCAACAACTCTCTTCTGCCTTTCGATTATCTTTATTATCTAAGTATTTAATACCTTTTGTTAATCTTTTAGCGTTAGATGTTAAGTTTTTGATATTTGATGTTATATTTTTACTACTTAATACTACGTTTTTAATTTTCAATGTTAAGTTTTTAATATTTAATGTTAAGTTTTCAATATACAATACTAACCTTTTGATATTCAATTTTAAGTTTTTAATGTTTTATATTGATACTTTAATGTTTAATGTTAATTTTTTAACTTTAATAAGTAAACATTTATTGTTAAATACTAAGTATTTATTACAGATAACTAAACATCTAACACTAAAAACTTAACATGTAATATTAGATACCAAACATTCAGTATTAAATACTAAACATTCAGTATTAAATATTAAACATTTAATATTAATAGTTAAAAAATTGCTATTAAAAAGAAAATCGATAGCCTTAATAATTACGTGTTCTCCATTAAATAGAAAACATGTAATTTTAATTACTAAGTATTTACTATTAAAAGCTAAATGTTTATTTAACTGAACCTTATACTAAAAGCTATAATTGAGGCTTACTAGGTATCTTCTTCCAAAATCAGGAATTTGGTTAGGCTTATAGTAGAGGTTACTATTCCAACTTTGAGCATCGGCATTGAGAACATTCCAAACAGTGGTATTAAAGAGATTATTTACTTTCAGTTCTACGAAAATATTCTTTATCCCTACCATTCTTCCGCTTTGTCGAAGGTATAAGTTAAAATATTGACTTGCAGGAACGCGATGTATGGTATAATTATTTGGATTGAGTTGTGTATTTTCTATAACTTGGTTTCCTTGCACGATCAGAATAGCAGGGTTGAGGTCTCCAACATTGTTATTGGCAGGAGCAAGGGTCTGTATTTCTCCGTTCCAGTATTGTTCTATACCGATAGTAAAGCCTTTGCTTGCTGCATAGCTAATCCCTGCTTTGAAGAGGTGTTGCGGTGAGTCCAAAGGTAGATATTGATTAGGCAAGGGGTCATAGATGGGAGCGACTCCCCCCGAGCCAATTGTTCCTACGATGCCTGTACCTGGACGCGGGTTTTTCCAATCACGCATAAAAGCAAACGCATCAGAAGGGCGTCTGATAAAAAAGTACGAGCCATTAGCCCAAATAAGGAGTTTATTGTCTAAAAGTTGATGCTGGGCTGCAAGGGTAATACCTGTGTTTCTCCAAGCGCTTCCTGCATTGAAACTTTGCGTAGCAGGATTGAACTGGTACAAACGATTGTTTTCTAAATGAAAAGCGTTAAAGGTGATACTTCCTCGTTTTTTAGCGAAATATTGTTTTACAATCAATTCATAGTTACGAGTAATTTCTGACCTAGCGGGTGTACCAAAGGGCAAGCGAATAACCTCTTGTGGCGGTACGGCACGAAAGGCTTGGGCATAGATTAAGCGAATATTTGTATTTTCTGAAAAGCGATAGTTAAGGGCAAAACGCGGTGTAAAGTTCTCATCAAATTTGTTTCGCACTTGAAAAGGTGTAAATACATTGGTTTGGGCATTGAATGTATAAATTACCTCGTTGGCAATATTGCGATATACGTTTTCAATCATTTGGTAGTCGTAGCGTAGCCCTGCTGTAAGGGTAAGTTTAGGAAAAGGAGTATAAATGGCTTGCACCCATAAGCCATAATACCAGCCGTAATCGGTAATACCTCCTGAGGGGCGGTGGGCAATGTATTGCCCTTGCCGTGTGCTTACCCATTGAATATTTTTGTAGTCAGCTATTTCCAAATTTCCACCTGCAGTGATAGTAATTTTTTCATTTTGGTAAGGTAAGAGTTGAAATTCTGCTCCAAAAGATTTAGTAACACCTGCATAATTGGAATTTAGCCCACCACCATTTCGGTTGAGTGTGCTGTCAGCAAATTTGCTCAAATCCAAAGAAGGAACGTATTGCACAAAGTCTTCTCCACGTCGCAGGTAGCGGTTTAAGTTTCCTGCTCCTGTGTAAAAATTACGGTAAGCATTTTGGGCTAAGCTAAGGGTAGTGTTAGGAAAAAAATCATTACTGCTCATATCTGAAATTTCGCGATTAGTAGAAAGGTTATAGCTAATTCGCCCTGAGATTTGCATTTTGGTAATAGGTTTTAGTTCTGCATAAGCTGCTCCGAAACTCCATTGCCGGTCGTTGCTAGGGTAATTAAAGGTGTGATTTTCCTTAGGATGAACCCACGTAACGGCTCGGCTGTGCATAAATGCCCCTGCGGAGAAATAACGGGTATTGAGCCGTACATCAAAGGAAGGGAAAGTAATACCTCCTCTAAAACTACCGTCATTAGGCACATAGGTATAAAGTTGGTTACGCATTTGCATACGAGCCATACCTGCTCCGTCTTGGCGTGTAAATTGACTTTGCCAAGGGCGAACCGTATTGCCTGTTTTGGTATCAAATAGCAGCCCCCCACTTACTTGATAAGCATTGATTGAAAGGTTGGTATTTTTAGAAAAACGCATGACAAAACCAAAGGTATTGCGTTGTACCAAAGAATTTCTACCTAACTCCTCTACTACTACCGACTGAAAAAGTCGTACTTTTTGCTCACTATTTTCAAAACGTGGCTCGGCATTTTTGGTAATAATGTTTACTACGCCTTGCACTGCCACACTACCATACAAAGCCCCGCCAGGTCCGCGAATAATCTCTACGCGTTCTACATTGTTCAAATCTCCAATGACATCGGCATAAAAGTCGCCAAAGTGAAACCGCTCATTCAAGCGATGCCCATTATAGAGAAAAAGTACGTTTCGTCGTGTGTTATTAGTAAAAAAACCTCTAAAATCAGTATCAAAATTATTGCCTGTAAAGTGGGTATAGACTTCAGGAACACGCGCCAAAAGTTCGGCTAAATTGCGGTAGCCGTGCCGTTCGATATCCTCGCGAGTAATTACGGTAATGCTTGCAGGAGCATCGCTCAAATTCTCCTTTAAGCGCGAGGCAGTAGTTACTTTTATCTCCTCGTCAGTTTGTCGTTCTTGTTTCAGAACTTCCTCTACACTTGGAATGTACCAATAAGTGGTATCTTGAGCACAAGCAAGAGTGTAAAATACTAAAAAACCGCAAAAGAAGTTAAAGGTAGTTTTGTGTTTCACGGCAAAATTTCTTGATTTGTTTCTAACAAAGATAATTAAAATACTGCAAATTTTTGCTATGCCAAATGCAGACTGATAAATAATTTTGCAAAACTGACAATAATCGTTACCTTTATCTGAAAATAGCTTCATGTTAAGTTAAGTTGTGTAATCTTAATTTTTCTCCTACAAATTATTAGCTCCTTTCTGCTTAAAAATTTCGTTAAGAACTACAGATTTGATTAAATTTTTGCAGTATTTATGCAGCAAATTGGAATTACAGGCGGTATTGGCTCGGGTAAAAGTTTGATTTGTAAAATATTTCAAACTTTGGGTGCACCTATTTATGAAGCTGACAGCCGTGCCAAATGGCTTATGGTGAATTATTTACCTCTTAAAGAACAGATTATACAACATTTTGGTAAAGAAGCCTATTTGCCTAATGGAGAACTCAACCGTAATTTTTTGGCAAAGGAGGTGTTTAATGATAGTGCTAAAACGCAACTCATTAACCACTTGGTACATCCTTGCGTAGGGGAGGATTATCAACGCTGGGTGAGAGAAAATTCCCACTTTCCTTACGTTTTGAATGAAGCCGCCTTGCTTTTTGAGGCAGGTAGAGATAAAGTGTTAGACAAGATAATTACCGTTTTTGCCCCCAAAGCCTTACGCATAAAACGCATACAACAACGCGATAAGCACCGCTCTTTGCAAGAAATTGAGGCAATTATGGACAAGCAAATTTCGGAAGAGGAGAAAATAAAACGTGCCGATTTTGTTATCTATAATGATGATGTTCAACCTGTTTTGCCGCAAGTGTTGCATCTGCACCATCTTTTTTTAAGATAGTTTTGCTCTATATTTGTTAATTTTGGGCAAAGTTACCCTAAACCGCTATGTCTGAAAATAGGCTATCACCCTATTTAGCACTGCAAAATGCCGAATTTCGCTTTTTTTTGGCTATGCGTTTGTGCGTTACCTTAGCCGTGCAGATGCAAGCCGTGATAGTAGGTTGGCAAATTTATGAACTTACGCAAAAAGATACCCTTTATTTAGGCTTAATCGGCTTGACTGAGGCTGTACCAAGTATTTTAATTGCTCTCTATGCAGGGCATTTGGTGGATATGTACAGCCGAAAGAAAATTTTGCAAAAAGTGTTTTACGTGCTTGTGTTTGCTTCGGCTTGCTTGTGGTTATTGAGTTGGCAAATAGTGCAAGTGTGGATTGGCAAGCCTATTTTTCCTATTTTTGGAGTGATTTTTTTGATTGGCTTGGCACGTGGTTTTGTTAGCCCTGCCTATTTTGCTTTTCTTACGCAAGTGGTTTCACAAAAGGAACTACAAAATGCTATTGCTTGGAATAGCACGAATTGGCAAATCGGTATGGTAATAGGTCCTGCTCTTGGGGGATTAGTGTATGCTTTTTTGGGTGTGCAAATGGCTTATTTATTGCAAACGTTATTATTTGTCTTTGCTCTTATTTTTTTGGGAATGATTGCTCACAAACCTGCCCCGCCCAAACCTGAAGTTATAGATTTGAGAGAGCGAATGTGGTCAGGGGTGCAATTTGTATTTAGCCAACCGATTATTTTAGGAGCAATTTCTTTGGATTTATTTGCTGTTTTGTTTGGAGGGGCTGTTGCTATACTGCCTGCTTTTGCTTCCGATGTGTTGAGTGTAGGGGCAGAGGGGCTAGGTTTTTTGCGTTCTGCCCCAGCAGTAGGTTCGGTGGTTATGGCAATAGCATTAGCATACTATCCTGTTCGTAAGCACGCTGGGAAACGGCTACTTTTGGCTGTGGCAGGTTTTGGCATAAGTATTATTGCCTTTGCCCTTTCTACTAATTTTTGGCTTTCACTATTGTGTTTATTTTTGAGTGGTGCTTTTGACAGTGTAAGTGTGATTATCCGAAGTAATTTGTTACAAACGCACACACCTGAAGCTATGAAAGGGCGAGTTTCGGCAGTGAATTCTATTTTCATTAGTTCCTCTAATGAAATAGGAGCATTTGAGTCAGGGGTGGCAGCTAAATTGCTTGGGTTGGTGCCTTCGGTCATTTTTGGAGGTGTAATGACTTTGGTAGTAGTTATAATTATAGCTTGGAAGGTTCCACAATTGCGAAATTTGGATTTGTAGGGTAAGAATTTGATCCATTTTCAAGGGCTGGTCTTTTTCTTGCTTTTATTTTTTGTTTTTGGGTAATTAGTTTTTGGTTGGGTATTAGATTTTTTGATAGATTTTTGCGAATTTTTACTAATACTTTTTGCTTTACTTTTTTTCTTTGAGCTGATATTTTTAGCCTTTTTTTCATGAAAAGCCCCTTGAAAATCAGGGTTTTCTTTTTTACGTTGGTCGTCAATAGCTTTGGCTATGGCTTGTTTCTCTTCAAAGTCTGTTTCAGGCACTTCTACTCCTGCGGGAATAGGCAGACGTGGGATAGTCATTTTGATAATTTTTTCAATTTTGCGAATATGGTATTCATCTGAAGGTAGGACAAAAGTAATAGCTTCGCCCTTGTGGTTTGCCCTTCCTGTACGTCCAATACGGTGAACATAATCTTCATAAACAAGTGGCACATCAAAATTGACTACATGGCTTACTTGGCTTACATCAATGCCGCGGGCAGCTACATCGGTTGCTACTAAAATGCGTACATTGCCTTCCTTAAAGTCATTCATAGCGTTAATGCGTGTTTGTTGGGCTTTGTTGGCATGAACAGTACGCACCGCTTCTTGACCTAATTTTCGTTTCAAAAAGCGATAAATATTTTCAGCAAAAAGGCGGGTACGTGTGAAAATAATCACCTTTTGCCAAGTAGGATTTTGCAAGAAATGAGCTAATAAATTGATTTTCGTTTTGAAATTAGGCACTTCAATCAAACTTTGGCTTATAGTTTGGGCAGGTGTGGCTTGTGGTGTAATTTCTACTATTTGCGGATATTCTAAGAACTCTTCTACTAACTGCATTACTTTGGGAGGCATAGTAGCTGAAAAGAGTAAATTTTGGCGTTTTTTGGCAGGAATTAGCTCTAAAATTTGGTTAATTTGTGGCATGAAGCCCATGTCCATCATCTTGTCGGCTTCATCTATTACGAAAATCTCTATTTGTTTGAGTGGCAGTTCACCTTCGAAATAAATATCCAGTAACCTACCAGGGGTAGCAATTAAAATATCTACTCCTTGTTGAATTTGCTTGATTTGGTTTTTCATACCTACCCCTCCGTACACACACACAATACGCAAATCGGTATATTTGGCGAATTGTTGTGTTGCTGTGGCGATTTGTACGGCTAATTCGCGGGTAGGGCTGATAATCAAAGCTCGTGGAAAAGAGCCTTGGGCATATTTTATTTTCATGAGTAGAGGTAGTACATAAGCGGCAGTTTTGCCCGTGCCTGTTTGGGCAATGCCTAACACATCATGCCCTGCTAAAATGAGTGGAATAGCTCTGGCTTGTATGGGGGTAGGTTCGGTAAAACCTGCCTCAGCAATTGCTGTTAAGAGTTGTTTGTTTAGTTTTAGTTCTTCAAAAGTAGCCATAAAATTGCTTTGCATTTGTTAAATTAAGTTACAAAAGTACGAAAATTGTGCCGTGTAACGCTCTCCTAAAACTAACAAACAATACAATGTTTTCTGAAAAGTATTTTCATTTTCAAATGCTAACAAGAATATGCCTGGGCGTATTTGGATTATGCTTTCTGTACCAATGTAATAGGTCAGATAAGCAAATAAAACCTGCTTTTTATTATTGGCAAACTAAACTACAACTTAGTGAAAATGAGCAAGTTTATTTGCAGAAGTTGCAAGTCAGTCAGCTTTTTATTCGCTTTTTTGATATAGATTTTAACCCAGAAACGCAAGAGGCTTTGCCTTTGGCTTCGCTTAAATTACCTACACAATCTTTGAAAAACGTAGAAGTTATTCCTGTGGTATTCATTACAAATCGCACATTACGCTTTATCAAAACTAACAAAATAGAAGTGTTAGCCAAGCAATTAGTCCGAAAAGTGCAAAAGATGCATGCTCATGCTACGTCTAATCCTTTGCAAGAGTTGCAAGTAGATTGCGATTGGTCAGTAGAAACAAAAGAAAAGTATTTTGCTTTGTTGAAAAAAATAGCCCAAGAACTACCCAAAACGGTTTATCTTTCAGCTACTATTCGGCTTCACCAACTTAAATACCCTGCCATGGTGGGTGTGCCACCTGTACACAAAGGATTGCTCATGTACTACAATATGGGTGATTTGGTAGGAAGTCAAACGCAAAACTCTATTTTGGACAATGAAATTGCCAAAAAATATTTGCAAAATTACCATACCTATACACTACCTTTGGACTTCGCTCTGCCTTTGTATGGCTGGGGGGTAGTTTTAAGAGAAAATAAAGTGGTGCATTTGCTCAATGAAATCCAAACTACGGATTTAGAAAAGAAAAACTTTGAACCTATTGCAAAAAATACATTCAAAGTAAAAAAGTCGCATTATTTTGCAGGTGTATATTTGTACGAAAATGATGAGTTGCGTGTAGAAAATCCTACTTTGAATGATTTGCAACAGGCTTGCCGACTGCTCCAAAAGCAAATCAATCAACCAAATACAAGGCTAATCTTTTATCACCTCAGTCCTAACATTTTGCGAAAATTTGAGGTTAAAGATTTGGAAAAGTTGATTATTACTTTACAAAAATAATTTATTTTCAACTATTTATTGAAATGCTAGCCCAAGAAACTCAACAAGCTATTATAGAAAGATTTGGAAATACTTTACGCTTACGGGTAAGCGGAATTTGTATACAGAATGAAAAAATTTTGCTCATAAAACATCAATACTTGGGCAAAGGCAACTACCTATGGTCGCCCCCAGGAGGAGGTATGTACTTTGGTGAAACGGCACACCAAACCCTTAAACGTGAATTTGCCGAAGAGACAGGACTAATCATTGAAGTAGGAAAACTGCTATTTGTGAATGAATTTTTAGACCCTCCTTTGCATGCCATAGAACTTTTTTTTGAAGTGAGCATCATAGGAGGCACGCTCAAACAAGGTTTTGACCCTGAACTTACCTCACGAAACCAAATTATTCAAGAGGTGCGCTTTTTATCTGTTACCGAGTTGCAAGCTGAACCGCAGGAATGTTTGCACAGCCTCTTGCGTAATTGCACCCAAGTAAATGATGTTTTGCAGAAAAATGGATACTTATGCACAAAATAAGTGTTTCTCTTTTTATGATAATCTTTGTGAAAACATAAAATTTAATTTATCAAATACCTCCCAAACCTTATATAGATAGCTACCATTCCTTGTCCGAAGGTTTTTCTTAACTTTTTTCGTATCTTTGTGGCACAAAATATTTTCTGAGTGTGTACATGGAGCCCTCTCTTGCTGAAAACGAACGTAAACGTTTGATGCTCAAAAAGATACAGTTCCTTGCTACGGGGCTACTTGTGCTTATGGCTAGCTTGTTTCTTTTGAGCAAATATTTGGAAACCTCTTATCCTTGGCTTGGGTTTTTGCGTGCCTTTACTGAGGCAGGCATGGTAGGTGCTTTAGCCGATTGGTTTGCCGTAGTTGCCTTGTTTAGGCACCCTTTGGGCTTACCTATTCCGCATACGAACCTGATTGTGCAAAAACAAGAGGCTTTGGGCAAAAATTTGGGCAATTTTGTAGTCCAAAATTTTTTAGACGAGGCAAGTATTCGGCGAGAGGTGCAAAAAATACATATTGCTCAAGAGGTTGCTAAGTGGCTTAAAACACCTGATAACGCCCTCCTGCTAGTTAAAGAATTAGAAAAGTTTATTCCTAATATCATTAATGGCATTGACGCCCAAGAAATGAATACTTTTCTGAAAAATAAGGCATTACATTTTGTTTATAACATTGATTTAGCCTCGCTTGTAGCTGATATTCTGAACTATTTTACCCAAAAAAATGAACATCAACGGCTGCTAGATTATGTATTAAAAAGTTTGAACGAATTTTTGGCAAAAGATGAAAACCGCGAGTGGCTAAGACAAAAATTTAATGATAAGGGCTTACCTTCGCTCTTGGGAATTGGTACGGCTATTAACGAAACTTTTGCCGATGGTACACTGGAAGCCGTCCAAGAGTATTCTTATGAAGTTTTAACCACCCCTAACCACGTTCTCCGACAGCGATATAATCAACTTACCCAGCGCCTTTTTGCTGATCTTAAAAACTCCCCTGAATATAAGCAAAAAGCAGATAAAATTAAAGATGAAATTATACAAGGAACTGCTTTTCAACGTTACACAAGCAATATTTGGGATGAACTGAAAACTACTATCTTAAAAGATTATTTGAGCGAAAATTCTAAAATCCGTGAATATTTGCTCAAAGGTTTGATGGCTATGGCTGAGAAATTAGAAAGTGATACCGAAATGCGTGCAAGCATTGACCGAACTTTGCACGAGGAGATTATACAATTTGTACAAAAAAATAAGACTTGGATTAGTACGCATATTGGCACTACCGTAAAAAATTGGGACAAAGCCGATATTGCTGACAAGTTAGAGTTAGAAGTGGGAAAAGACCTACAATATATTCGTATCAACGGTACCATAGTAGGAGGGCTGGTAGGGCTCATTTTGTATCTTTTGTTTGATGTATTATTCAAATTGCATTAACCTAAACCTAAAAATAATACTGAAAATGAAACAATTAGGTAGATACATGATTTTTTTAGGTACGATGTTTATCAATCGTGAAAAATTTAGAGTATATGTTCGCCTCGTGATTGATGAATGTGTACTTATTGGTATCAATTCGGTATTTATCGTGAGCATCATTTCTACTTTTATTGGTGCGGTGAGTGCCGTCCAAACCACTTACAACTTGGTTAGTCCACTTATTCCACTTTATGTGGTAGGTACAATTGTACGAGATATGACCATTTTAGAACTTGCCCCAACTATTACTTGCATTGTATTGGCAGGTAAAGTAGGTTCAAATATTGCGGGTACGTTAGGTACAATGCGCGTTACCGAACAAATAGATGCTTTGGAAATTATGGGTATCAATTCTATTTCGTATTTGGTGTTACCCAAAATTATCGCTGCTATGATTGTTATTCCTATGTTAGTGATTTTAGCCGCTTTTTTAGGAATGTGGGGCGGATTTTTTGCAGGCGTCTATACAAATTGTTTTACTGAAATGGACTATATTACAGGAGTACGTACCGATTTTAAGCCTTTTAGTGTACCTTTTGCCCTTATCAAATCCGTAGTATTTGGTTTTCTGATTGCCTCTATCTCCGCTTTCAAGGGCTATTACACACGTGGCGGTGCTTTGGAAGTAGGGCAATCCAGTACCAAAGCTGTTACCAGTAGTTGTATTGCTATTTTGGTAGCCGATTTTATATTAGCACAACTTTTAGCCGAATATTTAGTAAAATAATGTCAAGTGAAGCCAAAACATTAAAAATGCTAAAAAAGTAATCCAATTATTTTCATTTTATTAAAAACTAGGCTAAATTTGCCAAAAAAATAAAACAAATGCTTTGTAACCTGCTATGCAAACCGCTTCTTACACCGAAGATAACATCAAAACTTTAGACTGGCGTGAGCATATTCGCAAACGCCCAGGTATGTATATTGGCAAATTAGGTAACGGCACTGCTGCCGATGATGGTATTTATGTATTAGTAAAAGAAATTATAGATAATGCCGTTGATGAACACATAATGGGCTTTGGCAAACGTATAGATATACAGATTGACGAGAAGCGTGTGGCAGTTCGCGACTATGGGCGAGGCATTCCACTTGGCAAAGTAGTTGATTGCGTATCCAAAATTAATACAGGTGGAAAATACGACTCAGAGGCTTTTCAGAAAAGTGTAGGACTAAACGGAGTGGGTGCCAAAGCGGTGAATGCATTATCAAGCTATTTCAAAGTACAATCTTTTAGAGAGGGGCGTACCAAAGTAGCTGAATTTATGCAAGGCATCCTAATCAATGATGCCTCTGAGACATATACCGACGAGCCAAATGGTACGCTTGTTATTTTTGAACCTGACGACACCATTTTTGAAGGCTACGCTTTTGATACTACTTTTTTAGAAGAATTAATCTGGAACTATGCTTTTTTGAATGCAGGGCTAAAAATTTATCTAAACCAAAAAGAGTACTTTTCTGAAAATGGCTTGTTAGATTTGCTAAAACAAAAAGTAAGTGAGGAAGAGATTCGCTATCCTATCGTACACTTCAAGCACGAGGATTTGGAAATCGCCTTTACCCACACCGATAGTTATGGAGAGGATTATTTTTCCTTTGTCAATGGGCAAAATACTACCCAAGGTGGAACGCACCTATCCGCTTTCAAAGAAGCCTTTACCAAAGCTATCCGCGATTTTTATAAAAAAGAATTTGAACCTGCTGACATCAGAGGCTCTATTGTTGCTGCTATAAGTATCAAAGTGCAAGAGCCAGTTTTTGAATCACAAACTAAAACCAAATTAGGTTCACAAAACATGAGTCCACAAGGGCAAACTATCCGTTCTTTTGTGAATGAACTGATTAAAAAAGAGTTAGACAACTATTTGCACAAAAATCCTTCCACTGCTGATGCCTTGCTGAAACGCATCCTACAATCTGAAAAAGAACGGAAGGAAATTTCTACTATCAAAAAATTAGCTAACGAAAAAGCCAAAAAAGCTAACCTGCACAATAAAAAATTACGCGACTGCCGCATACATTTCACCGATTTGAAACAAGAACGACGCTACGAAAGCACTATTTTTATCACCGAAGGGGACTCGGCAAGTGGTTCTATTACCAAAGCTCGCGACGTACAAACGCAAGCCGTGTTCAGTTTGAGAGGTAAACCGCTCAATTGCTTTGGTTTAAGCAAAAAAGTAGTTTATGAAAATGAGGAGTTTAACCTTTTACAACATGCCCTAGACATTGAAGAGGGTATTGAAAATTTACGTTTCAACAGAGTGGTTATTGCTACCGATGCTGACGTAGATGGAATGCACATTCGCCTTTTGCTTACAACCTTCTTTTTGCAGTTCTTTCCTGACTTGGTGCGTGCAGGACATCTCTACATTCTAGAAACCCCACTTTTTAGAGTAAGAAACAAAAAAGATACAATTTATTGCTACAATGAAACCGAAAAACAACGTGCTATGCAAAAATTAGGGGCTGGCGCCGAAGTTACCCGCTTTAAGGGATTAGGTGAAATTTCTCCCGAAGAGTTTGGAAAATTTATTGGCAAAGATATGCGTTTGCAACCTATTAGCTTAAAAAAAGATACCGTAATTCACAAACTATTAGACTATTACATGGGTAAAAATACTGCTGATAGGCAAGATTTTATCGTACAAAACCTGCGTTTAGAGGATAATTTAGCATAAGTAATTCACCTCCTTTTTTAACATGAGTTGAAGTTGCTAAACATTAAAGCAATTTTATTAAGTAAAGACAATACCTATCTATTAAGGGCACAAGCAAGTTAGAATTCCGAAACACATTTCGGTTCTATATCAAAAAAAGGCAAAAGTAAAGACATTATAAGGTAAATCTTCAAATTTGCATTGAATTAAAGTCAAGTATTATTAACAACTTGAAAGTTATTATCTAACTCTTTTGAAATTACTGAAACACCAATGATTTTATTTTTTTGTTTTACAGGATTGATAAAGTACCGTCTTCGTTGATTAGGGGATAATGGATTTTCTTTAATAAAGCTAAAAGACTCGCCACTCAATCCACGATCATAGTAACCTTTCCACTCTTCGGCCAAGTCTCCTAATGTTTCTAGTATATTACTTCCTATGTCAATTCGGTAAGATGTATTTTCATATTGCTTTTTAAGTATTTCGTTTAATAGTATAATTTTGTACTCACGGTTAATTACTAGAATAGACTCTTCAATACTACTCAAAATAGCGTTAAGTATATCTTGTTGCTGTTCAAAACTATATGTCTTTTTTTGTAGCATTTCTTGAGTTTGAAGCATAGCTTCTGTACTTTGTTTAGCTATTATTTCTTGTTCAGCAAGCTGAGCGGTTTTCTCTTGAGAGGTAATAAGTGTTTTTTCAAGCACTTCTTCTGTTTTTTTAAGATGGGTAATATCTGAAAACATTCCACTATAAATCACGGCTTGGTCTTCAGAGACTTGGGGACGCGCAGTACTTGATACCCATTTCTCAGTTCCATCAGGCTGAATAATTTTACCTTGCCATTCCCAAATTGTACGCGTTTTGATAGATTTTCTGAAGCTTTCAGCTAAGTCCTGTAGAAAGTCAGGGTGGATAATTTTGAAGAAGTTATCTGAGTCCTTTAATAATTCCTGTGGTTCAAGTCCAAAAATTTCTTTTGTTCCTGAACTTACATATAAGAACTCGGCTTTTTCTCCTTTTTTCTTTTTATATTGAAAGATTACTCCAGGTACGGCATCGGTCATTTGTTCAAAATTTTGTTTGGCTTTTTCAATTTTTGCTTTCACATGCAAAATTTCTAGTTCTTTTTGTTGTGCTTCTTGTAGTAGCTTTTCTAGTTGCAAACTTTTGTATTTCGTTTCCTCTTGGGAGGCTTGCAGCTCCTCGTAATTTTGTCGCATTTCTTCCTCTTGAGTTTTTAGCATATCTGCTTGTTTTTGGGTTTCCAAGAGTAGTTTTTGAGTTTTATCATTAGCTTTAATAGTGAGGAGGTTAGCAGCAATATTTTCTGCTAATCGTTCTATGAACTCAATTTGGTAAGGTGGCATTGGTTTAATGGAGGCTAGTTCTACCACTCCTTCCACTTTTTCGTTCAATTTTAATGGTACAATCAGTAAGAACTTGGGTTTTGCCTTTCCTGAGGCAGAGGAGATTTGCACATAATCATTGGGAATATCAGTAAAAATGAGGGTGCGAGCCTCTTTGAAGCATTGCCCTACTAATCCTTCTGCAAATCTTTGGTGAATTTTAATTTTTTCTCTTTTTAGATTTTTATCATTTAGTCCATAGCCTGCAAATAGCTCCAAGTAAGGTTCTTGTGGATTATCTTCATTCAAGATGTAAAAGCATCCGTTTTGTGCTTCTACGTACTTAGTCATTTGCCAGATAATTGTCTCTGCCCAAAGTTTCAAATTTTCTTTATTTTCGCGAAGCATTATTACAAATTTTGACAGTCCTTCGGTAGTCCATTTCCGAATAAAATCCTTTTCACTGGATTTTTGTAGTTTTTGCGACATTTGCAGGAGCGCATTTCCTAGCATGTCCTGTTGGCTCACGGGTTCAAAAGGTGTATCAAAACGTCCTTCTCCAATTTCTAAGGCAAAGAGGCTTGTTCTACGCAGGCGTTTAGAAAGTGTATTAGCACTTTTCACTATGTCTGCAAATTCATTATCAGGTACTTTGGCTACACGTATTAATTCCCCATCGGCTAATTGATTAAGCATAAAAGCTGGCTGTGCGATTGATTCTTGAAATTTGCGCGTAAGGCTGTAAGTAAGGCTAATAATAATAAGGAGAGCAAAAATGGTAGCAATAACAATAAAAGTGCTTAATTGATTTAATTCTTTATTAACACGTTTAAGCTCGTCTTCTAATAGCTTATTAGAGGAGGAGGACAATCGGATCAAGATTTGACGTAATTCCTTAAATTCAGCATCTTTGTTTTCCAACAACTCGTTAAATGTGGTTTGTAGTTTTGCTTCTTGTTCTATGTAAGCGCGTAGGGTTTGTTTAGCTAGGGTATCTTGCTTAATGTAAAACTTACGATAGCTCACTTGCCTTTCAAAGTCTTTATCTAAACTTTGTTGTTTTTTTTGAAGTTTGGGTAAAAGTTTCTGAATACTATCCAAACGGGCTTTATTCTCTTTCTCTAGGACCTTATCTTTAAGGCTCAAAAGTTCTTTGCTTTGCTTGCTGATAATTGCTTCCCAAAGGAAATCACGGTCTCTTAGATATTTCTTATCTTGGGTCATCCAATATGACTTTTGTAAGGAAATTGAACGGTTAAGCGAGCTAACTAAGGCATTAGATAAAGCAGGTATTTTAGAGCGAACCTCTTCTACATATTGATTAAGCGAGGTAGTACGTTGGTTTTGATAAAGAGTTAGCGAATTAGTAATGATCAAAATACTTAAAAAGGAGAAGGTGAGCCAAACAATTTTACCTGTAATGGTACGTATATTCCAATAGTTCTTGATAGATTTCAAAGGAGTAGTACTGGTTTTTTCTAATTTGTTTGTAGTTTTTTTATCATCTTGGGCGATATTTTTCACTTTGCTTTGCTTCTCCATACTTGCACGAAAGATAGTCTAGAATAATTAAGCTTTTCTATTCTATTAGGGAATTATATTCTTTTTCATTTGCAAATTACATGCAAAAGTTATGTTTGGTGGCTCTATAACTAAAATTATTTACCAAAAACCACTTTTTCCTATTTGTTATCTATTAGCCCGCGCCCTGTTTTGCGGATTTTACCTTGTTGTAATAAATCTTGTGAAATAGCATCAAGTAAGCCATTAACGAATTGCTTGCTTTTGGGCGTGCTATAACGTTTGGATAGTTCTATATACTCGTTAATCGTAACTTTGACAGGGATACTCGGGAAATGTAACATTTCACAAATTGCCATTCTGATAATAATACGGTCAAGTTGGGCTAATCGTTCTAATTCCCAATTTTCAACTTTTTGGTCAATAATTCGTTCCAACTCTAGTTGATGTTTCCATGTAAGGTGTAAAATTTCTTTCACAAATAGGAAGTCCTCTTCCCAGTTGAGAGCAAGGGGAGTGAGTTCAAAGAAGTTAGGAGTAGTTTTTTTAAGATTTTTATTAAGCATATCTCTCACGATAGCAGCATTCTCTACCCAATGAGGATCAATCTCTTCTAGAACGGTTTGTATGCTTTCATTTTTTAAGATAACTTGCCGCAGAAGTTCGGTAATAAAGGTACGGTCTTGTTCGAAATCAGTAGTAGGGGCTTGGTCATATTGTTTGTAAAACTCCTCATTTCTAATGACTTGCCTAAAAAGATTATGCACTATCTCACGGTAGTTGTTCCAGGATAAATTTCTTTTTAGAATTTCTTTTTGCAGGGGTTGGCTTTGACGCAAGACTTCACAAAACTGATTATTTTTCAATTTAAAGTCTCCTTCTAAAACAATAACTTGGTTTTGGTAAGCCAAACTCTTTTTAATACGTATCTCTTCTTGGCGTGCAAAGTCGCTTAAATCGATCAATAAAAGTAAAAGCATTAGATAGGCATCATACATTTTATTGAATTGACTTTCTAATTGCTTGGAGAGAAAGTTATAATCTTTGGATAATTGGTTTTTATAGAAAGTAAAGGCTTCAAGAGCAATTTTTTTTACGTCAGGGTGAACTGAGGCATCAAACCTAATTGTATCGTTTTGGTAATTTCGTTCAAGAATATCTTGGGCGCTTTGTCGTTTTTTAGCTATCTCCTCAAAATCTACGGTAGATTTGTCTACATTCCATGCAGGTTCGAGGCTATGCTGAATTAGGTCAATAGCAATACTGTAGGCGGCTCTTTGGCTGTGCTCCAAGCTGTAAAGGGTTTGCATAGCCTTGCCGCGGAGCAGGTGTCGGTTGAGCATGAGGCTTGTTTTTTTTCTAAAAGCAGTACAATAAATAAAAAGTAAGGAATGAGCTTGCAAAATTACAAAAAAATCAAATATTGTGCTTATCTACGGTTTCTTGTAGGCGTTCAAATCTCTCTGCAGGGAGATTAAGCCAACGCAAAGCGTTGCGCCCCAAAAGTTTTTCTCTTAATTCAGTAGAGATATTTCCTAATTCGTCAATTACTTTACCCATTTCTAACTCACCTAATGGAAAGGGATAATCTGTTCCCAGAGCAATATTATCCTCGCCTATTACTTTAATCAAATATCGCAAGACTTCAACATCATGCACCAATGAGTCCACGTAAAATTTACCTAAATAATTACGTGGGTTTACATTGTTATCAATTGCACAAAGGTCAGGGCGAACTAAAAAACCTTGCTCAATTCTTCCGATAGTAGCAGGGAAGGCTCCTCCCCCATGAGCGAAAGCTACACGTAAGTTAGGAAAACGTTCAAATACTCCTCCGAAGATCATAGAACAGATAGCGCGTGAGGTTTCGGCAGGCATTCCTACGAGCCAAGGTAGCCAGTACTTAGGCATTTTGTCTGCCCCCATCATATCCCAAGGGTGAACGAAGATGGCTGCGCCTAAGTGTTCGGCTGCTTCAAAAAATGGGAAAAGTACCTCTTCTGACAAGTTCCAATCATTGATATGTGTCCCAATTTGTACTCCTGCCATACCCATTTTCATGCATCGTTCTAGTTCTAAAATGGCTAAACCAGGAGCTTGCATAGGTAAAGTTCCTAGTCCTACAAATCTTTGAGGGTATCTTGCTACCAGTTCAGCTATATGGTCATTTAAATATTGTGAAATTTCTAAACAATGCGAAGGCTTTGCCCAGTAATTAAACATGATGGGTACTGTAGAAAGTACCTGAACATCTACATTAAACAATTCACATTCTTTAAGCCGCACTTCTGGATCCCAACAATTGTCATGAATTTCACGAAAAAATTTATCATCTATCATCATGCGAGCACGGCAGGGCTTGTAGTGGTCTAAATGTACGAAGCCACTATAGCCGAATTTTTCGCTATATCGTGGGATATGCTCAGGAAGAATATGCGTATGAATATCTATTTTGAGGCACATGTAAGGTTAAAGGTGGTAGAGTTTGGGCAATTTTTTGCTAAAATACGAAATTACAATGAAACAGAGCAAATTGAAGCAAAGAAATTTTTGTTCTTTTTTAGTTTAGTTTTTCATATTTTTGTCAAGCTTTCATTAGGAGTGTTTAGCCGTGTTGTTTACAAATCAAAATTCCTGATGATTGCAGGCTCTGTTAAGTAATTTTGTTTTTTTTTTTTATTTTTGCCTAGTATGCAATTTCTCTACCGCTTATATTTCTTTGTTAGATACAAATTTTTTCGTAAATCTATGCCAAGTATCTTTACCAAAATTGTGCAAGGTGAAGTCCCTTGCTACAAAGTAGCTGAAAACGAACGCTTTTTGGCTTTTTTAGATATTTATCCCGTTGCCAAGGGGCATACTTTGGTTATTCCTAAACAAGAGATTGATTATTATTTTGATTTAGAGGATGATTTAATAGCTGAAATGAATATTTTTGCCAAAAAGGTGGCAATTGCTCTGAAAAAATATACAAATTGTAAGCGGATTTGCACTGCTGTTATCGGCTATGAAGTCCCTCATGCTCACTTGCATTTAATACCTACTAATAGCATGGCTGATGTGCAATTTTCCAAGAAACTCAAGTTTTCACCTGAAGAGTTTAAGGAAATTGCTCAAGACATACAGAAATTTTTGTAAAATTCATTTTTTGCAAAATTTTTGTGCTAATTTTGAATGATTGAATAACTTTTAGTAGCAAAAACAAACTTTCTACTTTTTATCAATTATGTTTGCTAATTCTATTGCTCGCCAACTTTACTTCTGTCGATTTTGTTTAATCAGGGGAATAACCATTCTTGTTATTGCCTGTATATGCTTCTCTCCTGCTCCTGCCCAGCAAACTACTATTAGTGAACTTTTAGCCCAACTTAACCAGGCTAAAAAAGATGAGCAAAAAATAAATCTACAAAATCAAATTGCTCTGGAATACCAAAAACAGGAAGCCCATAGCAAGGCCATAGAATATTACCAAAAATCCTATAATCTGCTTAAAAATACGGATAAGAATAGTCAAAAAATTGCAATTCTAAAAGGCATAGCCCTTTCCCAAGTGCAAATAAAAGACTACAAAAATGCTATCCAAACACAAAAGGAGATTTTAGCCATCTACAAACAACAAAATGACAACCCCAACATTGTGAGTACCTTGCAAGAAATAGCTAATCTCAATCGCATAGAGGGTAATTACCAAGATGCTTTACAAAACAATTTGGAAATCTTAGAGGTTTATCAAAAGAATTCACAAATCCAAAATCAAAATAATTTAGCCCTTACCTACAACAACATTGGATACCTTTATAGGCAATTAGGCGACAATACGCAATCAGCCAAATATTTTGACCGAGCTTTAGAAATAAATTCTAAACTCCCACAGGCTCAAAACCAGCAAGTACTTACTTTGCTCAACCGAGGGGTTACTTTTTCAAATACTAACAGCTTCAAGTTAGCTGAGCAACAATATAATGAAGCCCTGAAAATAGCAGAAAAAAATAATAACAAACAACAAATTGCTACAATCAATAATTACCTCGCTGCCAACGCCTATATTGCAGGCAATAATACCCAAGCCCTAGAATATGCCCAAAGAGCTATTGAAATTGCCGAGCCTAATCAAATGGAGGACGTCATGATGATTAGCTACAAAATCTTATCTGACGTGTATAGCAAAGAGGACGACCTGCGACAATCGCAAAAATACTATAAGCTTTACCAAGACCTCAAAGAAAAAGCCAACCAAAAAGGTATAAAACAGCAACAACAACTCATGGAACGCCAAGTAGAGGTAGAAAAAAAAGAAAGTGAAATAAAATCTATCTTGGCAGAAAACGAACGTAAAGAAGCCCAAATTCGTGAAAGTAAGTTGGAGGCAGAAAAAAAACAACAGGAACTCATCTTAAAAGAACAGGAACTTGCCCTACTCAAAGAACGTGAGAGCAGGCAACAAGCCGAAATACGTAACCAACAATTAGAAAAAGATCGCTTACAACAACTTTTAGCCCTTACTCAACAACGAGCCGAAGCCGAAAGACAACGACAAGAAATTAGCCTCTTACAAAAAAATAAAGAACTTCAGGATATTAAACTTAAAGAACAAGCCGCCCAAGATGAAGCCCGCAAAAAAGCCCTTGAAGCTGCCGAAAAAGACCGCCAACTCGTAAAACAACGCTTAGAGGACGAAGCGAAAATTAAACTTTACCTCTATGGGGTACTAGCACTTATTGCCTTGGTGCTAATCTTAGTGATAGTTGGGCTTATCAATGCCCGACGCACAAGCAAAAAACTTAGAGAACAAAACGAGGAAATTGAAGCCCAAAGACAAGAAATATTAACTAATAATGAAGAACTTCAACAAAGCCAAGAAGAAATTATTGCACAAAGAGATTACATTGAAGCACAAAATAAAGAACTCAGACGTAGCCAAGAACTTTTAGAGCAACACATGGCTGTACTGGCAGAAGCTAATGAAAAACTACGAAATAACGAGGCAATCTTGCGTGAATCCTATGAAAAAATAAAACGAAGTGAAGAAACTATACGCGAGCAAAATAAAGTACTGCAAGATATCAACTCTCGTATCAATAGTAGCATTAAAGCCGCACTCACTATTCAAAAAGCTATATTGCCTTATCAAGCCAAAATGGAAGCCCTGTTCCACGATTATTTCGTTCTCTATAGGCCCAAAGATATTGTCTCTGGGGATTTCTATTGGATAAATAAAATTGAAGATAAAATTTTTGTAATTGCTGCTGATTGCACAGGGCATGGAGTCCCCGGAGCTTTTATGACCTTAATCGGTAATAATCTATTAGATAAAATTATACGTGTGTGGGATATTCACAACCCTGCTCAAATTCTAAACCGCCTTCATGACGAGGTACAGACCGTCCTTCGGCAAAAAGATACAAGCAACAACAGCGGTATGGACTTAGCTGTCGTGGTTTATCGTGCATTAGATACCCAAACCCTAGAAATTACATTTTCAGGAGCAAAGCGACCACTTTATTACTTACCCAAAGGAGAAACTAAAATCCAAGAACTCAAAGGTGATAGAAAATCTATCGGAGGTGAGCAGAATGAAGAAAAGGAATTTACTAACCAAGTAATCCAACTCCCTGTAGATAGCATCCTATATATGTGTAGCGATGGCTTCGCTGACCAAAATAATGATAAACGTAAACGATTCGGGGAAAAACAAATGTTGGAAATTCTAGAAAAAAATTCGCACCTGCCTCTTAAAGAGCAACACACCGCTCTTGAAAAAGCTATGCAAGAACATATACAAAATACCGAACAACGCGATGATATGCTCGTGCTTGGAATACAAATTATTTAAGCATACTAAGCACAGAAACTCAATAAAAGAGTATGGCAATAGTTCAAAATGTATGATACCTGTAGTTTCACATTTGGTGGTTATTTACCAAATACTATTTATCTTGTATACTATTGCCAAAAAAACTTTTACTCCTAACTTTAGGATTTGTATACTAATTCCTTAGCTTATCATATTTAGAAACAGAATTATTTTACTAAAAATCCTTATTTTTGTGCCTAAATTTATTAAGCCTAAGTTTTTATTTCTTGTGATTAAAGTATGGATAGTTTGTTTATTGAAAGTACACCCGTAACCCCCGAAGTTCATTTCAACCCTGAAACAGCCATTTTTGAAATTAAAGGAATTTCTATGCCTGAATATGCAGACGAGTTCTACAAACAACTTTTAGACTATATCCACGAATATTTAGCTACTACCGCTAACGAAACCACTACACTTATTTTCAAATTCAATTACTTCAATACAGGCACCAGCCCTGCCGTAGAAGCCATTTTGAAAGCCTTTGAAAAAAATAAACCTGAAAAGCACGAAGTTAAGGTAAAATGGTACTATGAAACCGAAGACGAGGATATGAAAGATTTAGGTGAGCATTATCAAAATATGACTTCACTTCCCGTAGAAATTATTGCCTCCGATGAAACTTTCTACTCACCCCCCGAAGATGCCTCAACTGAATAAATATTTTTTCTTGCTGATTTTAACTTATCTATTCACTTTGTTAGGTAAAAATCAGCAAGTATTAGCCCAAGCAAAAGTGAGCGAAATACTGAAAAAATATACAGGTACATGGCAAGGAGAACTTGGAATATGGAAAGAGAATAACCTCAAAAAAAGAGTGATTATGCAACTGCAAATTTCACCCACAAGCCAACCCAAAGTCTGGAATTGGATAATTCGCTACATAGATAAAGAGCAAACCCAAGAGCGAAAATATGAATTGATTATAAAAGACGAAAGCAAAGGCTATTGCCAAATTGACGAGAAAAACTCTATCTTTTTAGATACTCAATTGGCTGATAATAAGCTAATTAGTTGTTTTTTAGTAGAAAAAAGTTTGCTTACTACTACCTACACTTTTACCTCCAAAAGCATAGCGTTTGAAGTAATAGTAAGCCAAACTTCGCAAGCAAAAAATACAGGAGCAGGGCAGGAGAATATTCCTAGTGTGGTAGATTATGGCAATACAGTCTATCAAAAAGCAAGTTTGCGTAAGAGAAAATAATAATCAAAATTAGCTTAATCCTTCAAACAAAAACTATTTTTTCAAAGTTTTTACTTGCAAGGAAATATTGTTGTATTTACAACTATTCTTTATTTTATCGTTTAACCTAAAAAACACTTTTTCAGCGATGTTCAACACTATTCAATCTTATTTTTGGATTTTTGTATTAGCTATTTGGGTAATGAGTTGTAGCCAAGCCCCCAAAAGCGACGAGGCTAAAACAGGAGAAGCCGTAAAAGTAGATGAATCTAAAAAAGCAGACGCACCTGCTTACACCGTAGATTTAGCCACTTCGGAAGTTACCTGGGTGGGAACTAAGCCCACAGGTAAACATAACGGCACCTTCAAAATTAAGGAAGGAACTATCAATGTAAAAGATGGGCAAGTAGTAGGCGGTGCGTATGTAATTGACCTCAATTCACTTAAAGTATTAGACCTCAAAGATGAAAAGCAAAATGCTGACTTGACAGGACACCTCAAGAGTAAAGATTTCTTTGAGGTAGAGAAATTCCCTACGGCAAAATTTACTATCGTGAGTGTAAGTCCTTTCAAACCAGATAGTACCCAAAAACAAATAGAAAAAGACAAGGAATACAGTCTTGAAAACCCTACACACACCGTGAAAGGTAATTTAGAATTGAAAGGGGTAACCAAGTCTATTGAATTTCCTGCTAAGATTGAAGTTACTGAAAGTGAAGTAAAAGCAGAAGCAAAATTCAATATTGACCGCACCGCTTGGGGCATGAACTATAAAGCCGAAGGCTCTATTCCTGACAAGTTTATTCACAACAAAGTAAACATAGGCTTCAAGGTATTTGCTAAAAAAGCAACACAATAAGTAAAAATAAGTAAATACATAAACTTCGGTATCTCTTCAACTAGTGCCGAAGTTTTTTTAATATAAATCCCAACTTCCTTTTAGGTAATAACGATAAAGCACAGGATTTTGCAAGGTGTTTATTTCAATTAGTTCATCAGGAGAAATAAATACATTTAGTTTTCCAAAAGAAGTCATTTGCAGCATTGCCTCTTGTGTGAGGAATTGTGTATCAATGTGGTCAAAGCGAAGGTTTTGGAAGCGTTTTTTTAGAGTTGGTCTATCTACTATTTTTTTGGAGCCAATTAAAAATCCCCACTCACCCATAGTAAGAATTTGGTTGTGCATAGGTAATGTGCTAAAACCTACATGTTGCAAAGTCAAGTCAATACATTTGAAAGCTTTGGTAGCATAATAAGGGCTACCCGCTTGTGTGATGAGTAGTCCCTCGGGACGTAATTGGCGAAAGCAAAAACCGTAAAACTCTTGTGAAAATAATCTATTCAATTCAATATTTCGCGGGTCGGGTAAATCACAAATGATAATATCAAAAAATTGTGAAGTATTAGCCAAAAACTGAAAAGCATCTTGATTGATAATTTTTACTCTTTTATCAAGCATGGCTTTTTGATTTACTTTCAGAAAAACAGGGTGAGTTTTTGCCAAATCGGTAATATCTTTGTCAATATCTACAATAGTAATACTTTTCACGGAAGGATATTTCAACAATTCGCGAGCTACTAATCCATCTCCCCCACCTAACACCAAAATATCTTGCGGATAAAGGTGAGCCGTCATAACAGGGTGAACTAGTGGCTCGTGGTACATAACCTCGTCCAAAGTACAAAATTGTTGGCTTCCATCAATAAAAAACCAATAATTATTTTGCCATTGTGTAATAACCAAATGCTGATAACGTGATTGATGCTGAAAAATTACTTTGTCTTTGTATTTACGTTGTTCACCGAAAAAGATAATTGGTTCGGCAAAGTAACCGCCAACGCTAATTGCTAAAAAACAGAATACTCCCATTATTTGGGCAGTCCAAAGATTTTTTTTACCTATCAAATTGTTTAGCTTGAAGTAAACCATCAAAGCCACACTAAAATTTACTGCCCCCAACACAAAAGGCGTGTAAGTTAAACCTAAATAAGGCAAACCCACAAAAGCAAAAAAAACACCACCCACCAAACTGCCGTAATAGTCCTTTTCCATGACGGAGGCGATATTTACACGCAATACTTCGTAGGCTTGGTTGAGGCGAGTAACCAAAGGAATTTCTAACCCAATAAGCAAACCAATGCAAATGCTAAGGGCATAAATGATGACAGGGGTATAAACCGTAAAACCAGAAACCAAATACACACTCATAGCCGAAAAAGACACCAAAAGCGATAAGCTAAATTCTATCATAATGAAATAAAATAGCAAATCATTTTGGATAAATTGCGTAATTCGGCTACCCAAGCCCATAGAAAAAAGCATTAAAGACAAAATAATTGTCCATTGAAATACTGAATCACCCAAAAAATAACTTGCTAATGTAGATAAAATATATTCGGCAACAATGCCTGATAGCCCTGTGGCAAATAAGGAAATTTTGAGAATAGCAGATCGTGAAGTATTTGTTTGAGGCATAGATAAAAAAGACTCGCATGAGGTTAAGTAACTATGACGAGTAAAAAATCCTAATTATAGTAATTTTTTATGTACTTGTAATTCCCATGGTTTTTAGCTTTTGTTGAAGGTTTGTGCTAAATGTCGTAATCGTACTAAAATGAATGATATTTCATACGGCTTGTATGCATCAGAATTTGAAGAGAGGGGAGGTACAATATCTACAAATATGATAATTTGAGTTTATTCGCCCCAAACGAGTTTGAGGACAAACATCTTGATTTCTTTGGGATTTATTTCTTCCATTTTCAACTCTCGCGATATACCTTTGATATTAGTTTGCTTTAAACCTGTAACTTTGATATTAAACTTATCACCTTTTTCAATGTTAAACTCTTTGAAAGGAATATGATTGGAATTTAATTTTTTCTTTTCCACTACTGCTCCATTGCGGTATTGAGAAACTTCGGTACGTAAAATTTCATAAGTTACTTTTTGCATCTCTTCATCAACACTTTCTTCAGTACTTTCTGCTACCAGCTGAGCCCCGTTAGCTAAAACGACAGGATTTTGCACGTCTACCACTTGCCCTTTATCATCTTTAAGCAGTAGGTTATAGTGTACTTTGATAAATAGTTGGCTATATCCAAAACTAAAGCTAAAAAAACTCGATGCTAATAGTATTATCTTAAGCCTCATATCTGACTGGTGATATATGCTAACTTTCTGAGCTGTTTTCGTTGCTCTAATTCTGTTGTAAAATTACTAAAAGTAGCTTTGTTGTAAAAATTGAAAAATTAAATAAGTTCTCCGTCTTTCATTTGCAAGCAGTTATCTATTTGTAAGTGTTCCCTCACTCTCAGATCGTGGGTAGCTAGTAAGATAGTTTTTCCATTGTGTTTCAATTCATTCAAGATTTGCAAAATTTGTACCGACCTTTGTGTATCTAAATGCGAGGTTGGCTCATCAGCTATCAAAATACTTGGATTTTGCACCAGTGCCCTTGCCAAAGCAGTGCGTTGCATTTCTCCTCCAGAGAGATTTTTTACTTGAAATAGTAGCCTGTGAGCTATGCCTAGCTGCTCTGCCCAAGGCTTTACTTTTTGTTCTATTTCTTTGTATGAATACGGAAACGGCAGTAAAGGTAAAGCAATATTTTGAAAAACAGTCAAATCAGGAATAAGTTGAAAATTTTGAAATACAATACCAATATGTTTGCGTCTGAATTGTGTCAAGAATTTCTCTGACCAATGCGTAACGTGATTACCCATGAGCCAATAATCTCCTGAAGAGGCTTTATTAAGGCATGCTATTATGCTTAAAAGAGTACTTTTGCCTGAGCCCGATGCCCCTTGAATGACGGTACAAGTGTGCGGTAAAATTTCCAAAGAAATATTTTTTACAGCTATGACTTCGTTATTTTTTCCTTTATTGAAAGTTTTACTAATATTTTGTAAGCGGATAATAGGTGATTGCATTAGATATTTGAGAAAATATTTTGTAAATATCGTAGTGTTTTTTGAGTATTTTTTGAATAGTGGGCAATTGATTAAAAATTTGTGCTGGGGCTCTTAAAAGCAGAGAGCGCTCTAATTTACTACTGTCTAACAGATACGTTAAAAATCAAAAAAGCATACCTGCTATAGTTGCTGAAAGATAAGAGGCTAATGTACCACAAATTAAAGCTTTGAAGCCCAAACTAGCAATGTCGGCTCGGCGTTCAGGGGCTAATTGTCCGATGCCTCCTACTTGAATAGCAATAGAACTGAAATTAGCAAAACCACACAAAGCAAAACTCAAAATAACGATACTTTTAGGCTGTAAGCTATTGCTTTTCATTAGGGCAGTTAAATCCAAATAAGCTACAAATTCGTTTACTACGATTTTGGTTCCCAAAAGGGAGCCTGCCGTATAAACGTCTTGACTAGGGACGCCCATCACCCAAGAAAACAAGGCAAAAAAAGCTCCTAAAATACTTTTAAGCGAAAGTTTAGCTAAATCTATACCTATGAAATTGAGCGAAAGCGAGGTGTACTCGGCTAATATTCTACCTATCCAGCCCAAACCTGCATCAATCATAGCAATTAGAGCAATGAACCCAATCAACATAGCTACTACATTCAAACTCACTTTTAAGCCATCACCTGCCCCATGCGAAATAGCATCTACTAAATTAGCATGGATTTTTTGAACTTCTAACTGAATTTTGCGTTTTGTTTCAGACTCTTCAGTTTCAGGATAAACAATTTTGGAAATTACCAAAGCTCCTGGAGCAGCCATAATACTTGCGGCAATTAAATAGGCAGCAGGAATACCAAAAGAAATATAAACTGCCATTACTCCGCCTGCTATACAAGCCATGCTTCCTGCCATAGAGGCTAAAAGTTCAGATTTGGTCATGCCTTTCAAATAGGGTTTTATCATAATTTGGGCTTCCACTTGTCCTACGAATGCACTTGCTACATTTGACAGGGCTTCGCTTCCGCTTGCCCCCATGAGCCAATATACAATACGTGCAAAGAAAGCCACCACACGTTGCATTAAACCTATATGATAAGCAATACTTACCAAGACTGCTACAAAAATAATCGTAGGAATAATTTTGAAGAAAAAGATAAACTCATTCTCTTGCCCAAACACTTGGGTCATCTCTTTCTTTTTTACTAAAACTCCAAAAACGAAATTTGCTCCTTGATCGGCAAAATCTAACAAATCTTTTACAAACGTCCCTAATGAGGCGAATATTTGTTGTCCGATAGGTACTTTAAGAATAAAAATAGCTAAACCTAATTGCAATGCTAATCCTGAAGCTACTAGCCTGTAATTGATGGCTTTACGATTATTAGAAAGTAAAAAAGCAATTCCTAAAATTACTACTACGCCAATTAGTCCTGTAAAACGTTCCATAGTGGCTTTTGAGTACCTTTAATTGTGCAAAAAGTTAAAATCTAATGCGTATAATACTCACATCATCATAGGGCTTATAGCCATATTTATTGCCTAAAATATTGCACTTTCGGACAAGCATTTGTGGATTTTCAGAAAGATTATTATCTTTTAAAAGATATTCAATAGGGTCTATATTACGGCTGGCTATTTTGATACTTCTGAACGTACTAATTCCATCACTACTAATAGCTACTTCTTTGGGCTTAGTAATTTCATAAGTATATTTTTGGTTGTTAAACCATGTTTCAAAATCCTTATGTAAGGAATAAGCTACGTACTCAGGTGCATTGTTTTGGTCAATTTCTATTATTTCTCCGTCAATTGCAATAAAGCCATCTCCCATAGCAATAATAAAAGCCTCTTCGCGAGCTTCATTATAGACAAGCAAGGTAATTGTGGTAAGGATTTCAGCAATTGTAAGCCCAAGTATATCTATTAGTTTAGGAAACTCTAGGAATAATTTCCGTAAAATTTCTTTGGCTATTTCACTGGATTTGAGTTGGGTATCATTTTCTAAAAAGTCTTTATAGGGGAGGTTACGAGCAATTTTACTTATTAGCTTTCCCATAAGCGAGGAGGCAAAATGAGAGTGTAGCCCTGCCGAACAACCGTCAAGAACTGCTCCAATGTAGTAAGAGTGGCTTACGTATTGCGTAACTAAAAAATCTTCACAAAATACGGGGTGCCCTTCTCCTTTTCTAATGACCGTGTAAATCTTCATATAATGAGCAAAATTAACATAGATTTCATTAGAATTTCCACCTTTCTGGTCAAAAGGCCTAAAATTTGCGTTAAGTTAGAAAACTTTTGCAATAATCCGAAAAAAAAACGTAAAATCTTACAATGAAAAAAGTAAAGAAACAGCATTTACCACAAAAAGTTTGCGTAGTTTGCCAAAGACCCTTTACTTGGCGAAAAAAGTGGGAGAAGTGTTGGGAGGAGGTAAAATACTGTAGTGATAAATGCCGAAGCCAGCGGTAAAATAGAAAGCTATAAAGTGGTATTGAACTTTATAGCTTTTCAGAGTTAGCGAATAATCAAATTTACAGGCATACGTGCTTGGATAGGTTGTATAGTTTGTATATCCTTCAAAAGTTTGTAATAAGGATATAACATGCCTAATTCTCTTTGTAAAGTTGATTCAGCATTTTGTATTTGGAATAAGGTTTTAAATCCTTCGGTAAGTTGTTCAAAAAAATTCTTTTGTACGGGTAGATAACGTAAGCGATAGTCTCCTTCTTTGAGTTTGGCTTCTTTAGCAGCTACTTTTATGGCCTCGTCTAATCCTCCAAATTCATCAATTAAGCCGATACTTTTAGCTTCCTTGCCTGACCATACGCGCCCTTCGGCTACGGCTTTTAGCTTTTCTAACGGCATATTTCTACCTTTTGCCGCTTTTTGAGTAAATGTTTCATAAACTTGATTTACAGACTTTTGAATGATTTCTTTTTCTTTATCTGTGAAAGAGCGATTGGGATTACCGATATCTGAGAAATTTCCCGTACGTACACGGTCATAGGTAATGCCTAATTTATTTTTGAACATATTCTCGGTATTGAAAAAAATCCCAAACACACCGATAGAACCTGTAATAGTATTTTCGTGTGCTAAAATTTTGTTACATTCCATAGCAATATAGTAACCTCCTGAAGCTGCTACATCGGACATAGAAGCAACAATTGGTTTTACCTTTTTAGTTAGAGCCACTTCGCGCCAGATAATGTCCGAGGCCAAAGCACTTCCCCCAGGAGAGTTAATACGCAAAACAACTGCTTTTACGTTCTTATCTTGTCGTACCTTTCTGATTTCTTGGGCTAAACTTTCACCACCGATTTTGCTGTTTGTACTTTTTCCCATGTCAATTTCTCCTGTGGCAAAAATGACGGCAATTTTGTTAGCAGCAGTAGAAACCTCATCAACAGTTTTGCTATAAGCGATGGGGCCAATGGTTTCTAAATCCTCTTTTTCGGGGGTACCTACGGCTTTTTTCAAATCGGTTAGCACCTCGTCGTAGTTAGCTAATTGAGTAACTAGTTTGTACCTCAAGGCATCTTGGGCATTCTGCACCAAAAGTTCATCAGAGATGCGGGTAAGTTCTGTTAGATCAATATTTCGGCTTTTGGCTACATTTTCCAGATAAAAATCATAAATTGAATTGAGAAAAGAAGTGTACTGCTCGCGATTAGCCTCGCTCATCTTATCGTTGATAAATGGCTCCACGGCACTTTTATATGTACCCACTCTAAAGATTTCAGGCTTAATTTCTAACTTTTCTAACGCGCCTTTGAAAAAGAGAATTTCAGCAGAAAGCCCATTGAACTCTACTAATCCCTTGGGATTTAAGTAAATTCTATCAGCTACGGAAGCAATATAATATGCCCCTTCGCTGTAGTTGTCAGCATAGGCATAAATAAATTTCTTACTTTTCTTAAAGGCAATCAATTCATCTCTAATTTCCTGCAAAGAAGCAAACCCTGCTGAAGTAGAAGAGAGTTTTAAGAAAATACCTTTTATTTTGCTATCTTTTGCCGCCCCGCGGATAGCTGTGCGAATTTCCAACAAACCTTCACCACTTTCTCCATCGGGAAAAGGGGAATTGTCAATAAGTTCGGATAAGGGATTGTCTATGGTTCGCTCTTTAATAGGTTTGTTTAATTGCAATACTAATACAGTTTTGTCTTTCACCTTAGGTTTATCATCGGGGATGAGCAATGCTGCTAGTCCTATAAAAATTAAAGTGAGTAGGACAATGCCTACCATTGTAGCAAAGGTGAATTTAAGGAATTGTAACATAGTCTTTATTCGTGTGTAATTACATAAGATTGTACCATGTAAAAGGTTTTTGACAGAGTATTTGAAAGTTAGTAGCTAAGATGCAAAAATATTACAATTTTTACGAAAAAATGCTCCTTATTTAGAGGCTTGTAGAGCTTTTTTGTAGATTTCTAAACAACGGTTACGAGCAAAAGTATGCTCTACAATAGGTTTAGGATAGTCCAGAGTATTTAACTCAGGAACCCATTTTTTTACATATTCTAAATTTTTGTCAAAATTTTGAGTTTGAGTCGTAGGATTGAAAATTCTAAAATAAGGTGCAGCATCACAGCCTGAACTAGAAGCCCATTGCCAGCCGCCATTATTAGCAGATAAATCAAAATCCAATAATTTTTTGGCAAAATAAGCCTCTCCCCAGCGCCAATCGATAAGCAGGTGTTTAGTAAGAAAACTAGCTGTAATCATTCTCACACGATTATGCATAAAACCTGTAGCGTTCAGTTCGCGCATGCCTGCATCCACGATAGGGTAACCTGTTCGTCCTTGGCACCAAGCTTCAAATTCCTGTTCGTTGTTTCGCCAAGGAATGTTATCAAATTCGGGCTTGAAAGCTCGTGTAGCTACGTGTGGGAAGTGCCATAGGATCATCATATAAAAATCTCGCCATATGAGTTCATTGAGCCAAGCCTCGCTCAATTGTATGGCTTTTTGTGCTACTTTACGAATACTAACTGTTCCAAATCGCAAATGCACACTCAATCGGCTGGTGCTTTCTATGGCAGGGAAGTTACGATTTTCTGCATATTTCCTAATAATCTCCTCTTTAATTTGAGCCGAAGGAAAGGGCAACCCTACTGCCTGAAAGCCCATCTTCTCCAAAGGAGTAATATTTTGAGGGAGAGCCTGCAAACTTTTTTCAGAATTTTGAGCAAAATTTGAAAAATATTTTTCCGTAGGATAAGATTTGAGGTAAAAATCATTCAAAATGGCACGCCATTTCCTAGCATAAGGTGAAAAAACGGTATATGGTTTTTTTTCACTACTCAATATTTCATCTTTTTCAAAAATGGTTTGGTCTTTGAAGGTGTAAAAAGCAATTCCTTGAGTGTTCAAAAACTTTCGTACCTCTTCATCTCTTTGGCGGGCATAAGGTTCGTAATCATGGTTTGTGTAGACGGCTTTTACAGGGATTTGCTCTACAATTTGTTTCCAAATTTCTAAGGGGTAGCCGTAGTGCGTCCAAAGTAAACTACCTATTTTTCGTAATTCTTGGTGTAATTTTTCCAAGCTTAAATGAATAAACTCTACACGTCGGTCTTTTTTTTCGCTAAGTTCGTCCAAGATAGCTTTATCGAAAATAAAAATGGGTAGCACTTTTTCATTGTTTTTCAAAGCATGGTAAAGCCCTGCATTGTCGTCTAAACGTAAATCACGGCGAAACCAAAAAATAGTGAACATAGTTCTTTTGTAATTTTTTTTCCAAATTTCTAACCTCAAAGCAAGGATTTTTGTTTGCTTAAGTTTATTTATTCGGCAAAACTGCAAAATTTCTTACACTATATTCTGTTACACTACAAAATGCTTGACACAAAGAAAAATTAACCAAGGTGATCTTGCAATAAACTTTGTTTACCAACTTTGTATCCAAAAAAATACAAAAAGGACTACCCACAGAGCATCTAAAAAGTGCCAATATGCTGTAACAAGCCTGATTTTCAATACATTAGGAGCATTGAGGCTGTACACGTAAGCATCTATGTAAGAGCGGTTACGATAGGCTTGAACAAGTAACCAAAGCAAACCTAGTAAACCGCCTAAAAGATGGAGCAGATGCAACCCTGATATAACATATAAGAAAGCCCCTGTAGGGTTGCCACGCAAAAAGGTTTTGGATAATTGTAACTCTGCCCAGCCCAAAAATTGTGATATGCAAAAGCCTATTCCCAAAAAAAATGTAATCAAAACCGCTAAGCGATAGTGTTTGTAATTCTCTTGGTCAAACAAACGATTTGCCCAGTGTAACGTAGCACTACTAGTAATTATCACAGCCGTACTTATCCAAAAAGCCCAAGGTAAAGCTGCCGCAGGAAGGTTATTTTTTGCTCTGATTCGCAGGTAAAAGGCAAGTAAAGCAAAGAAGGCAACACTTACCCCAATTAAAAACAAGGCTAATAAAAGTGTATATTTTTCACCGCGCTTGTTAGATAAAGCAGAAAACAGATTCATTACCATAGCAAAAGAATAAGGAAATTTCACACCGAAGATGTAGTCTTTAAGTTAACTAACAACAATCTACACTAAAAGGTTGTTTGCCTTTAAGAGTTCACTTCGTAGCTTCTTTAAAGTCTAGTCTAAAAGTTGTTACGATATTATAATTTTTGTAGTTTTGCAGCCAAATTTTGAGATTCTATTTATCAAACTTATTCTAATTCTAATGATTACCAATCGGACTTTTACAATTATTAAGCCTGACGCAGTAGAGGCAGGCAGCAGCGGAGCGATCTTGAAAATGATAGAAGAGGCAGGCTTCAGGATAGTAGCTATGCGCATGACTAAACTTTCACCTGAACGTGCAGGGGAGTTCTATGCTGTCCATAAAGAACGACCTTTTTACAAAGGTTTGTGTACTTACATGTCTTCAGGGCGTATCATTGCCGCCATCTTAGAAAAAGAAAACGCCGTAGCAGACTTCCGCAAACTAATCGGAGCTACTGATCCTGCTCTTGCCGAAGAGGGAACCATCCGTAAACTCTTTGCTAAGTCTATTGAAGCTAATGCTATCCATGGCTCCGACTCCGACGAGAGCGCCGCCATAGAAAGTAATTTTTTCTTTGCAGGAATGGATATATTTTAGACCTAATTTCTTTAGGTGTAAGGCAAAATCTTAAGATATGTTACTTAAAATCGTACCTTACACCTTTATATATTACGACTAAATTAAATTAAAAATCTTTTTCAAACTCATCCCTTAACTGCTCTTTAGCCCGACGTATCATATCCATAGGACGTTTTTTTGTGTTTATATTGATATTTTTAACTTGGGCAGGCTGAATACCCAAATTTTTTTGTGCAAATTCTAACAATTCTTTGACTTGCTGTTCATTCTGCACAATGAAGCTAATGATTTTCATAAATGTAAGTTTAAGATCAATTTTTGTAGAAATTTAGTTAAGATTTTTACGTGAAAATAACCTTATTTTGCCTAAAACACAAATTTTTTTTGTAAAATATTTCTTATTCAGCCCAAATTATGCGTTACGAGCTATCGTCTTAGAAAAAAAGAGCCCGAAGTATATAACTTTCGTTGAAAATTAAACTAAATTATGGGGAAAAAAATTCGCAATACTCTCGTTTTTTTGCTTTTGTTGGTATTAGTGGGTGTACTAATTTACCCCCGCTTGGAAGTTGGTAAGTTTTCCTCTAATAGCCAAACGGCAAACAAGCCTAAGGATGTGCCTGTAGTGAAAGTAAAAGTACTTGATTATCAAGTATTTGAGGATAAAATTATGAGCAATGGGACAGTTCTTGCTAATGAAACGGTAGAACTACGCCCTGAGGTTTCAGGAAAAATTACTTCAATTTTGTTCAAAGAAGGAGACTATGTTATGGCAGGTACTCCCCTTGTAACTATCTATAACGAGGAACTTAAAGCTCAATTACGCAAATTAGAAGCTAACAAAAAGCTAATAGAAACTAATGAATTTAGGCAAAAAAAATTACTAGAAAAAGAAGCTATTAGTCAACAAGAATATGATGTGGCTCAAAATCAATTAGCTACCATAAATGCAGAAATAGAGGTGCTAAAAGAGCAAATTAAGAAGACGACAATTGTAGCTCCTTTTGATGGCGTTCTTGGTCTACGCTTGGTAAGTTTAGGAGCGTATGTTTCACCTAATACCGTGATTACTAGTCTTACTAATTTCAATCCTGCAAAAATACAGTTTGCTATTCCTGCTAAATACGGTCATTTGGTAAACAATGGGAGTACTATTAGATTTTCCACTGAGAGCGATAACCGTATTTTTGAAGGAAAGGTTTATGCTATAGAACCTAAAATTGATGAAGCTACACGCTCTATCCAAATTCGTGCACTTTGTCCTAATCCTAGCAAGCAACTTTTGCCGGGTGCTTTCGTGAGAGTAGAACTCATTATCCAAAAAACAGAAAAGGCGCTACTTTTACCCACAGAAGCCGTTATTCCTGAAATGGAAAATCACAAAGTTTTTGTAATCAAGGCAGGCAAAGCGCAACCTCAAAAGGTAGTGGTAGGTAACCGTACAGAAACCGAAGTGTTAATTTTGCAAGGACTAAATAAAGGCGACACCGTAGTAACCTCTGGTATTTTAAAACTAAAAAAAGATATTCCTGTAAAAATAAAGGAAGTAATATAGCTTCATGAGCAACACTAACTCTGTATTTTGAGGATATTTTTCAAATTTATTTCGTTTTCTACTATATTTTGTAAGGTGTTTTCTGTCAGAATTTTAATAGTTTCTATGCGTACTTGCAGAAAAATAGCTTTCATTCCGCAGGTATTTTCATCAATACACTCCTCGCAAGGTCGGTAGTAATTCAGACTCACACAAGGTACGAGAGCAATAGCACCATCAAACAAACGAATAATGTTCGCTAAATTGATTTCTTCAGGCTTTTTAAGTAAAAAATAACCTCCACCTTTGCCTCTGCGTGAAGCTAAATAGCCTGCTTTGCGTAATTCTAGCAAAATAGTTTCCAAAAATTTTTTGGGAATACGCTCTGCTTCTGCAATTTCGCTGATAAGTACGGTGTATTCCTTTGCTTGCTTTTCAATTGCCTCTTGTCTCTTGTGGGCTAGGTAAGTTAGGGCTTTAAGTGCATATTTTACTTTTTTAGAAAGCATTATCTAAAGAAAGTTGTATTTAATTAGTAAAATTACTCAATTTTTAAGGTTTTTTTGAAATATTCGTAAGTAATTTTCAGTCCTTCTGCTCGGCTTACTTTGGGTTCCCAGCCTAAAATTTCTTTGGCACGTGTAATATCAGGCTTACGTTGCTTGGGATCGTCCTTAGGCAGAGGCTTATAGACAATTTTTCTTGAAGTGCCTGTAAGTTTAATAATCTCTTCAGCAAATTCTTTGAGAGTAATTTCGTCAGGATTGCCGATGTTCACAGGGTAAACGTAATCACTCAAAAGTAAGCGATAGACACCTTCCACTAAATCATCCACATAGCAGAAAGAACGTGTTTGTGAGCCATCTCCGAACACCGTCAAGTCCTCCCCTCGTAAGGCTTGACTCATGAAGGTAGGTAAAGCTCTGCCATCATCTAAACGCATACGCGGACCATAGGTATTGAAAATTCGCACAATTCGTGTTTCTAACCCATGATAGTTGTGATATGCCATTGTAATAGCCTCTTGAAAGCGTTTAGCCTCGTCATATACTCCTCTTGGACCGATAGGGTTCACGTTTCCCCAATAGTCCTCATTTTGAGGGTGAACCAGTGGATCCCCATACACCTCTGAGGTGGAAGCTACCAAAATGCGTGCCTTCTTAGCTTTGGCTAAACCTAGTAAGTTGTGTGTACCTAAAGAACCTACTTTCAGCGTCTGAATAGGAATTTTTAGATAATCTGCTGGGCTAGCAGGCGAGGCAAAGTGCAAAATATAGTCTAGATTACCTGGTACATGCACAAATTTAGATACGTCGTGGTGATAAAACTGAAATTCTTTAAGTGGAAACAAATGTTCTATATTTTGTAGTGAACCTGTGATGAGGTTGTCCATTCCAATTACCTCATAACCTTCCTTAATAAAGCGATCGCAAAGATGAGAGCCTAAAAAACCTGCTGCACCAGTGATAAGTACACGCTTCATGCCTCGTATTTTGAAAATTGTTAAATGTTAAGTATAAGTATATCTATGGTTTGTAACTAATTTCGGGCTGTAAAGATAGTTCTTTTTCTCTTTTGTTTATAAGTTGGCTTTGGACAAAGTTCTATGGATACAAAGAA
The DNA here is from genome assembly GCA_025054775.1 of Microscillaceae bacterium. Classification (GTDB taxonomy): domain Bacteria; phylum Bacteroidota; class Bacteroidia; order Cytophagales; family Microscillaceae; genus JANWZA01. The sequence continues at coordinate 65,845 of JANWZA010000002.1, forward strand.
ATTCAACCTATTAACTTAGGCATTGTTGAAATTTATAGATACCAAGGTTTAGAATACGTTTTTTAGACTCTCAATTTGGTATAACTTTACTATTTTGAATGGCATGGTCTTCAAAATTATTTCCTAACTCCCCTAAATATTTTACTTTGGTGAGTAAGTTTCCTCTCTAAACTGAAAATAAAACATAATTTTGAAGCTCTTTTCAACATAAATTAGCTGATTTATAGAGTTTTACACTATCATGAGAATATCATAATTTGCAGTAGCATGATCACAGCATAGCAGCCAAAAGTAATTACACAAAAGTAAAAACATTTCTCCTTAAAAAGGAGTATTAAAAAATAATAAAATAGTCAATAATCACTAATTTTGCACGAATTGTAATTTAATTTAATCCTTCAAACAAACCAACCTACGAGAATATGTCTGTTTTAATCTTTGTAGAAACGGCAAACGGAGGAATCCGCAAAACTTCTTTGGAAGCAATAGGCTATGGTGCTGAGGTAGCCAAAATCTATAATACTACTACAACAGCCTTGGTATTGGGTACGGAAGTTCCTCAAAATGAACTAGAAAAATTAGGTAATTATGGGGCTAACAAGGTATGGCAGGTAGCTGATGAACGCTTAAATCATGGGGTTATTCAGGCATATAGTCAAGCCATAGCCCAAGCTGCCCAAGCAGATGGAGCAACTATTTTGATATTTGCTAAATCCTCTTTGGCTGATGCTGTTGCCTCGCGCGTAGCCATAAAATTGAAAGCAGGATTAGCTTCAAATGCTACCGAGCTACCTACCATAGATGGTAATACACTCAAGGTAAAACGTAGTGTTTACACAGGCAAAGCCTTTGAAATTATTGCTATTCATTCAGAAAATAAGATAATTACTATCAAAAAGAACGCTTATAGTCCCACACCTACCCAAACGCTTGCCAAAGTAGAGCAATTTACAGCTACACTTTCAGATAGCGACTTTAGCGTGAAACTTAAAGAAGTACAGAAAGTTACAGGTGAAGTCCTTTTACCGGAAGCTGATATAGTAGTCGCAGGAGGCAGAGGTTTGAAAGGACCTGAAAATTGGGGTATCATTTTAGATTTGGCAAAAACATTAGGGGCTGCCACTGGATGCTCTAAACCTGTTTCTGATTTGAACTGGCGCCCCCACCATGAACACGTAGGGCAAACAGGTATCAAAGTAAGTCCTAACTTGTATATTGCCGTAGGAATTTCGGGGGCTATCCAGCACTTGGCAGGAGTGAGTTCTTCAAAATGTATTGTAGTTATTAACAAGGATGCCGATGCTCCCTTCTTTAAGGCAGCTGACTATGGTATTGTAGGTGATGCTTTTGAGGTCTTACCTAAGCTAACCAAAGCCTTTGCACAGGCTATGAACTAGCCAAATAGAAAAAATAGCAGTTATAAGAGTAACTGCTATTTTTTTTTTTATTTGCATCAGAAATAAAGGTAGTCTCATAAACTTTCAAGTGTAATATCTGACTTACAAAACTGTGTAATTTCCAAAAAGTTTGGACTTAATTGAGTTGATATTAGTTTAGAGAAGTCTCTTTATTGCTTAAAGAACAATTTGCCCTTCAAAAACTTTTTCGGCTTTCCCTATTAAATAAATTTGCGTGAAACTGTTACCATGCTTTTCAAAACTTACTGCTAGTTCGCCTCCCAAAGTTTGAACTTGAATAGGACTTTGCATATTTCGCTCTATATGAGCAATTAAGGCAGCAGCCGTTACTCCTGTGCCACAAGAGTAGGTTTCATTTTCTACACCACGCTCATAGGTTCGTACAAAAAGTTGATTTTCACCAACTTGCTCTATAAAATTTACATTTGTTCCTTTTTCTCCAAACCTTTCATTATAGCGAATAGATTTGCCATGTGTAAGTACGTCAAATTGTTGTAAGTTGGTTACCCACTGAACGTAGTGTGGAGAGCCTGTGTTCAAAAAGTAAAAGATAGAATTTCGTTCTATTTCAGTTACATTTTGCATTAAAAGGTGTATACTATCTTGCTGGATAAAAGCTTCATGCTCGCCATCAATTGCCCAGAAAGTGGTTCTTTTTTCAAAAATTCCCAAGCTTTGGGCAAATTTTACGGCACATCTCCCTCCATTGCCACACATAGAACCTTCTTGCCCGTTAGCATTGAAATATACCATTTCAAAATCGTAATGAGGTTTAGATTGGATAAGGATTAGGCCATCAGCTCCAATCCCAAACCTTCGGTGGCACAGAAAAGCAATTTGTTGCTCATTTAATCGGATAGTTTGTGAACGGTTATCTATCACTATAAAGTCATTACCTGTGCCTTGATATTTATGAAAATAAATATTTTGCATTATGAAAATACCGAAAAGATAAAAGATAGAGAGGTAAAAAAATAGAAATAAAAAAAGCAAGTATCTTCAACAACTTGCTTTTCGAAATTGAAGTTAATTAGAAAAGGAGCTGAAGTGATATGATTAATTTGCCTCTTTTGTCTCTCCTTTTTTGTCCTTTTCTAAGGTTCTTCCTTCTTTTACGCGTGCCGCTTTGCCCATTTTGCCGCGCAGATAATATAACCTTGCCCTACGCACCTTTCCTGTTCGTATGATTTCAATCTTTTCAATACTAGGAGAAAGTAGTGGGAAAATGCGCTCCACGCCCACGCCGTTAGAGATTTTACGCACTGTGAAAGTTTCGCCATTAGTATTAGGATTTTTACGCTGAATAACAATCCCCTTAAATTCTTGTATGCGGTCCTTGTTTCCTTCTGAGATTTTTACGTGAACGTTTATCGTATCCCCTGGCTTGAAATCAGGAATACTTTTACGTCTTTCTTGATAGGCTTCCTCTACGATTGCCTTAATTATGTGATTCATATATGTTACGTTATTAGTTTTACGCTTGTAAATTGAAAGACAAAAACCCAGTCGTTAAACATTTGAAAAACGATATTCTAACTATTTTCAGAGAGTAGTGTTGGAATTAGCTTGCAAATATAGTGAGTTTATTTGAGATTTTTGTAAAAAATTCTATCTATTTTCAATAGAAAAACGCACTTTCAAATTTAACTTGAAAGTACGTACTTCAAGGCAGTTTTGTTTAGCGTTCGCTAGCAAGTCCTGTTTTAGCGGGCAATCTCCAAAGAGCTGAAAGTAAGAGTTCACGCATGGCTATGTATTCTTTGGGTAATTTATCATACATTTTCTCAAAAAGTTCCTCGTGGGCTAAGAGTTCTGCTTTCCATGCCTCGCTATCTACACGGATAATTTTATAGAAATCTTCTCTACTAAATTCATAACCTCGCCAGTCTATATCTTCATAGCGAGGCATCCAACCAATAGAGCTTTCACGTGCCACCACGCGTCCTCTAATTCGGTCGATAATCCATTTCAAAACGCGCATATTATCACTGAATCCTTTCCAAAGGAAATTGCCGTTTTCATCTTTTCTAAACCAATTTACTCCAAAGATACGAGGAGGATATTCCAAGTTACGTCCAAATTGGAGCCAATGATTAAAATAATCTGCCATATGATAGCCACAGAAAGGAAGCATGGCAAAGGGATCACGTCTTACTTTACCAATTTCCCCAAAGGCGGCAGCAGTCATTTCTGAACCCATAGTAGAGGCTAGGTATACTCCGAAGTTCCAATTAAAGGCTTGGTAAACGAGTGGTACGGTGGTACTTCGCCTTCCCCCAAAGATAAAGGCACTGATGATTACACCGTCAGGGTTTTCCCAGTCCTCATCTATACTAGGGCATTGCGAGGCAGGGACTGTGAAACGGGCATTAGGGTGTGCAGCAGGTTTACCACTGTTTTTGTCATAAGGGTTGCCTGTCCAGTCAATTAGTCCATCAGGGACTTCTTGAGTCAAACCTTCCCACCAAACGTCTCCGTCAGGGGTGATAGCTACATTAGTGAAGATAGTATTTTTGGCAATGGTTGCCATTGCATTAGGGTTGGTTTTGCAATTTGTACCAGGGGCTACTCCAAAGTAACCTGCCTCAGGATTGATGGCATGCAATTTACCTTGCTCGTCGGGATATATCCAAGCAATATCGTCTCCTACGGTAGTTACTTGCCAACCTTCCATTTCTTTGGGAGGTACAAGCATGGCAAAGTTAGTTTTTCCACAGGCACTTGGGAAAGCAGCGGCTACGTAAGTTTTTTCTCCGTCAGGGCTTTTTACTCCCATAATTAGCATATGCTCTGCAAGCCACCCTTCCTCTCTGGCGATAGCCGAAGCGATACGTAGGGCTAAACATTTTTTACCTAAAAGTGCATTTCCTCCGTAGCCTGAGCCGTAAGAAACGATGGCTCGCTCTTCAGGAAAATGTACGATATATTTTACATTAGGATTGCAAGGCCACTTTACGTCCTCCTGCCCCTCGGCAAGGGGGGCACCTACGCTATGTAAGCATTTTATAAATTCTCCATCTTTGCCCAAAATGTCCCACACTTGTAAGGTCATGCGTGTCATGATTCGCATGTTTACTACTACGTATTCTGAGTCAGTAATTTGAACACCAATTCGTGAGTATTTTGACCCTAAGGGACCCATGCTAAATGGGATAACATACATGTTTCGCCCTTTCATACAGCCTTTGAATAGGGCTTGCAAAGTGGCTTTCATTTCTTTGGGATTTACCCAATTGTTGGTAGGTCCTGCATCCTCTTTACGTAGGCTACAAATAAAGGTCCTGTCTTCTACACGAGCCACATCACTAGGGTCAGAAAAGCAAGCATAACTATTAGGCCTCTTTTCAGGATTAAGCCGAATGAAAGTGCCTTTATCTACTAATTTTTGGCATATTTCGTTGTATTCTTCCTCTGAACCATCGCACCAATACACGGCATTAGGTTGGCAATAGTCTGCTGTTTGTTTTACCCAAGCTATTAGCTCCTCGTGAACCACTTGGGCAGGTCGTTGAGTTGTGGGCATATGCAATATAAAGTAAGTTAAAGATAATTTAGTAAAGTTAGTTTCTGTATAGAAAAGTTTTATCTACTGCAAGCTCCAAACAGGTAATTCTCAAAAAATTACTCCTACTTTCCCTCTTAGACAAACAAGATTTGACTTCAAAGGATTAGGCTTCAAAAATACAAAAAAAGTTATATTTTTGTATCACTCCGTCTGACAATTTTAATACGATGGCTAAACAAAAGTATTGTCTTCTGTTTTTTTTTATGACCATTTTTGCTACTCCTGCCTAAGGGCAGTTTGCTCTTGTTGTTATTTCGTGTATAACATAATAAGGAAAACTTATTGTCTGTTTAGACAGATTTTATATAACTGTCTGATTTTGAGTAATCTATGTAAAATCAACTTTTTTATGGGGATAATTTAGAGGTCTTACGAAAGTATATCAAAGATGAGAGTATTGATTTGTGCTATATTGACCCGCCCTTCAATTCTAAACGAAACTATGATCAAATTTATAACAACGTTGGTACAGAAGACAGAGCTCAAGCTCAAGCCTTTATACGGACACTTGGACGTGGGAAACAGCTGCTGAAGAGGGCTTGAATGAAATTCTGACTAATCCGAATGGCTTATTTACTCGCCAAATGGTGAAATTGATTGCAGGTTTGCGAGAGGTGTTGGGCAAAGATAGTTTGTTAGCTTATTTGGTAAGTATGGCACTTCGCATTGCCGAAATACACTGAACACTCAAACATACAGGCTCGTTTTATTTGCACTGCGACCCTACCGCAAGTCATTACCTCAAACTCCTACTTGATGCTATATTCTGTCCTAAGGGAGGAATATTCAGAAATGAAATTGTGTGGGCTTACTCTGGTGGTGGCAGACCAAGAAATGATTTTGCTCGCAAGCACGATATAAATTCCGATATTCTAAAAGCAAAAAGGTTATCTTTAATGCCGACTCTGTTAGAGTTCCCTATAATTTAGATATTGAAAAATATACCTCACCTAAAGCTTGGGGTAGTCATAAAGGAATTGATAAAAGTTACAGTCCCAACGAATTGGGTAAAATTCCTGAAGACTGGTGGTTGATTTCACCTATCAACTCTCAATCCAAAGAGCGGTTAGGCTATCCGACGCAAAAGCCTGAGGCATTGTTAGAACGCATTAACAAAGCGAGTTCCAACGAAGGCAATATGGTGTTAGACGCTTACTGCGGTTGCGGTACCACCATTGCCGTTGCCGAAAGATTACATCGTAGAGGGATTGGCATTGATATTACTTATCAAGCTATTTAATTATTGTCAAACGTTTAGAGGATACTTTTGGACAAGATTTTACTCAGAATATCGTGGATAAAACCACTCAGCAGATTATTCAACCTGCTCGCTTGGTGCTTTCTGGTATTTCGCACAACTTGGAAAGTGCCATTGCCTTAGCCAATCGGAAGGATGATCGCACAAGAAAAGAATTTGAGAAATGGGCTATCCTGACCTACTCTAGCAATCGTGCTATCATTAACGAGAAAAAAGGAGCGGACAAAGGTATTGATGGCACAGCATTTATTCTTCATTCTGCTCAGCAGAGTAAAGAGGTGGTGTTTTCTGTCAAACGGGGAATGTTAGCACTACCCACGTGCGCGATTTGCGGGGGGTAGGAACGGGAGAATGCAGCGATTGGTATTTTGATAACTTTACAGGAGCCAACAAGATCTATGTTACAAGAGGCTAAACAAGTGGGTAGCTATCAGAACGAACTTACCCAACAAACTTTTGATAGATTGCAGATTGTTACTATTCAAGAAATTCTTGATGGTAAGCGACTTGCCTTGCCACTTCTTTGGAAGTGCTTAAAAAAGCAGAGAGAAAAAATGCTTTAGGGCAAATTCAAACTATGCTTGATATAGAGCCTGAAGAGTAATAAACTATTAGAACTGATTAAACCTTTTACCATACTTTTGTTCAAAGTCTTGTTCTGCTTTTTTCAAGTACTCTAAAAACAATTGATAAGAATTTGTATCGGGGTTGAAGGGCTTGTGTGCTTTGGCTTTGCTGATTTGTTCAAAGTCAATACAATATTGTTGGGTAAGGCTATCAAAGTAAGTAGCGGAGAATTTTTCCCAAATATATTGTAGAGCCTGTTCGTTAGGGTGGAGCAGATCAGAGGCATAAAATCGGTAATCGCGCAAATCATCTAACATGATTTCATAACTTGGAAAATAGCTTACTTTTTCATATCTTTCCACAATCCAGTGCTTGGCCAATAGTAGAGTAGCCTTGCTTACATTATTCAAAACAAGTGTGTCTTTCAAGTGCCGTACAGGACTAATGGTAAGAATAATTTGTAGTTTTGGATTGATGTTTTGTAAAAATTGATATAGCTTTTGAAAATTTTGGCTAATCTCTTCTACACTTAATAAGTATTTTTCAAAAAGTTTTTGCGGTAACTTATGACAATTTGCCACAATTTTATTTTTCTCTTTACGAACGTACACCCAAGCAGTTCCCCAAGTAAGCAGAAGCCAGTCCGCATTTTTTAGATAGTTTTGGGTAATGTCTTGTTGTTTTTTAATCAAATTTTTAAGCTCCTCCTGACTTTTAGCTTTTATTTCACTATGAAAATCCTCGTGATAAAATACCTCCTCGTAGTAAACAATTCCCTGCTCAATATTTTCACTTTCAAAGGTATTTGGCAATAAAAGGTTATGCAAGCTAATAGGATTAAAAACTGTCCCGAATGGGTTGATAAGTACCTCTAACCCTGCTTGTTTTAATTTATCACCCATATTTTGTGCAAAGCATGAACCAATACTCAAAATTTTATGCTTATAGTGGATGTTTTGAATAGACTTTGGAGTGAGAATTTCAGTACGGAATAACATAGATATATTGATGGATTGAACTTATTCTCCTAAAAATAGACTTTCTCTTCGGCAGGTAAGCGGCTCAGTAGAGGTTTTTAGCAATAACTGCTTATAATTAGAAAAAACATATTGAAGTGGTTGGGGATTTATTTTTTTTGTGCATTTTGCATATAAAAATGGAGACAAACATATATACTTACAAATATTATCTTTGCTTAGGATTTCCATAAAAGGGCTATTTTAGATTAAACACCAAAAATATACCTTTACTGGAAATCTTTTACAATTCTAGAAACTTCACTCTAAACAACTTCAACGTCAGAAGGTTTTATGCAGTTTGTTTTTCCCGAGTTTTTGTGGGCTTTGTTGGCAATAGCTATTCCTATTCTGATACATATTTTTAATTTTCGGCGTACCAAAAGAGTTTTTTTCAGCAATGTAGCTCTTTTGCAGGCAGTCAAAACCCAAACTAATCAATTCAGGCGGTTAAAACATTTGCTTATTTTGCTTACGCGCATAGCTACGATTATGTTTTTGGTATTAGCCTTTGCCCAACCTTATTTGCCTAGCCAAAACAGACAATCTATCCAGAATACGCAAGGCTTGGTAAGTATTTACTTAGACAATTCGTTTAGCATGCAAAGCGAAACCAACCAAGAAAAAGCCTTAGATATTGCTACACGATACATTAACGATTTACTCAAGGTTTTTCCTAAATCGGCGCGTTTTCAAGTAGTTACTAATTTCTTTGAAAATCGCGAGCAGTTTCCACTTATTGCCAAAAAAGTAGAGGACCAACTCACCGAACTTCGCTTTGCTCCGCAAAGCCGTAGCCTAGAGCAAGTTGCTAAACGACAACAAAGTTTGCTAGAAAAACATACTTTGAGCAACCGCAACCTAATTTTTTGGTTCTCTGATTTTCAGCGGAGTACAGCAGGCGAATTAGAAAAAATTAGTTTAGATACGCTTAATCAATACTATCTCGTGCCGATAAAAGCCGAAAAAATAGCTAACATTGCTATTGACTCCGTGTGGTTAGCAAATCCATTTATTAAAGCGAATGAGAGCAATCAAATCAATGTGTTAGTACGTAACTATGGGCAAGAGGCAAAAGAAAATTTGGTGTTAAAGTTGTTTATCAACGAAAAGCAAGTTTCTACCACGTCGGTTAGTTTAGCTGCTCAAAACACAAATATTGCTCAATTCAATTTCATGATTGAGGCCCAAGGCTTTCAGCCTTGCAAAATTACTTTTGAGGACTTTCCCGTAGTCTTTGATAATGAGTATTTTTTCGTGCTAAATACCAGCCCTACGGTCAATATTTTGCATTTGAGCAACGAAAAAAATGTTTTTATTGACAATGTTTTTGCCAACGAAAGTATATTCAGACTACAAAACTTCTCTGTAAATAATTTAGATTTTAACCGTCTTGATGTCTCTGAATTAGTGATCTTGAGCAACGTAAGCGAAATAGAGGGAGAGCTACGCAATCGCCTCACAGAATACCTTCGCAAAGGTGGAAATTTGGTTGTATTTCCTTCAAGCCAACCTCAAGAAAGTTTAGTGAACTTTCTCAAGACCTTAACCTTAGCAAACCTCAAGACTTTGAAGGTAGATAGCTTAGGCAAAGGCAAAAACAACGAACTGAGAGTAATGGATGTGAACAATCCTTTTTTCAAGGGCTTTTTTGATAAAGTACCTAACAATGTGCAAATGCCTTGGAGCAATGCCGTGTTACAATGCAGAGAAGGCAACTTGCTTTTGAGCCAAAAAGACCAGAATGCTTTTCTTACACGTTTTGCCGTAGGGCGTGGCAATTTGTATCTCTTTACTAATCCTTTACAGGATAGCCACACTAATTTTGCCAAGCATGCTCTTTTCGTGCCTGTGATGTATCGCTTGGCTTCGCTTAGCAAATCTGCTGAGCAACGATTAGCTTACCGTTTTGAAGATAAAACCTTAACCTTACCCATTACTAACGCCCCCAAAAATACAACCTTTAGCCTAAGAAAATATAATGACAAACAGCCCACGCTTATTCGCCCTGCCCAACGCCTGCAAGGAGAAATGCTCTGGTTGGAGATCCCCGAGCAACTCAACGAAGCAGGTTTTTACGAACTTTTGGCAAATGATAAGCCTTTGCAAATGATTGCTTTCAATTATGATAAGGCAGAATCAGACATGAACTTTTATACCGCAGAGCAATTGAGAAATATTTTTGCCAAACGAAAAAACGTGCAAGTATTTGATAGCACCAAAAACAAAAACTTTGTCCAAGATTTCAAGGAGAAGAACGTACAGTACAATTTGTGGAAATACATGCTCATTGTGGCTCTCTTTTTCTTGCTCTTGGAAACCGCTTTGATACGCTTAATGTAGCACAAGCTACCCCTTTAGCATTTCCAAAAATGCCTGTTCGTTAATGATGCGTACTCCTAACCTTTGGGCTTTCTCTAATTTGCTCGGTCCTGCCTCTTTGCCCGCAATAAGGTAGTGCAATTTGGCAGATACCGAAGAAAGTACTTTCCCTCCGTGCTTTTCAATGGTATTTTGCAACTCTTCACGGCTCATGGTTTCAAATGTACCACTAATGACAAAGGTTTTACCGCTCAATGTTTGATTTTTAAGGCTAAAAGGTTGCTCTGCAAGAGCAAACTGTAAACCTGCAGCCTTTAACCTCTGCAATAGGGCTTTGTTGTCTTCGTCTTGAAAATAATTAATTATGCTTTGAGCAATCCGTTCTCCCACTTCCTCTACTTGGAGCAGACTTTCAAGACTGGCTTGTTGCAAATTGTCTATATTTTGAAAATGTTTAGCTAATTTTTGTGCGGTTGTAGCTCCTACGTAGCGTATTCCTAAGCCAAAAAGCACTTGCTCAAAAGGCACTTTTTTGGAGTTCTCAATTCCTTGTAAAACATTTTGAATAGATTTTGCCTTAAATTTAGGCAAAAGGGCAAGTTTATCAGCTGTAAGGTCGTATAAATCGGCAACATTTCGCACTAAATTCAAATCATACAACTTTTCAATAGTTTCACCGCCCAAATGTTCAATATTAAGTGCTTTGCGTTGAATAAAATGCTCTATTTTGCCTTTTACTTGCGGCGGGCAAGTCTTTTCATTAGGACAATAATGCTGTGCCTCTCCCTCTTTACGAATAAGCGGCGTGTTACATTCAGGGCAATGCGTAATGTATTGAATAGGTTGACTCTCCGCAGAGCGTTTTTCTAACACCACACCCGTAATTTTGGGAATAATCTCGCCTCCTTTTTCTACTAAAACAACATCCCCTAAGCGCACACCCAAACGTTCTATTTCATTAGCGTTGTGTAAGGAAGCTCGTTTAATGATAGTACCTGCTAAAAGTACAGGTTGTAGCTCTGCTACAGGTGTAACGGCTCCTGTACGTCCCACTTGGTAAGTAATTCCTTGCAAAATGGTTTGTGCAACCTCTGCTTTGTATTTATAGGCAATCGCCCAGCGCGGGCTTTTGGCTGTCGCACCTAAAATAGTTTGTTGCTTTAAGGAATTGACTTTAATTACTACTCCGTCAGTTTCTACAGGTAGATTATGCCGAGCCGTCTCCCAAAAATGAATGTATTGCCATACCTCTTCTAAATTTTTGCAAAGCCGATAAGTAGGGGAAACCTGAAAATTCCATTTTTCTAATAAATGTATGGCTTCGCTGTGGGTGTTTATGTTCAAATTTTCTCCTAAAAGAGCGTACACATAGCAATCTAATCGGCGTTTAGCTACCTCTGCTGACTTTTTTAGCTTGATTGAACCCGAGGCCGTGTTACGCGGATTAGCATATCGTTCTTTGCCTTCTTCTTCTAATTGCTTATTTAGCTCTTCAAATATGTGAACAGGCATAAAAATTTCTCCGCGCACCTCAAAACGCGCGGGCAAGTCGTTAGCAATTAGTTTTAAAGGCAAAGATTGTATAGTCTTTACGTTAGCTGTTACGTCATCGCCTTGCGTCCCGTCGCCTCGGGTAATAGCTTGTACCAGATAACCGTTTTCGTATATCAAACTAATAGACACGCCGTCAAATTTAAGTTCACAAAAGTATTCTACGGGTTCGTTTACGTCGTTTTCGGCTAATAATTTTTGTATACGAGTCTCAAAATCTTGTATTTCTTCTGCAGTATAGGTGTTTGTCAGAGAAAGCATGGGATATTGATGAGCCACTGTAGGAAAATCATTATCCAAATCGCTACCTACTCGTTGTGTAGGAGAGTGCGGTAGCTTATAAGCAGGGTATTGTGCCTCTAATTGTTCAAGTTCTTTAAGTAATTGGTCAAATTCATAGTCTGAAATTTCAGATTGATGTTTCTTGTAATACAAATCGTTGTAATAGTTTAGCTTGTCAGTAAGTTCTTGGATGCGTTGTTGAACAGATTGCATACATGAAAAATAAAAAAGTAAGTTTTGAAAGTAAAATTACAAAATAGTTGTGAATTATAAATATATACAAAACACAAAATGATTGTTTGTAATAAAAAATATCTATTTATTTAAAATTTAGGTAGATCTTATATTGCTAATATTTTAATAAATAACAATAAAATAATTATTTTTGATATTTTATGTTAATATTTTAATATTTTTTGTTAAGTTTTTAATATTTTATATTAAATTTTTATTATTTAATGTTAATTTTTTAATGCTATAAATTATTAGTTTAATGTTGTATATTAGTATTTTAATATTTAATATTACTATTTTTGTAATTAACGTTAAACAACTATTATTAAATTCTAAACATTTGTTGTTAAAATTTAAAATTTGTGTATTTGATGTTAAATATTTGTCTAAAAAAATAAATACAAATATTTGATAAGTTGAATATTTGTAGTTAATGTTTTCAAAAATGTAAGTTAATTATTATTTAAAAAAAATAAATGTAGATATTTAATTTACTAAACATCTACATTTGTTAGCAAAAGTCAGCACTTTGATATTTGATGTTAATTTTTTAATAGTTAATGTTAAAACTTTAATAGCTAATGTTAAAATTTTAATAGCTAATGTTAGCATTTTAATAATCAATGTTAATATTTAAATAGCTAGTATTAGCACTTAAATAGCTAATGTTAAAGTTTTAACATTAAAAAGCAAATATTAAACATTAAATGGTAAGTATTAAATATTAATTGTTAAGCATTTATTACTTAAAAGTAAATATTTGCTATTAAATAGTAAACATTTTTTATTAAAAGCTAAACATTTTTTATTTAAGACTTAACATTTAGTATTATATTAGAGATATTTGAAGGAGATTATTAAACATCTTACATAAGTATTTAATTTTGTAGATATTCATGAAACTAAATTTCTCAAATATTTTAGCAGAAATATTTGAGATGGTAGCAATCATTTGGTGGATTAGGTTATTATACAAACCGATGTTTTTTTCTTTTCCTTGACTTTTGCAAATACTGGATATACCGACAAATTGTAATAGGTTAAAGTAAGTTTTCTATGGCTTGCATCACCTCTGCAACTTCAATACTTGCCATGCAATTCTTTTGCTTGAAAAAGCACTCCGTTTGGAAGCAGGGGTTGCAGGCAAAAAGTTGCTTTTTGTGTATCCATCGGCTTTCAGGCGAGTATGGATACCACATTTGCGAGTCCCCAGGACCGAACAGAGCTACCACTTTCTTACCCAAGCACGTGGCCAAGTTCATAGGACCGCTATCTAGCCCTACAAAAAAGAGACAAGATTGCAAGAGAGCTACCATCTGCTCCAAAGTGGTAATCTTGTAAATTAGCTTTTCGTTAGCCAGCTTCGCTAAGTCAGCTAAACTGTTAGCCATTTGGGCTATTTGTTCGGCCTCTCCTTTACCCCCGATTACAATCACTCTGTAAGGCTGTTTATAGAGCATTTCGCGCACAAGTTGCTGCCATTTTTCTATTTGCCAGCGTTTGTATTCCCAGCCACCACCCACATGAAGCAGGATGTAAGGGCTTAATGGTTGAATTTCTTGGATAACTGCCGCAGAAATTTGAGGAAAAAAGCAAGGAAGCTCAACAGGAATGAGCTTCTCCCGAGGGATTTGCAAAGTAGTGAGTAAATAAGTGTTCCATTCGTAGCGGTGCAAATAAGGAGAGGTTTTGCATTTTTTATCCAACAACCACCCTTTCAGCCAAATATTAGAACCTAAATAATGCTGATATCCGACAACTTGCTTACAACCTATAAACTGCAAAACGGCTTGTGAACGCACATCACCACGGGTATCTATACCGAGGTCAAATTTTTCTTTGCGAAGTCGCCATAAAAACCTGGTGAGTTGCCACAAGCGGCTAAGTTTTGATTTTTTGTAGCCATAATCTGACCAAGGAAAGTCAGTAGTGAACACGTGTGTGATGCGTTGGTCTAAATGAGCTACTGCCCCACTGCTCGGCTTGGTAAGGATGTAAATTTTTCCTTCGGGAAAAGCCTTTTTCAAGGGAGTAATCATAGGAAAAAGGGAAACCACATCACCCATTTGAAAGGGTTCAATAAGCAAAATTTTCGTTACGTTTTTTATTCGCTTACGTTTGAACAGTTGCAAAGGCAGTAAAACAAGAAAAGCAATTGCTTCCAAAAGATGACTCAAAAAAACCGTCTTAGGACGATAGTGGTAAGGCATAGCATTGTATTTTGAAAAGGTGAGTTCACTCCATCAATATAAATAAGCGTTTTAGGTTATCATCTTTTTCGGTTTCTTTCATTTTTTGGCGAATTTCTTTTGCTCCTGGTATGTGTTTTAAGTTCCCTAAGGCTTGATAAGCGGCAAACCTTGCCCAGTCAGGTTCGTTAGAGCTTAAACCTATGTTTTCAAAAAATTTTACTCCTTTCTGTTGGTTCTCAGCAGAACTTTCTGCCAAATATTGCCCAAAAAGCTGCAATAAACGGAAGCGAGCCATACCTGACGCACTTTTGCTACGCATAACAAACCAATCGTATTTGGTATTGTCTTTTTGCTTCACGTAGTACTCTGCTAAGGCTGTAAGAATAGCACTGGATTGCGATTTTTCAAACATAGCTACTTTTTGGGCTATGTCAGGGGCGTTGCTATTCAAATAAAGCCCCAAGGAAGTACCGATTACCAAATTAGAATTAGCTTTTAAGCCTTCGGTAAGCAATTCGAGGTATTGGTTCGGATTATCAGACGCAAGGAGTTTTATCGCTTCGGCTCTTACGCTGGTTTTGGTATCATTTTTGGCTATTTGCAAAATTTTAGCTTTAATAGCTTGGTTAGATTGATGCAAAGCCAAATCTGCTATTTTGCCCAAAGCTAATAAGCGAATGTTCCAAAAGCTATCTGAGAGGGCATCTAATAGGATTTTCTCGTGGTTAGCGGTAGCTTTGTCTAAATATTTATTAAAAACTTCAAAACGGGCTAGGTAATTATCAGGGTAATTATAGTACTGGAATTCGTACTCTTGTGGAGTTTTAGGGTGGGTTACTTCGGCTAAAAGCATCTGCTCTTCGTCAAAGAGCACTAAATCAGGTTGTTTTTCTACTGCAAATTCAAAAGTTTGTTTAGTTTTGGTTATAGTAATGGGGTAGATTTGCTTTTTGCCGTTTGTCCAAATAGCTATTTGGATAGGTAATTTGAATACGGTTGTATAAAGTGTATCTTGCGTTTGGACAACGTTGAGGGTGAGTTTGCCGTTGTTATACTTGTGTTCTACTAAGAGTTTGGGGTGTCCTGCAGAGAAAAACCATTGATTAAAAAACCAATTCAAATCCTCACCTGTAATTTCCTCAAAGCAAAGCCTTAATTGGTGTGCCTCTACAGCTTGGAATTTGTGCCTTGTAAGAAAGAGATTGAGACTTGCCCAGAAGGCCTCGTCGCCTACATATCTACGGAGCATATTCAAAACTCGCCCACCCTTGTTGTAAGAATGGGCATCAAAAGTATCTTCACGGTCTTTATAGTGGAATCGGATAAGTGGCTCTTGCTTGCTTGCTGCCTCTTGTAGGTAGCCGTCGAGTTCTTTTTGGTGTTGATAATCGGCCTCTTGTTTACCGTATTTGTACTCTGCCCAAAGGTATTCTGAATAATTAGCAAAGGCTTCATTAAGTGGTAAATTTGCCCAGGACTCGCAGGTGGTTAGGTCTCCAAACCATTGGTGAAACAACTCGTGGGCGATAATGAAATCCCAATTATTGTCTGCCAAATCTTTATCTTCCATTTGCAAGGCTTCCATGAAAAGAGAGGCTGTGGTGTTTTCCATCGCTCCTGAGACATAATCTCGCACTACTACTTGGGCATATTTACTCCAAGGATAGGGATAGTTAAGTTTTTGGCTAAAAAATTCAATCATTTCAGGAGTATTCCCGAATATTTTTTTGGCATAGGGTTCGTATTCAGGCTCTACCCAGTAGGAAAGTTCTATATTTCGCCATTTATCTTTAACGACGGCGAAATTTCCTATTGCCATCATAAAGAGGTATGGAGCGTGAGGCAAGTCCATTTTCCAGTAATCGGTGCGTGTGCCGTCAGGGTTTTCTTTGCTGGAAATGAGCAAACCATTGGAGAGAGTTTTGTATTTTTTATCTACTGTAATGTAGATTTCTTGGGTAGTTTTTTCGTTAGGCGAATCAATAGTAGGAAACCAACAAGAACTTGCTTCGGTTTCTCCTTGTGTCCAAATTTGGGTAGGTTTGTTAGGTTCTTTGCCGTCAGGGTTGATAAAATACAAACCTTTGTCTGAAGTAATTGCTGCACTTCCGCCTTTGGGCAATTCGTCAGGTTTGGCTGTGTATTTGATTTCAATTGTAAAAGACTGTTCACGGGTAAAAGTTTTGCCTAAATCTATGGTAATTTGTTTGCCGTCATATTGGTAGGATAAATTTTGCTTGTTCATCATAACATGGTGGATATCAAAGCCTTTGGCATCAAGCACAAGGGTATTTTGTGGATAAAAATAAGGTTTGAGTGTAAGCGTAGCTGTGCCGTAGAGGTAGCGTTTTGCCCAGTCAAAACTTACTTCTAATTTGGTATGCAAGAGGTCGTGTTTTTTGGTGCGCTCAGGTTGGTAAGGAAATTTTTTGCTAGAAGGCTCTTTGGGAGTAACAACAAATTCGGGCAAAGTATCATTTTGGATATTATCCTCTTTCGTTATCTCCTCTATGATTTTTTCAAATTCCTCTGCATTGGCTTTATCTTTTTTTTGCGAAGTTTTGCAAGTGGTCAAACTAAATGCAATTAGTAAGGAAAGGAATATGAAGCGAAACGTGGGAATATTCATAAAATTGTGTAATTGTGAAAAGTGTTTTAATTTAAGTTACGTGCAAAATTAGAAAAAATATCTTATTTTCAATAGGTTCAAAGTTTGCAATGATGAAAGAAGGTGCTTAAAGAAAGATTTTTCAAGAGCTAGAACTGAATTTCTAATTGGTGCAGGTTCATGGTGTAGTTGTATCGTACCTTGAATTGATTTACCTCGCAAATCTTTTTGATAATAGAAAGCCCTAGGCCCAAAGAGTTAGAACTTGGGTTATTTTTCTGAAAACGCTCAAAGAGTTTGTCAGGTTCAACGGTGAGTGGAAGTCCTGTATTGGTAATTAAGAAGTGTGTACGGTTTAGTTCTATATGAATTTTGCCATTTTCAATATTATGGTTAATAGCGTTTTTTAATAAATTACTGATTAGGATGTCAGCAATAGTAGGGTCTATTTGCAAAAAAACTTGCTCTTTGAGGTCAGCTTGTAGTTCTATGGCTTTGAGTTCAATCAATTCTTTGAAGTTGTAGAGATTATTTTCTAACAAGGCTCTGAAATCTACGGCGGTAATGTTGCTAAATTCTTGGTTCTCAATTTTAGTAATAAGTGCTAGGGTTCGGCTCAATTTGCTTAATTTATCGGCACTTTGGTATGCTGCATTGATGGCTCGCACTTGCTCTTCACAAAGGTTATCGCTGTCTAGTAAAATCTCTAATTTATTTTTGATAATTGCCAAGGGGGTTTGTATTTCGTGAGAGGCATTTTCGGTAAATTCTTTTAGGTTTTTGTAGTCGTGCCGCATTTTATCGGTCATTCTACTTAATAAGTGATTAAGTTCGGCGAATTCTTTAATTCGTGTGGGCTGAAAAGAGGGCGATTGTGAATTTTTGAGGTTAAAGTTTTTAATTTCTTGTAGAGTATGGTGAAAAGGCTTCCAAAAGGAGCGAGCAATGAAGTAATTAAATACAATCATGAGTAATAAGAGTGTTAAAAATAGGTATAAGATAGACTGCACGACGGCTTCTAATTTGGCTTCATCGCCTTCTAAGGATTTATACATCGTAATTCTATACACTTTACCTTCTACTTCACGCTCAATAATTTTTTTGCGTGTAGGCATATTCATAGCTGCAATGTGTGGGTGGGTAATGGTAGTGTCGCGGGTGTAGTCAGGTGTATTAGTTTTTTGGGGAATAAGTATGGCTTTGCATCGTCCTCGGTGAATAGCGGTGGTATCGTTTTTAGCTAATTTTTCTAGTACAAATCGCTCCTTTCGTTCAAAAAAGCGGTTAATGTCCTCGTTAATGAGGCTTATAAAAGTAAAATAAGTTATCACGCCGCCTATGCTAAATACGGCAAAGGTAAGCAGGATATTGTAGAGCGTTATACGTGTTAAAAATTTCATTCCAGCCAACGAAGTTAGTTTTTCGCAAATATATGTCTTTTTATTGGTTAATTTTATACGTCTTCTTTTTCTACCTGTACAATTCCCTCTATTTCTTTTATTTTATTGATAAGATTTTCCAAGTGAGCATTATCGTGGATAAGTAATTTGATATTACCTTGAAAAATGCCTCCATTTGTGGAAGAGATGCTAAGGTTAGTAATATTTACCTTCAAATCATCACTTATGACTTTGGAAACATCCCGTACTAATCCCATGCGGTCTGAGCCGATAATTTTAAGAGCAACTTCAAAAAGCAATTCTTTTTGAGAACGCCATATTGCTTTAATGATACGATAGCCATACTTGGACATCAATTCTACTGAATTCTTACAATCAGTACGATGGATTTTAATGCCCTCACCGGTGGTAATGAAGCCAAATACATCATCTCCTGGAATAGGATTGCAACACTTTGCTAGGGAATATGCTAAGGGCATTTTTTCATCACCGATAATGATTTCATCTATTTTAGGGGTAAGAGTAGTAGATTTGCTCTCTTTCTCGTCAGCTTTTTTGGTTATTGCAGGAAGGAGAATAGGTTTGCCCTGCTCGTTGAAATGCTGTTTGTACCAAGCAATAAACTTATTAAGTTGTGAGTTGTTGATGTAATCTTTTCCTATATCGTAGAATACATCGGAGAGGTTTTTATAGTTAAAGAAGTTTCGTAGTTGTGTATTGATTTCGTTATTAAAATCAAGGCGGGCATTTTTATATTTTTGGATTAAAATTTCTTTTCCTTTGGTAATGATGTTGTTTTTCTCATTGCGTAGGTATTCTTTAATACGTGATTTGGCCTTGGAGGTTTTTACATAGCGCAGCCAGTCGGCATTAGGTTTTTGTTTGCGTGAAGTAATAATTTCTACTTGGTCTCCGTGTTTGAGTACATAATCCAAAGGAACTAAATTGCCATTAACTTTTACGCTAAGGCAGCTCATACCAATGTCAGTGTGGATTTCAAAGGCAAAATCTAATCCTGTGGAACCTTGAGGCATGATTTTAAGGTCGCCTTTGGGTGTAAAGACAAATACTTCGTCTTTGTAGAGATTAGAGCGAAAATCGTCTAAAAATTCAAGGGCGGAGAGGCTTTGATTATTTTCGCGCAGTTCACGGATTTTATTTATCCATTCATCTAGCCCTGACTCTTGTGTATAGGTACCTGATTTAGGTGTTTTACCTTGTTCTTTATATTTCCAGTGAGCGGCATATCCTTTTTCGGCAATGTCGTCCATTCTACGGGTACGGATTTGCACCTCTACCCATTTACCTTCAGGCCCCATTACAGTAGCATGTAAGGACTCATAGCCATTAGCCCGTGGGTTGCTTATCCAGTCGCGCATGCGGCTGGGATTAGGCTTGTAGAAATCGGTAACAATAGAAAAGATGCGCCAGCAATATTCTTTTTCTTTTTCGGGGGGGCTATTTTCAATAATGATGCGAATAGCAAATAAATCATATATACCATCTACATCTACTTTTTGGGCAAGCATTTTATTGTAGATAGAATGAATAGACTTGGGTCTGCCGAAAATTTTTACGTCGTATCCTTCTTTGGTAATAGCTTCTTTGAGTGGGGCGATAAAATCATTGATATAACGGGTACGTTGGGCTTTGGTACGTTCTAATTTGCGGGCAATATCTTTATAAACTTCGGGCTTTTGATGTTTAAGGTAAAGGTCTTCTAATTCGGATTTGATGTTGTAAAGCCCTAAGCGGTGAGCAATAGGGACGTAGATGTAAATAGTTTCAGAAATAATTTTGAGTTGTTTGTGGCGTTGCATACTTTCTAATGTACGCATGTTGTGTAAGCGGTCAGCTAATTTTATCATAATCACGCGCACATCTTCGGAAAGGGCTAATACCATTTTACGGTAATTTTCAGCCTGCTCGGACACGCTGTCGCTTAATTCAATATTTTTGTTAGAGGTTTTTATTTTGGTAAGTCCATCAATAATACGGGCTATTTTCGGTCCGAATTCTTTTTCAATTGTTTCTAAGGTAATTTCAGAGTCCTCTACTACATCGTGCAAGAGGGCGGCCACCACGGCAGTAGGTCCTAACCCAATTTCATCTACTACAATTTGGGCTACGGCAATAGGATGATAGATGTAAGGCTCGCCGCTCTTGCGGCGGTCTTTTTTATGAGCCTCTACTGCCATCTTGAAGGCTTTTTTTACTAATTTATCATCGCCTTCTTTGAATAAAGGACGTACTGATTTGAGTAAGTTCCTATATCGCCGCATAATTTCTTTTCGTTCGGCTTCAAGGTCTATCGCTTGGTTTGTAGTAGTTTCAGCAGGAACTGGGGTTAGGGTGTCTTGTGGTACGATTTCGCTAGAGGTCTGTTGATTGAGCGGTTCCATATCCATTTGAGCGATAGGTAAACATACAAAGATACAAAAAATACAAGAGAAACACAAAATATTAGCTTGCAAAAAATAGAAACATATTAAAGTTTGTGTACTTTTGCTCAATAATTTTTAATCTAAGTTTATAGTTTGATTTCGGAATATGCCTAAAAAAATTCTTATTACGGGAGGAGCGGGTTTTATTGGCTCTCACGTGGTGCGTTTGTTTGTAAACCAATATCCTGATTATCAAATCTTTAATCTTGACGCCTTAACTTATGCAGGTAATTTAGCTAATGTAGCCGATGTGGCTGACAAGCCTAATTATACCTTTTTGAAAGCCGATATTACTGACACAGAGCATATTTATGCCCTTTTTGCTGAATATCAGTTTGAAGCGGTAATTCATTTAGCTGCTGAATCTCACGTGGATAGGTCTATTACTAATCCCTTAGCCTTTGTCTATACTAATATAATTGGTACGGTCAATTTATTGAATGCAGCTAAAAATACTTGGAAAGATATATCCAATAGGAATCACCGCTTTTATCACATTTCTACTGACGAGGTGTATGGTTCATTAGAACACGGAGGTTATTTTACTGAAACCACTCCCTATGACCCCAAGTCTCCTTATTCGGCTTCTAAAGCAAGTTCTGACCATTTTGTGAGGGCTTATCACAATACCTACAAGTTACCTGTTGTAATTTCTAACTGCTCTAATAACTACGGCCCTAATCAATTTCCTGAAAAACTTATCCCTCTGATAATCAATAATATTCAACAGAAAAAACCTTTACCCGTTTATGGTAAAGGGGAGAACGTGAGAGACTGGCTCTATGTAATTGACCATGCAAGGGCAATTGACATAGTATTTCATAAGGGCAAAAATGGTGAAACTTACAACATAGGAGGCTTTAACGAATGGAAAAATATTGATTTGGTACGATTGATTTGCAAAATTATGGATAAAAAACTAGGCAACCCTGAGGGCACTTCTGAACAACTGATTACCTTTGTAACCGATAGAGCAGGACACGATCTCCGCTATGCTATTGATGCTTCTAAAATAAAAAGTGAACTCGGTTGGCAACCTTCGGTAACTTTTGAGGAGGGCTTAGAAAGAACCATAGACTGGTATTTAGAAAACAAAGCATGGCTTGAGAGTGTAACCTCAGGTAGTTACCAAAAATATTATGAAGAGATGTATAGCCAAAGATAGCCGCTTGTGAGTAAAAGATTAAAAGCCGTATTTGGTAAGTTAAATACGTGGTTTGGTAAATTTGAGTAAGAGTATAAGACCCATAACTACAGGTATGAATAAAAAAAGTGTAAAATTTACGTTTTCGCGGATTTGTTTCAAATACAGATATGAATTTTGTTAAATTTGTGGTAATTTTAACCGATTTTTTTAGCAAATATGATTGTTGTAAACATGTTTTAACAACTATTTAATACCTATAATACTTGTATTTGTTTTTTGGGAGTGTAGAGGGTAAGTAAGCTCTTTTTTGCAAATTTAGTACGTTTGTTATATTGTTTTTATGCTTCTTATAGATTTCAAAAAATGTAAGTTCTTTTTCTAAAAATTTTTTTGTTTTTATGTGTTTTTTATATATTTTCTGTATAAACAAAAATAAAGATAATAAATACTGAAAACACGTAGGTATCTTTGCATTCAATTCGATGTTTTTATTATTTTCTCACTCTAAAAAGTTGTAAACTATAAAAAAGTACATTTCTTTTTTCATTTTCTTAACATTTATTTTTGCAATAGTGCTTTTAATTGCTTTCAAGCTTTCAAAGGCGGGGTTTGTATTAAGGTGAAAAATGATACGGGGGCAGGTGTTACCTTACATACAGGTAGAGCCATCCTATCTCTTAACAACGGCGTGTAAAGAGAATTTTGCTTGGAAGAGGGTAGCAAATTATACTTTGCAGAAAAGGGACTAAAAGGCAAGGGAATGGTAGAGTTTACCTCCAAAATGAATGGCAAAACTATCAAATTATCTGATTACAAGTAGACTTCAATAATCAACACTTTGCAGTTGTGTTATAAAAAAAGTAATGTTACAACTTTATACATATAAAAAAGCCTCTTGGGCAATTGCAAAAGAGGTTTTTTATTTTTTTACTTGTTTTTCAAGCAAAAAAAACTAAATACAAGGTAGTTTTGTTTTCGAAAAAAATAACAACAGAAAGTCCCGATTTAAGTTATTTTTTTATATCCTACTATGAAGAGCAATGCCTTTTTAGCTCCACAGAAAGAAAAAGAGTGGTTTAGAGATTGGTTCAACTCGCCTTATTATCATATCCTCTATCAGAATCGTAACGAGCAGGAAGCCGAACTGTTTATTCGTAACCTTATTCAACGGCTTCATTTTCAGCCTGAATATAAAATTTTAGACTTGGCTTGCGGCAAGGGCAGGCATGCAATTATGCTCAATAAATGCGGCTTTGATGTAACAGGACTTGACCTCGCACCTGAAAACATTGCTTTTGCTAAACAATACGAAAATGAAAGATTACACTTTGCCATAGCTGACATGCGGCAAGTATATCGTGAAAATTATTTTGATATTGTACTTAATCTTTTTACAAGTTTCGGTTACTTTGACCAAGAGGCAGACCACCTAAAAAGCTTGCAAGCTATTTACCTTATGCTTAAAGCCAACGGCAAACTTATATTAGATTTTATGAACGTGAGCAAAGTACTCAATACGCTCAAAGCTTATGAAATTAAAATCATTAACGGCATTCATTTTCATATCTACAAAAAAATAGAACAGGGCTATATTATCAAAGATATTCAATTTGAACATCAAGAGCAAGAGTTCTTTTTTCAAGAAAAAGTAAGGTTGATAGATTACCACGCTTTTTTAGAATATTTTAAGGCTGTGGGCTTCCAAGTATTGCATACATGGGGTAGCTATCATTTGGATAACTTCCATGCTCAAACCTCTGATAGATTGATTTGGGTAGTACAAAAATAACTACCTAACTATGAATAAGATAGGATTTGATTTTCGTGTTTAATGGTAAGTTTTGCTTTTTCAGCAGGCTCTACTCGCCCGATGATTTGTGCCTCAATCCCAAAACTTTGAGCTATGTGTATCAAATCAGTAGCGATTTGTTCGTCAGTATAAATTTCTAATCTATGCCCCATGTTAAAAACACGATACATTTCTTGCCAATCGGTTTGAGCGTGAGTCTGTATCAACTGAAAAAGAGGCGGAGTAGGTAACAAATTGTCTTTGATAATGTGCAAATTTTCTACAAAATGCAGTATTTTAGTTTGCCCACCACCGCTACAATGTACCATACCATAGATTTGATTTCGGTAATGAGCCAAAATTTCTTTCACCACAGGGGCATAAGTACGTGTGGGAGAAAGTACTAGTTTTCCTGCGGTAATTTTGCCAAAATTAGGAATTTCTATTTTGTCAAGTAAGTCATATTTCCCTACATAAACCAAGGAATTATCTAGTTGATTGTCAAAACTTTCAGGAAATTCTTGTGCTAAAGGTTTATGAAATATGTCATGCCTTGCTGAGGTAAGCCCGTTACTGCCTATGCCGCTATTATATTCGCTTTCATATACAGCCTTTCCTGCGGAGGCAAAACCTACAATAACATTTCCTGCGCAAATACGGCTATTGTCAATAATTTCACTTCGCAAGGCACGTGCTGTAACTGTACTATCTACTACAATAGTACGTACTAAATCACCAATATCAGCGGTTTCGCCGCCTGTGTTATATAAGTTTATTCCATATTGGTACATTTGCTCAATAAATTCTTGCGTACCTTCAATAATAGCTCGTATTACCTCACCTGAAATCAAGTGTTTATTGCGTCCAATGGTAGAGGAGACTAACAAGTTATTAGTGATACCTACACAAATCAAATCATCCAAATTCATTACAAGAGCATCTTGGGCAATGCCTTTCCAAACAGATAAATCACCTGTACGTTTCCAGTACATATATGCCAAAGCCGATTTCGTGCCTGCCCCGTCAGCATGCATTACATTACAAAACTTGTCATCATTTCCTAAAATATCAGGAATGATTTTGCAAAAAGCCTTAGGGAATAGCCCTTTATCTAAATGTTGAATAGCTTGGTGTACGTCTTCTTTGGTTGCCGATACCCCACGTTTTGAATATTTAAGCATAGAATTACGTTGTGCGTGTAAGTAAGAAACAAAGCTACAAAAAATCTTACTTTTGCAAAAAAGGAATGTTTACTAGCTCTGCTTCATATGAGAATTTCAATTGTCGTAGCTATGACTCTTAATCGTTGTATTGGCAAAAATGGTACTTTACCTTGGCATTTACCTAACGACTTGAAATATTTTAAGCAACTAACCACAGGACACTGCATAATCATGGGACGCAAAACTTTTGAAGCCATTGGTAAGGTGTTGCCTCAACGTATCAATATTGTAGTAAGCCAACAACCTGATTATCAAATAGAAAATGCCTTTGTAGTACCTACCCTTGAAAAAGCCTTTTCTACAGCACAAGCCCAGCAGGAAAGCGAATGTTTTGTAATTGGGGGGGGGCAAATTTATGCTCAAGCTCTTGCCCAAGCTCATACAATTTACCTCACTCTCATAAAAACAGAAGTGGCAGGAGATACCTTTTTTCCTGAATTTTCCTTGTCTGAATGGCAGCTTGTTGCAAATCAGAGCTTTGAAATAGATGCCAAACACCCATGGGCTTATGAATTTCAAGTGTGGGAGAGGGTAGGTAAGTTAGCTATGGGTCTACCAAAATCAAAAATAGATTTTTATCCCCCTAAAACCCAAAATTTGCGTATTTAGATTGTTTTACCTAAATTTGTATAGTTTACAAGTGTACCTTCTTACTGGTAAACTATTTTTTTTTACTTGCTACTTTGCCTTACCTAATTATTTTGTAATCATTTTTTGCACTTTTAGGGTCTATTTTTTCAACTTGTATCTTAATCTTACAATTATGGAGTCTTTGACTGAGCTTGTCAAGATTATTACGCAAAAGCGTATGAAGCGTATAGAGCTTTTTGATGAAGCTAGTCGTAATAAAGCAAGCAACTACTTCAAATTATTTGATGGTATTCACTCAGGCAAATACCGAAAAGATGAAGATGCCGCCAAAGATTTGTACGCCTGTAAACCTCATGAAAAGAAATATCTCATTTTGAAAACGCGTCTCAAACAAAAACTTATGAATATGCTCTTTTTTATTGATATAGAGCATATTCGGGACATGCCTGCATATAAAAAAGTTTTATTAGAATGCAATCGGGCTATTTATTCTGCTAAAACACTATATCTAAATAATGCCTTCAAGTCAGCTATTCCTATTTTAGAAAAAACCGTCAAAATGGCACAGGATTATGGGCTCTCCCAAGTAGAATTGGAAGCGGCTAATATGCTTAAAAGTTATTATTTCAAGAAAAAATGTTATAAGGAATACGAACATTTCAAAGCCCTTGCCTGTGAGGCAGAGGATAGGCTAATTTGTGAGCATAAAGCAGAAAAATACTACCAAGAAACTATAATGGTTTACCAAAGAGTAGCCGCTAACAAGCCCATAGCACAAAAAATGGCAACTACTTATTTGGAAGAGTTAGCTAATTACCTTGAAAAATATCCCACAAATCATAAAATTCGTACTTTCTACTATAAGTTTCAGATTTTTTACTATCAAAGTAGCAACAATTATCCTCGTTTGCTTGAAGTGCTTACAGAACGTGAAGAACATGTAAAGAATACACCTGCTCTTTTTTCCAAAAAAAAATTAGAAGAGATTCAATTAGAAAAAATAAATACTTATTTTCACTTGAACAAGCCTCAAGAGGTTGAGCAATATATTCAAGAAAAAGTACATATTACTGCAGGAACGCACAACTGGTTTTATATGCAGGAGTACAGATATTTAATAGCTATGCACACATCTAACTATGTATTTGCAGCACAAATATTTCAACAAACTCTTAAAGATGCTAATTTCAGGCTGTTACCCGCTAGCCAAAAAGAACGATGGCAAGTTTTTCAACTTTATTTACATTATATCTACAAAAGTCAGAAAATAAAATGTATTAGAGAGTATATTCAAAACGCAAAAATTAAGTACAAATTAAGCAGTTACATTCTCCAAATACCTAACTTTTCCAAAGAACGACGAGGAATTAACTTGGCTATCCTACTCGTACAGATACTTTTTCATTTAGAGAAATTCAATACTGAAGCCATAGGAAAATGTATTGAAGAAATGGAGAAATACAGCCGTAAATATCCCAAAATAGATGCTAACTACCGTAGTGAATGCTTTACGATTATGCTCGCTCAAATGAAGAAAGAAAACTATCGCTTTTTTCAAACTCGCAGAGCCACAGAAAAGTTGTACCAAGAGCTACAAAAGACTCCTATGGAATATCATGGCGGTAACAAAGCCTTAGAAATATTGCCCTATACTAACTTGTGGGATATGATTTTAGAAAAGCTAAAACATTTTAGATATGGCTAAAATGTTCACTTTTTATTAATTGGTAGTTTAGTTGAAAAAACCTTCGCATTGTACACAAATACAACCGAAGGTAAGCCGTGAAAAGCTATTTTCTGATATTAAGCATGCTGATAATACTTCTATATCGTTGAATATCTGCTCTTTGTAAGTAGTTAAGTAAACGGCGACGTTTCCCTACTAATTTAAGTAATCCTAAACGTGAGGCATTGTCTTTGGGATGTTGCTTCAAGTGTTCTGTAAGGTGATTGATACGATAGGTAAATAAAGCTATCTGCGATTCTGCCGAACCTGTATCTTGCTTTGATTTATGAGCCCCGTATTGTTCAAAAAGTTCTTGTTTTTTTTCTTTTGTAAGATACATATTTTTCAACGAGAAATTTGCTTTTAATAAAAAAAACTTTTAGGGTTGCAAAAATAGGAATTTTATTTCAAACATACAATTTTTTTACTTTTTACTAAATCAATAAGAATTGGCTTAACACAGCATTAAGTTACATCCTCGTATTTCTGCTTGGTTATTTCTACCGAGTACTTTGAATTGATTGAAACCTACTTGCTCCCCTATGTCCTGTGTTGCAATAAAAGCACACGAGTCAGCATTAGCTAAATCTATCACGTGGATAATCCCACGCTTACGGCTTCTGCTTACATCAAACACATCGTATTTATCTCCTAAAAGGATTTGCATAGTGGGTGGACAAGTAAAAATCTCTTGCCCTTGCGAATAGGCTTGTGAAAGCAGTTCGGTCATGCCGTATTCTGAATGAATGTCGGCAACTTGGAAGGCACGTCTCAAAAAATCGTGTACTTCGCTGCGCGTAAGTTCGGGTTGTCTGCCTTTCATACCACCTGTTTCCATAATTAAAGTACGTTGCAAAGGCATGGCAAATTCTTGGGCAAAAGCTAATAAGGCAAACGTAACCCCTAAGAGCAATATTTTTTTTGAGGTATTTTTTTCTAAAAAAGTGAGTTTTTGGGCTAATTCTTGCATATTATTCAGGTAGAAGCCTGAATGTGGATTTTGCGTTTGCTCTATAAAATGTTTTACCATAAACACCAAAGATGAATTGCCACGCTCTAAATAAGAAGGCAAAAGGGCTAAAATTATCCAATCTTGTAAGCTGCCATAAAACTGCTCAAAAATATGTTGGCTTATTTTTTGATAAAAGTTTATGTCTTTGAGGTAATGTCTGCTCGGGGTTTGTCCTGTGGTGCCACTACTTTCAAAGATGAGCATTTCAGGAGTGTTTTCGGTTTCTATGCGAAAAGTTTTGAATAATTGAATAGGTAAGAATGGAATTTGCTCTGTACTTTGTACGAGTGCAAGATTATCTCTGCGAATAAGCCGTAAATATTCACGATAAGTTGTATTATAGGTAGCTTGAAAGTGAAAAAGTTGTAAAGCCTTTGCTTCAAATTCTTGAGTAGAAAGGCTAAAAAGTTGTTGCTTAAAATGCTTAATGAAATTTGCAGAATACATTTTTGGTAAAAAGCTTATTTATATTCTTTTGTTGTAATCATTTAAGCTTGAGTAGGAGTGTTTTTTTATTTTTGTATCATGTTTTGCTATTGAACTAACCTTACACAGGTAATATGTACAGCCTTTTCTATTATTTTTTAGTAATAAATTTACTAGCTATTATATCGCTCAAAGCTCAAAATCGTACTGAAGCTATGAGCAAAGATACAACACAAAATAATAATACCACTCCATTAGTGCAAGGTGCCTCCTACATTTCTTTTAAGGAGAAAATATACCATTTTGGCAGAGTGAAACAAGGTGAAAAAGTGAGATATAGCTTTCAGTTTATTAATCTTGGCACACAAGACTTATTTCTTTATGAAGTACAAACTTCATGTGGCTGCACAGTAACTACTTGGCCGCGCAAAGCCATTAAGCCCCAAGAAAGTAGCGAAGTAGAAATTGTATTTGATACTACTAACAAATTAGGAATGCAAAATAAAGTGGTACTGATTATTTCTAACGCTCAAAATAAAGAAGAGAAACTAACGCTCACAGGCGAGGTGATATTACCCTGAAAAAATTATTCTATCTTTTTAACTTTTACTCATGCTTAATTTTTCCTTTTAACTACTATGAAAAATGTTATCATTACGGGTAGCACTAGCGGAATAGGCTTGGGCATTGCCCGCGAGTTTGCCAAAGCAGGTTATGGCATTACTTTCAACGGATTAGAAAAAAATGGCGAGGAGATTGCCGCACAAATTGCCCAAGAATTTGGCGTGAAAACTATTTTTGTAGCTGCTAATTTGCTCAAATTAGAGGAGATTAAGCAATTAGCCGAAAAAACTTTTGAAGCCTTTGGCAAAGTAGATGTCTTGGTGAATAATGCGGGTGTGCAGTTTGTTTCACCTGTGGAGGATTTTCCAGAAGACAAGTGGCGTTTAATAATGGGTGTGAATTTAGATGCCACCTTTTTCCTCACGCAAGCCGTTTGGAAGCATATGAAAGAACGCAAGTTTGGACGTGTTATTAACATTACTTCGGCTCATGGCTTACGTGCCTCGGAGTTCAAATCGGCTTATGTAGCTTCTAAACACGCAGTAACAGGTTTGACCAAAGTACTCGCCTTAGAGGGTGCAGAATTTGGAATTACTTGCAATGCTATCTGCCCTGGATACGTGAAAACGCCTTTGGTAGAAGGACAAATTAAAGACCAAGCCAAAGCCCACAATATGTCGGAGGAGGAGGTAATTCAGAAAGTAATGCTCAAAAAACAAGCTATCAAAGAGTTTGTAAGTGTAGAACTTTTAGGCAAATTAGCTTTGTTTTTAGCTTCTGAAGAGGCAAATATGATTACAGGTACGTCTATTCCTGTGGAAGGCGGCTGGGTGGTGCAATAAATAAAATTACAGTTTGTAATTTGATAGTTATATTATTGATTATCAACACTTTCTAAGTTATTTCAACTTGGAAAGTGTTGTAAAAACAAAAAAATAAGTTTTTCAAATTTTGGTTCTTTAAGAAAGTTATCTATATTTGCAATCCAATTCGGAAGGGGATGTAGCTCAGCTGGCTAGAGCGCTTGCATGGCATGCAAGAGGTCGTGGGTTCGAGTCCCATCTTCTCCACTAAAATTAGAATAGAGATTACGGGGCGTAGCGTAGCCCGGTTATCGCGCCTGCTTTGGGAGCAGGAGGTCGCAAGTTCGAATCTTGCCGCCCCGACTAAATAAGGAAAGCCTTTTTGATTTTTCAAAAAGGCTTTTTTTGTTTGTGTGGTGTGGTATCTTTATGTGGTTTTTAGTGTTTGATAAATCAAATCCTATTTCTTGCGTTAGGGATTGAAAGGGCAAACCCGAAGGGTTTGGTGCGTAGCACCGAAGCGTCAGCGAAGCCCTGCAAAGCCCGCCCTTTTGCCCTTTGAGCGGTAGCGAAAAGGGCAAAAGGAACACCCAAAAAAAATAGTTATTGGAAATTATACTGTAAGCTAAGTAAATACGCTTAATCTACCACTACCACATTGAAACTTGCTTCGATATCAGTACTACCGCCTGCCATAGGATAGTTTGTTTCGTTTAGGTTTGCCGTCGCTTTACGCAATTCGTGGCGAAGGACTACGGTAAGCACGCCGCGAGTTGCGCCAAAAGTTTGTACGTGATTTACCAAACCGATTGGTAGGTTATTCTTGTCGTTGTCTTGGTATGAAAAAGCGATAAAGTTTTGAGGCACGCGGATAAAAAAGAATTGATGCGTTTCAGCTTCTTTTTTAATTTGGTCGGTGAGGTCTTTATCTTTGCCCATTACTTTGAGCGTTACCTTGTATGCCGTATTTGAGCGAAGCGTAGGTTCTACCCTTACAGGCTCCATTGGTCCTAGACCGTCGGGGTCTGTAAATTGAAAAACTACGGGGCCACCACCAGAAATCGGTGTGAAAGTCATAGCTAATTGCGTAATTTCCTCATGCTCGTGGTCATGGTCGTGGTCATCTTTTTTGCAACCAACCCAAGCAAAAGTGGCTAATGCGATAAAGAAAATAGTTTGTGTGAAGAGTTTTTTCATGTCTGTCTGAAAAATTGAGTGTGTAAAATTAGGTTTATGAATTACAAATATAGCAATTTTTAGAAAAAAGTAGTTTTTCAAAAGTTTATTCTGAAACAAAGTTGTATTTAATCCGAAAGATAAAGTTTCTGCCCATTTCGTCGGCAAAATACCGAAGGCGGTTCATATAATCACGATAGGTAGTATTAAGCAAATTTTGCACAGAAAAACCTACGGTAATGCTTTGTTTTTCATTGATTTTTCTTTCGGCTTGCATATCTATTTGCCAAAGTTGATAACTTGGCGGTGGTGGTGCAAAATCGCTTTCGGCAGTATAACGTTTCTGCTCGGCTACGGCTAAATGGCTGATAGATAAGTATATTTGCTCAAATTTTGCCCATTGCTTTCGCTTGTAGGTAAGCGAAGTTTCTATGCGGTTGGCAGGAATGAAAGGCAAATAATTTCTATCTCTCAAATTATAGGCTTGCAACCATGCGGCTTTGGTGCGAAGGAACAGGTTTTTTAGCCCTTCTACTTCAGCAGTGGCATCAATGCCTTGGAAAAAAGCACGCGTTTGTTTGTATTCGAACACAGGAAAATAACCATTGATAGTTAAATTTCCTTGCGGATTGGGCTGTAAATAAATGAAATTTTGAAAATGTTGTAGATAACCTGTAACTTCCCAAGAAAAATGCTTGTGTGTTTGGCTCAAAGTAGTAGTCCATTTATAAGCACTTTCAGGTTGTAGGTCTGCATTGCCATATTCCATGGCAGCAGAGCCGTGGTGTAATCCAAAACTAAATAATTCGTTAGGTGCGGGTGGTCGCCACGATTTGGCAATATTAGTTCTAAAAGTGATATTTTCTGAAAGAAAATATGCAAAACCCAGCGTAGAAGTAAAATTTGCAAATTGGCGTTGGGAGCTAAACGTAGAGTCTCGGTTTTGGAAACTACGTTGAAAAGTACGCATCTGTCGGAAATCGTACCTTGCGCCCAATTCTACCTCGTACTGTGGTTTTACATACTTTTCTGAGATGTAGAAGCCTGTGTCAAAGGCTTCGTAATCAGGAATAAATACACGGCTTCGTGTAATTGGCACGTTGTAATTATTCTGATAATAGATGTTGAACCCAAAAAGTCCTTTCCAATTATGATGGGTAAAATGCTCAAAACTAATATCATTTTGTTGGCTCAAAAGTTGTAAAAACATAGCAGGCACGTTAGTTAAATCTCCGCGTCGGGTGTCAAATTCTTGGCGTTGATTGTATTGTAGGCTGGCTTGGTAATGCAAAGTACCTACTTTTTGCCATGTTTTGTAAACTGAAATTTTAGCTAAATCATGCGAAACATACTGCCGAGGTGTGGTAAGGTCGTAAGTAAATTCACGCACAAACCAAGGTTGTTGGCTTTGCAAAGCGAACCTAAAATCATTCAAATTGCCGATATGTGCCGCTTTCAAAATGCCTAAATGCGTAGAAAAACGGCTGTAATACAGCTCAATACCTTTGTTTTCTTTATGGTAGCCCACACCTGTTGAGAAGTTAAGTTCGCTAAAACCTGTATTAGAAAGGTTGTAATTTGGAGCGAAAGCATCACCTGCCTTTTTGGTGCTGGCTTGTAACTTCCAAGCCAACCCTTTCACTTTTTTCACTTCGGAGGCATAAAGCATTGAGAGCATACCCATGCGATTATTGCTTGCACCCACAAAATTAGCTTCGGCACGTTGCCCTCTTAAATTTTTAAGTGGCAAAGGCTCTACGACTACCACCCCAGCCATAGCCTCTGCCCCATAACGAACTGCCATCGCTCCTTTGATAACGCTTAATCGCTCTACATTTTGTAAATCAATTTCAGGGGCGTGGTCAAGTCCCCATTGTTGTCCCTCTTGTTTCACACCATTATTCAAAACTATAATTCGGTTAGAATGTAAACCGTGGATTACAGGTTTGAAAATAGAAGGTCCTGTTTGTAATACACTCACTCCTGCAATTTCTTTTAAGGCTTCCCCTAAAAATTTACCTTTATTTCTTTCCATTGCTTCCGCAGAGAGTTCAGTTACAGTTTGAGTACTGTTGAGCAGAGCAGTAGTTTTGACCTCCACCTCTGCCAATTGTTGTGAGTTTTCAAGCAAAATGATTTCTTTGTATGTACCTTGTGGTGTAAGTTCTAAAACTACCTCTTGTGGTTGCATACCTACGACTTGACAAACGAGCGTGCATTGTGGCGTACAAATATGCTCAAAACTAAACTTGCCCTCTGGGTCAGTTAAAATTTGTTGTTGGGTTTCTTTGATATAAACCACTGCACCCGCAATGATTTGTTGATTTGAATTAGATATTTTGCCTGAAACCGAATAATGACAATTTTCCCTTTGGGCTATGGTCGGGTAGTATAATCCTGCTAATATCAATGCCATGCAAGTAATTAACCTTTTTCGCATTTTTGGTAACTGGCTTTTCAAAGCAATCATAAAACAAAGGTAAAATATTTTTGCAACAATGTTGCAAAAATATTAGCTTTTTTTCACTTTGTAAATAAAATTAGTATTTTTTACTAATTTTTAATATATTTTAGTTGTTTTGGGTTGGTTTAATTGGTTGGCATTTACTTTAATCCGCCTTAAAAAAGAAAAGTATTAAGGCAATAAAAAAAACGATTGCAATGAATATTTGCATATAAAATGCTTGCTCTCTGCGAAAGCCCCAGGCATATTCTTGGGTAGAAACTTGGGAAATGTTTTGGTAAATACTCTGCTCGTTGTTTTGGTTATTGAGTATGGTTTCACCTACTACTTTAATAGTAGCTCTGGGTTTGAGGGTATCATACTTTTGGGTAAGCACGTTGTAGTAAACAAATTGAAAATGGTTTTGTAAGTAGTAAGTTCCTGCTTTTTTGGGTAAAATATTATAGGTAAACACCTTGGTATGAAAAATACCACTCTCAGCGTACTGGCTAAAAAGTTGGCTTTGTGGGGAGAAGAAGTCGAGATATTGATTAGGAATATATTCAGGACTTGGCAAGGTATTAAAATTAGCTTCGCCGCTAATGATTATTTTGTAGCTAAACTTTTCACCTGTTTGCAATACTTTTTGTGGGTACTCCTCTTGTAAGTAGAGTACGCCTACGGGTACTTGACTGCTCAAAACATGGGGAGGAAGTGGCTTGACTTTTATCTTTTTGGGATTAGTGTAAAAAGTTTTGAAGTCAGGTTTTTTATCTTGTTCGTTTTCTACACCTTTAGAACGGACTTTATACTTTATCATCTTTAAGCTAATACTTGGAAAATCAATAGCCTGAGCATTTAGTGGGTAGTAAGTAGCTTGAAAAAGTTTGTAACGTTTATATTGTTTATTGTTGAAATAATTTTTAGAGCTATCCTCTTTAATTTGTTGAATATCAAATACCTCTTCCCAGCAGTGAGCGGGTTTTAGCTGTTTGCTAATTTCGGTAAGTTGTTTGGAAACTTCTACAAAATCCATGTAAGCTTGATTCGTAGTAGCAACATAAAAGGCAAGTACGATGGTAACGCCTTCACCTACAAAAATTTCCTCTTTGTTGGCAAACAGCCCTAAAAAAGCATCTTCTTGTACCTCTATAAAATTTTTATCTTCTTCTGAATAAACTAGCTGCTCGAAAATATTCTCTGAGCTATACTGTTTTTTTTCATCAAAAGGCAAAACTAAAATTTTAGTAGCTGTATGTTCGATAGGCTGTTTATCTACCCAGACCTTCAAATGAGGAATCTCTATTAGCCCCTCGGCGTTAGCTAAATAATTTTGTTGAATAGTTTGAATAGTTTTTTCTATACCACCTGCAAACTCTTTTCGCTCAAACCGCATTTGATTACGCTTTTTGAACCCAGTCAATTCAGGGAATTGAATTTCGGAAGAGCTTGAGAGGTTCTCAAGGGTTAGGATAACCTCTAATGGTTCGTTGAGGGCAATGATAGATTTAGGAATGGTTAATTGTATTTTCTGAGCTTTACACTGGTAGCTTGATATTGAGCTAGATACGCTAAATGCAAATATACAAATCAACAAGCAGCAAAAATTTTTTTGCATTTTGTAAAAAAAAAAGTTCAAAAAAATATTGGATAAATCATATTTTTTTTTTATATTTGCAGAACAAGTCTACAATTATACAAAAACTATCTAAAAAAACTTAAAAAGACGGTTTTTTTGAAATACTCAACGAGTACATCTGTTTTATTCCTTAAGTTTTTTTTACAATTCTTAAAATTTATAGTTAAAACACCAAAATTCTTCAAAGCCATGTTAGAATACGTAAAAACCGTTCTAGAGAAAGTCAGTTTTGACCTGTTTTTGTTTGAGAAAGAACTCAAAAAAGCTATTCGTTTGTATCTATCGCCACAGGAGGTGGATTTGTTGCGAGAGTGGTGTTTTGCCAATTACAGTCATTCTAACCATTTTTTAACAGTGTTAGAACAAGTTTTTAGATTAGAGTTGAAAGAAAACTAGCAAGTTGTAAGTATAGGCTGTTATTAAAAGTCTATTTCTACATTAAGTATAAATTAGAATTCTATAACACTCACAAATTCTTTGTGGGTGTTTTTTGTTTTATTGGCTAATGGCTTTCTCTCTTTGTGTTCTTAGACGCATAGCCTTATTAAGCCGTTGTTTACGTTCTAAAATCATAAAATAACGGTTAAGATATGGATAGCTTAGTACGGAAATTAAAATAACTAACGTACCTACGTAAAAACCCCAAGTCATTTTTTCGTTTTCTCCAAAAATAAGATATGCCAAAACGATACCGTACACAGGTTCTAAATTGATGGTGAGGTTGATAGCAAAGGCTGTAAATTTTTTCATTAGCTTTACCCCTACCGAATAGGCATAGACCGTACAAACAAAAGCTAGAATAAAAATATAAAGCCAATCGCTAAACGTAGGAAAGGTTAAAAAATACTCTAACTCTTGAGGCTTAGCTAATAAAGCGAACCCTAACCATATCAAAGTAGCCACTATCCAGGCTCCTAACATTTCGTAAAATGTAATAACATAGTGATTGTATTGCTTTATCCACTGCCCGTTAATAACAGAAAACACCGCTCCTAGCAGTGCCGCAAAGATTGCCATAGATAAACCTGCTACCTTATCCATCTCAAAATGAAATACAATATATAGACCGCCAAACATTATCACACTTAAGGCTAATTCAAAAAGTCTAATTTTTCGCTTATTGAAGAGCGGCTCTGCAAGGCTAGTCCATAATGTAGTGGTTGCCATGCCTGCTAAGCATACCGAAGCGTTTGCTACACGTGCTGCCTGAAAGAATAAAATCCAGTGTAGAGCAATTAGCCCGCCTGTAAACATAATTTGCAAGGCTTTGAGTTGGGAAATATGTAAATTTTGCTTTCGCCAATACACTACACCCCAAAGTAATATCGTTGCCAACAAAGTACGATACACTACTAAATTTAAGGATGATACACTGATTAATAGCCCTAAGATAGCTGTAAAGCCCCAAATTATCACAATAAAATGCAATTGAAAATAATCTCGTAGGTTTGGCACAATAGTTTTAACGTTAAGTTAGGTTGAATGGATACTTTTTGTGGGTAATAGTGAATAGCATATTAGCTGTGATTTAATTGAATTTTATTTAATTAGATAAAGTTGCAATGATTGTTTCTCCTGCTTTGGTTTTTTGATTTAATCCTACTTTTACTTCAGCGTTTAATGGCAAAAAAACATCTACCCTAGAACCGAATTTGATAAAGCCTAACTCTTCTCCTTGTACAATAGGCTGTCCTACTTGCAAATAGCACTTAATTCGCCTTGCGAATACTCCTGCAATTTGTCTTACTACAAGCAACGTACCATTTTGCGTTTGCAAGCCAATTGTGGTACGCTCATTTTCAGTACTTGACTTAGGGTGCCAAGCTACCCAGTATTTACCCGCATGATATTTGTAATATACAACCTTTCCACTTACAGGATTCCGATTCAAATGTACATCAAAAGGCGACATAAAGATGGAAATTTGCCTTACCTTGCTTTTCAAAAATTCTGTTTCCTCAGTTTCCTCTAATGCTACTACTTTCCCATCGGCAGGAGCTACAATATGATGAGGATTAGGTACAATATTGCGTGAGGGATTTCTAAAAAAATATAATAAGAAGAGCATTACTCCTCCCCCCACTATAAAAATTACAACATTTAAGATTTGATTACTTATCCAATAGTCAGCACTTAGTAAGCTGATTGCCAAGATAGTTGCCACTAAACTAAGCGGTTGAAATCCTTCACGATGTATTTTGAACATAAAACTCTGATATTTACCTGCAAAGGTAGCAATTTTTTGAATTCTTTTGTTTTTTGCTATTTTCCTATTCCTAAGTAAGAATTTTATCTTGGTTTATTTGGTAATGCAACCTACTTAGTAGTTAGGTGAATGCTGATAAGAAAACTCCTGTTATACTTCGTTTTAGTAAAATATATTTAGTTTTGTATTCTAATCTAACTACGAAGTACAATGCTACAATCTCGTTTTTCAATGCAAACATTATCTAAAAACATCATACAACAATTAAACTTTACCAAATCTAATGGGCTGATTCCTGCTATTGTGCAAGATGCACACACGCAAAAGGTGCTTATGCTCGGTTTTATGAACCAAGAGGCATTAAATGTTACCTTAGAAACGCAAAAAGTAACGTTTTTTAGCCGCACTAAAAACCAACTTTGGACAAAAGGTGAAACTTCAGGTAATTTCTTACAAGTAGTAGAAATTTTAGTTGACTGCGATAAAGATACGCTTCTGATAAAAGCTATCCCGCAGGGGGTAGTTTGTCACAAAGAACAGGATACTTGTTTTGGTGAGAATAACTTATATACTAACAATTTAACTTTCCTAAGCCAACTCATACAAATTATTAAGCAAAGAAAAAATAAGACACAAGAGAATTCATATACGTACAGCTTATTTCAAAAAGGTGTCAATAAAATAGCTCAAAAAGTAGGAGAGGAGGCAATAGAAGTAGTTATTGAAGCCAAAGACCAGAATCTTGACCTGTTTAAGAATGAATGTGCTGATTTGCTTTTTCATTTTTTGGTGCTTTTAGAGGCAAAAAACACCTCCTTGTCTGAAATTGTGCAAATTTTGGAGCAACGTCATACTCAAAAGCAGTAAAAAAAATTGATGAGAAAGATAAGTGGGTGCGTTAATAAATATAACAAGGTGATAAGAAGTGATAAGAGAGGCTAATTATTAAATTAGCATAGGAATTTTATGAATTCATAAGTTTCATTTTTTGACGAACATAAGAAATGATGTGTTTTAGGTTTGCAGAAAACACAAACCTACTTTACACACCACTTGCAGATAAGTATGATTATGCAAAATTTCATTTCCAACTTCCTACTGCGAATGTAGGTTATACTTTCTTTTTCATATGCTCTTTACTTTTTACTTTTTATACATTAAACCTTGCTTCAAATAGCAAATAATGCTAACACGTAACGAAGAGATTCATGAATAGTGGGCTTGTTTTGCTCACAAAATTCATTACTAAGAGTTGGTATTAGCCTTAGTAGCTTTGCGTGTAGTAGTTCTTTTAGGTTTTGTAGCTGTTTCTGTTGTTGTATTAGTTGTTTCTAACTTTGCCTCGTCTGTTTTCTCTTGGGCTTTTGTAGTAGTTTTTTTGGCTTTTTCTGGGTTGCTCTCTTGATAAACTCTATCAGCTTTTAGTACTTTTTCTAATTCACGTACTTTTTGTTTGAGTTCGTAAATAGTTGCGTTTAATTCGTCAACTTCAGAGCGTGGTACTAAGGGGAGTGGGGCGAGGATATGCTCCATTTGTTTGTCAAGATTCATTTTTACCTCTAGACCTAATTTTACCATTTCGGCTTGTAATTGTGCGTATTGCGGTTGTGCAAAAAGCTGTATCAAATCTTGTTCTGTAGTATTTACCCATAAGTTGTAAAAATCGTC
The DNA here is from genome assembly GCA_025054775.1 of Microscillaceae bacterium. Classification (GTDB taxonomy): domain Bacteria; phylum Bacteroidota; class Bacteroidia; order Cytophagales; family Microscillaceae; genus JANWZA01. The sequence continues at coordinate 105,115 of JANWZA010000002.1, forward strand.
AAAAGTAGGCAGTTGGTTAGTTTGCTGGTACTGTTCTACTAGAGTTTTTATACTCTTTTCCAAAGATTGCTGAGCAGTTAGGTAAATACGTTGCTGTAGCTCTGCAACTTTGAGAGCATATCGGGTATACTTTTCTTGTAATTGAGGGATTAAGTAAGCTAGTTCCTTCTCACGGCTAGGAGGCATCATTATAAGGTAAGGATTAGTTACTTTGTAAAAATGTTCCAAGAATTGCCCATTGAAATTAGAGAGTTGTTCTAGTCCTTGAAAGGGATATTGGGTTATGGTTTTCCAATCAAAGGTAGGTATTCCGCTAGCTATACTTCGGTTGAAACTCATCATACTTTGCAAACGTTTTTGCATTTCCTCAAAAGTAGCCTGAATATTCTCTTGAGTTTGGAATTGAAATAAATTACGTAGAATTTCTTGATATTTTTTCACATCTATAAGGGTCTGCCAACTTTCTACCCACTTTTCACCTGCTTGTATCACCTTATAGATTGATTGCCACATCTCAAACATTTGCATGTAAGTGCGTGTATTCCTAAGAAAGGAGTTGAATATCTCTTGTGGGTTGGTACTTTGATTAAAAATAGATATTCGCCCTAATTGCTCAAAATTTTGCTGATATAGCATTTTCCAAGTTTCCAGTATTTGGGTAAGTCCTTCGTTGGCAATAGGCATCATGTTATTTTCCTGCACGAAACTAAACAAGTGCTTGCTAAAAGTTACTTGCTGCTCTGCCCAATTTTTTAAGTTTTCGTAAAAAGGCATAGCAACCTCTTCTTGTTGCAGATTAGATAAAAAATTTTCTGTAATTTGTCTTTGCTTATCTGCCCACTCTTGGTAGATACTAACAGCTTTTTCTATGACATCTACTTGATCAAAGCTCTCTTGTATTTTTTTAGAAGTTTCTACTAAGCCATCTAATAACTTAGCTTGCGTATTGACCCAAGCATCAAAAAAGTTTTTAGTAGTATCCATGGAATACAATATAAAAAATTTTGAAGTTAATAATTAATAAAAATTGCAATTTTTTTCAGCAAAGATACAATATAAAACCTAAATGATGTAAAAAATAAGAAAAAAAACTATTTTTTTTCAATATTTTTTTGTATAGTAAAAAAAAATTGATATTTTCTTGTACTTATTTAAGATTTTAGAGCGAATTTTCGCAAAATAATATTTGGTGAATTAGCAGAGATAAGATTTGAAGAGGTTATGAAATAGCTATTAAGATTTTATTACAGGTGAGACAGCTAAATAATTTTGTATATTTTTTTCTAATTATAGTTACCTTTTAGGAGAAGTTGAGTAGCATCTTATCCAAGATTGTTTTTTTGTGAAAGATATATATTTGCAATAATGTAGGTACTAATTTTCCAAAATTTGGCTATGCGTCTGTTTCAATTAGTTAATAAGTTTTTCGTAAGTTTAGGCTGGTTTGTACAGTATTCGCTCTTGGGATATGCCCAAAAGGTAACCTTTATTGTACAAACGTCGCAGTTACTTTCTACACAAGAGAAAATATTTATAGCAGGAAATTTCAACCAATGGTCGCCTAATAATGAAGCTTATCAACTTACTCGGCAGGCAAATGGAACATATCGTATTGTACTTTCGTTAAAAGGAAACCAAGTTATAGAATACAAATTTACACGCGGGAATTGGGCAAGTGTAGAAACGGATAAAGCAGGGCGCGATATACCTAATCGCACTCTTACTTTACGCTCTCAACCCGAAACTACTCTATTTATTACAATAGAAAATTGGAAAGATATGACCGCACAAACTCCTACCCCCAGTACTGCAGCTAATAATGTGTACGTGCTAGATACGGATTTTAGAATGCCCCAACTGAAACGAAACCGCAGAATTTGGATAATGCTTCCCTTAGATTACCACCTTACTGACAAACGTTATCCCGTAATTTATATGCATGATGGGCAAAATTTGTTTGATAACCGCACTGCTTTTGCAGGTGAATGGCAGGTAGATGAAAATTTGAATGCCTTACAAGCACAAGGTGGCTGGGGGGCTATTGTGGTAGGGATTGACAACGGTGGAAGTGAACGTATTAACGAATATTCTGTTTATATGAACTCCCTAGGAGGAGGTGATGGTGACGAGTATGCCGAATTTATTGTAAAAACGCTTAAACCACACATAGATAAGTACTATCGTACTCTTGCAGACCGGGCAAATACGGTTACATGGGGAAGTTCTATGGGGGGGTTGATCGCTTTTTACTTAGGGCTACACTACCAAGAGGTTTTTCAAAATGTTGGAGTATTTTCACCTTCTTTTTGGTTTTCGCAGCGGTATTTCACTTTTGCCCAAAAATTCAAAAAAAAATATCCTCTCAAAATTTACTTCTTAGGCGGAGAGCAAGAAGGCTCTAATATGACTAAAAATATTACTCACATGGTAGAAATCCTTAAAAAAGTAGGCGTACAAGATCACGAAATTAAAACCGTATTTAGGTCTGACGGGCAACATAGTGAATGGTTCTGGGCAAGAGAATTTAGCGAAGCCTACCGTTGGTTATTAGCTCATATTGAGGAGCAAAAGCACCTTTACCCTCTTACAGACATGGAAAAGGTAAGGCAAAATCAACATCAATTTAAGGCATTTTTGAGCAATAACACGGGATATTTGCACCTTTTGTTACCACCTCAAAGTTTTCAAGAAAATATACAGATAGAAATTACAGGCAACGGGCAAAATTTTTCACGTAGTTATACTATGCCGCAAGTAGCAAATGTTTCACACCTGCCTACTGGCAAATATCAGTTATATGTAAAAACAGATAAGGGACAGTATTTTTCGCAGGAAATTATTATCCAAAAAAGCCCTAAAACTGAAAATAAATGAATGGTTGCATTGCCGCAGTGCTAGCCTGATACAAACCTATAATCACTAACGCCACTACCACAGCTTTGGCAAAATCGGGGATAGCAATAAAAAAATCCTCTACTTCATTTTTTAACTTTTTGGGCAACCAATGAATAAGATAAGCTATAAGCATAAGGCTAAAAACTTCGTGATAGCCTGCTATAATTTCAAACATCTTGTCGCCATTGAAGGCAAAGGCAATTTGGTAGAGCATACGTTGCACGATTTGCATATCGGTTGCCCTAAAAAATATCCAACAGAAGCAAACAAAATGAAAAGTGAGGGTAAGCCATACAATACGCTCAAAGCCTTTACTTTGCGTGCCTTTGGTGCCGCGCCAGTCCATGTAAAATTTGTGAACTGCCAGAGCCAAGCCGTGTAAGCCGCCCCAAATAATGAATTTGATGTGCGCCCCATGCCATAATCCACCTAAAAGCATGGTAAGCATAAGGTTGATATAAGTGCGAACTTTGCCTTTCCTGTTCCCGCCCAAAGGAATATACAGATAATCGCGCAGCCAACTAGAAAGTGAAATGTGCCAGCGTCGCCAAAATTCGGTTATATCTACTGATTTGTAAGGAGAGTCAAAATTAGTACAAAGTCTAAAACCTAGAAGTAGAGCTACCCCGATAGCAATATCGGTATAGCCTGAAAAATCGCAATAAATTTGAATGGCATATCCATAGCAAGCCATAAGGTTCTCAAAACCTGAATATCGTTCAGGGGCTTCAAATACTCTATCTACAAAGTTGTAAGCAATGTAATCGGAAATTAGGATTTTTTTGGTTAAACCATTGATTACCAAAAAGATAGCATGACCAAAATCTCGTTGCGAAAGTTGGTAATCGACATATACTTGTGGTAGAAAGTCCCTTGCTCGCACTATGGGTCCTGCTACCAAATGCGGAAAAAATGCCATGTAAAAGGCATAATCTAAAAAATTAGTGCAAGGTTTTATCTTGTTGTTATACACATCTACCACGTAGCTAATAGTTTGGAAAGTATAAAACGAAATACCTATGGGCAGAAAAATGTCTAACTTTTCAAATTTGCTCTCAAAAAGCCAAAAAATATTTTCTAAAATAAAATTGGTGTATTTGAAATAGACCAATAAGCCCAAATTGGCACTAATAGAGGCAATAAGCCATATTTTTTTTGCTTGTTTGTCGGTGATAGAAGCTATTTTGAGGGCAACAAAATAATCTAACACAATAGAGAAGAGCAAAATTACCAAATACAACCCGCTGGATTTGTAATAAAAAAAGAGGCTAAACAAGAAAATAAACAAATTGCGAGCAAAGGCTTTGCTATGTAAAAATTGATAAACTACCAAAATTAGCCCAAAATATAGCCAAAAAATAGGGTTGGTGAAAAAAGTAGGATTGTGTGGATTATAGACAAATAAATCGTTCCAAATAGTGAGCAACATATTTTCGGTTTAGGTAATCTTGCAAATTGAGGCTTGAGTTAGGTATCAAAAAATAGCTTGCAAACATAGTGTATTTTTTTTTAATTACGAGGTGTAAGGGTAGGAGAGAAGTAATTTTTGGAAAATAAGAGCAATTTTTTTATTTATCTTTTAATAAATCTAATACGCTTGTAGCCATAACTTTTACTCCTGTGGCAATAGCCGTATCTGGTTTTGGGGCAAAAAAAGGTGAATGAAGTGAAGGCAAAGGCATACCTTGGGCTTGGCTTTGAGCAAATTGGTCAGGAGGTACGGCACCGAGCCAAAACAAGCAAATCGGCACTTTTTCGGCAGTGCGTCCAAAAAAGCTAAAATCCTCACCACCCATGCTTGGAGGTACTATTTCAACATTAGCCTTGCCTAAAATTTGCTCTGCCACTGCTTTGAGCCGAAAAGTGAGCGTAGTGTCGCTCAAAGTAAAGGGTGTAAATTCTTGGTTAAATTTGAGTTCGGGCAGTCTGTCTTCAGGGAAACCTTGTGCCAAAGCCGTATAACGAATAATTTTGCGAATAGCGTCTATGGTTTTGTTTCGTACCTCTTCGTTGTAAGAGCGAAGAGTAAGTTGCATTTCTACCTTGTCAGGAATGATATTATGTTTTGTGCCACCGTGGATTGCTCCTACCGTTACTACGGAGGGCTCAATAGGGTTGGTTTGACGACTTACAATAGTTTGCAGATTATTGATAATTTGTGCTGCAAGTACAATTGGGTCCTTTGTAAGGTGTGGGTAAGCCCCATGCCCACCCACACCATAAACGGTTATATCAATCATATCTACATTTGCCAGAGTAGGTCCTACACAAAAACCAACCTTTCCCGCAGGCAACGAAGCTGAAGAGTGCAGAGCCAAAGCATAATTAGGCACACCAAATTTTTGATATAGCCCTTGCTGAAGCATTGCTTTTGCCCCGCCACTTCGCTCTTCGGCAGGCTGAGCTATCAAAATAAGCCTTCCTTTCCATTCTTTTCGCAAGGCATACATTACTTCGGCAACACCCACAAGTACGGTCATGTGCAGGTCATGTCCGCAAGCGTGCATAACAGGCACTTCATTCCCTGCATCATCTTTAGCTTTGGCGTAGCTACGGTACGGCAAATTCGTTTGCTCTTCTATTGGTAAAGCGTCAGTATCGGCACGGACTAAAATGGTTTTGCCTGTGCTGTTTTTTAGTACCGCTACTACACCATAACCGCCAAAATTTTCAGTAACTTCATATCCTATTTCTTTCAATTTTTGGGCTAAGGTAGCTGCTGTTTGTTTCTCTTGAAACGAAAGTTCAGGGTTTTGGTGCAAATACTGATACAATTTTTGCCACTCTTCTAATTTTTTTGTAAGCAAGTTTTGTATTTTATCTTGCGTTGCTTTATCAGTTTGAGCCTGAATTTGCCCAAGAGATAAGCACCATACAGTCGAAAGAATTACACATTTCGGAAGTAAGTGAATGTTCATGACCGAAAAAAAGAAAGGAATAATTTTAAAAAATGCACTCAAGAGCGAAAGTTAGGAATTATTTTCAAATTTCAGTTGGGTTCTGTTCTCAAGCTTTCGGTATCGTTGGTAGGGCGGTCTTTATTTTCTTTGTGAATCCTACCTGTTTGCAGAAGAGCTTGCCGAATAATCCATTCTATTTGCCCGTTGGTACTTCTAAACTCATCATTTGCCCATTTTTCTACGGCATTTAGCAAATCCTCATCTATTCGCAGGGCAAAGGCTTTTTTCTTTGACATAAATTAGCGGATTCTTCTGTTTCAATAATTTTTCAAGAGAGTGAGATTTTTTAGCTAAATTACCGTTGCTAATAGTGCCAACTATGGCAAACGATAGCCAAATTTTAGTAGAGAGAACCTGTATTGACCACAGGGCTTACATCTTTGTCAGAGCAAAGCACTACCATTAAGTTGCTCACCATAGCAGCTTTGCGTTCTTCGTCCAAATTCACGACTTCTTTTTTAGAGAGTTCTTTCAAAGCCATTTCTACCATGCTTACTGCCCCTTCTACAATTTTTTGGCGAGCTGCTAATACGGCTGCCGCTTGTTGTCTGCGAAGCATAGCATTGGCAATTTCAGCGGCATAAGCTAAATATCCGATGCGTGCCTCAATTATCTCTACACCTGCTAAATTCAAACGTTCACGTAGCTGGTCTTCCAAAGCATGGTTCACCTCCTCAGTGCCAGAGCGAAGGGTTACTTCGGTGTGGTCGTCATCAAAGTTATCATAAGAGTATTGGCTAGCTAACACACGAATAGCCGCTTCAGTTTGTGTTTTGACAAAATTTTCATAATTATCTACCTCAAACGAAGCTTTAAACGTATCTTTCACACGCCATACCAAAATAACTCCTATCATAATAGGGTTGCCTAATTTGTCATTTACTTTTAGTTTTTCACTTTCTAAATTTCTAGCTCTCAACGAGATAGCTTTTTTAGTAAAAAATGGATTTGCCCAAAAGAAACCATTGGTTTTGACCGTGCCTCGGTATTCACCAAAAAACACCATCACCTTTGAACCGTTGGGCTCAATGATAAAAAAGCCTGAAATGAAGATAAAAAACACAATAGAAAGAATAATACCAATTCCTATAAACCAACTCCCTAATACAAAACACGCAATAGGAGCTACTAAAAGGATTAGGGCTATGAATAACATACCATATCCTGAAATAGGTGTGAATTCTTTTTCTGCTTTCATGATAGTAAAATAAATTAATTTGATACTAAAATGATATTATTTGTATAACCCCCTAACTCAATTTAGTGATAAAAGGTTCAAACATTATGCTTTTTTTTTCCTTTTTGTGGAAACTTTGAAAAACTTTTGTAATTTTGTTTCAGAAAACAGAAAACAAAGGCATTACGCAAAGCAAACACTCAACTTTCAAAAAGCTATTTTTCTGTAGAACTATCTTATGGAAGATTTTTTTATTGAAGAGACCCAAACTACGCCCGAGATTTCATTCTGTTTCAATAAAGGGCAACTAGAAATTAAAGGAGTCTGCTTTCCTGAATACCCTGAGGAGTTTTATCGCCCTCTTATGAAATACTTTGATACTCAGATTGCAACTTCAGACCTCAAGAAAATTGTTGTCTCTTTCAAACTTACTTATTTTAATACAGGCACTAATCCAATTATTGCCGAATTACTTAAAGTATTTGAAAAATTACAAAAAAAACACGATAAAATAATTCTTATACAATGGTTTTATGAAGAAGGCGACGATGAAATGAAAGAAGTAGGTGAATATTTCAAAACACTTACTAGTATTCCGTTCAATTTCATTGCAGTAGATGAAATCTTGTAAGCTATGGTAATCATAGAAGCTAGCGAAGCCGATATACCTACTATTCAAGATTTAGCACTCCATACTTGGTTTGAAACTTACAAAGACATATTGAGTTTTGCTCAAGCTCAATATATGTTTGAAATGATGTATAGTCAAAAGGCTCTTTTAGAGCAAATAGCAATGCAAAAACATCATTTCTTTATCCTTATGGACCAAAACCTGCCACAGGGATATGCCTCTTATGCCGAAGTGGATAAGAAAACAGCCAAACTGCAAAAATTATATGTACTACCACAATCCCAAGGCAGAGGCTATGGCAAGCAATTACTCAAATGGATAGAAAGAGTCGCGGAACAAGCAGGTTATACCTACCTTATTCTTAATGTAAATAGAAATAATAAAGCTCGCTTCTTTTATGAAAAGCATGGTTTTTCTATTATTCGCCAAGAGGATATAGCTATTGGGAATAACTATTTTATGAATGACTACGTAATGCAAAAATATCTGCATTACAATCAGCCTAATTTGACGTACCTATGAGCCGATACAAGTTTTTCTTATCTTTCTTGGCAATATTTTTTCACCTCTTTTTAACCTTTGCTCAAAATACAATTGAAAAAGTAGAAATCATGCCTGGTACAGGAGAATTAGAAGGGCGAATAATTAATCACCAGTCCATAAAGATTTTGAAAAAGAATGTTATCATTAGGCATAAAAATATCTATCTCTACTGTGACTCTGCCAACCTTTATGAAGACCGTAACACCGTAGATGCTTACGGAAATGCTCGCTTGGTAGATGAAAACGGCACGACGCTCACCAGCCAAAGTATGTTTTATGATGGCAATGCCGAGTTTGCCAAAGCTACAGGAAACGTGGTAATGACAGATAGCAAAATGACCTTGTATACGCAGGAAGTAAAATACAACCTCATCACAGGCATAGCTACCTATGAAACAGGCGGAAGAATTATTGACGAGGAAAGTACCCTCACCAGCCAGATAGGAATTTATGATACTAAGAGTAAAGTTTTTTATTTCACGCAAAACGTGGTCCTAGTAAGCAACAAAGAAAACCAAAAAATAGAAGCACAAGAACTAACCTACCATACCACTACTAAATTAGCTACTTTCAAGGGAAAAACTAAAATTACTTCCAAAGATGGTGTTATCTACACTGAAAGAGGTACTTACAATACTGAAAGTAAAGTTTCAGTATTTGATACACGTACTACTATAGAAACTGAAAAATATACCCTCACAGGTGATTCAGTTTGGTTTGACAACAGCCAAAAAATTGGCTTTGCCAAAGGAAATACCGAACTCATTGCCAAAAAAGATAGCCTAATTATTAACGGTGAGGTGGGTACTTTTAACGACCAAACAGGTTTTAGTAAAGTGTTTGGCAACGCCCTCCTGCGTAGTATTTCGCAACGCGATACGCTTTTTCTTACAGCCGACACTTTGCTCTCAGTTAGTAATAAAAAGAACGACACCAAAACTTTGTACGCTTATCCCAAAGTGCAAATTTTTCATAAAGAATTTCAAGCCCGTTGTGACTCTTTAGTCTATCAAACTGCAGATTCTACGCTCTACTTTTACCAAGATCCAGTGCTTTGGAATGCTAAAAGCCAACTCTCTGCCGATACGATTTGGATGCATTTAGAAAAGCAAAAAATCAAACAAATGCATTTACGAGTAAATGCCTTTGCTATTACTTTGGATACGCTTAACCAATTTAACCAAATGAAAGGTAAGCGAATGATAGCTAATTTTCATAACAATGAAATCCGAAGGATAGATGTAATAGGAAATGCTGAAAGTATTTACTTTGTCTTAGAAGGGGATACGGCTCTAATAGGTATGAACCGAGCCGAATGTAGCGATATTGTCATTCGGTTCAAAGAAAAAAATCAGCTGGCGTTTGTAACTTATATCGGTAAACCCGATGCTAAATTTATCCCACCACACGAAATTCAGGAGCCTGAAACCAAACTCAAAAATTTTAGATGGCGCATGAGTGAAAGACCTGATAAAGCTACTATACTTTTACGCTTGCAAAGGAAAGAAAATTTGAAGAAAAAAACATAATCTTGAAACTATTTTGTAATTTTATTAGTATTATACAAAAACAGCACTATCTAAATGATTTTGGAATTAAAACAAAACTTTTTTGAATGAAATTAAATATTTTACATACTTTAGTTATTTTTTTATATTCAACTATGAGCTTCTTGCCTGCCTTATCAAGGCAAATGCTTATAGAGGGAGATACTCCACGACCAGCGATAGGGAAATTTCTGTTAAAAGTAAATCACTTGACCAAAGATAAAGAAAAACCTACTAAAAAACGCAATCAGCTAGAAAAACAAGTGAAACGTAAAGATTTAGCCCTATTTACTGATGTATTATTTGAGAATGAAAAAATAACTGTTTCCCGCGTCTACCCCAACCCCGCTACCACAATCGCTATAATTGATTATGTTTTGCATGACCAAAACATAAACGCAAAAATTACTATCAGCAACGTGTTAGGCAACGTTATACAAGAATTTTTATTATACCCTGAGCAAAAAAGAATAAAAATCAATACTTACGAATATAATTCAGGTGTGTATTTCTACACTCTTTCCCTAGAAGGTAAAGCTGTAGCTACCAAAAAATTGATTGTAAAAGGTAGTTAATTATTTTGCTCACCTTATTACTTGTGAACAACCTCCACAATCTCATCAATTCTTAAAATATTAAGAAAAATAAAAAATTCTAACACTTTTGTAGGATTTTTGCTTACAAAAATGTATCTTTATTGCCAATTTCTAAATCCTATTTACTTAGAAAAAGATTAACCACTCTTAAAAATAACAGCCCACATGGATAAATATTCATACATTGCCAATGCCCATGGCAACTATATTGATCAACTCTACAGAAGCTACAAGCAAAATCCTGACTCCATAGATGCGAGTTGGAAACACTTTTTTGAAGGGTTTGATTTTTCTTTGGATTATTTAGCTCAAAATGGCGGAGCAGCCAACGGAGCAGCTACCGTAACAGCAGGGATTGACCTGAAAAAAGAAATTAAAGTACGTGATTATATTTTTGCCTTTCGAGGACGCGGACATTTGATTGCTAAGACAAATCCTATTCGCCCTAGACGCGACCGTAGAGCACTCCTTGACCTCAAAGACTTTGACCTAACAGAAGAAGACTTAGATACCGTCTTCCAATCTGCAACGGCAGTATTAGGTAGACCTGGTACTTTGCGTGAGTTAGTAGCGGCTTTGCATAAAATTTATGCAGGTAAAATTGGCTTTGAATATATGTACATGCGCGATCCTGAAATGGTAGCATGGTTTAAGAATAAAGTTGAAAAAGAATACCTTGTATACGCTCCCTCTGACGAAGAGGAGAAGCGCATCTTAAAAAAACTCAACGAAGCAGTAGTATTTGAAAACTTTTTGCATACCAAATATGTAGGGCAAAAACGTTTTTCTTTGGAAGGCGGTGAAAATACGATTGTAGCTCTTGATGCTATTATTAACCGCAGTGCCGAACTTGGAGCAGAGGAAGCTGTAATCGGCATGGCACATCGCGGTAGGTTGAATGTGTTAGTAAATATCATGGGCAAAACATATGAACAAGTATTTAATGAGTTTGAAGGAAACATACCACATGGCGAAGCCTATGGTGATGGCGACGTGAAGTATCACATGGGCTTTTCAGGAGAGGTTACCACATATAGTGGTAAGAAAATTATGTTACAATTAGTACCCAACCCTTCCCACTTAGAAGCTGTAAATCCCGTGGTAGAGGGCTATGCGCGAGCTAATATTGACACTGTTTACAACAAAAACGAGGATAAGATTGTACCTATTCTAATCCATGGTGATGCAGCCATAGCAGGGCAGGGCATCGTGTACGAAGTAGTGCAAATGTCTAAATTAGCAGGCTACTATACAGGAGGAACTATCCATTTCGTTATCAACAACCAAGTAGGATTTACTACTGATTTCGAAGACGCTCGTTCAAGTATCTACTGTACGGATATCGCCAAAATTGTAGATGCCCCTGTGTTGCACGTAAACGGTGATGACCCAGAAGCCGTAGTGTTTGCTGCTACTTTAGCTGCAGAGTTCAGAGAAAAATTTAACCACGATGTATTTATTGACATGGTTTGCTACCGTAGACATGGACATAATGAAAGCGATGAGCCTCGCTTTACACAGCCTAAACTCTACTCCTTGATTGAAAATCACCCTACCCCTCGCGAAGTGTATGTAGAGACCTTAGCCCAAAGGCATAAAACTGACCGCGTAGATTATACCAAGCAACTAGATAAAGAATTTAGGGAAATGCTACAAGATAGGCTTAATATGGTAAAACAAAAAGCTATTGAGTATAAATTCCCTAAACTAGAAATTGAATGGGAACACCTACGACGCTCCGTACCACTTGACTTTGAAAAATCTCCTGAAACAGGTATTAGCCGAGAAACTATTGAAAAAGTGGCTAAAGCCCTTACTACTTTTCCTGAAGGCTTTACTCCACTTAAACAAATCGCTACACTTATCAATAACCGAAAAAAAATGTTTTTTGAAACCCAACTTTTAGATTGGGCCTCCGCCGAATTACTAGCCTACGGTTCGCTGCTCCTAGAAGGAAAAATTGTAAGGTTAAGTGGGCAAGATGTAGAACGAGGTACTTTCTCCCATAGACACGTAATTATAACTGATGCTAATAGCAACGAGCCATACTGCCAAATCAATCATATTGCAGAAGGGCAAGCCCAAATGCAAGTCTATAATTCATTGCTTTCAGAATATGCTGTACTAGGTTTTGAATTTGGCTATGCTTTGGCTAATCCGCATGCCTTAGTGATTTGGGAAGCGCAATTTGGAGATTTTGCTAATGGCGCCCAAGTTATGATTGATCAATTTATCTCCTGCTCTGAAACTAAATGGCAACGCATGAATGGCTTGGTACTCTTGCTACCCCACGGCTACGAAGGGCAAGGACCTGAACATTCCAGTGCAAGGTTAGAGCGTTTCTTGCAACTCTGTGCTGATTATAACATGGTTGTAGTTAATATCACACAACCTGCTAATTTCTTCCACGCTTTACGAAGACAATTGACTTGGGAGTTCAGAAAACCACTTATCGTTATGTCGCCCAAATCTTTACTTCGCCATCCCAAAGTTGTTTCGCCTATTGAAGCCTTCGTGAAAGGGCATTTCCAAGAAGTATTACCTGACAACTTTGCCGAAGCCAAAGAAGTGAGAAAACTGCTATTTTGTTCAGGAAAAATATATTATGAATTATTAGATAAGCAACAAAAAGACAATCGTAAGGATATAGCAATTGTACGTATTGAGCAACTGCATCCTTTCCCTGCTAAAGCGGTACATTATGAAATCTCCAAGTATCCCAAAGCCAAAGCCTATTGGGTACAGGAAGAACCTGAAAATATGGGTGCTTGGACATACATCAACAGCATGTATAAATATGATAAAATTGACTACATAGGACGTAAAGCTGCAGCTTCGCCCGCCACAGGCTATTACAAAGTACATAATAAGGAGCAAGCCGAAATTATTGAAAAAGCATTTGCATAATCGCGAGTGCAAACGATAATATAATGCACCTTCGCAAAGGTGCATTTTTTTATTTTGATTTGATAGAGGTATAAAATGTTTTTCTTTTCTATCAAAGTCTAATACCAAAAGTAAAGGCATTGAGTTGAGGCATGAAGCTATCTGCTTTATTGATAAAAAGCGAATTCAAATCATAGCGAGCAAAGAGTAAAATGCCGCCATAGCCGAGTTGTGTTTCTAAACCGTACCGCCACGTATTGAGGTTAAAGCTATCAAAAGTGCGTAGGCGTTTGCGTTCTGGTTGCACCATAGCATAGCTATTTAGGCGATAGCCCACATAACCTCCTATGCCAAAGGTAAGTGCCTTATTTCCAATACCGTATAGCCGCATATTCACCATGATAGGAATATTCAAATAAGGGATTGTAAGTTTGTTTCGGCTTAAACTTTGCCCAAAATCGCTAATATAATCTCTAAATTCTACTTGACGGTTATCGTTGTAAGTGATGTAATTACTGCGTTCAAACATAAAATTATACCAACTGACTTCCAGTCCTGCTTGCACGCTGAATGGACTATGTTTTTTACCCAAACGCAAGCGTTGAAACATACCAATAGCGAAATAACGCGAGCCTAAATTGCTCAAAGCATAACCACTTCCTACGGGAGTTTTACCATTCTCCAAATAATTATTCAAGCCAATATCTATGTTCCAAAAGCTACTACTGCGTCGGTAAGTGGTCTTTGAGGGTAATGTATCAGTTGAATATTCCTCAACTCCCCACCAAACTTGTGGTTTGTATTCAAATTCAAAACTTATATTTTTATCACCCTTCAAGGTGTCAGATGCACGAATAATATCGCGCACTATGCGGTTAATGTTGATTTGCCCTAATTTCTTAAAAGATTCACGGTCAGGAGCGTACATCCAAATTTTAGCTTTTTCACCTATTTCTATGCTTATAGTGTCTTGCCCCAAAGTAAGGAAATTACTCCAAAAAATAAGACAAAATATAACAAAAACAACACAATTTTTCATGGGTACAATGGTTTTAAGGTTTATGTAAAATTATTTTTAATTTTTATTCTCTATCCGATTGCTTGCCAATAAGGGCAAAAAACTGTTCTTTGCGTTTGCGAAGTTGCTCATCATATTCACCATTGCGAAGTTTTTTGATTTTTACTATTAAATTTTCTTTATTTTTATTTTTTTTATCGGCTTGGCATGCCAAATTTTGCTCAGGTGTTTTAGAAGAAAATTTTACACTTACTTTCACTTTTATTGGTTCGTTTGGTGCATTTTTTTTGGATAAATCTTCATTTTTATCTATTTTTTTAGATTGAATAGCTATGTTATTGGTTAAATTTTCTTGTTTTTTAAGGTAATTTATCACACTATCTTTTATTAGATTTTGTTGTGTAATAGTTTGATTATCAATTTTTTGTATTTCTTTTTTGGGTTCTTGCAAATTTATTTTTTGCGTTTGATTTGTAGTTACAATTTTTATGGTTGTGTTTTGTTTGTTAGATGTATTTTTTTGTGAAATGGTTGCACGATTTTCTGCTTTTTTTTCAATAAGAAATACTTTTTCTTGTATTTCTTTTTGCTGATTTTCTTTTGATGTATAGAACTGTTTTTTAGGTAATTTTATAGTATTTTTTTGTACTATATTAGGTTGCGAAATAGGTCTGTTCCAAATTATCCAGCTTGTCCAAATTGCTAATAAAGCTACAACTGCCGCTGAGGCGTAATACATTGCCCATACTCTTTTTTTCTTTTTTTGGATAGAGCGTTTTTGTGCTAATTCTTGGGTAATTTTATCCCAAAGTATATTTTTAGGCTCTATTTCGTGATTTTGTAGCTTATTTCTAAAAAAGTTATCTATTGGATTGTGTTCGTGCATGGTCGTGCAATATTTTTGTTTTAGATTCAATTTTTTATTTTGTATTCTTGGTTCTTTTGTATCATTTCTTGCAACAAAGTTCTTGCTCGGGAGAGTTGCGATTTAGACGTTCCTTCCGAAATATTAAGCATTTCGGCAATTTCTTTGTGCGAATAGCCCTCAATGGCATATAAGTTGAAAATGGTGCGATAGCCTATGGGTAAATTTTCTATCATTTGCATCAACTCCTCTACGGAGAGGTTGTCAGTAGGCATTTCAAAAACTTTATTTTTGTAGCCCTCTGCCGAAGTTTCGGCATAAAGCAGTTGGTTACGTCGCAGTTCGTTCAAACATTCACGCACCACGATTTTACGTATCCAACCTTCCAAACTACCCTCACCTCTAAATTGGTCTATTTTGGTAAATACTTTCAAAAAGCTATTCATTAAAACCTCTTCCGCAGTAGAAATATCTTTTAGATACCGCTTGCAAACTGCCAACATTTTGCCCGCAAGTAGGTCATAAAGTTGGCGCTGAGTTTGTGGATTTTGCCGTAAGCAACCTTTCCAAAGAGTTTGTTCTTGTGCTGCTGTGAGCATGAATTTCTATACAGTTTTTAGTAGCTTTTGAGCGATAGTTTGATAAGTAGATGCAAAAAAAGAGAGCAAGGTTGCACGAAAACGAAAAATGTTTTCTCTTTTATATTTCGCCCCAAGGTTGCGAGGTATCATAGTATAAAAATTCTGATTTAAGCGTAAGCGGAGAGGGAATATTGTTGTGATAAAGTTGCCCTGTTCCTAACCCTTGTGGGAGTTGGTGAGGCACGGTGGCGGTAAGCTGGGCAATCGCATTTAGCCCGATATTTGCTTCCAAAGCAGAAGTGAGCCAAAAACCAATTCCTTGATTTTCAGCTAATTGTATCCATTCTTTGGTAGCTTGTATGCCACCAAGTAGGGTAGGTTTTAGGATAATATAAGCAGGTTTGAGGTATTGTAATAATTCGTTTCGTAACATGGTTTCTGTTTTGCCAATCAATTCCTCATCTAAGGCAATAGGAATGGGAGAATTTTGGCACAAAAAACGCATACTTTCCTCTTGCTCAGGGGCGATGGGTTGCTCTATGGAATGAATATCAAATTGGGCTAAACGCTCTAATTTAGCTAAGGCTTCGTTGGGTTGGAAGGCACCGTTGGCGTCAAGTCTTATGCTAATTGTTTGGCTATCAAAGTGTTGGCGAATATGAGATAAAATTTCTAACTCTTGCTCAAAATCCAAAGCCCCAATTTTGAGTTTGAGGCAAGTAAAGTTTTGCTTTATTTTTTCCTCAATTTGTGTGAGCATGAAGTCTTTTTTACCCATCCAAATTAGCCCATTGATACGAATAGCGTGTTTTCCTTTGGTAAAATCGCTTGGAAAAATAATCCGTTTACCTTGGTTGAGCCAATCTAACAAAGCAGTTTCTAAGGCAAATCTCACACTTGGAAAGTCATCGGGTACAAAATTTTCAGCTAAATTCAATAAAAATTCAACATCTGGTTGTAGTTCTAAACCGTTAAGTTGTTGGCAAAGGTGTTGTAAAAAGTTCTCAAAGTCAGGTCTATCGTCGGGGCTAAGTTTAGCAAGTGGGGCAGCTTCGCCGATACCTTGTAGGGTGGGGTGAGTGGTGTCCCAAATTTTAAGAAAATACGTATTTTTTTGCGTATAACTTCCTCGTGAAGTGCCTGCTTCAAACTTAAACCGAAGCAGATATTTTTGATAGGTTGCTTGCAAAGGCATATATTTTTTATTTAAGTTGGATTAAAGAATTGCATAAAATAAAGTTTTTTTTGCCTTTTACTCATAAATTTTGACTTTTAGGCAAAATGGTTTGAAAAATAGAACCACAAATTGAACATTATTTGCTCTTTTTGGGTTTTTGAAAGGAAATTTGTAAAAAAATTTTATTTTCTTACCTTCTGACATTTTACTTAACATAAACCCGAGCAAACTAGAATTGTTATATGGCAATCATGATAACTGACGAGTGCATCAATTGTGGTGCCTGCGAACCCGAATGCCCTAACACAGCTATTTATGAAGGTGGCGTAGAATGGCGTTGGGCAGACGGAACCAAACTTACCCAAGTAGAATTAGAAGATGGGACAATAATAGATGCCAAAACCCCTCAGCCTCCTATTTCCGATGAATTTTATTACATTGTTTCTAACAAGTGTACTGAATGCATGGGCTTTCACGAAGAGCCGCAGTGTGCGGCAGTCTGCCCTGTAGATTGTTGTGTAGATGACCCTGACCATCGCGAAACAGAGGAAGAGCTTTTAGCTAAAAAAGCTTGGATGCACGATAATTAATTATTCATTTCTTGAAAATAAAATATAAGGAAGTAATGCGTTGCTTAAAGCATTTCTAATGTAAAAGCAACGCATTTTTTTTGTTCGTTCTGTAACACTTAAAATACTAATTTGTAAATCCCATAAAAACCCCTTTACTTTGTAACTAATTTGAAATCAAAACTTAATAGCACGGTTATCAATGTTAGCCGATAGGTCAATTCTTGTAACGGGAGGCACAGGGTCGTTTGGGAAGCATTTTGTGTTTTATATCTTAGAAAGGTATCCTGAAGTAAAGAATGTTATTGTTTTCTCAAGGGACGAGCAGAAGCAATATGAAATGAAAAATGCTCTTCAGCATCCTAGTAAAGTGCGGTTCGTGATTGGTGATGTAAGAGATTACAGGAGAGTTTATGAGGTTTTAGAAGGAGTGGACTATGTAATTCATGCCGCAGCTATGAAGCATATCCATATTGCAGAGGAGAACCCTGTGGAATGTATTAAAACTAATATTCTAGGAAGTGAAAATGTAGCCTCCGCAGCCCGAGAGAGAAAAATAAAAAAAGTGATTGTCATTTCTACTGACAAAGCAGTTGCCCCCGCAGGTGTGTACGGTGCAAGCAAACTTTGTGCAGACAAGATTTTTCTGTCAATGCAATCCGAGACTACCAAGTTTACCATCGTTCGTTATGCTAACGTGTTAGGTTCAGTAGGTTCGGTTGTCCCCTATTTTCTTAAAATTGCTCAACAAGGGTATTTACCTATTACACACCCCGACATGACTAGGTTTAGTATTACAAACTTACAAGCCAGCCAATTAGTAGAATATGCCTTACAAAATGCCTTAGGAGGAGAGATTCTTGTGCCTAAACTTCCTTCTTACAGAATTCTAGACCTAGCCGAAGCCATTTGCCCACATTGTGAGAAAAAAGTTGTAGGTATGCGCCCTGGTGAAAAAATACACGAGGAAATGATTACTGAAGTTGATTCTCCAAATACAATTGAGTCGGAACAGTACTTTATTATCGTTCCTAATAGTCCTTTTACTACGCACAAGGAAACAATGCGAAAATATCTTTCTCATTACAAGGCTCAAAAGGTTGCCGAAGGTTTTACTTACTCTTCAAAACAGAATATCAATTGGTTAAATGTAGAGCAAATTAGAGAGCAAATTCGCTTATATGTAGATAGCAGTTTTAACCTTCAAATTCCTGAGAGAAATTGAAAATCCCCTAAAAAACTAAGAGCAACAGCGGATGGCATTTGCAATTTGCAATAAGTTAGTATTATGAAGAGAATGAAATTTTTGATGCTTCCCCTATTGTATCTGATTTTCAGATGAGTGTAGAGAAATTATCCTCAACATTAGAATATTAAAAAAATAACTATATTTGCACGCAAAATAAAAGAGCGCGTTTTAATTTAATGTCAATAGTTCTACGGGTAGAAAATCTTTGGAAACAATACCGCTTAGGTTTAGTAGGTGCTAATACCATACGCGACGATTTGGCTCGCCTTTGGGCAAAATTACGTGGTAAAGAAGACCCTCTGCTCAAAATTGGGGAAACCAACGACCGAGAAAATATTAAAGGCGAATATGTTTGGGCATTACAAGACATCAGCTTTGAAGTAAAGCAAGGTGAAGTAATTGGTATTATTGGCAAAAACGGAGCAGGAAAATCTACTCTTCTAAAAATTCTATCCAAGGTAACCACTCCTACCAAAGGTAAGGTATATACCAAAGGACGTATAGCCTCTCTTTTAGAAGTGGGTACAGGCTTCCACCCAGAACTTACAGGTAGAGAGAATATTTTTTTGAATGGTGCCATCTTAGGAATGACTAAAAATGACATTCGCAAAAAATTTGATGAAATTGTAGAGTTCTCGGGAATAGGCAAATATATTGATACGCCTGTGAAGCGATATAGCTCAGGTATGTATGTGCGTTTGGCATTTGCCGTAGCGGCTCATCTTGAACCTGAAATTCTTGTTATTGATGAAGTACTTGCCGTAGGCGATGCAGAGTTTCAGAAAAAATGCCTTGGTAAAATGAAAGATGTGAGTGGAGAAGGCAGAACGGTGCTATTCGTGAGTCATAATATGGATGCGGTGCAAAGTTTGTGTAGTAAAGGTATTTATCTAAAAAATGGGCAAGTAATGAAAATAGATAGAGCTGATAAAGTAGTCCAAACTTATTTACAAAGAGAGTGTTTGCAAAGAAGTTTCATACGCTGGGACGACCAAAAACCTGGTGATGAGGTGGCTCATCTCAATTATGCCAGAATAATAGATGAGAACTATCACACAGCAGAAATTCTGCAGATTGGTAAAAAATATGGTATAGAGTGTGAGTATGAAGTGAAAAAAGAAGGTTATCA
>JANWZA010000033.1 GCA_025054775.1 Microscillaceae bacterium
TTATTTTTTTAGCCTAAATTTTCTTTAAAGTAATTGGATAAAGTATCTACAAAATCTTTTTCCCGAGCTTCAATATTTTCTTTTAGCCAATTATCTTCTGGATGTTTAGAAAGGTCTAATACTCTTTGAATCTTTGAAACCCTGTACTTTTCTTTCTTTTTACCGAAGTAATTATTACCTGCTTGTATATTCAGCTTATCTTCTATAACTACTTTGTTACCAAATTTTTCCAAGTATTGCTCCGCATCCTTCTTGTCCCAGCCATTATAGTTATTACTTTGCCACTTTTTAGGAAGAATATGTTCTATCTCAAAATCATCAGGAATAAGATCTTTTTGCTCTGGATGTAAATAGGCATGTAATAAAAGTAAAGCTTTTTCTATTTTTGAAGAAGTTAGATTGTCAATTTGCTTTTCTAATTCTAAAGATTCTTCAAATCTGTAACTATACTCCTTATTTTCACTTAGAGCAATGCATGCACTATATATTTCGTCCTTAATAGCATCCTTAGTTTGTTTGTAGATGAACTTAGCAAAAACATACGCAACTAATTTTTGTAGCATCTTTTCAAATTCACATTTGAAATTTGGGTTATCTTTGTGGTGCTCTGTGAAAAATACACTAACTGGATACTTCCAAAGATCGTTAGGATAGTGTTCTAAACAGTGGAGATACTTTTTAGCTTGAATTGTAAGTAAACTTTCATAGCTATTGATTGCAGTTACTGTATTATCACTATTATTGCTGATATTTGTATTATTGTGTACCTTACTAATAGTCTTCCAGAACCTCGCTAAGTTTGTGATTTCACTCATTAGCTTTTTCAGATTTTTGTTTGGATCTTCGTCCTCATTTTTGGATTTTTTGTAGTATCTTTTGTAGAGTTTTTCGTAGTTATTTTCGGAATAAAATTTACGTAATCCAATTTCTCTAGATTTATCTTTATTCCTGCCCCTTAAAACATGCATGTAATACCTAAAAATGTCGTCAATAGAAAAACCCCCGTCTTGACAAATTTTGGTAAGTTCCTTCCAGTTTTCTATAAATTCCTCTTTGTTTGTTATCCTTTTGTAAATCTCTGCCTTGAAGATATCTGAGTCTGCTAGAGGCAGACCTCTGTCATTGAGTGTTGAAAAAATTACTAATGCAGTGTTTTGGTTATTACACTGAATTGGAAGCAAAATGCACCTGTCAAGAATAGTTACACAAAGGTTTTTCCAGTTCATTGGGTTATCCTTTGCATATTCGTTGCATTTTCCTATAAAGTAAGAGTAGTTTTTTGAATAATTACTGTTGGTGTTCTGTGCTTCTCCTTCTTGTAAAATTTTAAGTAAGTTATCTTTCTCTTCATCTGTGATGACTCTTGATTCTAGGTGAATGGGTTCCTTATTATCAGGAAGTTTTGAAACTGGATCAACATCCCAAATACAAGGGGCTATTTGCATTTTTAGTGAAGAAATATCTTTATCTTCTACTATTAGTTCCATCTCTTCAAGTTTTTTGTAGAATGCACGTAAAAGTAGCATAAGCGAAGTAATCCGCTGCTGTCCATCAATTATTTGAA
>JANWZA010000064.1 GCA_025054775.1 Microscillaceae bacterium
TGTTCATTTTTTTGGGTAATTTTGTAAACGTGTATTTGGCTCACCTCAGGGGCTTTGAGCAGTTGGTCAATCAATTTTAGGTCAGGTTTGCTTGCGGGGCGTTCCCAGTCATAGCCATCGTCAGAGTAATAGTTAGTCCAAAGGCGAACCTCAGTGAGAGCGGCTTCGTGCTTATCGGCGAGGCAAATAAAAAAAGGAACAGGTTTTTGCACTTCGGTATATTTGAGCCGTCTGATATAGTAAAGAGTTTGGGCTAAGACCGTAACCAAACTTTTAACGTTGTGCAAATTGCCTTCTGCTTTGAACTCAAAAAAAACTTGCGGAGTGTAGAGGTCATGGTAAAAAGAGGTATCATATTGGATATTGAAATAAGCGGCATAGGTAGCCTTTACCTCCTCTTCTGTGAGGGCTTTTTCTAATCTATCTGTAAATTCTTTGAAGGTCATAAAGTAGTTGTAGAGGTATGATAGCTAATTTTTTTGGCAAATATAGCTACAAAAATAATACTTTTTACTTTTAAGTTGAAAATCCTTTTTATCAATTAAAGCACCCATTTGGTTAATTAGTTGGGCTAATTCATACAAAATATTTGAGAATTTTTGGGCAAAAGTGCTATCTTTATGCGTTTTTTATGCAATCAAAACGCTTGCGATTATTTTTATGGTGTATGCTTTTTCTTTGAAAAGATTTATTTTTATCTTTGTTACGGTATCATTTTGGGGACTTATTAGCGGCTTACACCAAATTTATGCCCAAAACGTATATTTGCGTCCTTTTCAAGAGATTGCTTACCTTCCTACCAACACTATTTATGATATTTACACCAATAAACAAAATTTAATTTGGCTCGGTACAGACAAAGGCTTATTTACTTTTAATGGCAAAAATATAAAATCAGTACCTTTCAAGCAGGCGAAACAAGCAGAAATTACCAATTTACAAGAGGACACGCAAGGCAGAATCTGGGGCAATAATTTTGCCTCTCAAATTCTATGCGTACAGAACGATACTCTGTCCCCTTTTGTAGAATTACAAGATTTGGGCATTTTTGAAACCTTAAACACTTACAAAGTATTAGGCAATGATTTATGGATTTTATGCTTATACTCTATTTACAGGGTAGATATTGCTAAAAAAGTGATTACTTTTCGGTATGTTTTAGAAACCAATACTTCCAAAAAAGACAGAAAACCCAATCAGTTTATTGACTTACTATTTTATCAAAACTACATTATCGCCACTTGCTTGACAGAGAGTTTGATACAAGTAAACCTACAAGGTGTGCCACAAGCTAAAAAGTTAGTTTTTTCATTTGACAAAGAACACCGCACTATCACCCTTGATAATCAATTATTTGCTATCCAACGACAGGACGAGGAGAAAAAAGCCGTTGTGTATGACCTCAATCTCAAAGGTACACTTTTGCCAAAAGTAAAATTAGGCAAAGCCATTCAGTTGTATCATTTGGTAAAAACCGATGAGCGTAATATTTGGATTTGCTCACGTGAAGGGGGCTATCTTTGGCAACCTCATACGGGGAAAGTAGAACCTATTTTTGAAGGTAAAAATGTATCAGATATTATGCGAGATTATCAGGGAAATTATTGGATAGCTACCTTAGACGAGGGGCTTTTCTTTTGCCCCTCGCTGGCAAGCGTAGTGTATAATCCTTTGCCTTTGTTAGAAAAAACTACTGAAAGGTTGTATAGTATTCAGTATGATACAGAAAAAAAAGTATTTTGGTTAGGTAGTTCCAACGGTAATATTTGGGAATTTGACTTGTCAAAGAATAATATACGCCAATTAGAAAAAGATTACTTTAAGCACATTACCCATATCAAACTTAAACCTAATTCAGATACGCTTTGGACTACGGGAGGGATTTTTCTAAAAAGCGGAAAATCTTTGCACAATTTTAAGAACTGGAGTATCAAAGACTTTCGGATAGCTACGAATAGAACAATACTCATGGCACAAAGCCAAATAGCTAATTACTATGTGTTTTCAGAAGCTCAATACCAGTGGGCAAATAAAATTACAAAAAGAAAAGAGCGAAAAGAACAAGTTTTCCCTTTCTCATTAATACTCAAAAACAAACGTGCTTATACCGTAGAGCTAGATGAGCAGCGAAATAAATTTTGGGTTTCGTATGATGATAACTTGTATGAATATGACTTTGAGGGCAATAATACAATTATTAAAACCCCACAAGGCGAAGCCATTACAGCCCGCAGAATCGCATTAGACAAGCAAGGAAGGCTCTATATTGCCTCATTTAGTCAAGGGGTATTTGTTATTGAAAATAAAAAAGTTATACACCAACTCAATACGCAAAACGGACTAAAAACCGACATTGCCCGCGTAATGAAAAATGTAAACGATACAATATGGGTAGGTACTGACGAGGAATTGGGCTATCTTCTGCCACAAAACTATCAATTTATAGATGTATTGAAGGATAGTGCCTTAGGTAAAATTAACTATCAAGATTTTACTATTGCTGACGATAAAGTTTTTTTAGCCTCAGGCAATAAAGTTATCTCTTTTCCTATCAACCGAACCGTTGTTTTCGCACAACTGAAATGCTTACCCATCAAAGTTACACAAGCCGATGAGCGTACTTTTTATTTCAATATCCAAGCCCTAAGTTTCAAGTATCCTTTACAAACTAGTCTGTTTTACAGGCTATTAGGGGCAGACGCCCAATGGAAAACCCTCCAAAATGTAGAAAGTAACATTACCTACGCCAACTTGGCGGCAGGAAGTTATACCTTTGAGTTTTATGCCTTTGATAATGTAAATAAGAATAAAAGTACTATTCAAAAATATACTTTCTATGTACCCAAAAGATGGTACGAAACCTACTTATTTTATGGCTTTTTGTTATCCTTGTTATTGGGCATATTGTATCTTATCTTTAAGTGGTGGCTTGCAAGATACCAACGCTTGCAAATGCAAAAGGAGAAGTTATTACTTTCACAACTTACGGCACTTCGCTCACAAATGAACCCGCACTTCTTGTATAACGTGCTTAACACCGTACAAGGGTTAGTGTACGAAAACCAGAAACGCGAGGCAAGCGAATTATTAGGCAATTTTAGCGACCTTATGCGAAAAGTTTTGCAATACTCCGATACCTTGTATATCCCACTTACCCACGAAATTGAAATTTTAGAACTTTACCTCAGTTTAGAAAAAGTACGCTTCGCCAATGAATTACATTTTGATATTCAGGTAGAAATAGACCATTTTCACGAAATGCTCATACCTTCTATGCTTATCCAGCCTTTTGCCGAAAATGCTATCAAACACGGGCTATTGCACAAAAAAACTAATCGTGAACTCAAAATTACTTTCAAAGAGGCAGAGCAACCTGATTATTTGCAAGTTGTGGTAGAAGACAATGGTATTGGCAGAAAAGCCGCTGCCGAAATTCGCAAAAAGCAAAAAAAACAGTCCACAGGGTTTGCTATCCAAGCTATACAACAACGCATTGATTTGATTAACTCTATGCAAAAAAAAACTATCTCTTTCAATATTATTGACAAAACCAATCACCTTGGCGTATCTACAGGCACTACCGTAGAAATAGCTATACCTATTACCTTACAAGAATTTTCTTACACAATAACAAAATATCAATTTATGTAAATTGAATAATTAATTTGTACTTTTATTCTATCACCTAAACCAATAGACAAAACTATGAAACAAACCATTAAAACCATCATTGTAGATGACGAGCCTATGGCACGTGCCGTGTTGAGAGGCATTATTCAAGATAATTTTCCCGAGGTAGAAATTTGCAAAGAATGTAAAGACGTTCCCGAAGCCGTGAAGGCTATACACGCTTACAAGCCCGATGTAGTTTTTTTAGATATTGAAATGCCTAACTATACTGGTTTTGATTTAATTGATTTTTTTGAACCTACCCAAATCAATTTTCATATCATTTTTGTAACTGCTTACAGCGAATATTCTCTACAAGCCTTTGAAATTTCAGCAGTAGATTATTTGCTCAAACCTATACGAACCGAGCAATTAGCACGTGCCTTGAAAAAGGTAATGCAACAGTCTAAACAACAAACAAACCTAAACTACAAAGTATTGCAAGAAAATCTACAAGATAGTAGTGAGCAGAAAATTGTTCTCCATACGGCTGATGCAGTATATGTAGTTAAGTTTTCTGACCTTATATTTCTACAAGCCGATGGCGGTTATACCCGCTTTTTTACAAGTGAACAAGGTGAAATCATGATTTCTAAGGGGTTATCACACTTTGAAGCCCTCATTCTACAAGATAAACGTTTTTTCAAAACCCACCGAAGTTATATCATTAATACAGAAAAAATAAATCGTATTGACAAAAAGCGAGCAGTGGTTATTATGAGCAATCAACAAGAAACGGCTCTGGCACAAGAAAAACGGGCAGAATTGTTAGAAAAGTTAGAAAATAGGTAAAACACCATACTACCCAATACGATTATTTTTTCTTTTTCCTACAAAAGTACTATTTTTGCACACTTTT
>JANWZA010000019.1 GCA_025054775.1 Microscillaceae bacterium
TCAAGGTCAAGGAAATCAAACAAGCGTGCTGCTGCATCTTCGTAAGTAGCATCAGTATTAGGAATAAAAGCATCTCCGTTAATACCTTCACCAAAAGACGCATTATTACCATCTACACTGTCGCGAATACCATCACCGTCAGCATCACCGCCATCAGCTAAGCCGTCGTTGTTGGTATCAGGGCGATTAGCTTCGCGAACATCATTTATGCCGTCATTATCAGAGTCAAGATCACGGAAATTGGGAACACCGTCGCCATCTTTATCAGGAATATTTTGCCCTGTGGCACCTGTGGCAAACCCTGAGTCATTAACAGGAGGGACTGCTCCCGAACCAAAAATACCATTCCTATCAGGGTCGTTTACAGTAATTGGCAAAGGAGGTGCTGTAGCCGAAGGAAATGCCTCTATTACGTCGTTGATACCATCGTTGTCAGAGTCAAGGTCTAAGAAGTCGCGCCAGCCGTCGCCATCGGTATCGGGTACTGCCAGAGGTAAGCTGGTAGTTTCTAAATTATCTACGGCATCGGGGAAACCGTTGGTATTGGAGGGTCCATCGACGCGTCCGTCATCATTAGCATCTACGTTGCGTAGATCGGAGTTAGCACGGGCTTCCCGTACATCAAAAATACCGTCGTTATCAGAGTCAAGGTCTAAATGGTTGGGTACACCATCATTATCTCTATCAGCCAAATCGTTCACCCCATCTACATTGGCATCTATCCAAATACCAAGTGCAGGGTCTAAAAAATCAGGGATGCCATTATTATTACTATCACCAGAGAAATCAAAATTTAGCCCTTCGGTAGTATCTAAAATACCGTCGTTGTCATCGTCTATATCATTGTTGTCGGTAATGCCATCGCCGTCATTGTCAGGGAACTTACAAGTAGTATAAGGGATAAAATAGCGCGAGATAAGTTCGTTAGGTTGCCCAGAAGCACCTTTGGTAGCACCATTCATAGTGAACTCTGTAACGGCAGCAGAAGAGGTAACGCCATTATCTCCCCCATTTGCCAATCGAGTAGGTGTGGCAGGCACTCCTGGCGTTCCATTGTTGGCAGAACTTAAAGCAATATATCCACCGCCACCGCCACCACCAGGTCCCTCACTTTCATTATTTGTAATTAACTGATCTCCTCCTTGACCGCCATTAGCTCTAAAAGTAATTGTATTAGCTATACTCTTGGTTTTTACTACGATGGTACCACCGCCACCACCGCCACCAGGAGCATCATTGTGTCCAGAAATAGTATTAAATCCATTTTGTCCATTGGCACTAATAATTCCTGAGCCTGTAATGCTGTTGGTTACTACTAAATAAATCAATCCGCCACCATCGCCACCATCATTGTTAGCATTATTATTGCCATCTCCTGCTCCACCACCACCGCCAAAGAATACATATCTTTCGTTGTTTATATAGGCTAAAGGTCTTCCTCCAAATCCTCCTACGGCATCTCTGTAGTCCCCTCCCCACACTGCAAGTCCAGGACCTTCAGTACACGCATTTCTATTTGCAGAACCATACGTGTATCCTCCGCGCCCTCCACCGGAGGAATTAGTAAGAGCATTTCCATTGTCTATGTAATCAGGGTCAAGTGTCCAAGGTGCAGGTGCTGTACAAGTATTTGTCCCTCTCAAACCTGACATTACTCCAGTTCCCCTGAACCATGCATTTCCGTTATTACCATTGGCACCCCCGCCACCGCCAGCATTGTGGGCATTTCCACCACCACCACCATTGGCAGGTGCGCCCCTACCATATCTACCTGCTACACCACTACCAGTCACAGACACTACACCTACATCTATTATTGAACCTGTACTCGGTCCGTAATCTACCCGATAGCCTGCAATACTTTCTCCTTTCTCTGCGGATATATCAGGATTAGTACTTACATAATCACCATAAACAGTAGCACCTGCTCCCGATGTAAAATTGTCTCTTGTTCCTCCTCTAAATCCGTCGCCATCTACTTCTATACTTCCATTCAAAACAATGTTAGTAGCATGGATAGCTACCACACCGCCTCGTCTTCGGTCTAAGGCGGAGGCATTAGCCCCGCCAAAGGTGTGCGAGCCCCAAGGTACTGCTGAAATGGAAGCACCTGCATTGATAGTAAGTGTAGTATATTGAGGTACGCGAATAACTTGTACATATTGTGCAGCAAAGTAGGTATTTTGTGCAGGACAGGTTAAGGTTATAACATTACCTGAAACGCT
Source organism: Microscillaceae bacterium (assembly GCA_025054775.1). Taxonomy (GTDB): domain Bacteria; phylum Bacteroidota; class Bacteroidia; order Cytophagales; family Microscillaceae; genus JANWZA01. The sequence continues at coordinate 2,226 of JANWZA010000019.1, forward strand.
AGATACATAGGCAAATTCATATTGTCCTGCATTGTTATAGTCAAGGATAGTTCCGTAGTTTACGGTGTTAGATACATCAATAATTGCCCCTTGTGCTTGGTAAAGCATTATCAAATCACCAGGCGACAGTGCATTGCTTGCATAGCCCCCACCTTGTACCATAGCAGGTACATCGGGAGAGTTGAAGGTATTAGGATCGTCTGAATCAGAAGTTACAATGTAACTAATCCCTGCTCCTGTAAGTGAAAGGTTAGTAATATCTTGCACTACTACGGTGGTAGTCCCTGCTAATATATCAGCTACTACGCGTGTGTAACGGTTTACAACAGTATTGTTACCTGTAACCGTGTACGCTCCGTCTTTGCCAGGTTGGGCATACGCCCAAGATCCTAGGATGGTTAGCCAAATTAACCAAACCCATCTTAGCCATTCTTGTTTTTGGCTCATTTTCTGTTGCTTTGCCATAAGAAATATTATTTAATCAAGAAATATTTTTCTATGTTAGTTCAATTTTAGTCAGTAGACTACTTATTATTTTTGTCTTAGCTTCTTTACTGTTGCAGAAGTAATTTTATATACTTAGGGAAACATACACACTAAATTTGACGTAAAGTAAGGTAAAAATTAGTTTTTAAGCAAATTTTTTTGTATTTCCTTGCTCATATAAAGTAAAAATGTTAATTATTTGGGTTTTTGTCTGTAAAAACAGACTATTAGCTTCCTAAATACCTACCTTTTATAGGGGAATAATCCTATTCATTTACTCTTTACTACTTGCTCTTATCTTCTTTTTAACTTATTTTCAAATGCTAAGATTTTGCTTTTTTAACCCTTTAACTTATATTCCCACTTTAAAGAAGAAAACACAGCATAGATTGAGAATTAACCTTGACATTATATTAAGGAGTGCAAATACTTTATGAGGAGTGTAAATACTGCTTTCTTTCAATTCAAGTAGGTTTTCAAGCTAACTTTTTTGTTTACTCAAGAATAAAAAAAACAAATGAATTAGGCTTTATCCACAAAATTAGAAAGTTATCCACAAAATTATATTTTTTTATGTGGATAAGTTGAATTTGGCACGCTCTTGTAAACTTTAAGTTATCCACAAAATTGCTTTTTTATGTGAATAACTTGACCAATACTGTGAAAAACTCTTTTAGTTATTCACATTTTTTACACATATGTCATTGTTTATATGTTATTAGCTTTTGTATTATGTGAATAAATAGGGATTTATCCACCATTTATCCACATTTTCAAAAGTCAATTTGTGGATTATATATGTTTACAAATTTAGCAAGTTATCCACATGAGCTGTGAATAAAGTGTTGATAAGAGGGCTTTTCATTGTGCATAAAATGTTAATTTACTCGTAGTCAAATACTTAGAAAATTTAATAATTTTTTAGCATTGAGGTGTAATTTGCTAAAAAATTGGTCATATTCACATATCCACAATCATAATAATGATAATGAACTTTAAAAATAATTTATTTAAGTACTAAGATTCATCAAGAGGGTAAGGAAACTATACAAGTTAAAATAACCAAAAAAATATGCACTCACCTTTTCATTTTTTTAACTTCTTAACTAAGTGAGTGCATTTTTAACTTAGAAAGTTTAATTCTAATTTAATATTATGACTTTTTTTCCTTTTTCGCTTCTTCTGCATTTTTAATTTCTTGCACTTCTTTTCGGAGTTTTTGCGCTAGCTCCTTAACCTCTTGCATGGCTTTGCGTACGCGTGTGCCTGCAGCTTGGTTTTTTTTGTTAAAAAATTTGTCTACATCTTGTTCAATTTCTAGTATTTTGTTCTTTAGTTTTTCGTAACTTTCCATAAAAATTTGGGATTAGAGTAAAAGTAATATAGAAGAATAAAATAAAGTGATGCTTTAGGCTTGAGTCATAACAGGTACCTCTGGGTTATAGTATCCTGTTTTTAATTTTTGTGCTATTTCTGAAAAGGCATCTAAGGTTCTTTGTACATCTTCCAACGAATGGGCTGCCGTAGGAATAATACGTAACATAATCACATCCTTTGGAACTACAGGATAGACTACAACTGAGCAAAAGATATGATAGTTCTCTCTCAAATCAAATACTAATTGAGCAGCTTCGCCATCCGTTCCATTCAAAAATACAGGAGTAACAGGGGATTGTGTTTTGCCTATGTTAAAGCCTCGTTCTCTTAATCCGTTTTGTAAGGCATGCGTGATTTGCCATAGCTTTTCTCTAAGTTCAGGGCAGGTTTGTAAGAGTTCTAATCGTTTTAAGGCACCTTCTACTATAGGCATAGGTAAAGATTTGGCAAAAATTTGAGAACGCATATTGTAGCGAAGGTACATACATACTTCCTTGGTACTAGAAACGAAAGCTCCGATAGTAGCCATAGATTTGGCAAAAGTAGAAAAATAGACGTCTATACCTTCTTGTACGCCCTGCTCCTCTCCTGTACCTGCTCCTGTTTTGCCCATAGTTCCAAAACCGTGAGCGTCATCTACTAAGAGTCGGAAGTTATACTTTTGTTTCAAGGCAATAATTTCTTTCAAATTACCCATCACTCCTGACATGCCAAACACTCCTTCGGTAATCACTAAAATACCTCCTCCTGATTCTTGTGCCATTTTGGTAGCTCTCTGCAGTTGTTTTTCACAACTTTCTATATCATTATGTTTGAATACATACCTCTTACCGAGGTGCATACGCAAGGCATCAATGATACAAGCGTGAGATTGCTCATCATACACTACTACATCTTTGCGGTCAAGCAAACTGTCTATAGCAGAGATAATGCCTTGGTAACCGTAATTAAGCAAAACAGTATCAGGTTTTTTCACAAAACTGCTTAAACGGGCTTCTAAAAGGTCATGCATATCTGTATTGCCTGACATCATGCGTGCTCCCATAGGATAAGCCATGCCCCATTTAGCAGCAGCTTCGGCATCAATTTTACGTACTTCAGGGTGGTTAGCTAAGCCTAAATAGTTATTCAGACTCCAGTTGAGCATTTTTTTACCCTTGAAGTACATATGAGGTCCCAACTCGCCTGTTAATTTAGGAAAAGCAATATACTCGTGCAGTCGGTTTGCATATTTGCCCAAAGGAGTTCGTTCAATGTTTAATTTTTCAAATAGATCTATCACTTCTGTCACTGCTTTACAATTATTAAGTGTTTTGACAATATTAGATTTTAGACAAATATCTAAAAAATAAGGTATGTTAGCATAGCACTATGCTGTAATAAACTATAAAAATAGTAGTAGTTTGTTATTTAAGCAAAAAAAAAGCGTTTTTTTATGGTTTTTTTGATTTTTACTTTTCTCTATTTTTCACTTTTTTTAGTTTATTTGTCATTTTTTTTAGTTTTTTAGCAAAATTAGAGAAACTTATTTTGAAAGTAGTAATAATACTTTACTTTTTGCCTGAAATTACGTATTTATTTGGGCTAAATTCAACTAATTTTGTAACTTTTATCCTAATTCCGTCAATTCATTTATGAAATCCATAAACAGAGCTTACCTGCTTCACTTATTTTCAACTTTTTCTGTGCTAGTGTTAGTACAATGCCAAGCTATTCAGCAGACACGTAATTTTGCGAATTGTGAGTTTAGCTTAGTGGCAATGAATAGATTAAGCATGGCAGGAATAGATATCTTGGGAATACAGAAACTATCAGATTTAGGTTTACCTGCTATCTTGCAATTAGGTACGTTATTTATCAACGAATCTGAATTTCCTCTTGATATCAATTTGAGTGTGGAAGTACGTAATCCTAATAATGTATTGGCAGCAATGAATCGCTTGGAGTATATCTGTTTGATTGATGACCGAGAGGTATTGTCAGGAGTTATGAAAGAGCGCGTGGAAGTTCCACCTTTGGGTAAAGCCACTTTTCCTATAGACTTGAGAATTGACTTGAAAAAGATATTCAAAGACCAAGAGTCAAGAAATGCTGTGATTGGTTTTGGGCTAGGCTTGGTAGGAAATTCGCAACAACCCTCACGATTGAGCATAAAAGCAAAGCCGAGCATACGTATAGGAAAGCGATATGTAAAGTATCCAGGGTATATCAAATTTAAGGATAATTTGAATTTGAACAGATAAAAAACTTTGCTTTGGTTCAAGAAAGCGAAGTTGATAGCTACTCCTTCTCTTGGGCTTGTAACTCATTTAATATTTGTTGAAGAACCTGTTTTTGCTTTTCTGAAAGGGGGGAATAGCTAAACTTTTGATAAAAGCTTTCAAACAATGTAATTTCGTTCATAGCTTGCAGGCTTTCTAAATTTAGCTCTGTTAGAGTTTGGGTATTAACGTTGTTATCCTCAAATTTGAGCACGAGGGTATTAGGGTATTCTTTTTGGATGAGGCTCATTAAGTTACCTACATACTGGGTGGTTTGTAATGTTACTTGCAGATAATCTTCTTTATCTATATGAGTTGTAGCAGGTGCTGTAAGCACAAATTTTCCTTGTTCTATTTTACCCTTTACTTGGTGCAAATTCCTTTTAGGTTTAAGTGGAATTTGTGATAAGTTTAGTTTGCCTTTCTCTCCTATTTCTACTAAGCTAACCGCTTTGCTATGCTCTGCCTCTGAAAAGGAATATTTGAGTGGTGAGCCTGCATAGTGAACTTTTTTGTTCAAAAAAGTTTGTGCCAAATGTAAGTGTCCCAAAGCTACGTAATCAAAATTAGCAAAGGTTTCTGCTTGTACGTAGCCTGCTTTCCCTACGTACAAATCACGTTCTGACTCCGAAGTTTGCCCTCCTGCTACAAAGGCGTGCAATATCAATACTACTCGGTCTGTGGTTAAATTATGTTTTTGTGTTATTTCGGTCGTTACCCAATTCATTACTTCTTGGTGAGAGCGAATGGGATTATCAAAACATTGCAAAGTGTGTGTAAGCACCTCTGGTTCGGTATAAGGAATTGGATAGAAATAAACCTTGCCATACTCATCTGAGAATACAATAGGCTGTAAATCTTTTGAGATTCTACCAAAAATATGCAAGCCTTGTTTTTCTAAAATGCCATTGCAGTAACTTATACGTTCAGGGTTGTCATGGTTGCCTGCAATGGCTATAATAGGTACTTTGAGCGTGAGGATAATGTAGCTTATAGTTTCATCGAATAATTTTATAGCATCGGCAGCAGGTATAGAGCGTTCGTAAATGTCCCCTGCTAACAGGACAACATCTGGTTTTTTTTGAGCGATAATTTCAGTAATTTGTTCTAAAATATATTTTTGGTCTTCTAAAAAGTCAGCATTGTGAAATATTTTGCCTAAATGCCAATCGGCAGTATGCAGAATCTTCATAAATTGAGTAGAATGTAAAGCGATTTAATAGTATCAAAGATATATCTTTTTTGCTAAACTACACAAGCTAAACTATTAAGTACTTGGTGAATAACTTTTGAGGTATAACCTTTGCCAAAAGTAAATAGCTAGTTTTCTAAAACCATACGTACCATAATTTTTGAACTACCGCCAGCCACTATTTAGGCAAAGAAATGATGCGAATCATAAAATTTGTCTACCTTAGAAGATTGCCATAGAAGTAAATAAGTGAAATTTCCCTTTTCTAATAAGCTAAACTCAAATAGGTTAAAATGAAACTTTTGGACATTTTGCCCAAAAGTTCTTTTACCATCACTCTCTGCCAAATAGTTTAGGCAATAATTTTGGATATTAGCTCAAAAAAAGTTTATCTTTGTGCGATTGAAATCCGACCCTTTTTTGATGAAATGAGAACACGTGTTATCGCTATTGTAAACCACAAAGGCGGTGTGGGTAAAACTACTACTACCCTCAATCTAGGAAAAGCACTTTCTATTCTAGGTAAACGAGTATTAATTATTGATATAGACCCACAATCTAACCTTTCACAATCAGTAGGCATAGAAGAGCCCCCAAAAAATATCTATCATACACTCTGCGAAAAAGCCCCCCTACCTACTCAAAAACTAGCGGATAGATTTGATATTGTGCCTGCTGATTTAGAACTCTCTGGAGCAGAAATAAAGCTAATTACTGACGTGAATGGGTATTTCAAACTCAAAGATGCCATACTCCAAGTGAAAGATAGTTATGATTTTATACTAATAGACTGCCCTCCGAGTTTAGGTATTCTAACCATTAACGCCATCATTGCAGCTAACGAGGTGATTTTAGTAGTGCAGTCGCAATATTTAGCTATTAAGGGATTGAATACCATTATGGATTTACTTTCTGAACTCCGCCGCAACCTTAACCCTGAACTTAAACTTACAGGCTTGCTTATGACACAAGTAAACCGAACTATCGTGAGTCGAAGTATTGTAGAAACCGTGCAGAAAGCCCACAAAAGTAAAGTTTTTAAGACTACTATTCGCCAAAATGTTGCCCTTATTGAAGCCTCTACTGTAAAACAAGATATTTTTACCTACAATGATAAATCACAAGGAGCAGAAGATTATTTGAACTTGGCAAAGGAGATACTAAACTAAAATTGCAAATCTGCGGTTATTTAATTAAAAACCCTAGTTAGCTAATACTATCCCAGTTTTAAGTCATGAGCAAGAAAAAAGCCTTTCTGAGTAGTTACTTACAAAATGCTGTACAAAAGCAAGAACAAACCGAAGAGGAAATCAAACAAAACATCGTAATTTTAGATGAGCTGGAGAGCCTCATTCCTCCATTAGCTGATGACGAGTATGAACAACTGAAAGCAAATATCCTAGCCGAGGGTTGCCGAGACCCACTCGTGCTTTGGCAAGTAGAAGACCGACTACCAGGTTATGAAAACAAATACATCTTGGTAGATGGGCATAACCGTTATAGCATATGTACTGAAAATAACATTTATTTCAAAATCTTTTTGGCTGATTTTCCTAACTTGGAAGCTGCTAAAAACTGGATGATAGATAACCAACTCGGCAGGCGAAACCTCACCCCTGAGCAACAATCCTACCTGCGTGGCAAACGCTACGAACTAGAAAAAGCACAAGGTAAACGTTCTGACCTTGAAAATCAAACTTTTGGACAAAATGCCCAAAAGTCCACTGCCCAACGTATCGCCGAAGAATACAACGTAGACGAAAAAACTATCCGTAGAGATGCTCAATTTGCCCGAGGAATTGATGTAATAGAAAAAAGCAACCCTGAACTGAAACAAGCTATCTTGCAAGGTAAAACCAAAGTAAGCAAACAAGACATCCAAGCTCTAGCTTCTTACCTTGATGAAAAGCAGGAAATCAAAATCAAAGATGAAGCCGATATAAAACAAAAAGCCAAAGAGGCAAAGCAAGCCAAGACTAAAGACGCTCCTAAGGCAAAAATTTACCAAGATACCGAAGAGCAGATTATTCAAAGCTACAGGAGTAGCATACGCCTCAGCCTTGACCAAGCTATTGAGTATCGCGATGCCTTAGCTATGGCAAAAGTAAAAGCTGAAATCGCAAAGCTAGAAAAAATTTTATTTAAGAATTGATTGATAAAACCGACAAGTTTGATAAAGAGTTGTTCAATTTATTAAAATTCACTACAAAAAGGAGTCGGCAGTTCCTACTATAACTGTTGATTTCTTTTTATATTACGATGTTGATTATTCTCTGAGGCACTACAATTACTTTTTTAGGAGATTTGCCCTCTAACCATTTTTGTACAGCTTCGTGTTTTTGCACCTGCTCAGCTAATTGCTCTTGGCTCAAATCCAAAGGAAAGGTAATTTTAGTACGTGTTTTTCCATTGATTGAAACAGGATACTCAAAAGTACTTTCTTGTAAATACTTCTCCTCAAATATAGGAAAAGGTGCATGGTGAATACTTGTGGTATGCCCTAGAGCGTGCCAAAGCTCTTCGGTAATGTGTGGGCAATAAGGGGCTAGTATTTGCAAAAAAGGTTCAAGAATTGCACGTTTGTGGCATTTGAGCGTTTGCAATTCATTCAAGCAAATCATAAAAGCACTCACAGGAGTATTAAACGAACACCGCTCTATATCCTCTTCTACTTTCTTTATCGTTTTGTGCAATATTTTCAACTCTTCTAGGGTAGGGGGCTGTTCGGTAATTTGCCACTCGCCTTTTTCATTGTAAAACATTCGCCATAGGCGTTTCAAAAATTTATATGTACCATCAATACCTTGCGTGTTCCAAGGTTTGGACTGCTCTAGGGGACCTAAAAACATTTCATACAAACGTAAGGTATCTGCCGAGTACTTTTCTATTACATCATCAGGATTGACGGCATTGTAGTAACGTTTGCTCAACTTTTCTATGCGAGTGTTAGCGTAAAATTTTCCATCTTTGCTAACAATAAAATGAGCATTTGCATAGTCCTCTGGTCTCCAACGTTTGAGTTCAGCTATATTGATAGTATTGTTTCCTTCTAAAGCCTTCACTGTTACGTGTAGTTCTATGGTATCGTATTGGTCTTTCAGGTCTGCTGAAACGTAAGTATTTTCTGTTTTGAGCCGATAGATTAAGGCCGATTCGCCCTGTATCATGCCTTGGTTTATCATTTTTTTGAATGGCTCTTGAAAGCTAATGTAGCCTAAGTCGTATAAAACATTAGTCCAAAAACGGCTATAAAGCAGATGCCCTACAGCGTGTTCTGCCCCACCTACATACAGATCTACCTGATTCCAATAGTCGGTAGCTTGGCGAGAGGCAAACTCTTGGGAGTTGTGTGGATCCATGTACCGCAAAAAATACCAGGATGAACCTGCCCAACCAGGCATGGTGGTTAGTTCGTAAGGATATTCATTTTTGTATTTCCAATTTTTGGCACGTCCTAAGGGAGGCTCACCTTCAGCAGTGGGTTTATACTCATCAATTTCGGGGAGGAGGAGAGGCAAATCCTGCTCGTCAATCAAATAAGGTAGACCATTTTTGAAATACACAGGTACAGGCTCTCCCCAGTAGCGTTGTCGGCTAAAAACGGCATCACGCATTTTGTAATTTACCTTGGCTTTACCTAATTGATTTTGTTCTACAAAGGCTGTTGCTTTTTGGATAGCCTCTTGCGTTTCCAACCCATTCAAAAAGCCGGAGTTTATCATTTTGCCATATTTTTTTTCTGTAGGGTTTTCCACGTCTTCAGTGCCTTCTATCACACAACGAATAGGCAAATTGAAATACTTGGCAAAACGGAAGTCTCTATCGTCAGAACTTGGCACACCCATTACCACACCTGTACCATAGCCTGCCAATACATAATCGGCTACCCAAATAGGAATGGACTCTTGGGTGAAAGGATTGAGGGCATAACTTCCTGTGAATACTCCTGAAATGGTTTTTACTTCGGCTTGTCGCTCACGTTCAGAGCGATTTTTTGCCCATTGTACGTATTTTTCTACTTCGATTTGCTGGGCTGGTGTAGTGAGTTGTGGTATAACCTCGTGCTCAGGGGCGAGTGCCAAATAAGTGGCTCCATAGATTGTATCGATGCGTGTGGTGAAAGCAGTCAAAGTTATCTGAGGTTGCCCTACTACCTGAAAGTTGATTTCGCAACCTGTGGATTTGCCAATCCAATTTCGTTGCATTTCTTTTATTGCTTCTGACCATTCCAAGTGTTCTAAATTTTGTAAAAGTCTTTCAGCGTAAGCTGTAATCCGCATCATCCATTGTTTCATTTTTTTGCGTTCTACGGGGTGTCCGCCGCGTTCTGACAAGCCGTCTTTTACCTCATCGTTTGCTAATACCGTACCTAAGGCAGGACACCAATTTACGACAGAGTCAGCTAAATAAGTAAGGCGATATTTGAGTAAAAGGGCGTACTTTTCGTCTTCAGTTTTGGCATTCCATTCTTGGGCAGTGAAAATAGGTGTGTCCTCATCGCAAGCAGCGTGAACGTTCAGGTTGCCTTCCTTTTCAAAAATAGCTATTAGCGTGTCAATAGGTTCGGCTTTTTGGGTTTTGTAATTGAACCAAGCCTTAAAGATTTGCTGGAAAATCCACTGGGTCCAGCGGTAGTATTCAGGGGAAGAGGTTTGAATTTCGCGGCTAAGGTCATGGTTGAAGCCAATTTTGGCTAATTGCTTTTTGAAGGTTTGAATATTTTGAGCTGTTGTAATGGCGGGGTGTTGCCCTGTTTCTATGGCATATTGCTCTGCGGGAAGCCCAAAGCTATCAAAGCCCATGGGGTGCAATACATTGTAACCTTTCATTTTTTTGTAGCGGGCATAAATATCGGTAGCGATATAGCCCAAGGGGTGCCCTACATGCAAGCCAGCCCCTGACGGATATGGAAACATATCTAATACATAACATTTGGGCTTGTCTGTATTATTTTCTACCTTATAGGTCTGGTTTTGTTGCCAATACCTTTGCCACTTAGGTTCTATCTCGTGTGGGATATAGTCTGCGAAATTCATGCTCGGTTGGGTTTAAAAAATAACTTTTGAAAAAAGCACACAAAAGTAGCATGAAAATTCGGCTTTGGCAAAACAAAGAAACTTGCAAGAAAAAACCTATAAAATTTCACGGATTCTTACGAGGTTAGATAATTTTTTTCTTGCAAAGTCAATATTTTTTGGCGTTGGCTGCTATGGTATGCAAGCAGAAATTCGTAAGCTCCGAGCAAAAAAGCCCCGCTGCCACAGCAGGGATCTAGAATGGTTGTTTGGCAAATTTCTGGATAGGTTTTGTGCTTAAAGAGTTCATTACAAGCGGTTTCAACCATATATTTTACTATCCACTCTTGAGTATAAAAGGCTCCGAGGTGTTTGCGGTAGGTAGGATTTTGAGCCAAAAGTTGTTCATAAATGCGTATGATTTCTAAGGTTTGCATAATGTTTAAGCACGTTCTATAATCTTTATTTCGGTTTCGGTTAAGTCGTAGAGAGCATACACTAAACGGTCAATCTCTGCCTCTAAACCTGAGGTATCGGCTTGTTGGTCTTGGCGTTTGAGAGAGAGAATTTTATCTACTAACACTTTTATTTGCTTAAAAATTTTTTCGTTGGGTTGTGGCAAAACAAGGTTTCTTATGTTTTCAATCAATATTCTTGGAAATTGTTGCTTTTCTGCAAAGACACATTTGTAAATAAAATGTGTGAGTTTTGAGTTGAGAATAGCTAAAATAATTTCATTACTATATTTCTGATTGACAGAATATAAGCAATAAACACTTTGCGTAGTAATGATATTTCCCTCAGCCAAATGTGCATGAATACTTGTGCCTAATTGCCGAATAAAAATTTTGGGTTTATTGTATTGTATAGTATCTTTCAAAATAGAACTTTGAGAAATAAATTTTATTTTGCCTTTGAAGTAATACCTTTCAATGTTTTCTCCTGTAATAATTGGTAACATTGTACTATCAAATTGATTTTCAGAAATTAGCGAACTTTTTTTTCCAATCTCCTCACCACGCCAAATATGTATGTGAGTTTCAAAAGGAATATTTTGGAAAAGTTTAATCAGCAATTTCAATTCATGCTCGTCTATAAAAAGTAAGCGGTAAGAATTTATTTTTTCATGTGTAAGATAGTTGATTTGCTTTGTTTCTATTTCGTGGGCTTCAAAAGTTTTAGCGTTTTTTGTTTTTAGGTATTCAATCGGCTTGGGGTTGTTTAAGAGAGATTTTGTGAAAAAAATAACACAAGAACTTACAGCCGCCTCGTCAAAAACGTTATCTATTTGCAATAATTTGTAAAGCGTGGTGTTGTGATACAAGTATTCTCTTATCGTTTTGAAAGTACTACGTGCTAAAAACGAATCAGGTATGATATAACTTCCTATGCCGTTTTGCCTCAAAAGGATTACAGATTTTTCAATAAAAAGTGAAAACAAATCATATTGTAGCTTGGCAGTTTGATAGGTTTGAAAAAACTCTTTTTGCAAGGGCTTAATTTCTTTGTTAGAAATATACGGTGGATTTCCGATAATCACATCAAAGCCGATGAAATTGCCTTCGTTATCCAAGACCTCGGGAAACTCAAACCGCCATTCAAAAGCCCGCAAAAACAACGGATTATTTTGCACTTGGGCTATTTCTGCCTCTAATTT
>JANWZA010000045.1 GCA_025054775.1 Microscillaceae bacterium
ATGAATTAGAGTTTAGAACTCTCGCCAAGCGCTTATTCAAGAATACAACTATCCAAGAGAAAGAGAAAAATCCCACCGAAACAGATTTGTTTGGAAATATCATTACTCACAAAAAGCCACAAACAACTGCAACCCCAAAAACAGATAAAAAAATACAAATTACTGAAAATGAATTAGTTGAGCAGGTCAGCGATATAAATTCCCCAACTTACAAGAATATCCAAACACAACCACATTTTTATTACCTTCTTAATACTTTTGAGCAAATTCAACTTTTGGCAACACAATTAGCCCAACTAACTGAATTTTGCCTTGATACCGAAACCACTAGTTTAGAAGCCTATAATGCCGAATTGGTAGGAATTGCCTTTGCGTGGTATCCACATGAGGCATATTTTGTAATACCTCCTCCTCAAAGCACTTGGTACGAGGTTTTACCCATTTTGCAGCCTATTTTTGAGAACGAAACCATTACCAAAATTGGGCAAAACCTCAAATATGATTTGGCTGTGTTAAAAAATTATGGCATACACCTCAAAGGCAAACTTTGGGACACTATGCTCGCCCATTACTTGCTTGAACCTGATATGCGGCATAACATGGATGTATTAGCCAAAAATTATTTGCATTATGAACCGATTGAAATTGAGGCACTGATAGGAAAAAAAGGCAAAGACCAAGCCTCTATGACCACCGTAGAAATCGAACTTTTGAAAGAATATGCCTGCGAAGATGCCGATATTACATTTCAACTTAAACAAGTATTTGAGCCAAAAATTCAAAAACAAGGCTTGGAAAAACTATTTTTTGAGGTAGAAGCTCCCTTAATAGAGGTTTTGGCAGCTATGGAAGCCGAAGGTGTGAACCTTGATGTAAAGGTTTTGAGCGAAATTTCCAAAGATTTAGACAAAGAAATTCAACTCCTAGAACACGAAATTTACCGACAGGCAGGCACTCCTTTCAATATTGCCTCTCCTAAACAATTAGGCGAAATTTTGTTTGAAAAACTAAAATTAGACCCCAAAGCCAAAAAAACCAAAACAGGACAATATGCTACAGGCGAGGAAATTTTAGTGAAATTAGCCTCCGAACACCCCATTATTCAACAAATTTTGGAATACCGCGAACTACAAAAACTCAAAAGTACTTACGTGGACGCCCTTCCGCAACTCATAAGCCCTAAAGACAAACGCTTGCACACCTCTTATAACCAAGCCGTAGCTACCACAGGAAGGTTAAGTTCTTCTAATCCAAATTTGCAAAATATTCCTATCCGTACTGAAAAAGGACGCGAAATTCGCAAAGCCTTTGTACCACGAAATAAAGATTTTGTTATTCTCTCCGCTGATTATTCGCAAATAGAACTACGAATTATGGCACTGTTTAGCCGCGACGAAACTATGTTACAAGCCTTTCAGCAAGGAAAGGATATTCATGCTATTACCGCAAGTAAGATTTACAAAGTTCCATTAGAGCAAGTTAATTCGGATATGCGGCGAAAAGCTAAAACGGCTAATTTTGGCATTATCTACGGTATCTCCGCCTTCGGATTAGCCCAAAGGCTTAACATTCCACGAAAAGAAGCCAGCGAACTTATCAATGCCTACTGGCAAGAGTTCCCTGCTATTAAGCAATATATGGAAAACATTGTAAACAAAGCGCGCCAACAAGAGTACGTAGAAACTATTTTAGGCAGACGTAGATATTTGCGAAATATCAATTCGCAAAATGCCGTAGAGCGAGCCATGGCAGAGCGAAATGCCATTAACGCACCAATCCAAGGTAGTGCCGCTGACATGATTAAGCTAGCTATGATACGTATTTATCAATTCCTGACAAAAGAGAAACTACAAACTAAAATGATTTTACAGGTTCACGACGAACTCGTTTTTGATGCTCACAAAGCCGAGTTAGAATACGTAAAACAAAACGTAGCCCAGCTTATGAAAAATGCACTCGTATTAGATGTGCCTATAGAAGTGGATTTAAGGGTAGGAGAAGATTGGTTAAAGGCACATTAAAATTTGATTTACAACAAAATAACTCATAACTATTCTTTTTTGGGTGTTCCCTTCACCCTTTTCGCTTCGCTCAAAGGGCTTCGGGGCGGGCTTTGCAGGGCTTCGCTAACGCTTCGGTGCTTTGCTTACGCTTCACACCAAGCCTTTTGGGCTTGCCCTCTCGATCCCTAACGCAATTTATAGTTCAGCACAGGTAAGGAGACAAACAAGCCATATTTTTTTTCAAA
>JANWZA010000021.1 GCA_025054775.1 Microscillaceae bacterium
ACTACGAGCAAGTGTTTTTTCAACTTTCGCCCCAAAAAGAAAAAATATGGATAGATAGTATGCTCAATGACGTAAAAAATGTAGCTAAAATCTATGCCAACGAAAAAGCCAACTTCCCCACTATTCAAAAAGGCAAATTTGAAGGGCAAAACGTGCTTGATGCCATGAGCAAAATTACGGAGAACGATTTACGCAATTTCCTTTGGTATGCCGCTACGCACCGCGTTTATATGACCACCACTTGGAAAATCTCTGAAACCTATGCCACTTGGATTGCAGAAGGCGCACCCATACCACCCACCGAAGAGGAATTGATGAGCATTTTATACAAAGCCAATACTTCGGAGTCATACAATCTGAAAGATGCCGTTATAGATTACCAAGAATACATTTCTAACGATTTTTTAGAAAGTTTGGAAAGCAAAGCCCAAGAGCAAAAAGCAGCTAAAAAATTTACCGAAGCTAACGCATGGATTGATATTGCTATTCGTTGTGCCACCTTGTTAGATAAAAACAGCCTTTTGGGAAGCTTCTATTTCACCAAGGCAGGTATCGCCGATGCTGAATACAAAGTAGAGGAGACTGCTGAGTATTACCAAAAAGCTATTGAATATTACTTAAATGACGATAATTTGACCATGGTTTTTGTTTCCTATATCAATTTAGGGGAAACTTACAATAGTTTAGGTAGGTTTGAAAAAGCCCGACAAAGCCTCAACAAAGGCTATCAATTCTATCAGGAATTAGAAAAAGATAAACTAAAAAATAATCCTAATCTTTGGAAAGTTTTACAACCTTATGCAGGACTCTGCTTACGAAATTTGGCTGATAGCTACTACTCTATGAGCCAATACGAACAAGCCCTACAAAGCTACCAAAAAGCCCTTACCCATTTTGAAAACGATAAAGAAGCCAACCAAAAAAAATTAGGCAGAAAAGCAGCGACTTACATACGCATCGCCAAAGTGTATAACCAACTCGGGCAAACCGAAAAACGCAAACAAACCTTGCAAGAAGCCCTCAAAATTGCTCAAAACTTGGAAGATAAAAGCTATCTAGCTGAAATCTACAAAACCATGGCAAGTATGTATTTTGAAAACCGCGAATATCAACTTGCCAAAGAATTTTACCTCAAAGCCAAAGAAACTTTTACCCAACTTAACGACAAAAGCGAATTGGTATATGCCTTAGCCAACCTTGCTAACCTTGCTAATTTGGACAACGATTTGAAACAAGCCGAAAACTACATTAACCAAGCCCTCAAAATTGCCCAAGAAATTAATGACGAACACGCCCTGAGCATCTGCTATCGCAAATTAGCTAATATGGAAATGACACAAGGCAATCCTAAAAAGGCACAAACCAACCTAGAAAAAGCCTTAGCCATTGCCCAAAAAAGTAATGATAAGCAAGAGGAAGGGCAAATCCTCATCGCTATTGGATTTTCTTATACTACCCAAGGAAATTTCACCAAAGGAAAAGAATTTTACCAAAAAGCCCAGGCTCTAGCGCAAAATATCAAAGACGCTGATTTAGAAGCAAGTGCTATCTCCTCGCTAGGTTGGTTAGAATTGGTAGCAGGCAACTATTCCCAGGCTATACTACTATACCAAAACGTACTACAAATTGCCCAAAAAACGCAAAATGTATGGGCAATGGCAGGTGTGTATCACGATTTTGGCAACTTATACATCAGCACAGGAGCATATCAAAAAGCCTCAGAATATCTTGAAAAAAGCGATAGCATTTACCAAAAAGTAGGCGCCAAAGAAAGCCTTTTAAGCAATCAAATGGCTGCAGGAAGACTCGCCTTTTTTCAAGGAGATTACGAAAAATCGCTTATTACCTACCAAAAAGTAACTGAAGAAATGAAAAAACTCGGTATGCTGGGCGAAAATTACTGCGTAGCTCTCGGCAACCAAGCCGATATTCTTAGGGTATTGAAACGTTACAAAGAAGCCGAAACCATCGCTAAAGAAGCCTACCAAGCCTCTGCCAAGGCCAATAGCAACCGACCCAAAAACCGCGCCAAGCTACTGCTCGGTGGTGCAAAATTAGGGCAAAAACAATATACCGAAGCAGAAAAACACCTAAAAGAAGCCTACAAGAACGCCCAAGCTATGAACCTACCTACTGATATGCTTGCCGCTAAAAACGATTTGAGCCAACTTTACTACGAAACCAAACAAACCGACAAAGCCACTCAAACCGCTCAAGAGGTAATTCAACTCTCTGAAAAAATCGGCTACGAACTCTATCTCTGGGAAGCCTACTATCGCTTGGGCTTAATTCATAAAGAGAAAAAAGACCTCCAAAAAGCCAAAGAATATTTGCAAAAAGCCGTACAAATTTTAGAAAAATTACGAAACAACCTCGCAGGCGGCGAAGAAGCCAAAAAATTATTCTCCAACAATGAAGCCAAAATCAAAGTCTATGGCACCTTGATAGATGTACTTTTTGAACGACAAGAAATCGAGGAAGCTATGAGTTTTATGCAACAATACAACTTTGCCGAAATGCAAAGCAAACTTCAAAACCAAAACCAACAAAACCTCAACCCTGAACAGCAAAATAAAAAACAACGTACTGAGCAACTTAAAACCGAACTTATAGCTACACAAATACAACTCAAAGAAGAGTTGAAAAAGCCCGAATCCGAGCAGAACCAACAACAAATTGAAAGCCTAAAAAAAGTGCTTACCGTAAAAGAGGACGAGTATCTCACCTTCGTTTATGGTGAAAATGCTTTGAGTAGTTACCAAAAGCAACTTTCCAAACTTCGCAATAAGAAAAAAGATATTCCTGACGAAATGGCTGTCGTTTCTTATTTCTTATCCAACCAAGACCTCTATATCATTGTTGCGGACAAAAATAAAGTTACAGGAAAAAAAGTAAAAGTAAGCAAAGCCGAATTAGATAAAGTTATTATGGGCTTGCGTACTCAAATTATTTTCAAAAAGAAAGAGATTAAAGCCCGCGCCCTAGACGCAAGCAAAGAAGACGAATACCGAAAAACCACCGTAACCGACACACTACAAACTGAAAAATACAATATTTTAGCCGAAAAAGCCTATATGTGGCTCATCAATCCTATCCACGAGGAAATTAAAGACAAAAAAACCTTAGCCATTATTCCCACAGGAAAACTCTACCTCTTGCCTTTCCAAATTATTGGAAAAACGCTTAAAAATGGAGAGTTTAGCCCTTTGATTGAACAATTTAACCTATTTTACACCAACCTCGGCGACGTATTTGATAACTTAGAGGAAGGCGAAAATCACTTCAAAAATGCCAAGATTATAGTTTTTGCCAACCCTGACAATACTTTGCCCAATACTGAATTAGAGGCTATTGCTATCAAAAAAATATTTCCTAATGCCGCTACTTACGTTAAAAACGAAGCCACCGAAGATAAAATTAAAGCCATTACACAAGCCAACTATAATGCCATTCACTTTGCCACACACGGCAATTTAGACTGCGACAATCCTTTGGAGTCTTACCTAACTATGGCAAAAAATAGCCGCAGTGATGGTAAATTCAAAGTTACCGAACTCTTTAACCTAAACGTATTAGAAAATACGCGACTTGTGGTGCTTTCGGCTTGCCAAACCGCAGTCATTGACCTCAAAACCGACAATCATAACGACCCTGTAAGCCCCGCAAGTGCATTCATAAACCAAAACGTCAAATCCGTACTTGCCAGCCTTTGGAGTGTAGATGACGAAGCAACTTCTATTCTTATGGCAAGTTTTTACAACAATATCAAAACCATGCCCTTGTTGCAAGCCATTCGCAAGGCCCAAATTGATTTGAGTAAAAACCCTAAATATACTTCACCCTACTTTTGGGCACCCTTCATTTTGATTGGTAGCTGGAAGTGAAAAATATTTCATATTTTAGACAATTTTAGGTAATGTATTTGTACTCAACTTAATGGGGTTTCGCCTTCAACTGAAAAAGGTTTTGGTTTTCGGAATGGCTGTTTACAAAATAGTTTTGTAAGGTTTCAAAATAACTTTTTACAAAGTTTTGTAATTCAAATTCATAGAAATCAAAGCCTTATTCAGTTGAGTAGAACTAACCTAATAGCGGATTTACTCTAAGTCAGTTCAAACTTGCTACTAATTCTTTCATTAAAAGTGTAAGTTTAGGTTCGGCAATTTGTGCAGCGGCAATCACATCAGCCAAACTTACCTTCTTGAGATGCCCTTCATAACATAAATCAGTAATAACTGAAACGGCAAATACGGGCAAGTTCATATGTACAGCAACTATCGCCTCAGGAACAGTGGACATACCTACGGCATCAGCCCCGATAGTGCGTAAGAAACGATATTCGGCAGGCGTTTCCAAGTTCGGTCCCATTACACTTACGTACACTCCTTCATTAGCTCTAATTTGATATTTTCGGGCAATTTCCAAGGCTTTTTTTCGTAATTCAGGGTGATAGGTTTCAAACATATCAGGAAAACGAACTCCTAGCTCGTCTTCATTTTTGCCACGAAGTGGATTGTCAGGCAGAAGATTAATATGGTCATTCAAAATCATTAAATCGCTAATTTGATAGCTTGGGTTTAGCCCACCTGCCGCATTAGAAACTAGCAAATATTTAATCCCCAAAAATTTCATTACGCGCACAGGAAAAGTTACTTGTTGCATAGTGTAGCCTTCGTAATAATGAAAACGCCCTTGCATTGCCACTACTTTTTTGCCTGACATTGTGCCAAAAATCAATTTTCCGCTATGTGACTCTACGGTAGAAATAGGAAAATTAGGGATATGTTGGTACTCTAACATGTGGGCAATTTCTATTTCTTTGATGAGCCCACCCAGCCCTGTGCCTAAAATAATACCTACTTCAGGCTGAAAATTTTGGGTTTTTTGTTGAATAAATGCCGTAGTTTCTTGAATTTGTGCTAAAAGCATAGGAACAGATAATTTGAAATATAGTTTGAGTTTTTAGCTACACACTTAATGAGTGTGTTTGTCTGCTTAAAATAACGGGCAAATATAACAATTTATTTTATGTTTCTATAAAGAAGCTAATATTTTTAATCTTTTTGGCTAAAAATTTTCTAATAAGCTCTTGCAAATAGCACTCTACGCTTAGAGGGTTTGCCTGTATAAATACAAGTTCCTTCTTCTGGTTCGTATTCTAAAGGTATACATCGGATAGTAGCCTTGGTCTCCTCTTTAATTTTCTCTTCGGTTTCGGTGGTGCCGTCCCAGTGGGCTTCAATAAAGCCACCTTGCGTATAGCCATTAGGTTTAGTAATTTCCAAAATCTCCTTAAACTCCTTATAATTATCAACTTTTACCGTGTTTTCTTTACGAAAAGCGAGAGCTTTATTATAAATACCTTGTTGAATGGCAGGTAGCAGTTGTTTTACATATTCTATGGCATTATCCAGACTAATTATTTCTTTGGTTTTGGTATCTCTGCGGGCAATTTCTATGGTATTGTTTTCTAAATCGCGTTGCCCAAGTGCCACACGAACAGGCACCCCTTTGAGTTCGTATTCGGCATATTTGAACCCAGGCGTTTGCGTATCGCTGTCGTCTAATTTTACAGAAATGCCTAATTGTTTTAATTGTTGAAAAATTTCATGGCATTTTTCTAATAATTTGGTATTATCACCCTTCAAAATAGGAATAATTACTACTTGAATAGGTGCGAGGTTAGGAGGCAAAACCAAGCCGTTATCGTCAGAGTGAGCCATAATCAAAGCTCCCATAAGACGCGTGCTTACGCCCCAGGAAGTTCCCCAAACGTATTCTAATTGGTTATTTTTGTTTAGGAATTTTACATCAAAGGCTTTGGCAAAATTTTGCCCTAGAAAGTGCGAAGTTCCTGTTTGTAAGGCTTTTCCGTCTTGCATGAGGGCTTCAATGCAGTAGGTTTCGTCTGCCCCTGCAAAGCGTTCGTTAGGGGTTTTGATACCCTTGATAACAGGCAAAGCCATGTACTTTTCGGCAAACTCGGCATATACCTGGAGCATTTGCTCGGTTTCAGCGAGGGCTTCTTCGCGGGTAGCGTGAGCAGTGTGCCCCTCTTGCCACAAAAATTCAGCAGTACGCAAAAATAAGCGTGTACGCATTTCCCAACGTACCACGTTTGCCCATTGATTTACCAAAATTGGCAAATCGCGGTATGATTGTATCCAATTTTTATAGGTATTCCAAATTACGGCTTCTGAAGTAGGTCTTACAACTAACTCCTCTTCTAATTTGGATTCGGGGTCTGCTATCAATTTACCTTTTTGCTCAGGGTGGGTTTTAAGCCGATAGTGCGTTACAACGGCACACTCTTTGGCAAAACCTTCAGCATTTTTCTCTTCGGCTTCAAAAAGGCTTTTAGGAATAAAGAGCGGAAAGTAAGCATTAGAATGCCCTGTGTCTTTGAACATTCTGTCTAATTGTTGTTGCATTTTTTCCCAAATGGCATAGCCGTAAGGTTTGATAACCATACAACCGCGTACTGATGAATTTTCCGCTAAATCGGCTTTTTTTACTAATTCGTTATACCATTCGGAGTAGTTTTCACGTCTTGGTGTAAGTCCTTTGCTCATGCGCTTGGTTAGTTAGATAGCTAAAATTGTTCTTTTACAAGGTGCAAAGGTAATGTTTTTGGTTTATTCTGGCAAAGTAAGTAAGTTTTTAGAAAATTAAACTGCGCATATTCCAAAATAAAGGACAAATTGGCAATTATATCAAAGCGTAAGCGAAGCCCTGCAAGGCCTACTCCTTTGCCTTTTGAGCAAAACAAAGAGGCTAAGAGAATGCCAAAAAAAAATTAAGCATTCTATCCGTATTGACCACTTCCAAAGTCATTGCTCTAATTTTGTGCCTACCACTACGGTGAGCATTTTTTCAGGTTGTAAGTATTTTTTGGCAGTTTCCTGCAAAATTTCAGGGCTAATTTGGTGAATAGTTTGCCAGTATTGTTGGTAAAAATGGTATGATAAACCAAAAAAGTGTATGCCCTTAAAGATTTCAGCCAAATCAAAACAATTGGAGAGCATGCTTGCAAAACTACCCAAAAGATAATTTTTTAGCCTTGTAAGTTCTTGTTTTTCAATTAGTTCAGTTTGTAAGCGATATATTTCACGCTGAATTTCCTCAATAGTAGCTTGGGCATATTCTTGTTTTACGTCAGTGCTAATTACTTGGTAAGAGGCTTTTTCTAAATGCACGATTTGCGAATAAATGCCGTAAGTATAGCCCTTTTCTTCGCGAATATTTTTCATAAGGCGCGAGCCAAAATATCCGCCTAAGGCTTCGTTAAGAACATTAAAGGCAAAAAAATCGGGGTGATTTTTGGGTAGGCAGAGCTTCCCCATGCGGATAGAGGCTTGTAGGTTGTGTGCGGTTTCTATACAATATCTATCATGAACAGGCTGAAAACAGGAAGGCACAAATTGCATAGTTATGGGCGACTGAATGCCTAACTGCTCAAAAGTACGAGCCACGTATTCGTAACTTTGAGTATCTACTTTGCCTGTAAGTATTAGCTCAAAAGGCTGATGCTGAATGTGTTTTTGATAATGCTGAAACAAATCGTTTTGGCTTGCTTCTTCTAAAGCCTTCTCCTCCAAACTACTTGCGTAAGGTGGATAAGATTGAAAAAGCAACCTACGGAATTCTCTACCTGCTACATAATTATTTTTCTCTAAATTGACTTTTAGGTTTTGTAAGCTAATATTTTTAAGTTGTGCTAATTCCTTTTCAGGAAAAATACTCTCTTGTAAAATTTCTATCAGTAGAGGTAATACCTTAGGCAAAAATTTGGTAAGGCAATACAAAGTTAAGATTACTCTATCTGGCGAATGGTGTGGCTCAAATGAGGCCCCGTAGCGTTCAAAATATTCACTAATAGATGCCTCGTCGTGTCGTTTTGTACCACAGGGGAGCATTTTGGCAGTGAGGTAAGATATATTGTTTTTGGCTTCAGTGGTTGTGCCAGCCTTGTAGATTACCTCCAAACGGCAAACCTCTTGTTCTCCTGCCTGAATAAGATGTAAAGGAATATGATTAGCCAATATGGTAGTTTTTACCTCTGGAATTTGTACCCAAGATAGCTCTTGCGAAGGAGGAGCAATGCTTCGGTTTAGAGACATATGAGATGTATTTTTGAGATAAAACTCCAAGTTAGATTAGTGAATAGTAATTTTTAGGCAAAAATACATACTATTTGCAGAAAAGTGGTAATTTTGAAATTTCAACGTCAGAACTTTTTACTCATCTTACTCAACTATCCGTTTTTGTTTTGAATTGAAGCTACATGACCATAACAATTAAAATTAGAATTGAATAGTATGAAAGATAAACTATCTGTTTCGGAAGAGGTACAAAAGATTGATATGCAAAACTACTATAAGTTCCAAGCCAAAATCTATGACGCTACTCGCTGGATTTTTCTTTTTGGCAGAAATGCTATTCTCAAGAAAATACCTCTTGACCGAGAAGCTAGCTTACAAATTTTAGAGGTAGGGTGTGGCACAGGAGTCAATTTGCGAAAAATGGTGCATTTATTTCCTAATGCTACTTTAACAGGGCTAGACGTATCAGCAGATATGCTTGCAAAAGCGAAACAAAGGTTACAACCCTACCAAAATCGGGTTACACTTCTTCACGAGGCATACCAAAAAGGGGAAACTAAATTTGCAGGGAAGTTTGATGTAATATTGTTTTCCTATTGCCTCTCTATGGTAAACCCCCACTTTAACCAACTCATTGAACAAACTCTTATTGACCTCAAACCTGACGGCTACATCGCTGTGGTGGATTTTCACGATACACCTTCAAGGGTTTACAAAAAATTTATGCGTTCTAACCATGTACGGCTTGATGGGCATCTTTTGCCTATTTTGTATCAGTATTTTTCACCTACTTACAGCCGAGTTCGCAAAGGCTGGTTCGGTATTTGGGAATATATGCTTTTTGTAGGACAGAAAAAAGGGAATTAGAAGATAATTAAAAAAACAATTCTAAAAGCGTATCAGTCCTAATAACTATGTATGAAAAACTTGGCACATTCTCCAAGGAGGCTGATTCTTTTCTTTTGTATCCTATTGATTGTTAGTATATTCGCTTCGTTACGTTTAGGAGCAGTTAGTATAGACTGGGTAGTGTATAGGCAACTATTGACTTGGCAATCTAATGCTAGTTATTCAGAGCAATTGCTCATTTTGCAACAAATTCGGTTACCTCGTGTAGTGTTGGCAGTTTTAGTGGGAAGTGCCTTATCAGTGGGTGGAGTTCTGATGCAAACGCTTTTTCATAATCCTTTGGTGGAGCCAAGTTTGGTAGGCATTTCAGGTGGTTCGGCTTTGTTTGCGGTCTTGTATTTGGTATTTGGCAAGTTTGTTTTTGGAGCAGTTCTTTTTGATTTTCAGGCATACATCTTGCCTTTGTGTGCCTTTGCAGGCGGATGGTTAGCCACGCTTTTAGCACAATATTTTGCCCAAGTAGGAAAGCAAATTGCTATTACAAGATTATTGCTTTTGGGTGTAGCTATCAATAGTTTTACAGGTGCGTTGATAGGTTTTTTTCTCTTCTTTGCCGAAGATGCTACCTTACGAAGTTTTACTTTTTGGAGTTTAGGTAGTTTGGCACATACCACTTGGGAGAAAAATTTAGTAATAGCAAGTATAGAAACAATATGTTTAGGGCTAATATTCACCTACCGCAAAACCCTTGATGTATGGATTTTGGGAGAACGAGAAGCCTTTTTTTTGGGAATTAACACGGCACGCATAAAGCAAATGATAATTTGGCTTAACGCCCTGCTTATTAGCACAGTTATTGCCTTTGTGGGTATGATTGGCTTCATAGGGCTAATCGTACCGCACATTATTCGGCTAACAGGCATATCTCAACATAAGTATTTACTACCCCTCACCGCCTTGGCAGGAGCTATCTTATTGCTCTGGGCTGATACATTAGCACGGATTGTAGTTAGCCCTTCTGAACTGCCCATAGGCGTAATTACTGCTTTGATAGGTACACCTTTCTTTGTTTTTTTACTTTTGAAAGATAAAAGTGCTATCTAAGAAATATTATTTAGTGAATTAGATTCTTGATTATCAATAGCTTAACAAAAGCCCTAGCCTACTGAAATAATTGAATCCCTTAAAAGCAAATATTTCTTACTTGCTACAAACATTTTTTAAGTGTATCTTTGCATAGAATTCGTAGTGCCCAAATTTGATGTTCTCATGAAACAGAAAATAGTTGTTCTTGGTTTGTTGATCTTTGTATTATTCTCTTGTGATAGCTCACCCAAACAACATATCGCCAAAAAGTGGCGCATTTCGGTAGAAGAAATGGTAAAACTCTTGCCCAAAGACAAACGTGAACTTTACAACAAATATACCGAGGAGCAAAAAAAAGAAGCCAAGTTAGCTATGGAAAGTGCTATTTGGGAATTCAAAGAAGACGGAAACTTTGAACTTACTAACAAAAACGATAAATCTAAACCTAAAATCAAGGGCAAGTGGTCGCTTTCAGAAGACAATAAAAGCCTAACTATTACCTCTGAAGGCAAACAGGATGTAATGCGTGTGTCGCATATTAGTGCTAATAAATTGATAATTGAAGGGGAAAATGGCTTTGTATTTGTACCTGCAAAGTAGCCCCTCATTTTTTAAGCCCAATAAAAAAAAACAAAATTACTTATAACTGTTTTCTTATCTTTGCTTTTAACTATATGCGGAAGTTTTTGGCTATTCTATTGCTATTTCTAAGCTTATTGTTTTTAGTAGAGGAGTCCTGCACCTCCTCAAATCAAGGCAGACGCAAGCCCCACGGCAAAATACCTAAAAAAGGAAAAATCCCTTGCCCTATCAAAGATTGCTAAACAAAAAAGTGTAAGAAAAGTATATTTCGGGCTTCTTATTCATAAGGAATTCAATCTGTCCCCTTCTTGTCGCTATGCAACCTATCTTAAAAGGTGCTTTTTGGGAAGGAATTGTTAATAAAAGAGATGCCCAAATTTTTAGTGTATATTTTAGATTTTGTACTGAAAATACAAAATAGCGAATTTACTTTAATTGATTATTAAAAAGAGAGAATTTTTGTGTTAAAATGATACAGAAGATAGGAGATTTTCTGTTTTAACTAAATAAGAGCTTCAGAAAAGTTATGAACTTTCAAGAAAATATAAAAGAGAGTTTTCGGGCAATTAGAGCGAATATTTTACGAACCATACTTACAGGGCTAATTATTGCTATTGGTATCTCTTCATTAGTAGGTATCCTGACGGCAGTAGATAGTATTCAGGCTTCAGTAAATAATAGCTTAGCAAATTTGGGAGCCAATGCCTTTGATATTTATGCCACAGGCTCTCGTGGGGGTGGTAGACGTGGAGGTTTTGGCTTTGAGAAAGTGGCTAAACCGATTAGTTTCAAGCAAGCTAATGAATTTAAGGAACGCTACCAAAAAGCACACGCTAACACACGTGTAAGCATAATGGTAAACGTTACAGGCATTGCAGAGGCAAAATATCAATCTAAAAAAACAAATCCGAATAGCCGTGTGGTGGGTGTAAATGAGCATTATTTTGCAGTAAAAAGTTTTGAAATAGTGAAAGGACGCAGTTATTCTACTACCGAATTAGATCTAGGAGCCTCGGTAGCGGTGATTGGAAGTGAAATAGCTACTACACTCTTTGAAAAAAGCAACCCTCTGGACAAGTGGATTACCGTTTTTGGAAATAAATATTTAGTTATTGGGGTACTCAAAGAAACGGGCAGCTCTATGGGTGGAGCAGGTTCGGATAGAGGAATCTATATTCCATTGGAAAATGCTCGTAGGCTTTTGGCTGATGTCAAACGTCAACCCAATTATGATATTACAGTGCTGTTAAGTAGCACTACCGATTTTGAAATGGCTATGAGCGAAGCTACGGTGCTAATGCGTAAAATTCGCCAAGATGGCATTGGGCTGCCTAATAGTTTTGAAATTTCACGTAGCGAAACCCTAGCCTCACGCTTGGAAAGTATTACCTCTACTTTGCGTTTGGGCGGTTTTGTGATTGGGGCAGTTACGCTATTAGGAGCAGCTATCGGCTTAATGAATATTATGCTCGTTTCAGTTACAGAACGTACTCGCGAAATTGGAATACGTAAGGCACTCGGAGCTACGCCTTTTCGCATAAGACAACAATTTTTGATTGAGGCAATTGTTATCTGTCAATTAGGTGGATTTGCAGGTATTGTGTTTGGTATAGGAATCGGCAATGGTGTGGCAGGTTTGTTAGGGGTAACTGATTTCTTCATTCCTTGGATTTGGATAATCGTTAGTTTTATAATTTGTGTATTAGTAGGTGTAATAGCAGGTTACTATCCTGCTCATAAAGCCTCACAATTAGATCCAATAGAATCGCTTAGGTTTGAATAAATGCGTATTCTCATCCTGCATAATCAATACAAACAACACGGTGGCGAGGACACAGTAGTAGAAAGTGAAAAAACTCTTTTGCAAACCCAAGGACATGAAGTAGAAGCACTTTTTTTTAGTAATCAAATCTTAGCTTCCTTTTGGGACAAGGTGCGCATAGTTCCCAAAATGTTTTACAATCGGCAAGCGGCACAAGAAGTAAGGCAAAAAATTCAACGTTTTCAGCCTGATGTTTTGCACGTTCATAATATTTTTAACGTTGCTTCGCCTGCTGTACTTATAGAGGCGCAAAAGTTAAATGTGCCTGTGGTAATGACTTTACACAATTATCGTTTGCTTTGCTTGAACGGGCTTTTTTTGAGAAAAAACCACATTTGCGAACTTTGTAGGTATCAAATGTTAGCCCTTTCAGGTATAAAGTATGGTTGTTTGGGTAATTCGCGGCTCAAATCGGCTCAGTTGGCTATTGTCATCGCTTGGCACAGATACGCTCATACGTGGCAAAAATATGTAAACAAGTATATTGCTCTTACAAACTTTGCCAAGCAAATTTTTGTTAATTCTTCTCTACAAATTCCTGAAAATCAAATTATTGTAAAACCTAATTTTGTACCTGCCCAACCCCGCCTTCCTGCCAAGGAACGGCAAAATTATTTTCTATTTGTAGGTAGGTTAAGCCCCGAAAAAGGTGTGCTTACGGCAATAGAAGCCTCGTTACAAACTCAAATACCCTTGCATATTATTGGCGAAGGTGAATTGCAAAGTAAAGTAGAGCAATTTGCTCAAAAACATGATTTCATTCGCTACTTCGGTGCAAAGCCCAAAGCGGAAGTGATTGCTCAAATGCAACACGCTCTCGCTCTTGTGTTTCCATCAATTTGGTATGAAGGTATGCCTATGACTATTTTAGAGGCTCTTTCCTGTGGTACACCTGTGATTGCCTCTAATCTTGAAAGTATTGCCGAAGTGCTAACGCCCTTGTTCAAAGATTATTTGTTTGCTCCGCACCAAGCCCAAGAATTAGCCCAAAAAATGTTATTTTTGCAAAACCAAACTGCTCAGTTGCAAGAGCAAATTTCGCAAACGGCTTACGAAGTTTATCAAAAACATTACTCTGCACAAAAAAACTACGAGCAGTTGTTAGCAATTTATCAAGAGGTTCAAAAATAAGAGAGGTTATGGTAGTTAATACATACACGCCCAATGCCCTCTCCGCTATGCGGTTAGACAAGTATCTGGCAGGAGGTTGGTTTAGAAGTGCGTACATGCTCTATCGCAACCAAGGCATATGTATTGACGGAGATGTGGATGAAATCGTGAATATTCGGTATAATCTCAAAAAATATAAATTCAAAAAACGGTTTGAGAAGATATTGCGTAAATACAATGCACGTTTCAAAGTATTTGTACGACCTTTTAGCAATAATGCAGAAAAAGAGGCCTTATTTCAGCAACAAAAATTCAAATTTAAGGGCTTCATTTTCAATGATTTAGAAGGTTTTTTATATGCTAACCTACCCCAAAAAGAAAAAATTGCCAACATTTTCAATACCTACGAGGTAGCTGTGTACGAAAACCATCGTCTTGTTGCCCTTAGTTTGATGGATATAGGAAAAAATAGCATCGCCAGCCTATTAGGTTTGTATGATATGCAATATCCTAAGTTAAGTTTAGGACTTTACACGATGCTTATAGAAATAAATTTTGCTAAAAATGAGGATAAAAAATGGTACTACCCAGGCTACATCATGAAGCATAATACAAGTTTTGACTATAAACTAACCCTAGGAGACCCTCAATGGATACAATACTACGATTGGAACACTAAACGTTGGAAACAATGGCGAGACCGAAGCCTCAAAGATTTCAAACTTATAGATACCTACAAAGCTAAAACCGCCGAAATAGCCCAATTGCTTACCGCACAAGGAGTTAGATTCAGGAAACGCCTCTATCCTTTTTTTTCATTTGGATACAGTATGATGGGGTATGACAAGCCTATCTTTTTGGAGATTATCTCTACAATTTCGCATCAATTACAAGACCCGCAACTTGTCTTAGCTATTGATTATTCTCCACAACAAAATGTATTTACCTTGCAACTTCTTAGGCAAATTTACCATATAGAACTGATAGGTATGGAATATTCGCAAGATATAGCTGAAAATCCTATCTATTGTTTGGCTTATTTGGATTACGAGCGGGTTTTTTGTCGATCACCTCATATCCAAGAAGTTTTGCGAACTCTGCAAGAAGTGTTATCAGGTAGCCAACTCTAACTCGTTGCTTGCGTAAGATATCTTTGCCAATTATCGCAAATAATTGCCGTAGCCATAGCTACATTCAACGACTCGGCTTTGCCGAATTTAGGAATGGTAATTTGGTGAGTAAGCAATTTTTGCACCTCAGGGCGAATACCTTGGGCTTCATTACCCATAACTACCCACGCAATAGCTTGAAAATCAAAGGTATGCACACTATCACCTTTGAGCATTGCCCCATATTTGGGTACGCTAGGATATTGAGCCAAAAAAGTGGGTAAATCAGTATAAAAAACTTTTACTCTCAAAAAAGCCCCTTTGCTTGCAGAAATGGTTTTAGGATTATAGAGCTCCACACAGTCGTTGCTACAAACTAGTTGCCCTATGCCGTACCAATCGCAAATACGGAGAATTGTACCCAAGTTTCCAGGGTCTTGTATATGGTCTAATACCAAAGTGCGTTGAATTTCTATTTTTGAGGAAGGTAGATTTTCATACATCTTTACCACAGCCAAAGCCGTAGTATTATTTTCCAAAGTAGAAATACTTTGTAGTTCAAGAATATCTACAAAATAGGTAGGTATTTTATTTGTTCGTATTAAATCGATATATTTTTCAACAAAAGAAACAGTACAATACAAGCTATGAATTTGCCAATTACTTTGCAAGAGCTCTATGAGGTTGTGTTCACCTTCTACCAAAAAAAGTTGTAGTTCCTGTCGTATTTTTTTTTGGTGTAAGGATTTTATCCATTTTATTTGATTTTTGGAAAGAGGCATACAAAGTTGAGAGCATGGTGTAACGAAATCTTTTTTGCTCAAAATAAGTAAATTCTTAACGGCTTTGCAAACCATCTATCCTATCAAATGTTATACTTTTGTATATTTGCGTCTTACTACCAACTAATTTTTTCTCTTTGTGCCACGCATGAACTGGTTTCGCAAAATTTTATTTTATTTCCTACAAAAACGTCTGCCTAAAATAGAGTACTTTATGAAATACCCCCATGAAGTACAAGAAAAAACGTTTCACCAACTTATCCAACAAGCCAAAGATACCCAGTGGGGTAGGATACATGATTACAAAAATGTCAAAAATTACTACAATTTTCAACAAAATGTTTCACTTTCCAGTTATGAAGAGATTTTCCCTTACATTGAGCGAATGTTGCGCGGGGAGCAGAATGTGCTTTGGCCTAGTCCTATCTATTGGTTCTCCAAATCGTCAGGAACGACTAACGCGCGAAGCAAATTTATTCCTGTTTCCAAAGAGGCTTTGCAAGGTTGCCACTTTATGGGTGGGCGTGATGTAATTGCATTGTATATTCAGAATAGACCTAAAACGAACTTTTTTTTGGGCAGGGGAATGTCCATAGGAGGCTCAATTCAACCTAATGAATGGGACGCCTCAGGCAAAAGTTTTTACGGAGATATTTCAGGGGTAATTACTAAAAATTTACCCATGTGGGCGCAATGGCTTCGTACTCCCCCAGTTTCGGTGGCTTTGATGAGTAACTGGGAAGAGAAAATTGCAAAAATGGCTGAGCTTTCTATTGGCAAAAACATCACGAGTATTTTGGGGGTACCTACCTGGACTGTTGTGCTAATGCAATACATTTTAGAGCGAACAGGCAAAAAACATATCCTTGAAGTGTGGAAAAATTTTGAAGTATTTGTTCACGGTGCGGTAGCTTTTAAGCCATACAAGCCTATGTTTCAGCAACTTCTGCCCTCTCCTGACGTAGCTTATATGGAAACTTACAACGCTTCGGAAGGCTTTTTTGGCATACAAGACGACCTCACACGCGACGATATGCTTTTGATGTTAGATTATGGTGTTTTCTACGAGTTTATTCCTTTGGCAGAGATTGACTCCCCTAGCCCCCCTACTTATACCATTTGGGAGGTAGAATTGAACAAAAATTATGCAATGGTAATTAGCAGTAATACAGGTTTGTGGCGATATAAAATCGGGGATACGGTAAAGTTTACTTCTAAAAATCCGTATCGTATCAAAATTACAGGGCGAACCAAGCATTACATCAATGCCTTCGGTGAAGAGGTAATTATAGAAAATGCCGAAACTGCCGTAAGCCGTGCCTGCGAAAAAACAGGGGCAGTGATTACTAATTTCACGGCTTGCCCTATGTACCTTTCAGATAAAAACAAAGGCGGACACGAATGGATAATTGAATTTGCTAAAATGCCCTCCAATTTACAGGTTTTTACAGAAATATTAGATAGCACCCTTCGCGAAATTAACTCAGACTATGATGCCAAACGCTACAAAGATTTAGCCTTGCAAATGCCTGTAATTCACGCTGTTCCTGAAGGAACATTTTACCGTTGGCTCAAAAAGCGAGGCAAATTAGGTGGGCAAAACAAGGTACCGCGTTTAGCAAATGACCGCGAATATGTAGAGGATATTTTGCAACTGTTGGCAACAGAAGAGGGCATCGGCAACGGATAGTAAACAAATTTGCACTATTCAAACCGAATTTCCTTGAAACTTCTCCATAGTTTGGTCAGAATTGGCATTTATTCCTTGTGGCTTGAATAGCCTCAAAAAAGTAAGCCCAAGAATGTACAAGTCTAAAAAAAACGATTGATTATCAACATAATAAACATCTAGTTCGAATCGTTTTTGCCACGAAATTTGATTTCTACCTTTTATCTGTGCCAAGCCTGTAATACCTGGGCGAACTTCATGCCTTCGCAGTTGAAATTCGTTGTAAAGTGGCAAATACTCGGGCAAAAGAGGGCGCGTGCCTACCAAACTCATCTCTCCACGCAATACATTAACAAGTTGAGGCAATTCGTCCAGAGAAGTATATCGTAAAAACTTGCCAAGCGGTGTAATACGTTGCATATCAGATAGTAAAGTACCGTTTGCATCAAAGGCATTTCGCATGGTGCAAAATTTAATTAGGTTGAAAGGTTGGTTTTGGTAGCCAATTCGTGTTTGAACAAAAAAAACTTGCCTTTGCGTAAGCCACAGCAAGGGTATTAGCACAAAAAAAAGAGGCAAACTAATGAAAAGCAATACAAGGGCAGCTATCCAATCACATATAGGCTTGAAAAGGTTTTTATACATCAATTTACTTTTTACATTATCCAAATACCTAATATCTGAAAAAGTAGTTTTGATAGTATATCTTTGGAAATCAAAATAGTCCACAAAGTACTATGGCAAGTAAATTCTTCTAAACTAAAAGGTTTTGCCTATACCTATCGTAAATTGCCTGTCATGCACAGGCATGGGAGCATGCCCTCCGTAGTAAGGTTGCAAAGCCACATAATTGCTATTAAGTAGATTATGTATTTGCAAACTTATATCTAGTTTCAAAGCGGTAATTTTTTGAAAAGAGAGAGCTAAATTGAGCAAAAAGAGAGCCTCGTAGCGGGTAGTTTGAAAAATAACCTCTTCTATCGTACTATTTTGAGCAGAGAAAACAGACTGCCCATAGCGTGCCGAAAGATAAGTAAGACTTGGAGCAATGCTCACTTTACGCCATTGATAGTAAGCACCGCTATTGAACTTCAAAGAAGGAACAGCCAAAAAATGTTTTTTATCTTCGCTCAAAAAGTCAGGAACGGTTTGCTGGGTAGGACGCACATAGGCAAAATTAGCAAAAAGCCCATGGTTCTGAGTACGCCAACTTAGCTCACCCTCTACTCCTACCGAACCTATTTTGCCATAGTTTTGATATGAATCATTAGCACCTATATAGGTAATAGGTTGTTCTATATCTATCCAAAAAGTATTCAAAGCAGCGCGGAGAGTAGGAGAAAATTTATATCCTATCTCAAACTCAATTGTGTTAGTTGTTTCAGGTTTTAGCCCTTGTTGGGTAAAAAACATTCTCGAAAAAGCCTGCCAAAGTAAGGGTACACGAAAAGCTCTCCCATACAAGACCTTAACATGCGGGCGATCCTTTGACCAGGTAACTCCTAGGCGAGGTGCCCAAGCATTTCCAAAAGGTGTAATTTCATAACGCGAACCTGCTAATAACTTAAAATTATAAATGTTCTTAATATATTGAAACATCATAAAAGTTTGGGGTCGTGCCAAGAAATTAGTAGTATCTGAGGGGTTGGGGCTAAATTGTATGCCTTGTCTTCCATCAGTGGCGATACTATGCAAGGTGTTTACGAGCAATCCTGCTCCTATAATACACTCTGTACGTTTACCTTTGTAAAAAAACTGTTGCTCAGTCTTATAGGTAGCACCAATCATACGGTTTTGCCAATAGTATGAAGAGTCTAAAACAAATATAGGATGACCATCCAATTGACTACCTGCCTCTACGAAGTAGCTTTGTGATACAGGAGTAGCAGCAGAATTGCCTTTGGAAAATTCAACTAATGGCTGAAACAGCCAACCTTTTCCAAGAGAAATATCATATTTGAGTTGTAGAGTCTCAATTTTGTTGTAAAGTTCGTTAGTATAACCTCCTTGTGAAGTTTTTGGTACGGCTATACCATAAGAGTCTTGTGCCATAAAGTTGATAAAATTATGATTATACGAAACGCGAAAGTTCTTATAACGCCCCTCTATAATGGTGTGCCGCCATCGCCGCCAAGAACTTTCTGCCCCCATAGGAAAGTATCCTCCCCAAAAGTCAATATATGTCCGATTAGAGGTAGGAGTAAATTGTGCTCCTATCTGTGCTGATAGATACATTTCATTATTTTTGCGAACATTTAAGCTCACGTTACCTCCATAGCTAAAATCCTTGCCTATAATTCCTGCATAACTTTGTATCTGATTTTGCTGACTTTTAGTGATAACATTTATTACTGCCACTTCGGCAAAGCCACCATATAAAGCACTCCCAGGGCCGCGTATAATTTCCACACGCTCTATCATAGAGGCAGGAATAGTACCAATAAAATTCCCATTCCCATAACCAAAGCAGTTGATAGCTGTCCCGTTAATCATCATTAATACTTTACCCTCGTGTATCCACATTCCCCTTAGGCTTAAACCATAGAGAGAGAATACATCTATTCCAAACTCAAATCCCTGTACCGTACGTAGTATATCTGCCAAGTCACGGAAACCCCAATAAGCTATATCGCGCTCAGTAATTACTGAAATGATGGCAGGTGTCTCTTCCAAAGCAGTTTGAGATTTGGTAGCTAGAGTTATAGAAACAGCATTATAATCCTTATTTACAGGTTGATTTAATATCTCCTCTACAGAAGGACTATAAAGAGGGGGAGAGTCATTTTGAGCTAAGGCAAGCTGGCAAAAGAGAGCATAGATAAAAATAAGATACGAGGTTTTCATAATTTTCAAAATTTTGTTTTTTTAAGTATAGCTTCCCTGTTGTTATCATAAGGCAATAAAGTCAGGATAAATAAAAAACATAGCTCAAAAAATTTATTTTGTATATCTTGGTTAAGATACAAAATAAATAACAAAAGTACAAAATAAATTGTAGATTTCTACTTGCTTGTAAATTTTATAGCTAAAAAATTATTTTTTATTACAGAAGTTAGTAATTAGTACCTTGAAAAGAGACTTTTATGTAGAATTTAGCATTTTCAAGCACTTGAAAGATTAGCTACTAAAATTCATAAGTTTTTTAGAATTTTAGAACCTTGCATACTTTAAGAAATAGTATGTTCTTTTGTTAGAAAATTATTTTTATTTAGATATATGTTGAAAAACAACCGAAACCCACTCATTTTTTTCTAAATGCGATTTGTAAGTTAAGCCATTTTTCTCGCTTTCTGCTTGAATATCAGGTAAGTCAGAGATGTAAAACCCACTCATAAGCAAAAAGCCGTTAGCTGAGAGGTGAGCAGCATACTGCGAAATTTCAGCTAAAAGTACATTTTTATTGATATTTGCCAAAATTACATCAAAAACTAAATGTGGTTCTATGTCAAAAATGCTTTTTTGGGCTATTTGGATATGATTTTGCCCATTAAGAGCAATATTTTCCAACGCATTTTGGTAAGACCACTCGTCAATGTCAATTCCTATAATGTATGTCGCCCCTAAAAGAGCCGCCATTATTGCCAAAATACCTGTTCCTGTTCCACAATCTAACACTTTTTGAGGTTTGTGTGGTAAATAAAGCAAATTTTTGAGCATCATTTCAGTAGTTTCGTGGTGTCCTGTACCAAATGCCATTTTAGGATTTATGGTAATGGCATAAGGATAAGTTTGCTCTATTTGGTGAAAGTTGGCTTTGATAAGAATTTGATTATCAATAACTAAATGCGTAAAATTACTTTCCCAAATAGCGTTCCAATTTTGCTCAGCTATGGTTTGGGTTTCGTAAGTAATTTGGCTTTCAAGTTGGTAGCGGGCTAAAATTTCACGCAAAGCATTTTCATTATACAGTTTAGATGGAATATAAGCATACAAATAATTGTTATTTTCCTCAAAACTTTCATTAAAAGACTCGTATTGAATATAGGCAAGCTCGGCAATTAGAATTTCGGATAATGCTACGGGGCAAAAAATTTTTACTTCGGTATAAGGCATAATTTTTTGGTTGTGTTCTAAAATTATATGATGGCTATTTAGCGAAGTAGACAATGAAATTTTATTTTTGTGTTATGAATCAAGTTGTTTTGGGACAAAGGTCGTAAAAAAGACGGAACACAAAACTTTTTGGGTAGAAATCGTGGAAGTCGGTAAGGCTTATACTAATCAGACGAAAGGCGTAAATACTTGTTTATGAGTCAGAAATGATAATTAGCCCGAAAGTCCACTTATTTTTCCAAATAAAGCCCTTACCGCGATGCTTCTGTTGAAATTATGTTTCAGTTTAGAGATTAATACTATCATACATTCTGAACCCTCATTAAGTTACTTTTTTCAACAAAGAGAGCTATTTCTTACATAAAAAAATAATCTCGTTAGCAGGAAGGGCATGTTTTTCTATGACTTCTTTGGGCAATTGTTTCACAAAATCATCTTCT
Source organism: Microscillaceae bacterium (assembly GCA_025054775.1). Classification (GTDB taxonomy): domain Bacteria; phylum Bacteroidota; class Bacteroidia; order Cytophagales; family Microscillaceae; genus JANWZA01. The sequence continues at coordinate 21,605 of JANWZA010000021.1, forward strand.
TTGACTTGAAACCCTATTTGGGCGAGGTGCTTGCTGTAATCTCTGCCGTAGATACGCACGTGGTCGTTCTGTCCGAAGGCTTTTTCGCGTTCTGCAGGTGAGGTAATGTTATGGTCTTCATAAGTAGTGGGCAAACTCATATCTATAGGCGATTGAATAATTGCCCATGCTGTTGGCTTCATTACGCGATAAATTTCGCTCAACGCTTGCTTATCGTTTTCTACATGTTCTAATACGTGGTTACAAAATACAACATCAAAATAATTATCTGCAAAGGGCATTTGGTGTATATCCATTTTCACTTTTGCCAAAGGCGATTCCAAATCTGCGGTAATGTATTCTTGTAAGTTAGGCAATTTTTCAAAGTGTTTCAAGAAACAGATTTCAGGAGCAATATGCAAAACTTTTAGTTTATCTTGAAAAAAGTTAGTTCTTTGTTTTAGGTAAAGATACATTAACCTATGCCGTTCCAAAGCTAAACAGTTAGGGCAAAGGGCATTATCACGTGCTGACTTACCGCGTCCAAAAGGAAGGAACTTGCGAAAATGGCCCTGGCATATAGGGCAAACTACTTGATTTCCCTTATAGAAAAGCCCTAAAACAGGTAAAATAAAATGGCTAACTCGTTGCAAATATGTACGAGGCACGTGTCGAATTATCCAACTAATGATAGTTTTCAGCATAAAATTTGATGAAAATAGTTATTCAGTAGTAAATTCTTGTCCTTCTAGGCCCAAAAAAGTATTAGGAAAAACACTACGGGCTTCTTGTAAAAAGAGTTCTAAATTTTTGTATCGGTTAGAGAAGTGCCCAATTACTAATTTTTTTACTTGAGCTTTTTGAGCAATTTGTGCTGCTTGCAGTGCTGTAGAATGGTAGGTTTCTTGGGCTTTTTGCAGGTCTTGGTGCAAAAAAGTAGCCTCGTGGTATATCAAATCTGCTCCTTGAATTTGTGGTATTATATCTTCAAAATACTGCGTATCAGCACAATGGGCAAAAGTATGAGAGGGGGCAGGCTGAGTGTAATCTTGCCAAGCGTATAGTATATTGCCTTGTTCGTCTAATACATTTTGCTTATTTTTGAGTTGTAAAATATGCTCTAATGGTGGATTTTCAGGCAGTTTTTCTATCAAAACTTTGGGTTTTTTAGGTTTTTCTTTGAACAGAAAGCCCACACAAGGCAAGCTGTGGTGCATAACAATTGTTTCTACGGTGAGGTGTTCGTCTTGGTAAATTTGCGTACTTTGGTGCATTTCTAGTGGCTGAAAATCAATTAGATAGCTTAATTTTGTTTGGCTCAACTTGAGCATAAGCCTAATCATTTCGGCTACCCCCTGCGGGGCAAAGATTAGCAGAGGCTCCTGTCGCCTGTGCAGGTGCATACTAGAGAGCAATCCTAACAAGCCCAA
>JANWZA010000030.1 GCA_025054775.1 Microscillaceae bacterium
ACGATGTCCCAAATGCAAATCAACAAAATTTTGTAAAGATGGTATAGCTAAAGGCAAACAACGATTTAAATAAAGACTGCAGTTTTCGTTTTACAGTAGAATATAGGAAAACCTGAAAAACTAAAACGTGATGCATTAATATTATATCTTGAAGGGTGGGATTTCGCTCCATTGGTTGCTTCTTAAAAGTGAGCCACGTTACAGCCTTTAATTAGATTAAGGCATATGGAAAAAAACTTGATGAAATTCGAAGTAATGATGTTATTGAAGTTGTTGAAATAGATGAGATGCACGCATATATTGGTTCAAAAAAAACTATTGTTGGATATGGATTGCTAGAGCTGGGCGTAAATTCATCCATTGCGGAGTTGGTACCAGGGGAACTGAAACTGGTGAAAAACTTTGGAAAAAGATTGAACCGAAGATAAAGGGAGAGGTTTGTACGGATTATTGGAAGGCATACGAAGCATTTGTGCCAGAGTACCAGAGTATACATATACAATCCAAAGCGGAAACGTTATATGGTTGAAGGATAGAATAGTCTTTTTCGTCGTTTTTTAGCACGATTAAGAAGGAAAACTAAATGTTATTCTAAAGTTGTTTATATGCTAGTCTATTCAGTTAAACTTTTAATGCTTAAATGAAATAATGATTTATCTATACTATTTTAACAATTCCATTTTTCGCAATCCTCAAAAAAAACAAAAAAATATATTTCTTTCGCAAACTTGTTATTTTATTTTCGTATTAAACTTAAACAACCAATACCTCGTTATGCAAAAAAATACTATATTTGCAATTAGTACGTAATTTACGTTTGTTTTTCTACCGCTTTCTTTTGAATAATTATGTTGTTGCTTGAGTTAAGGAAAATAACAATTGGAACAATTGGGATAATAATTTTATTACTTCCCTTGCTTGTATTTGCCCAAAGTACTGCCCCCAAAAAAAGCAAAAATGATAAAACTACCGTAAATAGCATAGCCCCTAAAGCCAAAAACCTACAAGATAAGCTACAGGAGGCTACTACGTTCTTTGCCGATGGGCTAAAAGCTTTTGCCTTGGAGCGTTATACTGAAGCAATTAAACATTTCCAAAAAGCTATAGAACTTGCTCCTGACCAAGCCGCTTTCCATTACAAATTGGCTGAAACTTACTTTCGTACAAACAATCCTGCGTTAGCCATCAACAGTGCCAAAGAAGCTATTGAGTTAGAAAAGAGTAACAAATTTTACTATAACCTTTTAGCAAAGGTCTATATTTCACAGCAAAAATATGACGAGGCAATAGAAACTTATCAAAATTTAATCAAAAATTGCCCTAATACTGAAGAGTTTTATTACGAAATAGCTGATTTACAAGTCAAAAGTAAAAAATGGGACGAGGCAATAGAAACCTACAACAAATTAGAACAGAAATATGGCATAAATGAAACACTTACAAGACAAAAGCAACTCATTTACATAGAAACCAAAAAAAATAAAAAAGCCATTGCGGAAGCCGAAAAGCTACTCCAACATGCCCCCCTTGAGCCACGTTATGCTATTAATTTGGCACAACTCTATGTTGAAAATAAACAAAATACCCAAGCTCTCATTATCCTAGAAGATTTGCAGAAAAAAGGCATCGCCGATGCCACTACTTATATCACCTTAGCAGAAATTTACAGACAGCAAGAAAAATATACCGAAGCCTTAGAACATCTTAAAACAGCAGTACAATTTCCCGATTTAGAACCTGCTACTAAAGTAAATGTAATGTTAGATTTTTTACGCAATGAAAAGGTAGCTAATAATCCTACTTATCAAAAAAATATTACTGAAATTTTACAACATATTACCCAAACTCACCCTAATTATGCCCAAGGCTTTGTACTTTATGCTGATTTCCTTTTGCTACAAAACCAACGCAAAGAAGCCAACCAATATTATTGGCAATCTCTTTTGATAGATGAAAATAATGCAGAAGTATGGCTACGCCTGTTGCAACTTGACGACGAACTTGGTAGAGTAGACAGTACACTTAAACATGCCGAACGCGCTACGACGCTCTTCCCCAATAATCCTGTGTTTTGGCTTTTCTACGGCACCAGTCTCTCTAACAAAAAAAATTATGCCCAAGCCATAGAAGCCCTAGAAGAGGGTAAACGCTTGGCACTCAGCAACCAGAACCTGCAAAAGGAATTTTTAGTACACTTAGGTGAGGCCTATTTCTATACCCAAAACTACGCCGAGTCAGACAAAGCTTACGAGGATGTGCTAAAAATAAATCCAAACGAGGATTACGTACTAAACAATTATAGCTACTTTTTAGCCCTCAGACGAGAAAAAATAGAGAAAGCATACGAAATGGCATACCAACTTTACCAAAAATACCCTAATGTAGAGGCATACGTAGATACTTACGCTTGGGTGCTGTACGTGCGAAAAGAATATAAAAAAGCCCGCCAAGTAATAGAAAAAATAGCCGAAAATACCAAAAACGGAGAAATCGTAGAACACTATGGCGACATTCTCTTCCAACTAGGTGAACAAGATAAAGCCTTTGAACAATGGCAACGTGCTAAAAAATTAGGAAAAACAAGCCAATTCATTGACCAAAAAATAGCAAATAAGAAACTGTATGAATAATACAAACTTGCCCAAAACCTGGCTTCTCGTACTAGCTTTATTTGCTGTAGGTATAGCTTGTAAGCGAAAAATTACTAATCCTACTCAATTACAAGAAATGCAAACAAAATGGCTAGAACAAAAAGATACTCCTTACAACTACCTTGACTTGCGCTTCAAACTACATTATCAAAGTGAAGACGAAGACCAAAAAGCAAAAATAAAACTACGTATGCGAAAAGATAGCTTAATTTGGGTTTCTATTACTGCCCCAGCAGGAGTTGAAATTCTACGTGCCCTGATTACAACAGATACCGCACATGTCATTAACCGCTTGCAAAAAGAATATCTAAAACTTGACTTTGAACAATTAAGCAAAAAGCTCAACTTTAAGGTAGATTTTAATCTCTTACAATCTATCATCATGGGGACTATGCCCTTCCGAAACTATGACAAAGCCAAACAAACACGCAATAACAACCATATCATTGTAAAGCAAAAAGTAAAACATATTTGGATAGATAATTACCTAAACGTACACAACGAACAATTAGAACGACTCTTTATGAAAGACTCGCTCACCCAAAATTCGGTTATGTTAATATATGAAAATTTTATGAACTACGGCAACGTCTTATTTGCCAACAACCGAAAAATTACAGTGAATTACAAGGAAAAAAATAAACAAAAAAAAACCGATATCCTAATTGATCACATTAAAGTAGATTTAACTAACAAACCCCTTGAATTTCCTTTCAAAGTCCCTAAATATTTTGAGCAAGAGGACGAGCCCACCATTAAAGAAAAAGACTAGTATTTTAGCTCCATGCTACACTAGCAAAACAAAAAAATAACCTAACCTATGATAATGCCTCAACTCGTTCTCAAAGCTGGTAAAGAAAGAGCTTTGCTTAAGCAACACCCTTGGATATTCTCAGGGGCGATTAAACAACTTCCACAAGCCGAAAATGGTGACATTGTGCAAGTTTTGGATAATCATAATCATCTCTTGGGCTACGGCTTCTTTTCACCACAAAGCCAAATTACCTGCCGTATGATTGCTTTTACAAGAACACCTTTTCAAGCCAACGAATGGCAAAACTTTTGGCAACAGAAAGTAGAAAAAGCCTTTCAACTTCGGCAAAGATACATAATTACCTCGCTAACTAATGCCTATCGCTTATTGCATGCCGAAGGAGATTTTCTCCCAGGCGTAATTGTAGATGTCTATAACAACATTGCAGTTATGCAGTTGCTTATCAAAGGAACAGAGCGCATCTGCACGCAATTAGTACAAGCCATTCAAAACATAGGCATACCCTATATCTATCTGAAAACCAAAGAAAATAGCACTTTTTTAGAAAACGTAAACCTACCCAAAGGCTGGCTTACGCAAGCCCCTGAAAGTAGTTTGGTACATATCAAAGAGCATGGGTTTGAGTTTGAAGTAGATATAGAAAAAGGGCAGAAAACAGGCTTTTTTCTTGACCAACGTGAAAATCGCTTACTACTTCAATCTTATACACAAAACCAAAAAGTGCTTAATGCGTTTAGCTACACAGGTGGTTTTAGTGTGTATGCTTTGGCAGGCGGCGCTACTGAGGTGCACTCTGTAGATATTTCCAAAGAAGCTACTCAACTTTGTGAAAAAAATATTCAACTTAATTTTGCTCACCACGTCCCACATCAAACTTTTATTGCTGACTGTTTTGACTTTCTTCGCCAAACCCAAGAGCAGTACAACGTCATTATCCTAGACCCCCCTGCCTTCGCCAAAAGTGCTAAAAATGTACCAAATGCAAGCCGTGGCTATAAAGACCTTAATCTATTAGCTTTCAGAAAAATAGCTCCCAAAGGAATTGTATTTACTTTCTCTTGCTCAGGCAATATTGACCGCGACTTGTTCAGAAAAATTATTTTCGCCGCCGCTGCCGATGCAGGCAGAGAAATTCGTATCTTACACCAACTCACCCAACCTATTGACCACCCCATCAACATCTACCACCCCGAAGGAGAATACTTAAAAGGACTGGTATTGTATGTAGAATAATAACAGAAACCAAACAGAAATTAGGCAGTTTTATGTTTTGATAATAAAAAAGTTCGATAACAATTTGACTATTTGCTTAACAAAATCAATAAAACATATTTTTTTAAGGTATTTTTTACTATAAACCCACAGGCAAGAAACCAGGCTAACCATAACTTTGAGTACCTATGTTTCAATTTTCTCGCTCTTCTAAGCCTCTACTTTTAGCTATTGTTGGGGCAACGGCATCAGGTAAAACGGCATGGGCTATTCGCATTGCCCAAAAATTACAAACTGAAATTTTATCAGCCGACTCACGACAATTTTTTAGAGAAATGACCATAGGCACTGCCAAGCCTACTACACAAGAATTGGCACAAGTTCCTCATCATTTTATCAATTCGCATAGCATTACTCAAAACTATAATGCAGGGCAATACGAAATAGAAGCTTTGGCTTGTTTGGAAAAATTATTTCAAACCTATTCGGTAGTAGTATTAGTAGGTGGTTCAGGCTTATATATCAAGGCCTTATGTGAAGGTATAGACGAAATGCCTGCTGTTTTGCCCGAAGTACGTGCTGAGTTGAACCAAATTTACCAAACCCGAGGATTAAGCACTTTACTACAATGGCTCAAAGAAAAAGATGAAGTATATTACCAACAGGTAGATAAAGCTAATCCACAAAGAGTAATCCGAGCATTAGAAGTATGCCTTAGCACTCAACAGCCTTATAGTCAATTTAGAAAAAAACACCCCAAAGAACGCTTCTTCGAAGTCCAAAAAATAGCTATCAATTTGCCAAGAAAAGTATTGTATGACCGCATTAACCAGCGTGTAGAATCAATGATTAAACAAGGGTTGTTGGATGAGGTAAAATCTTTACTACCCTACCGGAATCACAATGCTTTACAGACTGTAGGGTATCAGGAAGTTTTTAACTATCTTGACGGAAAAATCTCTTGGAACGAGTGCATAGAGACAATTAAGCAAAATACACGCCACTATGCTAAACGCCAACTTACATGGTTTAGAAAAGATACAACCATTCAATGGCTTACACCTGACGAACTGGAAAAATGGGTGCAACAGCATTAACCTTTCGTGCAAAAAGCAACGGATTTTATTAGCTTTGCAAGTCGTATTTTTATGCTATCCCCTTTTTCTATTATGAAAATTCCTACGTTTCTGCAAACCAAATTTGCACTTTGCACTTTCAGCAGCCTATTGTTTTGGCTCGCATGGCAACTTACCCCTTTTTTTGTGCTTATCGCTTTTGTACCCCTGCTTTGGGTAGAAAATCAACTTCGCCGAGCTAGTACAAGATACAAAACGATTAAGACTTGGTTTTGGGCATATTACACTCTTTGGGCTTTCAACCTCTATACTACGGGCTGGATAGCATGGGGCATTTTCTATGGAGCAGGCATAGAGCTAGTGTACGGTGCAGCTTTTGCCATTTTTGTAAATGCATGGTTAATGACCTTCCCTTTCATGTTTTTCTCTTTCTTCAATCGCAAAGCACACAACTTATTAGCTTATTTTTCATTTGTCTTCTTTTGGACTTGCTTCGAATATCTTCACCTCAATTGGGATTTGTCCTGGAGTTGGCTCAACCTTGGTAATGCCTTTGCTTATGCTCCTTGGGCTATCCAATGGTATGAATATACGGGGAGTCTGGGGGGAACTTTTTGGATAGTTTTAGTAAATGTGCTTATTTTTTTGTGGATTTATAGAAAAACTCCCAAATATCGTAATGCAAGTTTAATAGCCATTACTTTACCTCTGCTTGTTTCTTTGTTTATTTGGTTTACCTACGAAGAGAAAGGCAGAAATACTGAAATTGTAGTGGTTCAGCCCAACATAGACCCTTACACCCAAAAATTTGTTGATACTAAACACTTTATTCCTTTTCATGAGCAAGCTGAAATTTTTATCCGCTTGGCAAAACAAAAAATGACCACTAAAACACAACTCGTGGCTTTGCCCGAGACAGCGATTGATGACTATATGGAAGAAAAACTTATTCAATCGGAAGTGCCGTTCTATCCTGCCATTGATAAATTTAAGCAATTCATCAAACAAAACCCAGAGGCAAACCTACTTACAGGCATCACCTCTTTTACTCGTTTCAACTCACCCAAAGAAGCCTCTCCTTATGTAACTTACGGCAACGGCTTAGGTTGGTACGAAGTCTATAATACAGCTCTCTTTTTAGCAGAAGGTAAAATGCCTGCTTTTTATCACAAATCCAAGCTTGTACCAGGGGTAGAGGCTCTACCCTTCCCCGAGTTTTTCAAACTTTTTGGAGATGTTATGCTCAAATTAGGAGGTACTTCAGGAGGGGTCGCAAAACAAAAAGAACGCACAGTCTTTCTTGGCAACAATGGTATTGCTTATGCCCCGCTTATTTGTTACGAGTCGGTTTTTGGTGATTTTACAAATGAATATGTAAGAAAAGGAGCAAATGTTCTAGTTATCATTACTAATGATGCTTGGTGGGGCAATAGTTCAGGGCATAAACAACACTTCCATTATGCTCGCCTCCGAGCCATAGAAACGCGCCGAGCCGTAGCACAATCGGCAAATACAGGAATTTCAGGTTTTATTGACCAAAAGGGCAATATCTTACAACAAAGTAAGTACTGGGTACAAACCGCTTTGCGAGCTACGCTCAAAGCTAATACAAAAAATACTTTCTACACTCAATTTGGCGACTGGGTAGGCATAGGAGCTTCTTACTTTGCTCTGTTGTTTATTCTAATTCTCATTTTCTTACCTAAAAAGCAAAATAAGGCAAACTATTAGATAGTAATGATTTGATTTATCTAAAAACGAACCAAACAACTCTTATTCAAGTTTTTCGTATTACATAACAAGACTTCAAAATTTGATTACAAAATTTTGTAACTTTACTACTAAAATACTTCTCCTTACACTTTATTACTTCGCTAATTATGCAAAAACGTAAAATCACTTGGTTCGTGCTAATAGCAAGCATTGCTTTTTTTGTTAGCCTGACATCTTTCAAAGTATTAGACAAATACTTTGACATTGCTAAAAATATTGACATCTTTGTTACCCTTTACAAGGAAGTGAACAATTACTATGTAGATGAGATTAACCCTAATACCTTAATGAAAACAGGGATTGATGCCATGCTCAAATCCTTGGATCCGTATACTAGCTACATTCCTGAAGATGAAATAGAGGATTACCGCACTATGACCACAGGGCAATACGGGGGTATAGGAGCATTAGTAGGCAACCGTAATGGTAAAATCATCATTACCTTACCCTATGAAGGCTTTCCCGCACATAAAGCAGGACTACGCGTAAATGACGAAATCGTAAAAATTGGAGACCTCACCGTTACAGGCAAACAAACTTCTGACGTAAGCAAACTCCTTAAAGGACAAGCAGGTACAAAAGTAAAGATTACAGTAAAAAAATTTGGCAAAAACACTACCGAAGAAATTGAACTTACTCGCGAAACAATTAAGCTAAAAAATGTACCTTATTACAGAATGGTTGCTGACGATATTGGCTATCTACAACTAACTGACTTCACAATGAATGCCTCCCGCGAGGTAAAAAATGCCGTAGAAGATCTAAAAGCCCAAGGAGCAAAAAAAATTATTATTGACCTACGCGGAAACCCCGGAGGCTTACTAAACGAGGCTGTAAATATCGCTAACCTATTCATTCCCAAAGATGCTGAAGTAGTAAAAACTAAAGGCAAAATCGCTGAATGGAACAAGACCTACAAAGCTATGCAAGCCCCCTTAGATACTGAAATTCCACTTGCGGTGCTTATCAATGGGCGAAGTGCCTCTGCCTCTGAAATCGTAGCAGGGGTAATTCAAGATTATGACCGCGGCGTTTTAATCGGACAACGCACCTTTGGAAAAGGTTTAGTACAATCCACACGCCCACTCTCTTACAATTCACAAGTAAAAATTACAACTGCTAAATATTATATCCCCAGCGGAAGATGCATTCAAGCCATCGACTATACACACCGTAAACCCGATGGCACAGCAGGAAAAATTGCAGACTCGCTTCGTAGTGCCTTCAAAACTAAAAACGGACGTACAGTTTATGACGGAGCAGGATTAGAAGCAGATATCCCAATAGAAGCTAAAAAAAGCTCACCCATCGTTACGGCTTTACGAGGCAAAGATTTACTCTTTGAATATGCAGGGGAATTTTATCTCAAAAACCCTAACCTAAATAAATCTCCTAAAGAATTTTCCTTATCCGATGCTCAATACAATGAATTTGTACAATGGGTAAAAAACAAGAAAATAGACTATAAAACCCAAGTAGAACGGCAAATTGAAGAGTTAGAAAAAACTGCCAAAGAAGAAAAGTACTTCGATAGCTTAAAAGAAACTATCAACACATTAAAAATGCGCCTTGCTAGTAGCAAAGAAGCTGATTTAATGACCTTTAAGGACGAAATTAAAACACAATTAGAAATTGAAATTGCTACATACTACCACTTGCAAAGAGGACAAATAGAAGCCTCACTTAAAAATGACGAGGAGTTAAAAGCAGCTATTGAAATCTTAAAAGATGAGGCTAAGTACAAAGAAATCTTGCAAGCAAAAAAATAAAAAATTCTCTAAAAATATACTCCTTAATTGATTAAAGAGAATCCTATCACTTCGGGTAAAATACAAAAAGTCTTGTGAGAAAATTTCTATTGCCCAAACGTCGGAGAACTTTTGAGCAGTTAGTGAAAATATATTAAAAGAATGGTTAATAAGTTAATCCTTTAGTTTGAAGTAAGTAAGTAAATAATTTAGTATTTTTTCTAAAAACTATGAAAAAAATTGCCTTAGGAGGCGACCACGCAGGGTTCGCTTATAAGAATATTATCGCTCAAATGTTACAAGACCAGGGCTTTGAATGCTATGATTTTGGCTCTTATAGTGATGAAACAGTAGATTATCCTGACTATGTTCACCCCTTGGCTCAAGCCATAGAAAATCAAGAATTTGATTATGGTGTATTGATTTGCGGAAGTGGCAACGGAGTAACCATGACCGCTAACAAACATCAAGGCATAAGAGCAGCACTATGCTGGCGTACTGAAATTGCCCAGTTAGCTCGTCAGCATAATGATGCTAATATTATTTGTATACCTGCACGCTTTGTCTCTATTGAAGATGCTAAAAATATGGTAAGTACCTTTTTGCATACCGCCTTTGAAGGAGGAAGACACGAAAAACGCGTAAAAAAAATTGCTTGTACTTTATTATGAATAACTACCTTGCTTTGAAAATTTCTAAAAATTATCAATTTTTAACTTACTTTTTATTTTTTTTTATCATTTTTTCAAATTATTACCAATTACTTTATGCTCAAAGAAATAAAAAAGATACTCGCCTGCCCACCGAAGGATACGTAAGTACAGGTATGCATGCAGGAATTGCTTACTACTTCGGTGATTTATACACCGATTTTTCTATAATTAGCCCAACTGCTGGAGCCTTTATTCTACGAAAACTTAGCCCACATTTATTTGGAAGGCTAGGGCTAAATTATGCCCTTGTTCAAGGAGATGATGCAAGGGCAAATCCTAATTCGCACATTTTTGCCCGGAATTTGCACTTCCGCAATGCCATTAAAGAACTTAACGCTCAAATATCAATAGATTTATGGGGAAGTTATGGTAAATTCTATAAGCGAAGAAATCTCGTAGCTTATCTTGCCACAGGCATAAGCATCTTTCACCATAACCCACAAGCAAAGATACCTATCAATTGGGGCAGGCAATGGGTTGATTTGCAACCACTTGGTACAGAAGGACAAGGACGTGCAGGCTACCCCAAGCCATATAGCAAAATACAAATCGCTCTTCCCTTAAGTGTAGGGCTAAAATGGAAAATCAATGACAGAAGTGATTTTCAAATAGAAACTTGCTTCCGATATACCTCTACTGACTACCTTGACGACGTAAGCAAGCAATATCCTGACTTGAGCGACTTGGCAAATCCACTTGCCGTTGCTCTGTCAAATAGAACATTAGAACCCATTGCCGCTACCACAGGCAAGAGCCGAAACCTTGACCAATTAGTACAAAAATACGGCATTGATGCCTACTTAGCTAACGATAACAACCTCTACCAAACTTTGGAAGGCTTTAAGCGTAATACACGCTTTACACGAGGCAATACGTTTGCACGCGACTTCTTTTTGACTTTTCAATTTCAAATAGAATACATCATGAACGTAGGACTAAAATGTCCTAAGTTCAAATAAAATCTTTAATTATGTTCAAAACTATGCTCAAAGTAGAACACATTGGGATTGCTGTAAAAAATTTAGCCCAAAGTAATGAATTGTTTGCCAAACTGCTCAATACAGAACCTTACAAGCAAGAGGAGGTGCAATCGGAACACGTAATTACTTCGTTTTTTAAGGTGGGTGAGACCAAAATAGAACTTTTAGAGGCTACCCACGAGAGCAGTACTATTGCCAAATTTATAGAAAAAAAAGGGGAAGGCATACACCATATTGCTTATGAAGTGGCTGATATTCAACAAGAAATGGAACGTTTGAAAAATGAAGGTTTTGTTTTGCTCAACGAACAGCCCAAACACGGTGCAGACAACAAATTAGTCTGCTTTTTGCACCCTAAAAGTACCAATGGTGTTTTGGTGGAATTATGCCAAGAAATTCGGTAGTTTTTTCTTGAATTATAGAAAATTTGGTAACTTTTCTTACTTTTGTTCTCTAAAAATAAGAAATACATTATTAAATCAAAAACAAACTACTCCCAAATTATGCTCTCGGCAGAAGTTCAAAAGAAAGTAGAAAGTTGGCTTTCAGGCAATTATGATGAGGCTACTAAACAAGAATTACAACAACTCATTGACTCGCAAAATTGGGCAGAGCTAAATGATGCCTTTTACAAAGATCTTGAATTTGGCACAGGTGGGCTACGCGGTGTGATGGGTGTAGGTTCTAACCGCATGAACCAATACACCGTAGGAATGGCTACGCAAGGTTTGGCAAATTACCTCAAAAAAGCCTTCCCCAACCAACCTATTTCGGTAGCCGTAGCTTTTGATAGCCGAAACAATAGTGCCTTTTTTGCCCAAATTACAGCAAATATTTTTTCTGCTAACGGTATCAAAGTCTACTTGTTTGAAAATCTACGACCTACCCCACAACTTTCCTTTGCCATTCGGTATTTCAAGTGCCAAAGTGGAGTAGTAATTACGGCCTCCCACAATCCACGTGAGTATAACGGTTACAAAGCCTACTGGAATGACGGAGCGCAACTTATCCCGCCACACGACCAAAATGTAATTTGGGAAGTTGAGCAAATGAAAATTGATGATGTAAACTTCAATGCTCAGCCACAATTGATTGAAAAACTTTCTACTGATTTTGATGAAATTTATTTGCAAACCATTCTTAATCATTTACCTAACACTGCTTTGAGCCAAAAACATGGCAAAGACCTCAAAATTGTGTATAGTTCTCTGCATGGTACGGGCATTGCATTAGTTCCCAAAATTTTAGAAAAACAAGGGTTTCTTAATGTTTCCATTGTGGCAGAGCAGGCTATTCCTGACGGCAATTTTCCTACGGTAGTTTACCCAAATCCTGAGGAAGCAGAAGCCCTTACACTTGCCCTAAATAAAGCCAAAGAAATTGATGCCGATTTGATTTTAGCTACGGATCCTGATGCAGACCGTGTAGGAATTGCTGTAAAAAATTTGCGTAATGAATGGCAGCTCCTCAACGGCAACCAAACAGGTGTACTTTTGATGTATTACCTTATACAAACCTACAAAGAGCAGGGCAAACTTACAGGAAAGGAATACATTGTGAAAACAATTGTAACCTCTTACCTTATTGACCAAATTGCCGAAAAAAATGGCGTAGAGTGTATGAATACGCTTACAGGCTTCAAGTATATTGCCGAGTTGATACGCTTCTTTGAAGGCAAAAAGCACTTTATTGCTGGTGGTGAGGAAAGCTACGGCTATTTGATAAACGACTTTGTGCGTGATAAAGATGCCATTTCCGCTTGTGCTTACATCGCCGAAATGACTGCTTGGGCAAAAGAAAAAGGCTTTACTTTGTTTGAATTATTGGTAAATATTTATGTAGAATACGGCTTTTTCTTAGAAAAATTAGTATCGCTTACTAAAAAAGGACAACAAGGGGCGGAAGAGATAAAAGCTATAATGGAAAATTATCGTAACAATCCACCTAAAACCTTGGCAGGCATACGTGTTCTCAAAGTGAGAGATTACCAAAAACAAACAGAAAAAGATGTACTTACAGGCGAGTTATTTCCTTTGGAAATTACGCATAAATCTAATGTTTTGCAATTTATTACTGAAGACGGTAGTATTATTTCTGCTCGTCCTTCGGGAACAGAACCTAAGATTAAATTTTATTTCAGTGTTAGAACGCAACTTTCTAGCACCTCCGAATTTGAAGCCACCGAAAAGCTGTTGCAAGAAAAAGTAGCAAACATGGCAAATGATTTGGGAATTTGATTGATTATTTTGAGCAAAGAGAAAGGGAGTTGTTGGTGTGAATTTAGAAATGTAAAATGCTCAAAAATATATATCCACAATCCTAATAAATATCTTGTAAAGTAGTAATTTACAAATCATGCAAAATTTTCCTAAAATATCTGTTATTATTGTTACTTACAATGCGGAGAAATACTTGGAGCAGGCTATTCTTTCAGTTATAGGGCAGAATTACCCCAATTTGGAACTCATAATTATAGACGGTAAAAGTACAGACGGCACGGTAGAAATCATTAAAAAATACGAACAGCACATTACCTATTGGGTGAGCGAACCTGATAAAGGTATTTATGATGCTATGAACAAAGGCATAGATAAAGCCACAGGAGAGTGGTTATATTTCTTAGGAGCTGATGACATGCTTTGTGAAAGGATTTTATGTGATATATTTCAAGGGAATCCTTACAAGGATATAGATTTTTTGTATGGTGACGTTTTACTAAAGCATAGCAAACAGATAATATATGGTAAAAAAGACATACACACTATTTTATTTTCTACCATTTGTCATCAGGCTTGTTTTTACAAACGTTACCTTTTTAATCAACTCAAAAAATATGAAATACATTATCAATATATTGCTGACTGGATATTTAACATCAAAGTAATGCTTAATACCATTCCTAAAAAAACTTTACGTTACCTTCATAAAACAATAGCCATATACAATGAAGCGGGAACTTCAAGTAGTAATAAAATCGGAGAGGAAATAAAAAAACTTCACTATGATATACTAACTACCTTGAAGATAAATTCTTTTTACAGATGGTTACTCGTAGGGAAACCTACAAAAGTAATAACTAACAATTTTGATTTTACTAAAATAGGCATAGACTCTGTTCTCTTCATTCAAACATTATTCAAAATTAGACTCAAGCAAGAAAATAACTATTTCAAGAAAATAATACTCTCATTATTTTATGTGTGGCATAAACCGTCCAAACCAATAGCTGAATATAAAGTACTAATAGGTGAAGTGCTATTTCCCAAGCTTTACAATCTATTCAAAATAATTAAAATTAAGTGAAATCTAGTCTTTCGGCTTATACAAATATGAATTTATCCCTTGTAAGTATTATTATTCCTACTTACAATTACGCCTTATTTTTAGAAGAGAGCCTAACCAAACTTCAAAAACAAACCTATCCGCATTGGGAGTGCATTATCGTAGATGATGGTTCAACAGACAATACACGTGAGGTGGTAGGCAAATTTGTAGAACAAGATAAAAGATTTATCTACTTTTATCAACCTAATCAAGGCGTTTCAGTAGCTCGTAATTTTGGACTTTCACAAGCCAAGGGAAAGTATATCCAATTTTTAGATGCTGACGATTATATTGCAGATGATAAACTAGAAATCGGAATAAATATTTTAGAGCAAAATCCTACTATAGATTTAGTATATTCCGACGAATATACTTTTGCAGAAAGTAATGACACTAATTTCAAATTTAGACCTATTGAAGTACCTACCAACTTTGAACAAAGATTAGCACGGGTGCTTGCCTTTACTCCTTTCGGTATAGACAATCCTTTATTTAGAAAGGAAATCATAGATAAGGTTGGTTATTTTAATACCGAATTAGACAGTGGCGAAGATTGGCTCTTTTGGTTTAAGGTAATTTATGCTAAATTTGAATTTCACAAGTACACTGAAAAACCTCTGGTTTTTATCCGAACGCATAGCACAAGTAAAAAAAAGAGAAAATATGTAAGTTCACAACTTAAATTAAGAAAAATCATAGAAACTTACCCATTAACTAAGATGCAACGTTACATTAGCCGAAGGCATATGTATTGGCATATCATTTTATATGCTAAACTGCTTAAAGAATACCATTATGTCATATACTATTGCATAGAGTATTGGTTTTATGCCTTCCCTAAAACCCGAAGTGATTTCAACATGATGATAGGTGATATTATGTTTCCTTGGCTACGCAAACTCATCAAAGGGAAATAATATAACATATAATCTTTCTTATGAATAAGGTAGCATTGATTATTATTTACAACCATCAATATAATCAAAACATATCTATTTTAGAGGATTTGTATTGTAAAAGATTTAGTTTCATATACCATTTAATGCCTTTTTACGAAGGAGATAAAGAAAATGTAATTCCTGTTTATGAAAATTCATTCTACTTTCAAGGGTATGTAGCTCAAGGAGCTAAAATATTTTTTAATAAAAGTTTTACTCATTACTTTTTCATTGCTGACGATATTTTGCTTAATCCTGCTATAAATGAAACCAATTTTGATAAATACTTTGGTATAGAAAATGATACTTGTTATATGCCCGGTGCCGAATTGTTGCAAAAGTCCAGCAATGGTTACTGGATGCGCTATCCTTATGCCTATTGGTACAGAGTTCGGCAGTTAGGTTTAGAAGTAGAAAAACTACTCCCAACCCGTGAGCAAGCACATGCAAAACTTAAAAGCCTGAATCTACTCTCCCAACCTTTATATTTTCATCAAGTATTTCGCCATAATTTTGAATGGAAGCACTTGTTGAGTTTAAGAATGATGTATTACCTTGTGCGATTTTATTTACGTAAAATTATGCAAGGGCGAAAACCTTTACAATTCGATTATCCATTTGCACATAGCTATTCTGATATTTTTTTAGTAAATGCTTCAAGTATAAAAAAATTTGCCCTTTATTGTGGTATATTTGCTGCAGGAAAACTCTTTGCGGAAATTGCACTTCCAACAGCTCTTGCACTTGCTTCTGAAAAAATAGTAACTGATAAAGATTTGACCATGAGAGGTATGACTATGTGGACTGAAAAGGACTATAGTGCGTTAGATAAATACAATTATAACTTAGAAGCCTTACTAAGCGATTTCCCACAAGATATTCTATATATTCACCCTATCAAGCTATCAAAATGGATAAAAAAGTAAGAAAAGCTATTATCATTACTTCAATATTCCCACCTACAGAAGCCATATACAAGTTCGCCTCTTACCCTGACTACCAACTAATTGTCGTAGGAGATAAAAAAACACCCTTAGATTGGTATTGTGAAAATGTAACCTTCTTGTCAATAGAGGAGCAGGAAAAAATGAACTTACAAATACAACCACTACTTCCATATAATCATTATGGAAGAAAAATGTTAGGGTATTTGTTAGCTATACAAAAACAAGTAGAATATATTGTAGATACCGACGACGACAACATTCCTAAACCTAACTGGGGATTCCCTAAGTTTGAACAAAGTTTTAATTACATAACTGATAATCAAGGCTTTGTCAATATTTATCAATATTATACTGAACAACCTATATGGGCTAGGGGACTACCTCTAAACCTAATTACTAAAAAGTTTGATTTTGACAAGCACCTTGAAAAAAAGTTATGTAACGTTGGAATATGGCAGGGATTAGCTGACGAAGACCCTGATGTAGATGCTATTTACAGACTTACAAACAATACCCCCTGCTATTTCAAACAAAAAGAACCAGTGGTATTAGGCAAAAATACAATCAGTCCCTTTAATTCGCAAAATACACTCATAAGGAAAGAGTTGTTTCCATTGCTATATTTACCTACCTATGTTACGTTTAGATTTACAGATATTTTAAGAGGTCTAATAGCACAGCCCATTATGTGGTTATATGGATATCATCTTGGCTTTACAAATGCTACGGTAATACAGAAAAGAAATCCACACGATTACATGAAAGATTTTATATCTGAAATACCTATGTATCAATATGCAGAAGAAGTAGTAGAAATTACTATAAAATCCATACACTCTACTCAAAATATTTATGATAATTTACATAACGCTTATGTAGCTTTACTTAATGCAAATATTGTTAGTAAACAAGAAATCACAACTCTAGAGGCTTGGATACAAGATTTGCAAAATTTGAATAAATAGAATAGATACAAACAAGGTAAGATCTATGAAAACCTACTTGCTCAGTTTTAGTACCACTATTGAGGATATTACTCTACCTGACTTGGAACATAGGCAACGTAAACTCTCGCACTCTATTCGGCAACACTTTCCTTCTATTTACAAGGTAATTGAATGGAAGTTTTATCAAATCAAAAAAACAAAATTTTACCAACAATACAAAGATATATTTCAACTTCACAAAGGAGCAGGATACTGGCTTTGGAAACCTTACATCATTGTAGAAACTTTGAAAGAAATGCAAGAAGGTGATGTATTGATTTATTGTGATAACGGCTTACATTTTATTGCCTCCCCCCAGCCCTTAATAGATTGTTGTCTGAAAAATAACGGCTTCTACTTTATAGATATGGGTGGAAAGAATACCTTACATATGTTTACCAAGCGACGATGTTTTGACTTGATGGGAGCAGATTACAATGCCTTATTAGGAAAAACTTGCCTTTCTGCTAATGTACAAATATACCAAAAAAATTCGCTTACTGTGCAGTTTACTAATGAATACTTGTACTGGTGCTGTCAAAAAGAAGTATTAGTTGATGATGACGTGCTTGGTTTAGCGCCTCTGCCGACCGTCCCGTTTTTTGTAAAACATACTCACGATCAATCTATTCTCTCCCTGCTTCGTTACAAGTATAAAATAGATGGCTTCAGGGCACCTTACCAACACGGGAATCACCAAAAAATGCCTGAATTCAGGGTAGAAGGTGAGGAGCTTCTGGAAGGAAGGTATAAAGAAGAAGAAGTGTTTTACAACTCTCCTTATGGGCAAATCTTGCTGTATGATAAAGGAGGAGTAGGTATACCCCGCCCCAAAGCTGAATACTTACAACCTCGTAAAATTTGGGCTTATATTAGAAGAAAAATTCACAATTACATAAATAAACTATGACCATGCATCTTGCCATTTCTTTTGACCAAAACTACTTAATCCCTTTTTATGCCTTGGTAGGTTCCATCTTCTACCACAACAAAAACGAAAAATTAGTTTTTCATTGCATCATTACAGGAATTTCTGAAAATGAAAAACAAAAAATCATAACCTACCTCCAAAATAATCAAGCTGATATATATTTTTACGATATAGACGAAACACTTATCCAAAAGTTTATGGGTACAATTAGAGGCACTTGGACACTTGCCGTGTACTATAAAATGTTTTTCCCTCTACTTGTACCCAAAGATCTAGATAAACTACTCTACATAGATACCGATGCCTTAGTAATCAACCCACTTATAGATTTGTATCAACAAGATTTGGAAAATTATCCGCTTGGAGCAGTTTATGATTGCTATGTAAAAACTCAACCTGAAATAGGAATTACAACAGAAGGTAATTACTTCAATTCAGGGGTATTACTATTTAACCTGCCCATTTGGCGACAACAGCAAATATCAGAAAAAGCTATACAATTCCTGCAGCAATATCCTGAAAAAATAAAATTTGTTGACCAAGATGCCATGAACGCTGTATTGATAAATAACTGGAAAAAACTTCCTGAAAAATATAATCTTATCTATACTTACCTTCCGCAAGACGCTTCTAGACAAGAATTAGAGCGATTTATTCAAGATAAAGTAATTATTCATTTCACTTTGCAAAGGCCTTGGGCTTTTATTTGTAAAAATAGATTTAGGCATTTGTATAAATTTTACCTAAAAAAAACTCCCAAACGTAATGAAAAAATAATTACAGATTTTACTTTTGCAAAAATATTACCTTACCTACGCCTTAGGCTTGTAGAATGGTATTTAGATAATGCTTGGGTACAAGCAATTTGGAGAAAAATAAAAATCAAACGGCGATGATGTTTAAGGAATACCCTGAGGAAATATTTAATACAACCTCAGCGGAGTGCGTTTTGAAAGTCCTTTTTGAATATATTCAGCCCAAAAGTGTTTTAGATGTGGGTTGTGGTAATGGCTCATGGTTAAAGGCTTTCACTGCCTACGGAGTAGAAGATATTTTGGGTTTAGACGGCTTTTACGTGCCACAAGAGAGTCTTCTTATCCCCAAAGACAAATTTCAAGGAGTAGATTTGAGCCAACCCATTAGATTAGAGAAAAAATATGATTTAGTGGTTTCTTTGGAAGTAGCTGAGCATCTTCCCGAAGCAGCAGCAGATACTTTTATAGAAACTCTAATAACACATGCCGATACCATTCTCTTTTCTGCTGCTATTCCCATGCAAGGGGGGTTGAATCACATTAACGAACAGTATTTGAGTTATTGGCTCAAGAAATTTGAGCAACACAGCTATCTTTTTTATGACCTGATTAGACCCCGAATTTGGGACAATGATAAAATTTTCTTTTGGTATAGGCAGAACATTGTTATTGCCGCAAATCAAAATTCTCCAATAGCACAAAAATATCAGCCAAGCACATGGATAGATTTCGTACATCCGCAATTATTTGAACGTGAGGCAAAACGTGCCTATAATTTTGAACAAGGCAAAGTAGGAATTAAAAACACATTTAACGCATTACTTAAGTCTATTTCTCGTAAATTCAGGCGTTCATGAAAACAAATTTTATACAATTCGCTTGCGGACCAGTACATCTACACAAAAGAGCTATATTCTCAGTATTAAGTTTAGCAGCTTTTTATGAATTACAACCTAATGAGCGGTTTATCATTTTTACAGATCAACCTGATTACTATAAAAAATTTTTAGCGAATATTCCTGTGGAATACATTAGAGTCACCCAGAATGACCTAAAAAGCATGATGGGGAACGACGATTTAATTCATAGAGTCAAAATTGCCATTATTGAAAAAGCTACCCAACTTTACCCCCATCACCAAATTTTTTATACCGACAGTGATACTTTTATCATAAGCCCTCTCAAACCTTTATTAAAGCAAATATCGCCTGAGGTTAGCTTAATGCACTGTTTCGAATTTTACATGGGCAACGTCCCTCCTGATTATTCTCCCAAACCAATTACTCAGGATTTTAGCCAAATGGTTAAAAGTAATAGTTTTATACTGAATGGCGAAGAAATCACTATCCCTAATGCAGATTTCAGCTCTTGGAATGCAGGTTTGATAGGGCTACACCCTACTCATTTTCCACTCTTAAAGCAAGTATATGAACTAACCGACCAGTGGTATTCCAAAGTTCGGCATCACGGAGCAGAACAGTTCGCCTTCTCGTATATTCTTGAAAAAAACACTAAAATTTTTTTAGCAGAGGCTTATTGCTACCATTATTGGTATGCTATCAAAAAGAAAATTGCTGATGAGTTATTAGCAGAGCAAATCAACGAACAATTTGAAAAGTTTAATCTTGAACAGCGAATAGCGTGGGCAAAAAAACTCGCTCAAAAATTGCCTAAACTATTTCAAACGCATTATTACACCTTACAAAACAACATGGCTTTAGCCTTTCAACAAGGCTATTACTGGCAAGGATATATGAAAGCATTGCAAAACTTGTTCAGAAAACCTAAACATACTATTGAAATACTGAAAGATGCCGGCTATTACACCAAAAAACTATTCATTAAATGAAAAAACCACTCATCAAAGTAGGCTTTTTAGTGTCTTACGATTGGCATTTGCTCAATAATGCTTTGCCTTTGGTTTATCCCTACGCTGATGTAATTTATTTAGCATTAGACAAGAAACGGCTTACTTGGTCAGGCAATCCCTTTGAATTTGATGAAGAGGCTTTCCAAGCTATGGTGAAACAAATAAACACTGAAAAAAAAATACAACTTTATGAAGATAACTTCTACGTTGAAGGGCTAAAGCCAATGCAATGCGAGGTGCGTGAACGTAATCTCTTGGCAAAAGCTATGGGTGAGGGCGGTTGGCACATCCAATTAGATGCGGACGAGTACTTTATCCATTTTGCAGATTTCGTAAAATATCTACACAAAATACCCCTAAACCAAAAAGAAATCAATATTTCAGTAGCATGGATAAACCTTTTTAAGAAAACTAATCAAGGATACCTATATGTGATAACCGCTCAACCTGACTTAATACAAATTGCTACTAATAGGCCTTATTATGAACATGGTAGAAAAAACGGATATTTTAATCATACTGCTCCTTTTTACATGATTCACGATACTTGGGCAAGAAGTGAGGCAGAAATTTGGCAAAAAATATCTAATTGGGGACATAGAACCGACTTTGATACAAAAACTTATTTTGAATTCTGGAAAAGTGTGAATGAAACTAACTACCACAATTTTAAGAACTTTCACCCGCTTAGACCTGAGGCATGGCAATCGTTAGGCTACTGCCAAGGCAAAAATATTCATGAGTTTATCCAAAATTTTCAAGTACCCAAATTTCCTCTCTCTACGTGGCAATTGTTTCTACGAAACAACCGAAACATTGCCCGCTTGAAAGCCTTGTGGAAAAAGATTTTTTAACTGCTTCAATATCTTTCTAATTCTAAAATTAGTAGTTAAGTATAAAAATAGCCGCTTTATCAAAGACACGGCTATCAACACTTTTTTTTAAGTTGTTAGACTTAAAAAGTGTTGATAATCAATGCCTTTGCATTACTTAATCCAAGCAAGACGAGCAAATAGAATAGCTTACTCAAAAAGACAATTTACTTAAAAAATATGACTCTTGGCTCTAAAATAGAGCTTTAACAAGAGATAAAAGGTGATTTTTTTCATAGCTCTATCTATTGAATTATTTTCAAGTTTACCTTATTCACCTTTACAAGGAAAAAAATGAGGCTGCTAGTCCGAAATAAATCAATAAGCCTGTAATATCTACTATCGTAGTAATAGCAGGACTTGCGGCTACGGCAGGATCACCACCGAAACGTTTTACTAATAAAGGAAGCCCTCCCCCTATGATAGTAGCCGTAACGACTTGCAAAGCTAACGCAAGTGAAATCATAAATGCAATCATATTTAGCGAAAAGTTTGCAGGAATTTCAGTTTCCCAACTCAAAAAAAGTACTTTAGCATATGCCAACACACCCAAGCAAATAGCTAATAACAAGGAAATTTTTGTTTCTTTCCATAAAATATGGAACCATTTGCTCAAGGTAATTTGCCCTAGTGCCAAGGCACGTACTACTACTGTAGCTGCTTGGCTTCCTGAATTTCCACCCGTATCAGCTACCATAGGCATATACAAGGCGAGGATTAGTAATTTTTCTAGGGCTTTTTCATAAGAATGAATAATTAGTCCTGAAATAATACCCACCGCAGCTAATGATACAATCCAAACTACACGTTTCTTGAAATGTTTAAGTGTACTTGTACCTAAATAATCAAATTTTTCATTTGCCTGGGTAATTCCCATAAATTTCTGCATGTCCTCTGAATGCTCAGCACGCAACACCTCTATTGCCTCATCATGGGTGACAATCCCCACTAATTGTTTTTCTTTATTAAGCACGGGAATAGCTACCAAATTATACTTAGCAATTTTTTGAGCTACTATTTCTCGGTCCTCTTCGGCATATACAAAAACAAACTCGCGGTGTAAGGCTTCCTCTACCTTACTGTAAGGTTCAGCCATGATGAGGTCTTTCAATGTAACAAATCCTTGTAAGTGCTGGCTCTCATCTACTACATATACATAGTAAATTGTTTTTTTAGAGGGTGCATCACTACGGACTTTCGCAATTGCTTCTGCACAAGTCATTTCCCTGTGTACAGTAGCGAAATCGGTACTCATGATGCCTCCTGCCGTTTCAGGAGGATAAGCACTCAATTGAATTACATTTTCGCGCGTCTTTTTGGATAAAAACGGTAGTAACTCTGCCTGCTCCTTTTGGGTAAGTAGCTGAAAAAAGTCAGCTCTATGGTCTGAGGGCATATTTTCAAAAATCATAGCAAACCGCTTGCGCGAAACAGCCTTAAACAAATCTAATTGCTTAACGATAGGAAATTCTGCAAAAATTAGCCCCTGACGCTCATAAGAGAATCGGTCAAGAATGTTGAAAAGGAGTGTCTCGTTGGCATTTTGTAAAATTTCTCCTAATTCCACTACGGGCATTTTTTGCATAGTAGGTATCCACTCTAATACCTGCTCTAATCTTTGGGCATTTTGCAACAACTTATGCAAAGTGTCTTTTTCTAAGGGTTGGGTTGCGTATACTTGCATGGCTTTTCAGGTTAAAGATGTGGGTTTACACTTAACTTTCGCTTTCAGTTGATACGTTGGTATGTTGGTTAATCTCCCAACTCACCTCTGTTACACCATATTCTAAGGTAAGCATACCTGCAAGTTTCTCCATTTCTGCATCATGGTTACCTATGGCAAAAACTACAGCTTCAATGTAAGCATATGCAGGGTTGCCGTTATCACTACTTTTCAAAGAATGAAGTTTAAGGTGTTTATCTTGGCGAAGTGTATTGAGAATAAGTACACGCAAATGATTTTCTACTTGCTCTTTGCAACGAATTTTGAAAGAGTAGTAATAATAGCTCTCCTCCTCTTTTTCAGAAGATAATCGGTTAAGAATAATGCTTACAGGTCTCAAAAGAATGTGTGTTAGGATAATTGCCCCAGCCACAACACTTGCCTCTGCAAATAATCCTACAGCAGCTAGAGCCCCTACGGAAGCCGAACACCAGATTGTAGCAGCAGTATTTAAGCCATGAATACTCATACCATCTTTCATAATTACACCTGCTCCCAAGAAGCCTATTCCTGTAACCACTTGCCCAATGATGCGTGTAGCATCACCTTTATACACTCCGTCTTCTAAGGAAGTGATAGAAAAAGAGATTAGCGTAAAAGCGGCAGAACCCAGAGAGACCAAGGTATTAGTACGAAGTCCTGCACTTTTTTGTCGCCATTGGCGTTCTAATCCGATAGCTGCACCTAATAGAAAAGCCAATCCGAGGCGTAGGCTGAAATCAAGTAAGGTCATAGCGTTAAGCAAATTTTAAGTCAAGTAAGTAAAAAATTTAATCTTACTTAAAACGCGATATCATCTATATTGCCTTTACAAAGATACGATTGCCTCTGTTAGAGTATTATTAGAGAACAGTTAAAAAAAAATTAGAATTTTATTAGAAAGGATTAAGCCATATGGGGCAAAGTGATTTGAAATGTTGTGCCTACATTAAGAGCAGATTGTACGGTGATGTTGCCTTTGTGCAAGGTAATAATTTTGTGTGTAAGTGATAAACCAATACCATTACCATAGGCAAATTGTTTGTTTTTTCCTCTAAAAAAAGGTGTAAAAATATGTTCTAAATCTTCAGTATCTATCCCTGTGCCTGTATCTTTGAAGGTGAGTACAAGATTTTGAGGCTGAGAGGTAATTTCTACCTCACACAATTGATTAGTGGAAAACTTGCAAGCATTTTCCATGAGATTGACAAAAGCCACTTTCAAAAGGTACTCATTGCCTAAAACTGAAATTTGGTGTTCATCTTCAAAAGTTTGGACAAAGTGAATATTTATCCGATAATTATTATTCGCTTTTTGTACCTCTTGGCATGCATCTAGTAAAATTTCGTCAATACGAACAGGCTTAAGGGTAATTTCACTTACATCATAGCTAGCCTTGGCAAGGTCAAGTAAACTACTTGAAAGGCGGGCTAATTTTTTAGCATCGCGTAGAGTATTTTGTATAATAGATTGATATTCAGCTATGTTATACTCTCTTTGTAGAGCAAGTTCTAGTTCTGTGATAATAGCAGCAAGCGGTGTACGGAGCTCGTGAGCAATATTAGAGACAAAATGTTTTTGGGCTTCAAAAGATTTTTCTAATCGCTCTAACATTTGGTTAAATGTATTAGCCAGTGCTGAAAGTTCGTCAGGATTTTTGCCCACACGTAGTCGCAAATGTAAATTAGTAGCTGAAATTTGTTGGGCTTTTTCGGTCATTTCTTGTACGGGTTGGAAGGCACGATTAGCAAAATATCTACCTGCAATGAAAATCAAGAGCATAGAGAGAGCAAACACAATAACCATATTTTGCAATAAATTTTGCAACTTTTTGTATCCATATTCATCAAAGGCGGCAGCAGTAATAAGGTAGTGCTTGTTTTGGAATGTGTACCTTAGCCCTATCACTTGCCAATCTTGTTGATAAAATTGTACCTTTCTGTTATGCAAAATATTTTTGAGCATGGTTTCTGTTTCTTTTACGAAATCGATTTCTACGGCATCGTGGTAGAGCAACTCTAACTTCTCACTATAAATAGCTGTTTCTACTTCATTTAGAGTAGTACGATTGTTTTTGTAGATTGCTTGTAAGGTTTTACTTGCTACATTAGCATTCAAGAACAGGTTTGCCTTTGTGATAGCCTCTTTTTCTAATAGGGTATAAAACTCTTTTTCGCGGTTCTCGTGAGCTGAGTAGTAGACGATTGTGGCAAATAAGAGCAGAATGGTGGCTGTAAGAATAGTAAAAAGTGAAGTTAGCCGATTACGTACGCTCATGCATCTGCTTTGAGAATAAAGCCCATACCTGACTTAGTATGAATAAGTTTAGGGCTAAAATCTTTGTCTATTTTTTTACGCAAGTAATTGATATACACGTCAATAAAGTTGGTTCCTGTGTCAAAGTGCAAATCCCACACTTTTTCTGCAATTTCTGCACGTGAGAGCACCCTTTCAGCGTTTTGTAGCATAAAGGTCAAGAGCTTAAATTCTTTAGGGGTAAGGCTAATTTCAATGCCATTTCGCTTTACGGTTTTTGTATGCAAGTTCATTTCAAGGTCGGCATAATTAAGTATAAAACTTGATTGAGTGGTTTTGCTGTGGCGTTTAAGCAAAGCTCTTACCCGTGCTAAAAGCTCTCGCATTTCAAAAGGTTTCACAAGGTAGTCATCCGCACCTGCATCAAATCCTTCTACCTTATCATCAGTAGTACCTAAGGCAGTGAGCATAATAATTGGCATATCGGGGAGTTGGTTACGCAATTCTTTGCAAAGCGTAATACCATCTATTTTAGGCAGAACCACATCTGTAATGATGAGTTGGTAATTGTTTTGTAAGGCTAGCTTTTTACCCATCTGCCCATCATATGCCACTTCTACCTCAAAGCCATTCTCCTCTAAACTTCGCTTTAGGAGTTCAGATACGCGCGTATCATCTTCAATGATTAAAATTTTCATTACTTGCTCTAAAAGAAACTACTCAACAGTAATGCCCCAAATTATGAGAACTACCAATTACATCTTTATGAGCTTAAAAAATATCTACTGCTAAGGAAAAGAACACATATTTTTCGTTCACTTGTTTGTACTCGGCATGCAGTGGACTATCTGTAGTAAGGGCGACTTGAATCAAGCCAATTCCTGCTCCTTTACTTCGCTCCTTTTGGGGAGCGGAGCGTTGTTGGCGTTTATATTCTCTCAATGCTTCTCTATCCATAGAATTGATAATATTGCAACTTTCTATTAAATCTTTGATGTACTCAACTTCTACCAAATTTCCGCAAGCAAAGGTGTAGGTTTCCGTTTCAACATTTTGCGTTATTAGGATAGTTCCCACGCTATCGTTTCTACCTCCAAAGTTTATTTTCTCTGCAGAATAGTATAAGATATTTTGGGCTAATTCCATGAAAACCGCAAAAATCTTTCGCCCTATTTGCGGATTAGCAGAAAGTTTAGCGCGTATATCTCGGCTTATTTCAGCTAAAATTACATCGGTTACGGGTCCCTTATAGGAAATAAGCACATTTCGTTTGTTAGTAAGCATGTAATAATCATACAAGCTAAACTCAGGAAATTTATCCTTTTCTTTTTCTTCTACCATATTACTAAACAAATTGAGTGAGACAATAGAAAAATTTAGCTCAAAAATACTTCTTTTTTCCAAATTCAAATGCTTTTATGAATTTATTTTTACTTTATTTTCAGTAAATTAGTAGGTGTTCAAAAATTAACAAAAGCATAATTTTATTTTCTTGTTATTTTTAGTGTTAAGTTGTAAAATTGTAGTTAGATTCACTATATTTATGACTTTTATACAAAACTTCACGCCTGCCATGAAAAAAGTCGTTTTTTCTCTCATATTACTCAATTTATTCCACCAACTAAGTTTCGCATGGGGCTTTTTTGCACACCAACGTATCAATCGATTAGCAGTTTTTACCCTTCCTCCCGAAATGATACGTTTCTACAAATATTATATTGTTTACCTTACCGAAAATGCTGTAAATCCTGACAGGCGACGCTACGCTATAGAAGGAGAAGCAGAACGACATTTTATTGATGCTGATGTGTATGATAAACGTTATGGCGGTAAAGGCGAGGCAGTTAAAAAGTTACCACGTAGTTGGAAAGATGCCGTAGCCGAACTTACCGAGGATACCCTCAAAACCTATGGTATTGTGCCTTGGCACATCGTAAAAATAAAACAACGCCTAACTAATGCCTTCAAAAACAAAGATACTAAAGAAATTCTACGCCTCTCAGCTGATTTAGGACACTATATTGGTGATGCTAACGTGCCTTTACATACTACCGAAAATTATAACGGACAACTAACAGGACAAAAAGGCATACACAGCCTTTGGGAAAGCCGACTGCCCGAACTCTTTTTCGATCAGTACGATTTTTTTGTAGGCAAAGCCGAGTACATACAAGATGTAGAGGCCAAAGCATGGGAAGCTGTAATGAATGCCCACGCCGCACTTGACTCAGTATTAGATTTTGAGCGAATTCTTACTAAACGTTTCCCTGAAGACAAAAAATATACCTTGGAAGAGCGAGGAGGCATCATTGTACGTACTTATTCTAGACCATTTTCTAAAGCCTATCACGAAATGCTTAACGGACAGGTAGAACGGAGATTGCGTGCCTCTATCAAAATGGTAGGTGATTTCTGGTACACCTGTTGGGTAGATGCTGGACAACCTAACTTGAATGAATTAATTGATAAAAAATATCAAGACGAACTGCAAAAAGAAGTAGAAGAAAATGAAAAAGAATGGCAAATCGGAAAAATAAAAGCACGCCCCCATGAGTCTATGCTTAAAGACTATCCTTTTGAGGAACTAAAAGCTAGTACAAATTCTCACGCTTGTTGCTACCGAAATCCTTATTTGGCTTATTATCAACGTAAACTAAAAAATGACAAGAAAAATAACCTCTTGAAATAAGAGTCAAGAAACTCTAACTCCTAAATATAGAGTTTTCAGCCACGTTTTTGAATTTACATACAGATAAAACAAGTCTAATACTGTATATTTGTCTGTATATTTGTATTTTACTTTTCAAAAGTTTCAAACGTTTTATTTCAAAAAAGTAAGTTTTATGAAGTCCCAAGTAATCGGTTATTTTTTCCTGTTTGCAGCTCTATTAGCCTGTCAATCAGATAAAGCATACAAGATATTTTACACCTTTTCTGACATACGTTGGGAACGAAAAGAGATAGTAACTTTATCCCAAGAAATTAACTTTCAAGATATTAAGAAAGCGAAGTTAGGCATAAGTTTACGGCATGTTTCACATATTTTTTTGGAAAAACTGCCTTTGGAAATACTTATACAAGAACCCAACGGCAAGACCACGAACCTCTCGGTAGAAATGCCTTTGCGTGATACACAAAGTAAAAAATTACTCGGAGAGGCAGTAGGTGATATTTGTGATACTGATTTTTTGACAGACTTTTCATTTGACGTAAAACAAAGTGGGAAATACACCTTCACGATAAAACACAATTTTAGAGAGGAGAAACTGGGGGATGTGATTAAGATAGGTATTTTTGTAAAAAAATTAAGCGAATAAAGGAAAGGTTTGTGCATTAAAATATTTAACTTAATTTCAGATTATCGTGCGGCAAATTAGCTATGTTTTTTAGGTGTTCTTTTTGCTTTTTTACTCTGGGGCTTAGAAGGAAAAAAGCTTTTTCTTTTATAGCGCTCATGTTAAGGGAGGGCATCGGGTAAGCAGTATTTGAGAGATGCGGCACAATTTGATTGGAGGTGAGAGTTGCTATGCGAAAAGTAAAGCTAACTACTGAAAAATAGTAAAGAATTTTGAAGTTTCTGTTGATTTTGTGTTGAAAGCTCAAAGAGAGAAGGGTTATAGTTCGTCGGTGTTGCCTCAAAATGTATGATATAGGTAATTTCATATCACCCAAAATTTTTTTAGTTTTCTCTAAAACCTAACCAAATGAGCAAACGTTTGAGAGCATTAAAATAAAGCGTATAATAAAGTACTATATTCATACACCAAATAATAAACACATTGTACCAAAGTGTGTCTAAATAGGTACCAAAAAAACACTTCTCAGGGGCAAAAAAGTGTGCTCTAATGTCGGTAGGAGTTTTATAGATAGGATAAATTTTTTGGATAAGACGATTATCTGACTCTAAAATAAAGTTGTCATCTTCTATATTCTTAACCATTCGTGCAATAGCATCGTTAAAGTAGGTTTCATAAAGTTGTTTGATGTATCTTTTGCCTTTGGTTTTTTCTAAGTCTTCTAAAATTTTCTCTCGGCTTGCGCGATTATATTGGAGTTGTTGGCTGTAAAAGAGGCTCAATCGCTTAATGAGTTGCTTACATTCGTGTAGAACATTCTCGTTAAATTTATCAAAAGAGAGGTTGTTGAGTAAATTGTCTATTTGTAGGTGGTGGAGTTCGGCTTCGTTAGCTAATTCATTTTTCAAAAGTTCTAATTCACGTTTTACTTTGCTTTGGGTTTCAACATCTTTACTATAGATATTCCAAAAGCAAAAATCAGCTTGAGTTTCCAAATTAGGCAGATAATAGACTTTCTTGTATTGTGCTGTGGCAATGGTTTTGTCAATATCGTAAAACAATCTTTCATAAGGATTATCTTTGAATTGTGTAACCATGAGTGCCTCGTAAGCCCATCGCGAAGCCATAAGGTCTCCTAAAAGGGGTACACGCTCTTTGGGAACAACGTCAGGGTTCATGCGATCAAATTTGACTACAATACCTCCTAAAATAATTTGCGGTATAAGCAAAATAGGAATAAGTATATAGATATTAACAGTTTGGTTAAAGCTTGCTGAAATATTTAGCCCAAGCATATTAGCAAAACAAGCAGCAGAGAATAGCACAACCCAATATTGCCAAAACATTCCTCGTATTTGCAAGGTGGTATTTCCTACTAATACAACTAAAAAAGACTGTACAAGAGCGAAAGTAAAAAGCATCACAATTTTAGAGAGCAAATAGCTATTACGGCTCATGTGCAGGAATGACTCTCGCTTAAAAATTCGCCTATCGCGTACTATCTCTTCGGCACTGATAGTTAGTCCTACAAAAAGCGAAATGATAATACTGATAAAGATATAAACAGGAATGTTCTCGTTATCAGCATAGATGTAATGTCCTGTATTATCCTTTCCTACAAAATAAAAGCGGTTGGTATAAGCAATCAAGAAAGCTAGAATAGGAGCCTGTAAAAGGTTGATAATCAAATATTGGCGATTGTTAAGCTTAGTTAAAAAATCACGTTGTAAAAAGATGAAAAACTGCTTGATGCGGTTAGGTACGCGAATAGTAGGCTGTATAGGTTCTGAAGCATGAGTAATGACAGGAGGGGGAATATTTTTCTTAAAAAGTTCGTTCCATTGCTGAGGAGTAATTTTACGTTTTTGGGTTAGTTTGCCGTATTCATTCACGAGGCGGGTATCTAAAATATCAAAAATTTGCTCTGCGTTTACATTCCCACACTCGTGGCATTCAGCTTGGTCGCTATTGAGTTGGTTAGTAATTTGCTTAAAATAGATAATAGCATCAAGCGGATTGCCATAATAGACAGGATAGCCATTAGTATCTAAAACGTAAATCTTATCAAACATCTTAAAAATATCTGAGGAGGGCTGATGAATGACAGTAAAAATAATTTTTCCACTGCGGGTAAGTTCTTTAAGAAGTTCCATGAGGGTTTCTGAGTCACGCGAGGAAAGCCCCGAGGTAGGCTCATCAAGGAAAAGGATAGCGGGGTTTCGCATGAGTTCTAAGGCTATATTGAGGCGTTTACGTTGTCCGCCGCTAATCGTTTTATCTAAACTTGAACCTACACGCATATCTTTAATCTCCTCTAGACCCAGATCTTTTAAGGTTTTTATTACCAATTCGTGGATTTGCTTTTCAGAGTAGTCAGCAAAGCAAAGTTTGGCATCATAATAGAGGTTTTGATAGACGGTGAGTTCATCAATCAATAAATCGTTTTGTGGCACATAACCAATTACTCCTTCAAATTTGTACTTTTTAATACTAATATCTACACCATTGATAAGGATTTTACCACTTTGTACCTTTTTATTACCATTCAAAATTTCTAGTAAAGTAGTTTTGCCTGAGCCACTAGGCCCCATAATTCCTATCAAAGTACCTGAGCTTTCGGCTATGGTAATATTTTGTAAGTTTAATTTACCATCCCTAAACCTGAAGTGGAGATTTTCAGCAACGTAGGTAATGGGCTTATAGGTCTTCTCCCCTTTAAGGTATTGGCTGGTAACCAAGCTATGGTGAATAGGCTTATTTTTACCACCGCGAATAGTACTGCCTACAGGAAAGATGGCTACTTGGTTGTTTTCAATAGGTAGGCTGTTGAGTTCGTAATTAGCTGTACCTAAATACTTTACCAAAATAGTATCTAGCTCTTCCAAATTTAGAAAGGCAAACACCCCTTGCACGTGGGGCTTGAAATAGTGAAAATTGACACAGGGTTCAGTACTGCTACTAATAACAAGCGTATTTGGAATATATTTTTGAAAAAAATTGCGCGTAAGAACAAATTTTTCTATTTGTTCATAAACTTTGGTAGAAAGGTGGAGCATACAAGCTACGGTATAAGCAAAATCTCGTTCATGGACTGAAAGCATTTCAGCGGGAGCCATGAATTCCAAGATTTGCGCCACTACCATTACCTTTTGGGTTTCAGTAAGTTCTTGATTGATATTGATGCAGATCTTGAGCGTAAGTATGCTATCGCGTACTGAGAGTAGTTTCTTTTTCCCCTCGTAAAAGTTTTTTTTTCTTTTTTGGTAGGGTAATATTTTTTCTTTGGCAAAGTCATCAAATATCATTAAATAGTCTGCTACGGTATCATCATTAAGTTGTTTGACTAGAAAACGTTTCATAATAGATCGTGCATTTACATACTTTGATACTCCCCCTAGGCGGGCTACTATACCAAATAACTGGATAAGTTGTATTAGCAATTTCTCGCTCATGCTTTTGCAGGGATGATAGGGCAGCGGGTTGGTTTCCTGCAAATATAACAAAAAAGCAAAAGAAAGGCTAAAAAAAATGAAGGAGTACCATAGGAAAGCAGAAATTTGTAATTTTTTTCAAACCCTTGTCAAAGTTTTGCTTTCTTATCTTAATTATTGCCACCCACCTCCTAAGACTTCATACATCTTGACGAAGGCGTTCATTTGTCGCTTTTTTATCTCTACTAATTCCATTTTGGCTTCTAAGGCATCGCGTTGGGTGAGTAGAATTTCTACATAATCGGCACGCGCCGATTTGAACAAATTGACCACAATATTTACCGACCTATTCATTGCCTCTACTTGTTTGTATTTCCAAGTATAGCTTTGGGCTAAATTTTTGAAGTTATGTAGTTGGTTTTGCACCTCTACAAAGGCATTGAGCAAGGTTTGCTCATATTGCAAAAGTGCCTGAATTTGTTTAGCACTTGCCGTATAGTACTCAGCTTTTATGGCACTTTTATTGACTAACGGAGCAACCAACCCACCTACCACATTGATAAAAGCAGATTCAAGGCTTGTAACCAAGTACTTAGGGTTGAAGGCGGCAATGCCCATATCTGCCGTGAGAGTGAGTGCTGGCAAAAACCTAGCTCTGGCTACCTGCACATCTAATTTGGTTGCTTCTACGTTCAACGTTGCCTGCCGAATATCAGGGCGATTATCTAACAGTTGAGAGGGAATACCTACGGCAAGGCTGTCGGTAGGTAGGTTAAAAAACTGCTTGGCGTTTCGCTTAATGGGTTGTGGAAATCGCCCTGCCAAAAAGTTGAGGTAATTTTCCATTTGCACAATTTGTTGCTGAATTTCATATTTAAGGCTTTGGTTTTTGCTCACCTCTGCCTCAAACCTTCGCACCGCTAATTCTGTTACTTGCCCTGCATTTTTTTCAAGGTTAATAATTTTGAGAGCATTTTGCTGAATTTCAATATTTTGTTGCAAAATTTCTAAATAATTGTCTAATGCCAATAATTCGTAATAAACGTGAGCCATTTCAGAAATGAGCTTGGTTTGTGCCAAATTTCTGCCCTCTATGGTAGCCAGATACCTCAAAACAGCCGATTTCTTTGCTTTGCGTAGTCGTTTCCAAATATCTACTTCCCACGAAACATTTGCCGAAAGCATAAAATTGGGCAATACTTCGGGAATTTTTTTGCCTTCGGTAATGTCAGTACTTGCATCTACTGCCCCAAAGCGGGTATAGCGTGGTGTTTTTTCGACACCAACCACACCACCTATGGTAGCAAACGGAAGGTATGCCCCGCGCCTCAGACGTACTTCATTTTGGGCAATTTCTATCTCTTGGCGTATGATATTTAGTTCTTGGTTGTTTTTCAAAGCAGTATCAATCAAAGCAATAAGATTTTGGTCTTTGAAAAATTGTTTCCACTGAATTTTTGCTACATTAGTAGTATCTTTTTCTGAACGATACTGTGCGGGCATTTGTAGTGCCGAATTGCATTGCAACAAAGCGGGTAATTTACAGGCTTGTATAAGTCCTAACAAACTAACCACGAGTACAAAATTGATATATTTTCGTGTAAGCATAGTTTCAAAAAGTTAAGATTTTGTTTCTTGTGTTTCTTCGGGTTCGCTCAAAGGTGTAAAGTGTTCATCTTTAATAAGTTGTCTGCCTTCAGCCATTTTTCCAAAAATGAAATATAGCCCTGGAATAACAATTACGCCAAAAACAGTTCCTATAAGCATACCACCTAAGGCAGAGGCTCCAATGGTGCGGTTGCCAATAGCCCCTGGTCCGTGGGCAATTACCAACGGAATTAGCCCTGCAATAAAAGCAAACGAAGTCATAAGGATAGGTCGGAAGCGTGCTTTTGCCCCTTCCAGCGCGGCAGTAAGGATAGGCATACCATCTTGATTTTTTTGTGCGGCAAATTCTACTATCAAAACAGCATTTTTGCCTAATAGCCCTACAAGCATAATAAGGGCAATTTGGGCATAAATATCGTTGGTTAAGCCAAACCATTGAATAAACAGAAAAGAGCCAAAAATACCCGCAGGCAAGGAGAGCAATACGGCAAAGGGCAAAATAAAACTTTCGTATTGAGCCGAAAGGATAAGATAGACAAAAGTAAGCACAATGAAAAAGATGTAAAGGGCTTCGTTACCTCTGCCTACCTCGTCTTTGGATAGCCCTGCCCAATCAATATCGTAGCCTTGTGGAAGTGTTTTTGCTGCCACTTCTTGGATAGCTTGAATAGCCGTACCACTGCTATATCCTTTGGCTGCCGCACACTGAATAGTGGCAGTAGTGTACATATTGTAACGGTTAATTTCGTAAATACCTTGCGTTTTTTTCATTTTCATAAACGAGGAGTAAGGCACCATCTCACCCTCTTCATTTTTTACGTATAAGTTCAACACATCAGAGGGCAACTTACGGAAGGAAGGTTCGGCTTGCACAAATACCTTAAAAAAACGCCCAAATTTGATAAAACCAATTTCGTAGGTGCTGCCTATCAAGATAGCCAAGTTGTCTAAGGCTTTGCCGATAGAAACACCTTTTTGCATAGCTACTTTGTTGTCAATTTCTAATTCATATTGCGGATAGTCAGTTCGGTAGAAAGAGAAAAGAGAAGTTAATTCAGGTCGCTTTTTCAACTCGTCCATAAAGCGCGTGGCGACTTCATCTAAACGCTTGTAGTCAATTTGAGTATTTTTGTCTAAAAGTTGTAAGGTAATCCCCCCTGCTGCGCCGTAGCCTGGAATAGCGGGCGGGTCAAAAAATTCAATAGCGGCGCCTGGAATTTCTTTGGTTTTCTCCTCTAAATGATGTATTATTTCGCGTACCGAATGTTTACGTTTTTCCCAAGGTTGTAAATCAATTAAGCAAGTTCCCGAGTTAGAACCGCGCCCTTGTGTTAGGATTTCGTAACCTGCCAAAGAAGAGACCGATTTTACACCTTCTATTTTAAGAGCAATATCTTGTAGCTGGCGGCTAATGGCGTAGGTTCGTTCCAAAGTAGAACCTGGCGGCGTTTGGATAACGGCATAAATCATACCTTGGTCTTCGGAAGGTACAAAACCCACAGGCAAGGTACGATTAACAAGCATAATCCCTACACAGAATCCTACCAAAAGTAGCACGGTAACGAAAGGTCGCTTGACAGTCCTTCGCAAAACCCAAATGTATTTGCCTGTAATTTTTTCAAAAGACCGATTGAAAGCTCCCAAAAATCTACCTAACCAATTTTTTTTGTGGTGTGGTTGGTGGTGTTTGAGTATCATAGCACACAACACAGGCGTAAGCGTAAGGGCTACGACTCCCGAAATTACAATAGCTGATGCCATGGTGATAGAAAATTGTCGATAGAAAATACCCACTGGACCCGACATAAATGATACAGGCACAAATACCGAAGTCATGAGCAAGGTAATGGCAATAACGGCACCGCTAATTTCGTCAAGTACTTTTTTCACTGCTTCGTACACCGAAAGGTGAGGCTCTACTTCTAACTTGGCGTGTACGGCTTCTACCACCACAATCGCATCATCTACCACAATACCTATGGCTAACACTAAGGCAAATAAGGTAATTAGGTTGATGTTGATACCAAAGGCTTGCATTACAAAGAAAGTACCAATTAAGGAAACAGGTA
The DNA here is from genome assembly GCA_025054775.1 of Microscillaceae bacterium. Classification (GTDB taxonomy): domain Bacteria; phylum Bacteroidota; class Bacteroidia; order Cytophagales; family Microscillaceae; genus JANWZA01. The sequence continues at coordinate 35,914 of JANWZA010000030.1, forward strand.
CTGCCAAAGTAGGAATAAGCGTAGAACGCCAATCGCCTAAAAAGATAAACACTACCAAAGCCACTAAAATAAAGGCATCGCGAAGGGTATGTACTACTTCCTCAATAGAAGCATCTAAAAAGTTAGAAACATCATAGCTAATTTCGTATTCCATGCCCGGTGGGAAGGTCTTTTTCAACTCTTCCATTTTGGCTTTCACTTGTTTAATTACTTCGGTAGCATTACTTCCGTAGGTTTGATTAAGCACAATAGCCGCAGAGGGAAATTGGTCTTTGTTAGAATAAATATCGTAGTACTCGCTGCCTAATTCTACCTCAGCCACATCACCCAAGCGAAGTAATTGTCCGTCAGGGTTTGCTCTCAAAATAATATCTTTGTACTGTTCGGGTTGGCTATATCGCCCTTGATAGGTCAAAACATATTCAATAGCTTCTGAGCGTCGGCTATCGGCTCGCCCCAACCGCCCTGGTGAACCTATTACACTTTGCTCACCCATTGCCTTCATCACCTCTTCCGTACCAATATTGTAAGCACGCATACGGTCAGGATTCAGCCACACACGCATAGAATACTGCCTACTGCCTAAAATTCGTGCCAACCCTACACCATTTATCCGTTGCAATTCGGGTAACATTTGAATATAAGCATAATTGAAAATATACTTCATGTCGGCATTTTTGGTGTCTTTGCTATACAAGTTCACGTACATAAGCATATTTGGCATGAGCCTTTGCACCACAATTCCTTCTAATTGTACCAAAGCGGGTAGTCGCATTTTCATTTGTTCAATGCGGTTGTTAATGTTTACCACGGCTTGGTCAGGATCGCTTCCTAGATGAAATACCACCTGAATATTTGCCTCTCCCGAACTTGCAGCAGTAGAAAACATATATTTCATGCCTGGTACACCGTTAATTGCCTGTTCCAAAGGAATAAGCACCGATTGAACCAATACTTCCGAACTTGCCCCTGGATAAGAGGCATAAACCGCAACCATAGGTGGAGCGATTTCAGGAAATTGCGATTTGGGTAAATTAAAAATTGCCAATAAGCCCATAAAAACAATAATGAGCGAAACTACTATGGCAAGAGCAGGTCTGTGTATGAATATTTTGAACATAATTTTGCAAAACGAAAAAGTTAGGTTATTCTGCGTGCAAACGCAAAGAAGTAATTGCCTTTTTGGGGGCAAGGTAGTCATATTTAATTTGGTCATTCTCGCGCACAAGGCGTAGCCCTTCCAACAAAATTTTATCCTGTTCGCTCAACCCACTCTGCACCACGTACAAATCAGGAAGTTCGGCTTCAATTTTAATACGGCGTGAACGCAAACGATTATCTTTGTCCAATACATACACATACTTTTGGTCTAATACCTCAAAAGTAGCTTTTTGTGGAATAAGTAAGGCTTGTTTGAGCGGTACGGTCATAACAATATTGCCTGTTTCGCCATGCCGAAGTAGTGCATCAGGGTTAGGAAAAGTAGCCCTAAAAGCAATATTTCCTGTTTTGTTATTAAAATCGGCTTCAATCGTTTTTACAATGCCTTCGTGTTCATACATTTTATGGTTTGCCATTTTGAGCCGTACTTTAAGCGTACTATCACTTCTCGTGCTTTTTTTATAGTCTAAATATTCTGCTTCGGGTACATTGAAATACACCCACAAACTACTAATATCAGAGAGCGTAGTAAGCAAATCACCTTCGTTCAAAAGACTTCCTGAACGTACATAAAATCGGTTCATGTAGCCACTAAAAGGTGCGCGTATTTGTGTAAACCCTAACCGTACCTGCATTAGCTCTAACTCCGCTTTCGCTTTCTCCAATTTTGCCTTTGCCAATGCCAACTGCACAGGAGATATAACATTACTATCAGCCAAAATTTTCGTATTTTGGTATTCAATATCTACATAATTTGCCTCTGCAAGTGCCTTTTGATACTCAGCTTTGTAAAGAATAGGCAAAATTTGGAACATTAACTGCCCTTTTTGCACAAATTTGCCCTCATCTACAAAAATATCTTGCAAATAACCTTTTTCCAAAGCACGCATTTCTATATGGTTAATAGCATGAATTTGGCAAACATACTCTTTCAAGATAATGGTATCCTGCCGAAGCGGACTTGTAACTAAAAACTTAACAGGTTTTTCACGAACTTCTTTTTTGGTTTCACAACTTACCCACAATAAGCAAGCTACCAACCCCAAAAGATTGACAATCTTTTTCATAATTTTTTTGATTTTGATATAGGAGAATTTGAAAATCGGTCATAAAACCACTACTTTACTCTTCATTGAGCAGAAATTACTATTTGTGCTTTCTCCAAAGAGGCACACACACCTACGACTTTTGCCGTATTTTCACAATTTGGGCAAGGAAAAGAACACACAACCCATAGAGCACAAACTCAATATCTTGTGCCATCAATAAATCCGTGTAGATTACTTAAAAAAAGAAAAAATTGTGTGAAATTAGCTTAACAACAAGCTACTTTGAGGTTATGAAATAGGAGATAAAGCGGTGCGAGGCAAAGCAAAGAATAGAGGACTTTGCCAATAGTTTTGAAGTAAAATAAAACAAATATTACAGGACGTATTGCAATACTTTCAGCGGATACAAAGTAAATGGGAGGCTCACCACCGTTGGCTTTTGCTCGTTTCTTGGTCTTTTGTAGGGTAGAAAGTTCCTCTGTTTTTTCAGTTTCCTCTTCCTCAGAGGTGTTTTCTGTACGTTCAGTTTTTGCTTTTTTGCTTTTTAGTTCAAATAAAGTGGTATTTTCTAACGTGGCAAAGCCCACGCAAGCAAAAATACACAAAAACAATATTTGATTAAAATACTTTTTCACAAAAACCAAAATTTTACTCTTAACAACTCGCAAATGTATGTATTAGCGTTGTAAGCACAAAACAAATAACACTTTTTTTGCTAAAAAAATTCAAATTATTTCCTAATTGGCTAAATTAACGTGCTTTGTCCAAAAAATAAGTGCTTATTTCAAACTTGCAATAGTACGCAAATAATAAACAATTACCTCACAAAAACGCTTATACCTGCCGTCTTTTTCACGTTGTTGGTACTTTTCAATCTCTTGCAAAATTTTTTCCTTCCGAACTTTGTCATACAATTTCATGAGTTGCGTCAAGATAGCTTTGCGGAGGTCTTTCAGCCTTTCGGCATTCAGATTTAGCATTTCAATCGTTGCCAAAACGGTTTGCTGTTCAGCTGTAAGTTGGTGGTAATTGTCTTTGCATTGCTTGATAGTCCGAAACGTATTAGCAGGTACAATTTCCCCTAATGTGTTGTATCTGAAAAAGTTAGCACACCTCTTGTCAGACATATACTTGGGCATCAAGCGTTCTTGGCGTGTCAGTCGCAATGTTGTTGTTTAGGCGGAAGGCTGCGCGCATGGCTACACGTCAGGAACATATTGCTATAATTCAACTCCTCGTCCTTAAAAAACTCTCGCGGGTAAAAGTGCGTCAAGTAAGCCGTAGCCGCATCAATACTATCCTGGCAATAGCAACACAAAAAGCCTTGGTCTTGCAAAAGTGCCAAAACAATATTTTTCAAAACATTTTCAGGAAGACTATCAAACGTAATTTTTACGTTCTTATTGCTCAATCCTTTTATAGAGGTGAGCGACATAGGTTCTGTGCTTTTTTCAATATATTTCATAATCTGTGTGCCAAAAATTTTAGGGATTTTTCTTATTTTTTCAACATATTTATCTCTTGGGCGTTCCCTTCGCCCTTTTTGCTTCGCTCAAAGGGCTTCGGGGCGGGCTTTACAGGGCTTCGCTACCGCTTCGGTGCTTCGCACCAAACCCTTCGGGTTTGCCCTTTCAATCCCTAACGCAAAAATTACCATAACGAAAAATTGATACTCAATTTGCCCATGTAGCCTTGCAAAATATCAAAATTTTTCACAGGATAGAGGTAAGCCCCTTGCAAATTGATAAAAATATTTTGCCTTGAAAGCAAATGCACACCCAAAATGGGTGTAAAATGCCATGACGTACCAAGTTGTGCATTGGATATTCCACCCGTTTCCAAGCCAAAATATGGAATAAGAAAAGTGCGTTTAGGGTTTCGCTCTATGGACATATCCAGCCCTACACTATAATACGTGAAAATATTTTTCACGTTCTCTTTGCTACTGTTCATAAGATGTAATTTACCATAAGCCCGCACATGGCTCGGACCTGTAGTTTCGTTTTGGCTCACATCAGCATAAAACAAAAACTCCACCACCATTCCCCTAAAAAATCCCAACGAGTCTTGGGCTTTGGGAAAGTAGAAACCATAGCCCAGCCCTGGCATAAAAGCCCGCCCAAAATCATAGTTAGGATTTTTTTCTCAGGAGTGGTTTGGGCTAAAACAGTGAGGGTGTATATGCCTAAAAACAAACAAAAAAGATATTTCATTACTGCAAAGGTTAGTTTTTCAAAAATTGACAAGGCAAAAAATTAGAATTAAAAATTAGTTTTGAAGCCAATAATCAAAATATCATCGGTTTGTTTTTGATCGCCTTTCCATGCCTCAATAGTTCGGTCAAGGATTTCCTTTTGCTCTGCAAAAGGTTTTTGGTGAATTTGAAAAAACAAGTCTCGCATATTTTTGCTCATAAACTTGCGGTTTTGGGGACCTCCAAATTGGTCAGGAAAACCATCAGTACTCATGTAGCCGTAGGTAGGGACACTCAAATCAATCGTTTGTGATGTAAAAAATTTACCTGTTTCCTTTGGATTGAAGCCTCCAATAGAAAATTTATCAGCTTGGGTTTCATAGAGTTGATTATTTTGGATATAAACTAAAGTATTTTTTGCTCCTGCAAATTTGAGGATTTTTTCTTTTTTATGGATTACGCAAAAAGCTAATACCATGCCGTCTTTGTTTTGCGTTTCGCCTTGGTTGAGGGCTTTGTACACGTCATCATTCAATTTTTGCAAAATGAGTTCAGGATCTTCAAAACCATCAATCATTACAATTTGGTTCAAGAGCGAGTCGCCAATCATACTCATAAATGCTCCTGGAACTCCATGCCCTGTGCAGTCAATAGCTGAAATAAAAACTTTATCAGGTGTTTCGTAAAACCAATAAAAATCCCCTGAAACAATATCTCTCGGCTTAAAGAGGACAAACAGGTCCTCAAAAGGTGCGCTCATTTCCTCAAATGGGGGAAGCATGGCTTCTTGAATGCGTTGAGCATATTGGATACTACCTAAAATTTGAAGGTTTTGCCTGTGAATAGCCTCTTTTTGTTGCAGAATTTCATTTTTTTGGGCTTTAATTTCTTTGGTGCGCTCCTCTACCATTCGCTCTAAGTTTTGGCGATAGTTTTCTATCTCCATAATATCACTGTAAGAGCGAAGCCCTGTGGTAATCGTAGTAAAAAGTTTTTTATCTGTAAGTTCTGTTTTATTTTTGTAATCGTTGATATCATATTTAACAATAATCTCCTCTTCAGGGGCTTGCCCAGGCTGCCCTGTTCGCAAAATAATTCTTACGAATTGATTATTAAGTTTTTTTCTAATATTTTCCACTACTTCCAGTCCTGCGTGGTTATGTTCCATTACTACATCTAGAAAAATAAGAGCAACATCAGGATTTTTTTCCAAGAGTTCTATAGCTTCTCTTCCTGAATAGGCGTGAATAAACTCCAATTTCTTACCTTGATACTGATAATCCCTCAAGGCGAATTTGGTAACGGTATGGACTTCTTTTTCATCATCAACAAGCATAATTTTCCATACCTCTTTGTTAAAAGTGGCTTTTGTGAGGGGTTTATCTTCGGTCAAGTTATTCGCTTCAACCTTTTCTACCGAGGTTGGTTCGTCTGCAAATAGGTTATCGTCCTCGTCTGCAAAAAGTATATCATCTTGATTATTATTCATAGTAAACTTTATACCATTAGGTTATTTTTTGGCAAATATACAAAAAACCGCTAATTCCAAATTTTTTGGATAGTCTTTCACTTGCTTCCCTCTACATATCACCAAACAGAAAATTAGGTAGTGGTTCAAATGTATGAACATGTACGCGTGTTTTATATTCAAAAACAGTCAGTTTCCAACAAAAATTTCTTAGCTATATCAAACCATACAAATTCATACTACTCCAAAATACTAATTGATTTCAAACCTGAAATTTCGTAAAACATTCCTATGTTTGCATTTCCATATTGCTATTGAAAAAATAAAAATCTCCAAACTTTTTTCTTTTTTTTGTGTCTAATTAAGCAAAACATCTGACAATTTAATTTTCTAGCTATGAAATTACCTTATCTACAATATGCTCAACAAATCATTCCCTCGCTCCATAACCAAAGACGTATAAGTTTTGATGTACATTACAATCCGAATTTGCCCAAGCCCTTGCCTGTTATCGTATTTATTCACGGCTTTAACGGCTTTAAAGACTGGGGCGCTTTTCCGCTTATAGCTGAATATTTTGCTGAAAATGGATTTGTATTTATCCGAATGAACCTCTCTCATAATGGCACTACCCCTGAAAATCCCACTGAAATTGTAGATTTAGAGGCTTATAGCATAGACAAGTTTAGCTATGGGTTAGACGATATAAAATCGGTAATTGATTTTTTGTATCAAGAAAAGGGATTATTAGCCGATGTAGTGAATTTAGATAAATTGACACTTATCGGACATAGCCGTGGGGGTGGATTAGCTATCATGAAAACTGCTGAAGATGAGAGAGTTAAATCACTAGTTACGTGGGCTTCTATTGCGGCAATTAACCACTTTTGGACCGAAGAGGTGGTGCAAAAAATTCAAACTGAGGGCATTTACTGGATTACTCATGGACGTACCAAGCAAAGATTACCACTTGCCAAAGCCTATTATGATGATATTTTAGCCAACTATCATCGTATTGATTTCGCTCAAGTAGTACCTCGTTTGAAAGTACCTTGTATGTTCATTCACGGCTCTGCCGATACTACCTTACCTTTGGAAATGTTGTATAAGTTACATTCATATAAACCTGATAGCCAAATACATGTCATAGAAAATGCTAACCATACCTTCGGAGCTTATCACCCTTACGATAAAGAGGAGCTACCCGAACATACCCAAGAACTGGTAAGAAAAACTGTTGAATTTTTACGTCAATTATCCTAATTTTTTGCTTTTTCTCTCAACTATTTTTGCCCAAGCTATTTACTACCGTTCGCAACAATACGGAGCAGTCTCTGCATCAGGTTTTCGTAATAATTACAATTACTAAATCTACTAAATCTAAGGAAGCAACCTTGAACTACTTAACCTGAATACCGCAGTAAGAAAATGGAACTTATACCAACTGAGTTTGGATGTAATTCTCGTAGAAAACAATATATTACTACGTTAGGAATATTACACTAATCCACTAAGAGCAAAGCTTTTAGTAGGTAATTTGCAAAAAAATACTCGTAGTATAGTCAATTTTACTAATTATTGGATTTTCACAATCGCTCTAAAAACTATAGTCTCAAAAAGTAGGAACGGTAACATTATCTTACAGAAATTATACTTGAAAGTCAATGAGTTATACATTCAATATCAGTACGTATGTAAACACTGATTAAAAAATAAAAAATAACAAGCAAATATTTTAGTGAAAAATTTGCTGAATTGCAAGAAAATGCTTTTATTTGCAGTCAAATTATCTTACTTTTGCTAAAGCAAAGTTATCAAGTTCTGCTGATTACCTAAATTCGAACATAGTATTCAACTAAACAAAGTTTTAGCTTTTCATGAAATGTAGAACTTTTATGAATTAGTTTATCAGGATTTGAAAAAGTTATAAAACCATTTTTGTCTTAGTGTAAAATAAATTAACTTTGGATTGTTTTGGGCATATTCTTTGCTAACCATAAACTAATTGTAAGGCTAAAACAATATAGTCGCCTCACTCTTTTAGAGAGACACTGCGTAAATAAAAACAAGCAAGAAACATAAAATATAAATCCAAATTTTTCCAACCAAAAGATAGTGGTTATGTGATATACAAGAAATCCATAACTCAGCATTGCTTAACCAGAACAGCACTATTTAGTAACAATCAAGGTCACAACTTTCGTTGTTGTACATTGTAACAGTACATTCAATTGCACTAAAGGCGCAATTCAGTTTGTAATTATATCATATTATTCCTAATTCATACCTTCAAAATATACAAAATACACTTGTTCTAATTCTAAATAATCACTTTCATTTTTTATTAGCTTTTTTGTATGTATAACATTGAAGAACTAAACCTAAAATTACTCTCCGAATTAAAAGAAATTGCTGAGGAATTGCAAATCAAAGATTACAAAAAACTCTCTAAACAAGAGCTTGTATATGCTATTTTAGACGAGCAAGCTAAACTCCCCGACGCCCCCTTCTCTAATTTTGAGCATACTCACGAAAGCAGCATTGAGGAGAAAAGTAAGCAAAAACGACAGGGGCAGAGAGCGCGTCGGCAAAACGTGCAAAACAATGAAACACAAGATACCTTCTCTTTCAACGGTAACACTAATAAGGAAAATTTAGAATTAGAGAATGATTTTTCCTTAGAGTTAGGAGAAAACGAACTCAACCTCAACATTTTTGAAAGCAATGCAGAGGATGTAGACTCACTGCCTACAACCACGGACATCTCTTCAGATGTGGAAAATACAAGCCTCCAAAAACAAGAAGAGGCAGAAGCACAAAAAAATACTCATAAAAAGAAACGAGAGAGTAGTACCCAATCGCAACAAAGAGAAAAAAATAAGTCTAATACTATTAGTATTCGCAGCTTTGACGGAATTATTACTAGCGAGGGAGTGCTGGAAATTATACAAGACGGATATGGCTTTTTGCGTTCTCCTGATTATCACTACTTGGCAAGCCCTGATGATATTTATGTTTCACCTTCACAAATTAAGTTGTTTGGGCTACGTACAGGAGACACAGTACGTGGGCAAATCCGTCCTCCCAAAGAAGGAGAGAAATACTTTGCTCTTTTGCGTGTAGAGAGCGTTAATGGCAAAACCACCGAAGAAATTAGAGATAGGATACCTTTTGAATACCTGACACCTATCTTCCCACAAGAGAGGCTAAAACTAAGTACACGCCCTACCGAGTATGCTATGCGTATCATGGATTTGTTCGCACCTATCGGCAAAGGGCAACGAGGTATGATTGTAGCTCAACCTAAAACAGGCAAAACTACATTACTCAAACAAATCGCTAATGCAATTGCCGAAAACCACCCTGAAGTTTACCTAATTGTACTACTAATTGACGAGCGACCCGAAGAGGTTACGGATATGGCTCGCAGCGTAAAAGCCGAAGTAATTGCCTCTACCTTTGACGAGCAGGCTGAAAGGCACGTAAAAGTATCCAGTATTGTGCTAGAAAAAGCAAAACGTTTAGTAGAGTGTGGACACGATGTGGTAATCTTGTTAGACTCTATTACCCGCTTGGCACGTGCCTATAACACAGTAGTACCCTCTTCAGGGAAAATCCTTTCAGGAGGCGTAGATGCTAACGCCCTACATAAGCCTAAACGCTTCTTCGGGGCAGCACGCAATGTAGAGAATGGTGGCTCACTTACTATTATTGCCACAGCCCTTATTGATACAGGTTCTAAAATGGACGATGTAATTTTTGAGGAATTTAAGGGAACAGGTAACCTAGAACTACAACTTGACCGCAAATTAGCTAACAAGCGTATCTATCCTGCTATTGACGTTCCTGCCTCAGGTACACGACGAGAGGACCTGTTACTAGATCGTGATGAAATGAACCGCATTTGGATTTTACGCAAGCTAATGAGTGATATGACTCCCAACGAAGCCATAGAATTCCTGCTTGAGCGTATGAAAGGTACACAGGATAATATGGAGTTCTTGATGTCAATGAATAGCTAAAAAAAGATATGGTAGATAAAAGCTAAACGAACTACTGCAAGATTAGTCTAATTAGCTTGCAGGTAGTTTCAGCTATTCTACAGACGTAAGAGAGGCTTTTGCCTGTTATTCTCTTTATTATTACCTTGTCAAGCGAAGGAAGTTGCTTTTTTTTGGAGTATAGTAGCATTCTGCAAAATAATAGCATACATTTTGATAGTACTTTTTGCAAGCAGGTTTTCGTTAATCTCAACCCCTGCAAAATGTCCCTGAATTCCTAAATTTAACCAAAATATGAAACTACGACGTTATTACTATTTCTTGTTTTCTATTCTTACGCTCTACCTAATAAGTTGCAACAAAACTAACCAAAATAATGATGCCCGAAAAAGTGTAGTGAAAATTCAAAAACCAACCTTCCAAAAAGCATTTATCGGATATGTAGATCATCCTGATACCCTCATTCACTTAAATTTAAGCCGTTACGATACATTACTTACAGGAAGTTATTGGTACAAAATCAAAGGAGATGACAACAAAGTACAAGGTAAGATTGATAAAAAAGGTAATTTCTTACTTATTCAAAAAGACTCCACAGGAAAGCCTATCGTTGAAATTAAAGGTATTTTCCTTTCTAACATAAACGTGTTAAGAGGGGATTGGATAGATAAAAAAACTAACAAAATTATTCCTTTTGAATTCCAAGAACCCGCAGATACATCTTTTAGAATAAAAAATACAATTAAGATTACACAAAAAGAAATTATCCGCAACAATGGTAACTGTTTGATAGACGTGGTTTATCCGCAAATATCAGGCTATACTGACGAAGTATTGCAAAATAAAGTGAATTATTACATTGAGAGCAATTTTTCGCTTAACCAAATTAGAGACTTAATGAACGATTTAGAAGCCTGTAAAAAAGGATTCAAAGGTGAAATTAAATATGAAATTCGTTGCTTTAAGGGCGATTTGCTAAGCATCTCCAAAATAAAACATATTGATAAAACGAATTTAAGCAATGAAATTATTGACGAAACTTTTGGAATTGCCATCAATTTCAAAAAAGGAAAGATTTATGAATTTCAAGACTTGTTTAATCTAGAAGATATACCACGTTTGAACCAAGTAATTCAAAACCGCATTAACAGCAACTGCAATAACGGCTTAACCTCTGCCGATCTACGTAAGTGCGAAATAAAACCCAATGATGTGAATTGTTTTTGCATAGGACGTGATAATATTACATTTCACCTTACTCAAAAGTTACCACGTGCTATGCGCGGATGTGGCTATGTACGTTTTAGATTTAATGATTTGAAGGAGTTTATCAATCCTAGCGGTCCTATAGCTAAATTGATAGAGTTAGAAAAAATAGAAAAAGAATTGATGAATAAGAAAAACAAAGATGATAAATACAAGGAAAAAGAGTTGATTAGCAAAATAAGTGCAGGCTAAAAGTCCATTTTCTGGATTAAAGCCCAATCTATCTTACTTGTAGTTTGGCTTTAATCCTGCATGCCAGTACGTTTTGGTTGGTTATTATGTATTTTGATAAACCTATAATTCTCCTCAAAGCTTACTCTTTTAGAATTTTATACTTCCTTCAAATTCTTTTAATTTCAGCCCCCAAGGCGTTGAGGCGTTGGTCGATATATTGATAACCTCGGTCAATTTGTTCAGCATTATCAATGATACTTGTACCATTTGCCGAAAGCGCGGCAATAAGCAAAGCTACTCCTGCTCTAATATCAGGTGAGGTCATACGGATACCACGCAAGGCGATTTGCTTGTCCAACCCGATTACTGTGGCTCTGTGAGGGTCGCAAAGAATAATTTTAGCTCCCATGTCTATAAGTTTATCTACAAAAAATAGACGACTCTCAAACATTTTTTGATGAATAAGTACCGTACCTCTTGCCTGCGTAGCTACTACTAATACAATACTCAACAAGTCAGGAGTGAACCCAGGCCAAGGTGCATCGGCTATGGTAAGGATTGAACCATCAATAAAAGTTTCTACCTCGTAATGAGCTTGCGAAGGAATGTAAATATCATCCCCTCTAAACTCCATCTGGATACCTAACCGTTGAAAGACAGTAGGAATAAGCCCTAATTGCGGTAAGCATACATTTTTAATCGTAATTTCAGACTCGGTCATAGCAGCTAAACCGATAAAACTCCCTACTTCAATCATATCAGGGAGTAAGGTATGTTCAGTACCATTCAAACTTTCTACGCCTTCGATAGTAAGCAAATTAGAGCCAATACCACTAATTTTAGCCCCCATTCTGTTAAGCATAGAGCAAAGTTGTTGCAAATATGGCTCACAGGCTGCATTGTAGATGGTAGTTTTACCTTTGGCAAGTACGGCTGCCATGACGATATTAGCCGTACCTGTTACAGAGGCTTCATCTAAAAGCATATAACAGCCTTGCAAATTAGAAGCATCTATCTGAAAAATCTCTTTTTGGCTATCATATTCAAACTTTGCCCCTAACTTTTGAAGGCCTAAAAAATGTGTATCCAACCTACGTCTACCAATTTTATCTCCTCCAGGACGCGAGATACGACTTTTGCCAAAACGGGCTAGGAGTGGTCCTAAAAGCATCACCGAGCCACGCAAATCTGAGGCTTTTCGTTGGTAGACTTCTGTTTCAAGGTATGCTAGGTTAATGTCTTTTGCTCTAAACTGGTAACTTCCTTCTTTTATTTTCTTTATGCTCACCCCTAAGTCTGCCAAAAGTTCTATAAGTTTGTTCACATCTCTAATATTGGGGAGGTTGTGAACTGTTACGGGCTGGTCAGTAAGCAGAGTAGCACACAGAACTTGTAGAGCTTCATTTTTTGCTCCTTGTGGCACAATTTCACCGCAAAGGCGTTTGCCTCCTTTAATTTCTAACGAAGTCATAAAGGTATAGAATGAAAGTAATTCTGTAAACCTTTCAAAATCAAGTAGCTGATTGATAGATTAAATAATAATAATAATAAGGAGTTGGAATTTTGTTTAATACTTTAAGTACTTATGCAAGATACCAAAGTTAGGTCTTATTTGGGCTTGCAAGTTAGCTTTTTTGAAGCATATAATATGAAACAATAAATTGCTTAATTTCTATTTCTGCATTTGCAAGATAATACTTGGTAGTTAGTTGCAAAATTAGCTTTTTACAAAAAAATTTTGTTTGACTATATTGCCAAACGATTTGTACTACTATGTTCATGAAATTGCTCAAATATTTACCTCTTTTGCTTACGATTTTATTCAACTTTACAAAATTACATTCTGCTTTCTGCCAAATTATCAATGAAAGCGACAGCGTGAAGCAAATCTACGGGGCACACTCCACTCGCTTTTTTTATGAAAGCGATTTGCAAGATGATGCTCTAAAATTATACAAAATTGACACTTCTCTACAAGCCTTTCACCAATACAACTATGTGAACAAAAATAAAAATATGTTTACCGATTTAGGGGTATTTGGCTCGCCCATGCGACCTATTTTTTATCAATTACCCAAACAAATTGGTACACAGTTCGGCTATGATGTTTTTAAGCCTTTTCATTTTACGCCTGAAAATTTTACCTACTATGATACCAAATCTCCTTTTACGAATACACATTTTACCCTAGGCGGTGGCGAGCAAATGATTATTTTCGCTTTTACACGCAATATTGACGAAAGGAATAATATTGGACTGACTTACAGACGTATCAATTCTGACAAACTTTTTGGAAGTAGCAATGCTCCTAACTTTTTGGGGCAGGGTGAGCTAGTTTTTGCTGATAGATTTGACGTAGTACTCCACGCTAATCACCGAAGCAAAAATGACAAGTATCAAATGCTTACACACTACGCTTTCTCCAGCCATAACTTATTTGAGTTAGGAGGAATCAAAACCGACTCTACCACAGGACTTTTTGCTTACCAGCAAAGTGCTGCTAATTTAGGCAACTCTGCCCGCACATGGGAACTTCGCAATAGCTTGTATTATTACCACCATTATGAGCTAGATAAATTATTCAAAATTTTTCAGAACTTACATTATCAGAACATTCGTTTGGATTATTCGGATAAAAATTTGCAAAAAAATAGCTTCTTTTATGCCTCTAATCCACTTGCTCCTGATTTGAGCCAAAAAGCAGTTTTCAATTTTGATAGCCTTACCACTGCCGAAGGGCTAAAATACGAAATGTTTGAGCAAAAAGCAGGCATACGTGGCAAAGTGAAAGGCTTTTATTATCAAGCATTTGTGCGTAATCGGTTTTTTCAAACACATAGCAACTATGAAAACTTACCTTTTTTAGACGGCTCGGGTGTAGCACGGAGCAACATACGTAGGTTAGAAAATTTTATCGGCGGAAAACTTTTTTACCAAATTACCGATAGTACGCGTTTAAGCATAGAAGCAGAGCATTTCTTAGGCAAAGATTACAGGTTAGAAAGCACTCTAAACAATCCTTTTTTTCAGGCAGGCTTTCGAAGCGTGTTTTTTAGCCCTACAATTTTGCAACAAAGATTTGTTAGTAATCACCATTTTTGGATAAATGACTTCAAAAATACCTTAGCAAACGAGGTATTTGGTAGCTTAAATATTCAAACTCTAAAAATACTTTTCAATCCGTTTTTTAGCTACAATATCATTCAAAATTTTATCTACTTTGGTGAAGACCGCAACCCCGTGCAAAGCTCAGACTTGGTTTCGTTGGCTTCTTTAGGGCTAAACTTTAATTACCAATTAGGGAAATTGCATACTATTAATAATTGGATTTATACCCAAAATTTAGGTGTAAATCTTTGGCGTGTGCCTGCGGTATTTATCAATTCAAGGCTGTATTTAGAGGATTTGTTTTTCAAGGACTTGTTTCATTCACAAATTGGCGTAGAAATGCACTATAAATCAGCTTATTATGCTGATTCATATAATCCTGTTAATAAGCAATTTTATTTGCAAAATACTTTTTTGGTAAATGATTATTTGATTGCTGATTTGTTTTTTAATATTCGCTTGGGTAATGTGCGTGGTTTTATCAAGCTTACCCATGCTAATCAGGTAGCAGGGCATGGATATATTCCTACTCCTATTTATCCAGGGCAAAGACGTTTCATAGGTTTTGGGGTACAGTGGTTATTTTTTAATTAGCCTCTCCTTAGAGGGTACTAAAATTTACAAACCAATACCTTTTGTCAAAAAATTTACCTTAAAGGGCAGTTATACTCAACTAACAGAGGTTCTGATTTTTTAGAAGTTGGAACTGACTGAAAATCAAAGTTTTATATTTGGAAAATTTACAAAATCACTTTTTGTTTAGTATAGTTGCAAATCCAAAACTTCTTGTATCCATAAATTCTATCATTTCCCAAATCTCCTTACCACTCCCAACTAAACGGATTACGGTGCATTCTGAAATGCTTACGCATGTTTATCCAAAAAGCTAAGATTAGATAAATAATAACAGGTGAGCCTGCAGTCATAAAAGAGGCATAGATAAAAAATAAGCGAATACTACTAATACTAATTCCCATACGCTCACCCAAGTAAGTACAAACTCCAAAAGCACGCTTCTCAAAAAATACCTTTACTTTTTCTATCACTCCCATCTTTAGCAAGCCAAAAAATAAGTTTTCAGAAGTTTAAGGCAAAAATTTTAGCTTGTTTTTTTGCAAAATAACACCTTTTTTTTGATATACCAAAAATAAAATATAGCTTTGCACCCGAATTGTTGTAATAGTCTCAAAACTTAATTACTATCTTAACCTTATGAACAAAATAAATAAAAAAGTAGTTATTGGTTCATTAGCTTTCTTGGGCTCTGTGGTAATGTTTACAGCTTGTAAAAACCCTCTAGCCCAAATGATAAAATTAGCAGATCAACAAAAGTTAACTGTTGAACCTTCGCCACTTGAATTACACGGAGATAAGGTAAACTTTACCGTGGGGGCTAATTTGCCCGTGGCAATGATGAAAAAAGGTTCTGTTTATGAACTAGAAGTTCATTATATTGCCAAAAATATTGAAACCGTAACGGATGATGGCAAAGCAACCCCTGACATTTCGGTAGGTAAGATTTCTTTTGATGGTGATAAGTATGCAGGTCAAAAGTCTGAACCTCGTGAAACTCGTCCCTTCGGCTTCGGCTACGAAGACCGCTTAAAAGAAGGTGGCTTAATGGTTAAAGGCAACGTATTCAAAAAAGGCAAAGAAAAAGATAAAAAATCGTTCGGTCCTGTACGCATGCGTGCTAATGGCGGACAATTCGTAAAAGGAATTTCTACCACAGCTCTCTTGGTAAAAGCACCCGCCTCAGGGCTTACCTATAGCCCTACAGAATCACCTTTTGCCAGTGTTGATCACAATCTTGTAGCCCCCCAACCTACTGTAAAACCTGTTCGCCTAGATTTTGAGCGAGGAAGTGCTAACGTCAACCCAGCAGTAGGAGATAACAAAAATACTTTTGATATGGTAGATTTGTTCGTGAAAGAGCAAATTCCTCCTTTTGAAGCTACCGTAACAGGTACACACTCTCCCGAAGGAAGCGAAGCTGTAAATACAAACCTAGCCAATGCACGAGCCAAAGCAGTTGAAACGGCTTTCATGAAAACCATGCAAAAATACAATTACAAAAAAGAGGATCTAACAAAATACCGTTTCAACTTAAACCCAGTTACCTTGAAAGCTACGCTACCTGAGTTTTATAGCTTATTAGACCAAAGTAGCTTACCAGCAGAGGCTAAATCTGAAATTAAATCTATTTTGAATGAAAAAGGCGACTTTGTAGAAAACGAACGCAAACTAGCCGCAAAACCATATTACAATAACTTAATGAACGAAGTATATCCTAAACTTCGTTACGCTAAAACTGAAGTAATGTTAAATGCTAACCAAAAAACCCCTGCTGAACTTTCTGCTTTGGCAAAAAGAATTACTGAAGGTAAAGAAGCAGCTGACAAGTTGAGCGAAGAAGAGTATCTTTTTGTTGCTCAAAACACACCCGATTTGAAAGAGCGCATAGCTATCTTAAAAGCCGCAGCCTCTAAATATGACACTTGGAAAATCCAAAACAATTTAGGTGCTGCATACCTTGACCAATCACTCCTAGAAAACGATAAATCTAAAATTGATATGGCTTTGAGTGCCTTAAATAACTCTATTAGCAAAAAAGAGACTGCAGAAGCCTACTACAATATTGCCATGGCTTATGCAATGCAAGGCAAAATGAAAGAATGCGAAGAGAACTTGAAAAAAGCACTCAATGTTGGTTCTAGCAACCCCAAAGTCAATAAATTGTTAAAAGGGGCAAGTGGATACTTCGCTATTCGCGCTGCTGAAACCTTTGACTCACCTAAATACAAAGAAGCCGTAGATTTATTAAACGACGCTCAAGCTAACAACCCTAATCTCTTTAATAAAGGATTAGCACAACTGCTTAGCCGCCGCTATGACGAAGCCATCGCCTCATTCAACGCAGCCTTACAAAAAAATAATAAAGACGCTATTACTTATTACGCTCTTGCCATTACAGCAGCAAGAAAAAATGACGAGAATGCTATGGCTTCTAACTTGAAAAAAGCTTGCGAATTAAATAGTGATTTGAAAGCCAAAGCTATTAAAGACGTAGAGTTTGACAAATACAAATCTTCAGGAGCATTCAAAGATGCTATTAAGTAATTGTAGCTATCAAAAACTCTTATAGAGAAGAACACAAAAGGTTGCCTTATAAGGTAGCCTTTTGCTTTCCATTCAATAGCATAAATAAACGGCTAATACTTTAATTGTGGTACTCAAGTAAAGAAAAAACTTTTTTCACAGCCTAAATTGCTTATTCGAAAAAAAAGTTCTAACTTTGCAAGCCTTTTAGTTAGGTACAATAATCTATCAAGTGCATAAAAATATATTAAAGTGGAAGCAATAAGTTACAAAACAGTCTTTGCTAATAGCAAGACGGTCAAAAAAGAATGGGTACTGATTGATGCAAGTAACGCCATAGTAGGGCGTCTAGCAAGCCAAATTGCCAAAATCTTGATGGGCAAACATAAGCCTAACTACACTCCTAATGTAGATTGTGGAGATAACGTTATCGTAATTAACGCAGGAAAGGTCCGCTTTACAGGTAAAAAGTGGACGGACAAAATTTATCTCCGCCACACAGGCTATCCTGGAGGGCACCGTACACGCACTCCACGCCAGCAAGCAGAAATAAACGTAAATCGTATTTTAGAACACGCAGTAAAAGGAATGTTACCTAAAAACCGTCTAGGTAGGCGTCTTTTCACCAACTTACGCGTCTATGAAGGAGCAGAACATCCACACCACGAACAAAAACCCAAAAAAATAGAATTAAAGTACTAATTAATCGGCAATTTCAATATATATGATAGAAGTTATCAACACGATAGGAAGACGGAAGACCGCCGTAGCACGCATCTATGTAAAGCAGGGTACGGGAGTAATTACTGTAAATAAACGAAGCTTTGAAGATTACTTTCCCATAGAAACCTTGCGAAATATTATTAAGCAACCGCTTGAAATTACTAATAACACTACTAACTACGACATCAAAGTAAATGTAGATGGTGGTGGAATCTCAGGGCAAGCCTCTGCTATCCGTTTAGCAATTGCCAGAGCCTTGTGTGAGATAAACCCTGAAAATAGAGCTATCCTTAAACGAGGTACCACAGCCGTAGATAAAGACGGCAAACCAATTAAAAAAGAAAACTTGCTCAGACGCGACCCTCGCATGGTAGAACGTAAAAAAGCTGGTCGTAGAAAAGCACGTAGAAGATTCCAATTCAGTAAACGTTAATCTTGTTAATCTTTTTAGTGTAGATAGTATGTTAAATATCCAATACAAAGATTTACTAGATGCAGGCGTACACTTTGGGCACCTCACCCGTAAGTGGGATCCAAGAATGGCACCTTACATCTTCATGGAGAAAAACGGTATCCATCTGATAGATGTAAACAAGACCATTGCCTGCTTGGAAGAGGCTTACCAAGCTATCCGCAATATTGTACGTTCAGGGAAGAAGATCATGTTCGTGGCTACAAAAAAACAAGCCCAGGAAATTGTAGCTCAAAAGGCACAAGAACTCAAAATGCCTTACGTAACAGAACGCTGGCTCGGTGGTATGCTTACCAACTTTGCTACCGTGAAAAAGTCTCTCAAAAAGATGGCAAATCTAGAGAAAATGATGAGAGACGAGAATACTTTCAAGGAAATTGCTAAAAGAGAACGCCTCACTATTCAGCGTGAAAGGGACAAATTAGAAAAACTTTTAGGAGGTATCGCAGATTTAGGGCGTATCCCTGCTGCTCTCTTTGTAGTAGATGTAAAAAAAGAACAAATCGCTGTTTCAGAGGCTAAACGATTAGGTATACCTGTTTTCGGCATTGTAGATACTAACTCCAACCCTGAATCAGTAGATTTTCCTATCCCTGCTAATGACGATGCTTATAAGTCCATCAAATTAATTGTTGATGTAATTGCAGAAGCCGTTAAAGAAGGCCTATCTGAACGTAAGAAAGAAAAAGATGAATCAAACAAAGGAAGTGAAGAAGAGGTAATCAAAAAAGAAGCTGATTCGTAGATTTAAAAATATACCACAAACTGAAAGTGCAACATCTTTCAGTTTGTATTTTATTCACAGGCTTTTATTTGCTTGCTTGTATTACTCTCCAATACTCAATTATGCAATTTAGGATAGGGCAAGGTTATGATACTCACCAGCTCGTAGAAGGCAGAGATTTTTGGCTCGGAGGTATCAAAATTCCGCACTACAAAGGAGCATCAGGACACTCCGACGCAGATGTGTTGATCCATGCAATATGTGATGCTATTTTAGGTGCAGCTAACTTGCGTGATATTGGCTATCATTTTCCAAATAAGGATGCTCAATATAAAGATATTGATAGCAAAATTTTACTCTCGCGTGTTATGGATATGGTGCGCAAGAGAGGCTATGAACTTGTAAATGTAGATGCCACTGTCTGTTTAGAGAAGCCTAAAATTAGTTCTCATATAGAAGCCATGCAAAATTGCTTGGCGGCTGTTATGCAGGTAGGTCCTGATGCTATCTCCATAAAAGCGACTACTAACGAAAAAATGGGCTTCGTAGGGCGTGAAGAAGGCGTTTTTGCCCAAGCAGTTGCTTTGTTGTATAAAAAAGATAATGCTCAATAGCAAAAAGCATCTTTCATTTTTTTAGCTAAGAACTGATTAATTTTTTTAGGCAACAGACTGCCTTGATAGATCAAACCTGTATAAATTTGTACCAAATCTGCTCCTGCCTCTATTTTTTGCCAAGCAGTTTGAGCACTATCAATACCACCCACACCGATAATAACTAAATCTTTATTTGCTTTTTTACGAATATAGGCAATTATTTCAGTAGATTTTTGATTAAGTGGCTTACCACTTAAGCCACCTGCCCCAATTTCCCGTATCCTTTGAGCAGAAGTTATTAGGTTTTCACGACTAGTAGTGGTATTAGTAGCAACAACCCCCGTTAATTTTTTTTGAGCTACAATCTCTAAGATTTCATCTATTTGTTCAAAAGTCAAGTCAGGAGCAATTTTAAGCAAAATAGGTTTAGGATTAGGAAAAGTCTGATTTTTATTTTGTAGGGCTTGCAAAAGTTGTTGCAAAGGTTCACGCTCTTGCAAAGCTCGCAAATGTGGTGTATTAGGCGAACTTACATTCACTACAAAATAATCTACCCAATTAAATAGCCGCTCAAAGCAATATAGGTAATCTTGTATAGCTTCTTCATTAGATGTATTCTTATTTTTACCAATATTTCCTCCAATAATTATTTTTGCTTTACGTTTGCGAAGGTTTTGAATAGCTTGCTCTATACCTAAATTATTAAAGCCCATGCGGTTGATAATTGCCTCATCTTTGGGCAAACGAAAGAGTCTTGGTTTAGGGTTACCTTCTTGGGGTTTAGGTGTAAGCGTACCGACTTCAATAAAACTGAAACCGAGGCAGGCTAACTCATCAATCCATTGGGCATTCTTATCAAAGCCTGCAGCTAATCCCACAGGGTTTTCAAAGGTAAGCCCCATGACTTTTCGTACTAAATTAGGGTGTTTTACTTGGTGTAAGTTACGTGTAACATTTTTAGCAAATGGCAATTTTAGCCACATTTTTAAGCAAAACATAACAAAATAATGCACCTTTTCAGCATCAAACTGAAAAAGGAGAGGTCTGATCAACTGCCGATACATCAAGAATTCACTTAAAAATATTCAACTAACTTAAGGTAGATGTCTTGAAGGGTGGAAAATTAGTATCTGCTAACTCATCTAACAAAGCTATTGCCAGCACCTCTTCAGCACGCTCCACATAGTGAAAAGTCAATTCTTTAATATATTCCTGCTTAATTTCTTCTACATCTTTTTGATTTTTTTTACACAAAATAATTTCTTTAATACCTGCTCTACGTGCTGCCAAAATTTTTTCTTTGATACCTCCCACGGGTAGCACCCTACCGCTAAGGGTAATTTCCCCTGTCATAGCTAAGTTTGCTTTTACCTTTCTACGAGTAAAAGTGGAAGCCATAGAGGTAAGCATAGCAATTCCTGCCGAAGGACCATCTTTGGGGACGGCTCCTGCGGGGATATGTAAGTGCAAGTCTGTTTTATCAAAACTTTCGGCATCAATATTGAATTTAGGAGCAATAGATTTGAGAAAAGACAATGCTGTGGATGCTGACTCACGCATTACCTCGCCAAGTTGTCCTGAAAGTATAAGTTTGCCTTTCCCTATACTCAGGCTTGATTCAATAAACAAGATTTCACCACCTACCTGCGTCCAAGCTAAACCTGTAACTACTCCCGCTATTTGATTATTTTCATATACTTCCTTTTCAAATAGTTCGTTGCCTAAAAATTCTCTTACTTCCTTAGGAGTAATATTTTTTGGATAGGGCTTTTCCATTGCTATCAATTTAGCCACCTTGCGTATTACTGCTCCAATTTGTTTTTCCAAATTTCTTACCCCTGACTCACGTGTATAACTATCAATAATTTTCAAAATAGCTGCATCTGTTATTTTCAGTTGTTTGGCTTCTAAGCCATGTTCCTTACGCTGTTTGGGGAATAGGTGTCTTTTGGCGATTTCCAATTTTTCCTCTTGAGTATAGCCCGTAATTTCAATAATTTCCATTCTATCGCGTAGGGCAGGGTGAATTGTATCTAAGGAATTAGCCGTAGCAATAAATAGTACTTTGGAGAGGTCATAAGGAAGTTCTAAGTAATTATCTACAAAAGCATAATTTTGCTCAGGGTCAAGTACTTCTAATAGAGCTGAGGCGGGATCTCCTCTAAAGTCGGAAGAAACTTTGTCTATTTCATCAAGGACAAAAACAGGATTAGAGGATTTTATCTTTTTGATGTTTTGAATAATTTTACCTGGCATCGCACCTACATAAGTTTTTCGGTGTCCGCGAATTTCGGCCTCGTCATGTAATCCTCCCAAAGAAATACGTATGTATTCACGTCCTAGTGCTTTAGCTATGGATTTGCCAAGAGAGGTTTTACCCACCCCAGGAGGTCCATAAAAGCATAAAATAGGGCCTCGCATGCTTTGTTTTAGTTTTAGCACTGCCAAGAATTCTATAATTCGCTCTTTTACTTTTTCTAAGCCATAGTGGTCAGCATCTAAAATATCTTGGGCTTTGTTCAAATCTAAGCTATCAGTTGTGTATTCATTCCAAGGTAAATCTACCAAAAGTTCTAAGTAATTGATGGCTACGGGATATTCTGCTGCATTTACATTGATACGGGATAGTTTATCTAGCTCCTTTTTGAAGTGCTTAGCAACTTTTTCGTCCCATTTTTTCTTTTCAGCTTTAGCTTTCAGTTCTTCTATTTCTTGCTCATTGCCTCCAAAGCCAAGTTCATCTTGTAATACTTTAAGTTGTTGGCGAAGGAGAAAATCGCGCTGTTGTTGGTCAAGATCAGAAGAGACTTTGTTTTGAATTTCACGTTTCAGTTCTAAGAGTTGAATTTCTTTGAGCATGTGTTCTAGCAAGGTAGTTGCTCGCTTAATTCCCTCGTCAATTTCCAGAAGTCCTTGTTTTTCAGCGAGTTCTACATTGATATTGGCACACAAGAAATGCGTAAGGAAGCTCAAACTGTTGATATTATTTAAGGCCACTTGAGCTTCTTGGGGAATTTCAGGATTAAGTTTAATAATTTTCATAGCTGCTTCTTTAAGCGAAGCGAGCATAGCCTTAGTTTCACGCTTACGAGGTGGGGGAAACTGTTCGCTTAGTACTTCTACACTTGCTGTGATATATGGTTCATCTTGTAAAAAGGTTTGCACCCTAAAACGACGTTTACCTTGTATGATAATAGTAGTATTACCATCAGGCAGTACCAACATTTTAAGAATTCGGGCTACTGTTCCCACGCGGTATAAATCTTCAGAATTTGGCTCATCGTCTTTAGGAGCAGCCTGCGTAAGTACGCCGATGATTCTGTTGCCTCTATATGCTTTTTTTACTAATTTAATAGATTTTTGCCTACTTACTGTAATAGGAATAACAACGCTTGGAAAAAGAACAATATTCTTTACAGGTAATACTGGTAATTCTTTAATCTCTTCATAACGTCGATTCTCCTCTTCATCCTCTGTTTCGGCCTCAATAATCGGAAACATTTCTACAAATTCGTTCTCCTCTTCGGAATTAAGTTGAAACATCAAATTCGTGTAAAACATATATCTTTATGTATGGAATGGCTTGTGCAGTAAGAAAACAGAAAATTGCGGTTAGAATTAGGCTAAATTTTTGCTATGGTTCTATGATGTACTTAAAAAACTTTACTTCAATGTTTTGCTTTCGTTCTTAACCAAATATTATCATTAGGCGAATAATGGCATAAAATTCAAGCTATTATTAGCTAAACCAACTGCAAAGATAGTCATTTTGGCACAAACAACATAAAACTAGCAACGCATCTTTTTTTTTTTCGTTTTATTAGATTGGGCAAAACCTATACCACATTGCTTGATATGAATTTCTGCACTTTGTAGCACTATTTGATGATTGAGTATGCGTTTGAAAAAAATTTATTTCTCCATTTATTTAACTTATGTTCTTTCAATCTTGCTAATTTTGGTATTATTCAGTACTGCACCAGCTCAAAAAAAAGGGAAAGAGGAACAGAAAGCACCTCCTACCCTTACCCAAGCCATAAAAGCAAAAGAAGATAGTACTAAAAAATATCAAAGAAAACAACCCATTGAGTTCAAAAATATCAACCGTATCCGCTACTACCACAATAAAGAAAAATTAGACCAAATTAAACAATACAATAAAAAGAAAGAATGGCTTAAAGCTTATTTAGCTACCGAACAATACGTAAAAAATTTTGGAATAGAAAATTTTTACAAAGATACCTATCTCTTATGGCGTTATGCCAAATTGGCAGAACTCTTTGGCGATATGCACAAAGCCAAGTTCCTTTATCAACTCTTACTCAAACATCATAGAGGTAAAGAAGTAAAACGCATACAACTTTATTATGATACGATTACAGTAAACGAGAAAGATTATTACGTACCACTCTCCGTTTTTTACAAGATGGTGAATGCCGCTTCTAACGTAGATACCCTAGACGTCCCCGAAGGTACTTTTACGAATTTAGGAGACTCTATCAACTCACCCTTTGCGGATTATGCTCCTACGATTACAGGCAAGGACCGATACCTCGTATTTACCTCACAACGCAAACGCAGACAAGTAGGTGAAAAGATTCTGTATAACGAAGACCTCTACTATTCTTACAAAGCAGATACCTTTTTCTTGAAAAAAACTAGTGAAGGAACTAAAATTGATACTATTGCCTGGCGCGAAGCCAAAGAGTTAGAGGGACTAAACACCCCCTATAATGAAGGCTCAGCCTGTATTAGTAGAGATGGCAAAACAATCTTTTTCTCGCGTTGTAATGCCCCCGATGGCTATGGAGATTGTGATATTTACACTGCAGAACGCGTAGTAGATAGTATTTTTGTGCCTAAAAAAACTAAACCTGAAAAGAAAATCACCGACCTTCTGCAAAGAGTGCCTATTATTAAAACAGTAGAGCAAGAAAAAGGAACTTACTATTATTACTACCGATGGGGTAACGTGAAAAACCTAGGACTAAATGTAAACAGTGTCTCTTGGGACTCACAACCCGCTCTTTCTCATACCGAAGACTCGCTCTTTTTTGCCTCCGATAGGTTAGGTGGGTTTGGGCTTACGGATATCTATGTAACTATTAAAAACAAGCAAACAGGTAAATGGGGCAAAGCCTTAAATCTAGGACCTGTCATTAATACACGTGCTGCTGAGGTTAGTCCTTTTTATCACCCTAAGTATCCTATCCTGTACTTTAGCTCTAATGGACATCTGGTCAATTTCGGTGATTTCGACGTGTATAAGTCCTATAAACTAGCTAACGGATGGTCAGAAGCCAAAAATTTAGGACCTTATGTGAATAAGGTGGGCAGAGATTATTATTTCACTATGGACTCTCAATCAGAAAAAATGTATTATGCCAAAGCCGACACATTGAACCCTCAAAATTTGGATATTCACTTTAATAACTTACCTATGGAAGCCCAACCGCTGGCTACCGTTTCGTTTAAGGGGGTAGTAAAGGACTCTATTACAGGGCAAGCCTTCAAAGGAATTGTATCTATTATTGACTTGGACAATGGCATTGAAGTAGCCCCCAAATATCTTCGCCCTGATGGAAGTTATGAATTTGACTTGATTAAGGATAATAATTATTTGGTAGTTATTACGGGAGAAGATTTTTTTAGAGTAGAACGTGAATTTTTACTCAAAGGAGACACCACAATTACCATTGAAACTCCCTCTATTCGGTTCAAGAAGTGGAAATTTAATACCATAGAATTTGCAGGAGGAAGCGCTAATGTTACACCAAGCATGGAACCCGATTTGAACAAACTCGTTCTTTTCCTAGCAGATAACCCTAAACTTGGGCTAATCGTCTCTGGACATACAGACTCCGACGGAGAACCCGAAGCTAACCTTAAACTCTCGCAACGTAGAGCCGATGCTATTAAACAATATATTCTCAATAAAGGACGATTTGACGAAAAACGCATTAAATCTATTGGTTACGGCAGCCAAAAACCAATCGTAACTGAAACCACCAATGAAGACAAGCGTATCAATCGCCGTGTAGAATTTGAAATATTCAAATTAGAAGATTAGCCTCAAGTCTTTATTCTCTTTTCTAAAAATTCTCTCTTAAAAGCGAAACCTTTTTCCCTAACTTCCGTATAGGCAAAATAGAGTAAAAGAATAAAAATTATAGAAATTAAAAATGAGTTCATGGAGTGGGTACTATATCCTCACTAAGAGGACAATAGTACTCTAGTATGATTGTTTTTGTGCTTGTATAAAAAAACAAAAATATATGAGTATAAAAATATTATGATATAACTAAACCCTAATTCAAAGATATGAAACAACTATTATCTTTACTACTTGCTATCATTTTTCTATTAACATGGATAAATTTACAAGCACAAAATTATAGACTGAGTAGTCGCGATAGATATATGACTGCAGGTGCTTGGCTGGGAGGTACTAATTACTTTGGTGATTTAGCTCCTGAAATAGGGCGTTTTAGTACAGATCTCCGCCTCATAGGAATGGCAGGAGGAGGCTTACTTACTCAGAAAATTACAGCTAATCTAAGCGCGCGTTTTACTCTAGGTGTTACGAACATTCGCGGCGATGATGCCATATCAGCCGACCCCAACGATGCTAGTGCTATTTTTCGATATGCACGCAACTTGCATTTCAGAAACAGAATTATAGAAAGTAGCATTGTAATGATGTATGATTTCTTGAAAAGTGAAGGCAGATTTTGGAGACGAAAAGATGTATCTCCTTATGTATTTGCAGGTTTAGGGCTGATTTATAGTAATCCACAAGCCCGTACACCCGAAGATATGGGTCGGAAGTGGATCGATTTACAACCTTTAGCTACGGAAGGAAAGCATTATTCACGTACTACTTTAATATTTCCTTTGGGAGGAGGGGTAAGGTTCAAAGTAGCAGATAGAGTTGATGTAGGAGTAGAAATGAGTCTTCGCGTAAGTATGACTAACTACCTAGATGATGTTTCAGGAAATTATGTAAGTCCTTCGGAGTTGAGAAGTGATTTAGCTATACGCATGGCGGATAAATCTGGAGAATTGAACAGTGCTAGTGGCAAACCACGTAACATAGCTCGCCTGAATGAAGTATTTGGAAATTTTGTAACTGCCACTACCCCTAGCGGACAAACCTACCAACGGCTTATAGGGTATGGCGAATCTAATGAGATACGTGGCAAATCACCTGTTGATATGTATGTAGTAACTTCAGTCTATGCCTCTTATGTTCTAAACATCAAACGATATATGCCCAAATTCGGAGGTAGAACAGGTGGCGTAATAAAGAAATCCCGTTATAGTGTGAAATAAAACTTTACAATAAGTTACGAAAAGCAAAGCAAAATTAGAATGGATAATTTAATATAATCAGTTATTTACCTCCGTCTTTATCTATATCATAAATCAATTCTCCTTTTTCATTCCATTCACGGAGAATATATGGCTGTATGGCTTCATAAAAATTATTAGGATATTTGATTTCTTTCTTCCGCTTTTGATTAGGGTAATATTCGCGCCAAATTCCTACGGGTACATCGTATTGATAGTACCCTTCTTTAGCTATGTTTCCATTTTCGTAGTAAAGTATGTATTTACCGTTTTTTTGATTATGTAGGATAGGTATTATTTCTTTTATTTTACCTTCTGCTTCATCAAAATAAGTAATTTGAGCTTCGGCATACCACCCTTTGTTGTATTTTATTTTTTCTTTCAGAACCATTTCACCTTGATAAGGCTCATACTCCTCCCATATACCATCTTTTGCCCCGTGATTGAAAAAACCTTCCTCACGTAATTCGTTATTCACTATTTTTTGGTATGCACCATGAAGCAGCACCCATTTTTCGCCTCCTTTTATTTTATTAGTTACTAAATGGTAATCACCATACTGAATAGTTTTTTTCTTTGGATTGTAGTAATAGATCTCTCTTAAAAATTTGTCCTGAGGCAAAAGTTGTTGCTTTTTAGCAACATGAAAAAACTCTACAGTAATGGTAGAACCACTTATTTTGCGTATTACCCCACGCTTTACCCTGACATTAGCATACATCTTAGGCTTCCGCTTCTTGCGTTTCTTGGTTTCAACTATCTTCTTTTCAGCTATGTTATCATACTGACTTTTGAGGTTGAAAGCTGTAGTGGTATCAGCACTAAACTTTTTAGGCTTGTCTTCCTTTCTTTCAGATAAATTCGATAAGTTAGTAATTTTTTGTTGAGCAGAAGCCTCTATAATAGATAAAACGACAAACAAGTTAACAACCAAAGAAGAGCCTATTTTTTTCATAGAAGTGATTGGAAATGGTTGGGAACATAGCGACAAGGAATTATAAGGAGATAATCTTATGTTAAAACCATGCTACTTTGGATAGATTTTTATACAATATAAAATACATTTCAAAAATAAATGTAAGTTTTTTTAGACAAAAAAACACTTTTTTCGTTTAATATTCATAAATTAGATTCCAAATTAAGTAACAAGAATAACATCTACTACCAACTATATTAAAACAACTATATTAAAATCAAACTACATCGTTCTTTATCTATAATGAATACGAACTATATCTAATACAACTATGCCTTATCAAAGAAATGATAGCCAAAATTTTGCCACACACATAGAAGAGAGCATGATAGATGCCAAAGTGCCTACTTCCGATCGCGTAAGTAGCCTCATAGAACAAAGTAACTACATAAGTCGCGATTTGAGTTGGCTCAAATTTAATCTACGAGTACTTGAACAAGCCATTGATGACAAACGTACCATTTTTGAAAGATTACGCTTTTTAGCTATCACAGGTTCAAATTTGGACGAGTTTTTTATGGTGAGGGTGGGGAGTTTGTATAATTATATTGACTACGGGAAAGAACGAATTGACTATTCAGGATTGCGCGAAAAACCATTCAGGAAACTACTTTTGCAAGAAACTAAAAATTTTTACAAGCAACAAAGTGATTGCTTCAGCAAAATTCTAATGCCTGAGTTTTTGAGCAATGGGTTCAAAATCGTTTTTAGCCTTGATGAACTGAAACCTGCTGAAAAAGAGAATATTGCTAATTATTTCATGCGTACCATCTTCCCAATGCTTACGCCTATGGCTTATGACAACTACCGCACCTTCCCCATCTTAATGAATAAAACTTTGATTTTTGGAGTAGTTAGCCGTAGCTTTGACAATGGCAAAGACACAAAAAAACTATCCTTCGTACAAATTCCTACTAATATTCCACGCTTTTATGAATTTGAGGACGAGAATGAAATCTTAATTTTCGTACCTATTGAGGAAATCATTAGGCACTATATCCATAAACTATACCGAAACATAGAAATTTTATCCGTTTCTTTATTTAGAATCACACGTAACGGGGACATTACTCTAGAAGAAAGTGATGATTTAGAAGACGAGTTTTTAGAGGAGATAAAAGCCAAAATCAAGAGCCGAAAAACGGGACGTGTAGTAAGAATTGAAATTGAAAAAGGCTATTCAGAATGGATGATGAAAATCCTGAAGAAACGGCTTCAATTTGATGATGATGATATTTTCCTAGAAGAAGATATGCTAGACTATACCAGCCTTATGCAGATAGCTAATCACGTAAATTTCAAAGATAAAATTCCTAGCTTACCTGCCCCTGTGAAACCAATTGGCTATGAGGAGCCAGAAACTTCTCTTCTAGAGTATCTCAAGCACGAGGATATCCTACTGCACCACCCATACAATAGCATGGAACTTTTGATAGAATTATTAGAAGAGGCCGCAGAAGACCCTAATGTATTAGCTATCAAAATTACCATTTATCGTTTAGCTAAAAAATCACGTATTACAGAAGCCTTGCTCAAAGCTGCCGAAAACGGTAAACACGTTTCGGTGTTATTTGAACTTAAAGCACGCTTTGATGAGGAGAACAACATTCGCGAAGCTGAACGCCTACAAAAAGCAGGTTGTTATGTAATCTATGGCTTTAGCCGCTATAAAACCCATACTAAAATTATGCTTATTGTAAGGCAAGAGGAGAACCAAGTAACGCGTTATGTACATCTTTCTAGTGGAAATTACAATGAAACCACTGCTAAAATGTACACCGATATAGCCCTGCTTACCACTAACGAAGTATATGCCCACGATATCTCCGAATTCTTTAATGCTATTACAGGACATTCGCAACCACAGGACTATAAGTACCTCATTACAGCTCCCAAAGAGATGCGAAAAAAACTTATTTCTTTGATTAGAAACGAAGCAGAAAATGCCTTGCAAGGATTGCCGAGTGGTATTGTTATCAAAATCAATTCTTTAGAAGACCAACAAATCATAGACGAATTGTACGAAGCCTCTAAGGCAGGAGTACCTATTCGGCTTATTGTACGAGGCATTTGTTGCCTTAGACCTCAAAGAAAAGGATTAAGTGAGAATATCGTCGTTCATTCTATCATTGGTGATTTCTTGGAACACGCTCGCTTGTATTATTTTCACAATAATAATCAACCCTTTATCTATGGTGGCAGTGCCGATATGATGGTACGTAGCTTTGACCGTCGCATTGAATCGCTTTTTTTAATTGTAGATGAAAATCTAAAAAAACAAGCTATTAGTATCTTGTACTATAACTTAAAAGATAATACTAACACCTATATTATGCAAGAAGATGGCACATATCAAAAAAGAGTACCTCAAGACAATGAAAGGCTTTTTAACATTCATCGCGAATTTTTTTATGCCGATGAAGAAGATTTAGATAAAATTAGTTTATTCTAGAAAACCTTATTTCTTTACCCATTTCAAAACCTTTTTGACTATGGCAAAAAATCCTCAAAATATTGAAAATCAAATCAATATTGAACTTCCTGAAGATATTGCCGAAGGCGAATATGCTAATTTGGCTATGATTAGCCACTCGGCTACCGAATTTGTAATCGATTTTATTCGTTTAGTACCTAATTTGCCTAAGGCGAAAGTCAAGTCGCGTATTATCCTCACCCCTGAACATGCTAAAAGACTTTTAACTGCTCTGAAAGATAATCTACGTATCTACGAGGAGAATTATGGTACGATTAAATTATTAGATAACCACTCTAACAAAGCCATGAACTTTGGTGGTGTAGTGGGAGAGGCATAATTAAAACAAACTTTTTAGTTTCCTTTTTTGTAATGCAATTGTAATTCACTTGTAATCATAATTAATACTTTAATTCACTTTTTGCATTCTATTTAGTAATTATTTTAGTTTTATAGTTTTATGAAAGCAGTAGAAATCACAGATGCGAATTTTGACACTTTGATTCGTAGTAATCCGGTTGTAATGGTAGATTTTTGGGCTGAATGGTGTGGTCCTTGCAAGATGGTAGCTCCTATTGTAGAGGAATTAGCCCAGGACTATGAAGGTAAGGCACTTATCGGCAAGTTAGATGTAGATACCAACCCTAATACCGCTATGAAATTCGGGGTGCGTAGCATTCCTACTTTGTTGTTTTTCAAAAATGGGGAGCTAGTAGATAAACAAATAGGCTACGCTCCCAAAAATGTATTAGCCAAAAAATTAGAAGTGCAACTCTAAGATTTGACTTTCATAGCTTAATAAAAAAGCGTTTATTATTAAACGCTTTTTTTGTTTCTTTGATTTCTATTTTTAAGTTATCTGGGGGCGAGCCATACTTCGGGGTTTAATTTTTCATGTTGGTGCCATAGTTGAAGTTGTAACTTGCTATCGCCCTGTTCGTCAATAACAACATATGCTAAACATTGCCCACCCTTGACGTATTGCCCTATACCTACGCGTATGTTATGTACTTTGGCATATACACTAAAAAAAGAGCCATGTTGTATCATAATTACCTGCCCTACCATGCCTGGTATCTTAGCAATAGCTGTAACCTTTCCATCTGCTACGGCATACACAGGTTCGTTAGGTTGAGTTTGAATTTCTATACCATTACTCTCTATGGTTACACCTTGCAATACAGGGTGTTCGTATTTACCAAAGGGGATGGCAACAAATCCTTTCCTAACAGGAAAAAGTAGTTTGCCCTTTACAAAGTTCCCTTTTTTAGGTGTGAGTTGAGTTGGAC
Organism: Microscillaceae bacterium; assembly: GCA_025054775.1. Taxonomy (GTDB): domain Bacteria; phylum Bacteroidota; class Bacteroidia; order Cytophagales; family Microscillaceae; genus JANWZA01. The sequence goes on from JANWZA010000030.1 coordinate 68,037, forward strand.
TAGGAATTTCTATGTTAGTTTCTTTATCTTTTTGACTATCAGAAGATGGTATAGGTACGAGTTCTCTTTGTACCATTTGGCTAATAGCTTGGTCAAGTTGGGCGAGAGCTTTTTTATCTTTATCTATTTCCGCTTTGAGCTTTAGCTCCTCTGCAGAAAGTTGTTTTACAAGCAAGGAGTTACTCTCCTCCAAGTTTTTGAGCGATTGCGTAATGCCTAATTTTTCGTTCAAGAGGGCTTGCTTTTCGGCACGCATTTTTTCTTGTTCTTTGCGTTCAGCTTCTATCTCTTGGCTTAATTTCTGAATTCCTTGTACTTGTCTTTTACGTGCCTCTTGGTATTGTGCGAGGTAGAGCAAGCGTTTGTAAAGTTGATTAAAACTTTCAGAAGAGAACAAATAGAGCATTTTTTTGTAAGCAGAGTGGGTTTTTGCAAGGGCATAAATCATGCTTGCATATTCCTTTTTAAGGGCTTTTAGTTCAGCTTGAAGTTCTTGCAAAATTTTTTGTTTCTTATTTAGATTCTCATCAATATCAGCAATCTGTTCCTTCAAAGTTTGGATAAACTTTTTTTGTACGTTCATTTGCTCGCGCACTACGTGCAGTTTACTCAAATTATTTACCTTCTTCTGGCTAATTTCTTTAAGTATTAGATCATTTTGCCTAATTTTTGCTAATTTTTCTTTTTTCTCTTTTTCCAAATTTTTTTTGTTATACGTACCTTGTTGCGCAAAAAGTGTATTAGTAGCTATTATAAAGATTGCAAGTATTAAACTTAAAAAGCTCCCAACTAGCTTATTTCTCATGGGTATTAGGTATTGCTTTAATGTTTATTGAATTTCGAACTCTATTCTACGGTTTTTAGCACGGTTCTCTTCAGTATCATTAGGGGCAGAGGGTCGGGTATCTCCGTATCCTTTATAAGTGAGGCGGTTAGGCTCAATACCTGCTTTTATCAAATAATCGTAAACGGCTTTGGCACGATTAAGAGAAAGGATTTCATTTCGTTTCTTGTCTCCAATATTATCTGTATGCCCTGAAATTTCTCCTTTTATAGTTGGGTTTTGCTTCATAAAAAGGACTAGTTGGTCTAATTCTACTTTGGATTTATCTTGTAAGGTGTACTTACCGAACTCAAAATAAATATTATCTAAACGAAAAGTTAATCCTTTGGAGATAGGCATGAGCGGAATGTTTATCTCTAGGGGTTTAGGTTCTTTGGTTTCTATGTAATTAAACTTCAGGCTCTTGAAGGCATAACCTTCCTTCCTAATTTCTAGACTATACTCCAAACCACTATTGAGTGTAATTAAATATTCACCATTATTTAAGTTCGATTTTATGGTACTCTGCAAAGTATTAGTAGCAAGGTCAAAGAGTTCTAAAGTAGCTTCTATCGGCTTTTTGGTCAATGAGTCATAGACAATTCCCTTCACAAAACTGCTTTTTACCACAGGTTGGATTTCTTGCGGTAAGGTCATTTCATAGAGCAAACTACTGATTACCTGCTCTTTGTACGAGGTAGCTATCGCAAAGTAGGATTTACGTGCATCAGGGGTAACAAAAAAGCCGATTTGGTCTTGTGAATTATTGATAGGATATCCTAAATTTTGGGGTTCAGTCCATTGTTTATTTAAGAAATCAGATTGATAGAGGTCATATCCCCCAAAACCCACTCTACCATTTGAGGCAAAATAGAGTGTTTTGCCATTGAAGTGAATAAAAGGAGAGGTTTCGTCAAAAACGGTATTAATTTTCTCACCCAAGTTTTGAGGTTTTTGCCATATGCCCTGTTCGTTGCGTGTACTCACCCAAATATCGCGTCCGCCGAAGCCGCCCTCACGCGTGGAGGCAAAATAAAGTGTATTACCGTCAGCAGAGAGCGAAGGTTGTGATTCCCACGCTTGGGTGTTGATATTTTCTCCCAAATTTTGGGGTTCGGTCCATTCTGTGCCGTTCCAAGTGCTGCTGTAAAGGTCGCAGTTGGTTTTACCTGTTTGTTTGTCTTGCCTACAGAGTGTGAAAATGAGCATTTTACCATCCGCAGAAATGGTGCAAGTGCCTTCATTTTCAGTAGGTGTATTGATTTTTTGCGAGATGCCTCGCGGGTTTGTCCAAGCGGTATCTTTCCAATAGCTTACGTAAATGTCCTCTTGATAGTCTTGGTTGGCGGCAGGTTTTTTCGCTCCTGTAAAGAAGAGGGTTTTCAAGTCAGCAGTAAACACGGGAAAATACTGCAAATACAACTTATTCAAAGGTTTTTCCAAAGGGCGAATTTGCACATTGAGGCTTTTTTTTATGTTCTCTTCGGCATAGTCGCAGGATTGTATCCAAAGGTTTACTTGCTTGATTTTCAAAGCGTTTTTAGGATTGAGGGAGAGGTATTTCTGCCCAAGTTTCTTGCTTTCAGCATATTGCCCTTCTTTTAATTTTTTTTCGCAAAGGTGGTAATAAGCTCCAATAAAATCTTTATTATCAGGTTGCAATTCAATGGCTTTGGCAAAATGTTCGTACATTTTTTCGGTTTGGTTATACCACTGATAGAGTTGGGCAATTTTGTAATGTGCTTCTGCAAATTGATTATCTTTTTTTAAAGCTTCAGTGTATTGTTCAAAGGCTTCATCATATTTTTGCTTTTGAAATAAGTCATTTCCTCGCTCATAAAATTGAATAGCTTTGTTAGATTGGCTACTGTATTGTGCCAAAACAAGCGTATTTTGGATAATTGTAAGCACTACAAAACAGCCCCATAAAGTGTATTTTTTCATACAAATTTGAAAATGAAAATAGAATGGTAAAACCAAATACTAAACAAAAGTACAAAAAAAAGCATAAAAAACCGAATTTTGCTGTTCTTTTTTACTAAAATGTAAGAGGTGCTACATAAATTCCTACCCTAAACGTACAGGAATTTGCTTACTTGCTAAAAAGTTTTTTAATTCTTTTATTCTAATTTCGCCAAAATGGAATACGCTGGCAGCTAGAGCGGCATCGGCTTTGCCTTCGGTGAGAATGTCGGCAAAATGTTTCAATGTACCTGCTCCCCCTGAGGCAATAACAGGAATATTAACAAGTTGAGCAATTTTAGAGGTAAGCATAACAGCAAAACCTTTTTTGGTGCCATCGTGCTTCATAGAGGTTAGCAGGAGTTCACCCGCCCCGCGTTCTTCTACTTCACTTGCCCATACAAAAGTATCTAGTTTAGTAGCTTTGCGTCCTCCTTGCACAAATACGCGCCAAAAATTATCTACTAAATTGGTATCAATCGCTATCACAATACATTGACTTCCAAAGTGTTTGGCTAATTCGTCAATCAAGTCAGGGTTATAAACCGCTGCCGAATTGATAGAAACTTTATCTGCTCCAGCATTAAGCAATTCACCTACATCTTTCACCGTACTAATTCCACCACCTACGGTAAATGGAATATTGATAACTCTAGCAATTTTTTTCACTAATTCGGCAAAGGTTTTACGGTTTTCTACTGTTGCTGTAATATCTAAAAAAACTAATTCATCGGCTCCTTCTTGGGCATAACGTTGTGCTAATTCCACAGGATTACCTACCTCTTTCAAGTTCTCAAAATGGATACCTTTTACAGTTTTACCGTCTTTTATATCCAAACAAGGAATGATACGTTTTTTGTGCATAAATTTATTTAATTTAGGAATAGTACGTAAATAAAATCTAACTTTTTGGCGGGTATGGGTAATAAATCCAAATTTTATTTTTTATTTTTCGCATAAATGTAGTAAAAGAATACAAAAAATAGTGTTTTGCTAAGGATTTTTTCTCAAAAACAATTACCTAATTAGTATGCGTTTTGAACTATTTGCCATAAATATTCCAAACGCTTTGTTAAATCATAATTCGTTCTTATATGCTCTTGTCCTCTCTTTCCCAAAGTTTGGGCTAATGTAGGATTTTGGGCTAATATTAACATTTTCTCAGCCATTGCCTCTATATCGTGTTCTTGCACTAAAAAGCCTGTTTCTTGGTCAATAACAGCCTCTTTAATGCCTGCGTGCCTTGTACTCACGATGGGTAAGCCCATAGCCGAAGCCTCTAAAATGCTGTTCGGTGTGCCTTCCGAGTCTCCGTTAGGGGCAGTTACCGAGTGTTGCACAAAGGCACGTGCTTTGAGCAAAGCCGCCCTTACTTCGGTAGGATTGCCCACGCCTGAAAAAGTTACCTTGTCTGTTATACCTAACTTTTGAGCTAATTTTATGCAACTTTCCCAAAGTTCACCTTTGCCTATCATTTGCAAGCGGGCTTCAGGGCAATATTTCAGCACTTGGGCGAAGGCTTGAAGAGTGTTTTGCGGGGCTTTTTTGGGTGTAAACCGCCCTACGGCTACAAATAAAGGTGAATTTTGAGCAGGGTTTGCTCCTGTAAAGAATTGTGTATCAATGCCATAAGGATTGTAAACTAATTTCTCCGCCTTTGCTCCTAAACTCACTAATTGCTTCTCCATATCTTTAGAAACTACTACAACACGCGAGGCATATTGCCAAATCCGTAAATACTTCTCTCGGTATTTTTCCAAAGTTCCTTTGTGAAAGGCATCAAAACCGTGAAAGTGTACTACTAATTTGGTTTTCGTAAGTTGGCAGGATTCTACCATGTTAGCCCCTGTAGGTCCGTATTCTGCAAACACTAACCCGATTTGATTTTTTTGTAAGAAATAGGCTAATTGCTGAGTGTAATATTTTTCATAAGTTTTCAAATCAATTCGCTTAAAAATTCCTCGCAAATACAAATTGTTGAAAGGAAAACCTAACACAGGCTTGCCATTTTTATCAAGGCATGGGTAATGGCTATGGCACAAAAAAGTGTCCCACGCTAACCTATCGCGCTGGTTTTGGATAAAAGTTTCAGAAAAAGCAAGTGGGCAATTAGGGTACGCAAAGCAGGTTTTTGCGGGCATATTTAGGGAAATAATACTTGTTTATCTTATAGCAAAATAATTACCTAGAGTTACAAAGTCATTTTTTGGGCCTTCCCTTTGCCCTTTTCGCTTTGCTCAAAGGGCTTCGGGGCGGGCTTTGCGGGGCTTCGCTAATGCTTCAGTGCTTCGCACCAAACCCTTCGGGTTTGCCCTTTCAATCCCTAACGCAATCTATAGGGTTTCAATTCAATACAATTACGGACTTGTCTTCGCTGAAGGTACAGCCAAATAGTTACTTGAAATAAAAAAACTGCCCTAAAAAAAATATTTTACGGCAGTTTGAAGTTGGATACAATTTTATCTAAAGCTAAAGATTAAGCCAAATGAGGTGCAATAACCAAAGAAACAATAGACATAAGTTTAATGAGAATATTCATAGAAGGTCCCGAAGTATCTTTGAACGGATCACCTACGGTATCCCCTATAACAGCGGCTTTGTGTGGGTCTGAACCTTTGTAATATACCACACCATTAATATCCACTCCTTTTTCAAAAGATTTTTTGGCATTATCCCAAGCTCCACCTGCATTAGATTGAAACATAGCCATCAACACCCCAGAAACAGTTACACCTGCTAATACTCCTCCTAAAATTTCAGCAGAGGAGACACCATTAAATACACCTTTTAAGCCAAACCCTACCAACAATGGCACTATAAGAGCAATAGCACCTGGGGCAATCATTTCACGAATAGCAGCCCGCGTGGAAATAGCTACACATTTTTCATATTCAGGTTCGGCAGTTCCTTCCATCAAACCCTTAATTTCTCTAAATTGGCGACGCACTTCCACTACCATCGCCATTGCAGCTCGCCCTACTGCCGACATTGCCAAAGAGGAGAAAATAAAAGGTATCATACCACCTATAAACAAGCCTGCCAACACAGGGGCTTTGTATAAATCAATTGTTTTGATACCTGCAATCCCTACAAATGCTGCAAATAAAGCCAACGAAGTAAGTGCAGCAGAGGCAATGGCAAACCCTTTTCCAATAGCAGCCGTAGTATTTCCTACGGCATCAAGGATATCCGTTCTTTCGCGTACTTCTTTGGGCAAGCCAGACATTTCGGCTATTCCACCTGCATTATCGGCAATAGGACCGAAAGCATCAATAGCTAATTGCATGGCTGTAGTTGCCATCATACCCGCTGCTGCAATAGCAACACCATACAAACCCGCCATTATATACGAAGCAATAATACCACTTGCTAACACAATCATAGGTAAAGTAGTTGACTCCATGCCTACTGCTAATCCTGCAATAATATTAGTAGCTCCTCCTGTAGAAGACTGACGCACAATAGCCTTCACAGGGCGTCTGCCCATGGAGCAGTAATATTCTGTAATAAGGGAAATTAATGTACCTACTACTAACCCAATTACAATAGAGACAAATACACCTGTTGAGGTAAACTCATAACCACGTAACACTAATTTGGGAGGCAAAAAATACATTACCGCAAAATAAGAGGCTAACGCAGTAAGAATAATTGAAAGCCAGTTTCCAATATTCAAAGCTGCTTGCACGTTCGTATTGCCTTCTTTGATACGTATAAAGAAAGTAGCTACGATGGAAAAAAACGTACCAATCCCTGCAATTAACATTGGCAACAAAATAGGTGAAAACCCATTCATACCGTCGCCTACAGCTTTGGTTTCTTGTCCAAGTACCATAGTTGCCAAAATAGTAGCTACATAAGAGCCAAATAAATCGGCCCCCATGCCTGCCACATCGCCCACGTTATCGCCTACGTTATCAGCAATAGTAGCAGGGTTTCGTGGGTCATCTTCAGGGATACCTTTTTCTACTTTTCCTACCAAATCTGCCCCAACGTCTGCTGCTTTGGTGTAAATTCCACCACCTACGCGAGCAAACAAGGCTATACTCTCTGCTCCAAGTGAGAAGCCTGTAAGCACCTCTAAGGCAATAGCAATGTTCTTATGGTTAGCGTCTGCACCTTCAGGTAAAAACAATAAATATAATACAATGAAAATTGACCCTAAACCTAATACTGCCAAACCTGCTACTCCCATGCCCATTACACTTCCTCCTGCAAAAGATATCTGCAAAGCCTTTGCAAGGCTGGTTTTTGCAGCTTGTGCGGTACGTACATTCGCTCTTGTAGCTATTCGCATACCAATAAAACCTGCCAAAGCAGAGAAAACAGCTCCAATGACAAAAGAAATAACTATACTCCAATGCGAATTAGGGTTTCCATAGTTAAGCAAAAACAACAATACAACCGCTATTACCACAAAACCTCCTAGTATTCTATATTCTGCATTCAAGAATGCCATAGCCCCGCGAGCAATATAGCTAGCAATATTTTGCATTTTCTCTTCACCTGCCTCCTGCTTTGATATCCAGTTAAATTTCCAATAAGTGTAAGCCAAAGCTATTAGCCCGAAAAGTGGCACAACATAAATTAAATTTTCCATCTGTTCTGATTGTTTTTTTGTTAAATGTTTAGTAAAAATTTGGTTAAACAGTCAAAGTGTTAATAATGATTTCTACTAATTTCTAATATCTCAACTTTTACAAATCCAAAAACTTCGCAAAGATAAATGAAGTTTAGGCACAAAAAAACTTATTGCACGTTTTTTTTCTAAAAATATTTCTCTTTATACTTTTTTTTTACTTGCTTTGAGTAAAGAATAGCGTTTTTAAAAATGAGAAGACAACTTCGCAATAGTAGTAGTGTATTTTTACTCGGGCTGTTGTTAGTAATTTGGGTAGCTTGTCGTTCTACTTCTAACCACCAAGTATATAGTAGTGCTATTAACGTTAGAGTAGAAACTTTAGCCCTAGTAGATAAATCACTCCAGGCTAATTATAAAGAACATCAACAAACTGCAGAGAATTTGCTGAAAGAATTAGAGAAATTCTACCTTTACGTAGCAAGTATTCCTAACAACCAAGAAAGCACCGAGCAGTGGAAAACAGTAAGAGATAATTTTAAGGGATTTATACAACTTGGGGAAAAAAATCAACGGTTAGAGGCTACTTTTGCCCGCAATTATAGTGGTATTCTTTCGCAATATTTTAGAAGGTAAAAAAATGCGAAAAAATCGCTGAATCATTTTTTTTTATAGCTATGTCAGAAACTAATATAATCGCTCTTTTAGCTTGGTTTTCACACGGATTAGCTTTCGGAGTTATTCAATTTTTTTTGAATAAAAAAAGTACTCTTTCGCATCAAATAGCTCTCACTAGTAGCTTTGTTAGTCTAGTTTGTTGGGGCTTTGTAGCATATTCTACACAATGGCATTGGATTGTCAAAGTTAGTTTGCCCATTAATCCGCTTATAGCTTCTTTTAGCCTAAATTTAGACACCACAACACAAGTTATGTGTTTGTTGGTAGTTTTTATTACTATTTTGGTGCAAGTATTTTCCATAGCATATATGCACCACGAGGTAAATTATAATCGCTATTTTGCCTATCTTAGCTTATTTGCCTTTGCTATGATAGGACTTTTACTTACTAATCATTTAGCAATTATTTACATTTTTTGGGAATTAGTAGGAGTATGCTCCTTTTTGTTGATTAGTTTTTGGCACATCACAGAAGAGGCAAGCCGAGCAAGCAAAAAGGCTTTCTTGTTTAATAGAATCGGCGATATAGGTTTTTTGATTGGTATTTTGATACTATACGCCCACACGCAAAGTTTTTTGCTGGAGAGTTTACCTTTGCTGCCTAGTGAATGGAAATTTTGGGTGGGATTAGCCATACTTTGCGGGGCCTTGGGCAAGTCGGCACAGTTTCCTTTGCACGTATGGTTGCCTGATGCCATGGCAGGTCCTACACCTGTTTCGGCACTTATTCATGCTGCAACTATGGTAGCGGCAGGTGTGTACTTGTTGTACCGTTCCTTCGCAGTTTTCGGTCCAGAGGTGCTAATTATTATTGCTTTTATAGGAGGAATTACTGCTTTTTTAGGGTCATTTTCTGCTCTTTTTCAGTATAATATCAAAAAAGTTTTAGCATATTCTACTATTTCGCAGTTGGGCTACATGGTCGCAGGCATAGGTTTGCAAAATCCTCAAATAGGTATGCAACACCTTTGGAGTCATGCTTTTTTCAAAGCGGGTTTGTTTTTAGCAGCGGGTACAGTAATTCATTACTTGCATGAATGGAGCAGACAATATGAGCATTTTGACTACCAAGATATGCGAAATATGGGCGGATTAAACAAAATTTTTCCTTATTTATCTATTGCTTTTTTGGTACAAGCAATGGCATTGGTAGGTATACCCTTTACGATAGGTTATGCAAGTAAAGAAGGTATTTTGGAAACAAGTTTACAAAGTAATTTGCTCAAAATCAATTCATTTGCCTATCTTGTGCCGTTATTTTTATTTTTGAGCATACCTCTCACTGCTTTTTATGCTACAAGGCAATGGTTATGGATTTTCGCAGGTGATAGTAGATTTTCGCAAAAAATACAAAATGATTTTACAAAAAATCAAGAAAATAAAATTATTGAGCCAAAATATTTTAGGCTTTTGCTTATACCTGTGGTTTTATTGGCTTTGTGTTCTGTAGATTGGCAGTTTTGGGAAATACGCTTTTCTTGGGTGTCGCTTGTAGCCATATTGCTCACTTCGGTAGGAACAGGTGCTGCTTGGTTCAATTACCAACAAAAGAAATTTCATTTTGAAGAGCATACATTTGTCAAACTTTCGCAAAAAGCTTTTTTTATTGATAATTTTTATACTTGGTTATGGCAAAAAATTATTCAGAATAAAGTAATTTTCCTTACTTTTTTTGACAAAAAATTAGATAATTTTGGTGTAAATTTCATGCGGGTAGGATTGGTATTAGGACACTTAATAGCATGGTTTGACCGTTTTTTTGTTGATGGTTTAGTAAAAATACTTTATCATTTTGCAGCAATTTTGGGCAAACAAACACAAAAAGTACAACAAGGTATTATTCAAAACTACGTGGCATGGTCAGTTCTATTTATTTTGTTGTTATTATATTTTTGGTTATTCTAAAAAAATCTTAACTTTGCAAATTAAGATTACTTTATTTTGTACTTTATTCTTATCATAAAAAAATATGCAACTAGGCACAATCCCTTTATTTATAGGTGGCTTGGGAACTACAGAAGTGCTTTTTATCTTTTTAGTAATTCTCTTGCTTTTTGGAGCCAAGCGTATTCCTGAACTAGCACGTAGTTTTGGACGTGGCATTCGCGAATTCAAAGAAGCAACTCGCGAAGTAAAAGAGCAAATAGAAATAGAAAGTAAAACTATAGAAAAAGAAACCGAAGAGGTAAAAAAAGCTTTGAAGTAAAGGCGTAAAAGCACGGCCCTAAAAAACTTGGAAAAAAATATGACATGATTTAACAAACATGACTATTACCATCAGCCTAACCTACTTAATAGCCTGGGGTAGTTCTATTTTCTTGCTTTTTCTTTTGCTATTAGTTCAAAACATAAGACTTAAAGCGAAAATCAGGCAAACCGAGGTAGCTTTAGAACAGCAGAAGAATCGTGAATTACAAAAATTACACCAACACTACGCTAAACAAGCCAAAGAACTAGACTTGGAAATACGAGCAAGGGATAGGAAATTACAAATTTTGAGAGAGGAATTAGAAAAATGGCAATTAGCTCATGAAGAGATAGAGCGAGCTCTAGAATTAGAAAAAGCCCATGCCAAAGAAGTAGAACAAAATTACAAGGTTGCTAATCAAACCTTGCAAGAGCAATTAGCTCAAGCTAATGAGGTTTTGCAACAAACTGCTCAACAATACGAGCGAGCATGGGCAGAAGCTCAGCGCAAAATACAAACCTTAGATACCGAAAACAAACTACAAAATGCTGAAATAGCTCGCATTAAAGTCTCTATGGCAGAGTTAGAAGCCCAAAATGCTAAATTATTAGCTACTTTGAAAGAGCAAGAAAAGCGAATTTCAACCAAAGTAAATTAATAAATGGTATTCAATATCATAACATACTGCATTACTCTTGTAATTTGCTTTGGGGCTTATTACTATTTTAAGCAACGAAAACCCTATCTTTATCATCTTTTTTGGGCTTTACTCCCTACTTTTTTGTTAATAGGTATTCTACAAGACTATTTTTATTCTCATGAGGGCTATAGTCTTTGGCAACGTTCCTTTCGGTTATGGGCAGGGCTGCCTGTGGTTTTATTACATATAGGAATTTTCCATGTTATATACTTTTTGATTCAAAAGATAATGAAAAAAGATAATGAAACGATTTACTAATGCTTACAATTTTTCAAGTCATAATAAAGGGAATTTTCACTTTCCAATGCAAAATTTGGAAAAAATAAAATCTAACAAATCCTCGTGAGAAACTTCACCGATGATAGTTCCTAAATGAAAAATAGCTTCGCGCATATCAGCGGCAAGCATTTCAGTAGAAAGCCCTACCTGCATACCTTGGGCTACTTGTTGCAGAGCTATAAGTGTTTTTTGTAGGCTTTCATAGTGCCGAAGGTTTGTAACAACAATTTGGTCAGGTGATAGTTTATCTGCCTGAACAATTTGCAATAATCGTTGCTCTAACTGCTCCAAATTGATTTGTGCCTGTGCTGAAATAAAAATTACATTTTCAAAACGTTGATACTGTTGCAAATGACCAGGCTCAACGGTATCAATCTTGTTAGCAACTAACAAGTAAGGTACTTGGTAGCTTTGAATTTCAGGTAATAGTTGGGCTAATTCTTCTGGGCTAACTTTTTGAATATCAAAGATATAGAGTAAAATAGCAGCTTGGCGTATTTTTTGTTGAGTACGTTCAATTCCTATTCTTTCAATTACATCGGTGGTGGTCCGTAGTCCTGCTGTATCAATAAAACGGAAGCAAATTCCTTGTATAATTCTCTCATCTTCAATAGCATCGCGGGTAGTACCTTCTATTTCTGAAACGATAGCTTTCTCTTCTTGCAAAAGAGCATTGAGCAAAGTAGATTTACCTGCATTAGGTTTGCCGATGATTGCCACGGGTACCCCATTTTTTAGTACATTGCCTAAACGATAGGATTGTAGTAAATTCTTTACAAACTGCTCAATATCAGTGAGTTGCTGTTTAAGTTCTTGTCTATTAGCAAACTCTACATCTTCTTCTGAAAAATCTAATTCTAATTCCATGAGAGCGGCAAAGTGGATAAGTCGCTCTCTTAATGCTTTGATTTTTTGTGAATAGCCTCCTCGCATTTGTTGTATAGCCAAGCGGTGAGCGACTTCAGAGTCTGCCTGAATGAGGTCAGCAATTGCTTCGGCTTGGGCGAGGTCAAATTGTCCGTTTAGGTAAGCTCGTTGTGTAAATTCACCTGCCAAGGCATATCGGCAACCTTTCGCTAAAAGGAGTTGAATAATTTGTGAAATAATATAATTTGAGCCATGGCAGCTAATTTCTACCAAATTTTCTTTGGTAAAAGAGGTAGGTTCTTTGAAAATAGTTACGATAACCTCATCAATAACTTCGTTTTTTTCATTACGAATTGTTCCGAAATGACAAGTATGCGACGGCTGTTCAGTTAAATTTTTTTTACTGAAAATACTTTGACAAATTTGAATAGCGTCTTTGCCTGATATGCGAATAACTGCAATAGCACTTTTACCATTAGGCGTAGCGAGTGCCACAATGGTATCATCTTTTTGGCTTAAAGTGCGTAGAGTTTGCACAACTTATTAGTAACTTTGAGATTATAGTTATTTGATTTTCAAAATTTTACGTCAAAAAAAGCATTGGCATTCTCTGCCAATGCTTGAATTGCATAGATAGCCTAAATAAGTACTACGTTTGAACCTCTTTTTTACGTCCTTTTTTAGAAGTTTCTTGAACTTCCTCTTCCTCTTGTGAGGTAACCACAAGTTTCTCGTACTCACGTAATCCTGTACCTGCGGGAATAAGATGCCCTACGATTACGTTCTCTTTCAAGCCGATGAGGTAATCTGTTTTGCCGTTGATGGCGGCTTCACTCAAAACTTTGGTAGTTTCTTGGAATGAAGCGGCAGAGATAAAGCTATCTGTACCTAATGAGGCTTGAGTAATTCCCTGCAGGGTAGGCTTTGATACGGCAGGCTCTGCATCGCGTACTTTCATTTGCCGCAAGTCCTTACGTTTTAAGGCTGAATTTTCATCTCGTAGTTGTCGTGCTGTAATAATAGAACCAGGTTTGTAGAGCGTTGAGTCTCCTGCATCAACTACCACTTTTTTGTTTAAGATGCTATCATTTTCATTACGGAAGACAAATTTATCTACTATCTGACCGGGTAAGAAGCTAGTATCGCCTGCCTCAATGACCTCTACTTTTTGCATCATTTGCCGTACAATTACTTCAATGTGTTTATCATTGATTTTTACACCTTGCAAACGGTACACTTCTTGTATTTCGTTTACCAAATATTCCTGTACGGCAGTAGGTCCTTTGATATCCAAAATATCTGAAGGAGTAATAGCGCCATCGGAGAGGGGTTGTCCTGCCCTTACAAAGTCGCCTTCGTGTACTAAAATGTGCTTACTCAAAGGTACCATGTATTTCTCTTCTCTTCCGTCTTTTGAAGTTACAATTACCTCTTTACTACCACGTTTCACGGAGCCAAACTTTACTTCGCCGTCAATACGTGAAACGACAGCGGGGTTAGAGGGATTACGTGCTTCAAATAATTCAGTTACACGAGGTAGACCACCTGTAATATCGCGGGTTTGCCTAGCTTGTCTTGGAATTTTGACTAAAATTTGTCCTGCTTTAATGGTTTGTTTTTCTTTTACTGCCAATATTGCCCCTACGGGTAGATTAAATACACGACGCTCGCCATTCTCACCATTCACGATAATTGCAGGGTTTTTGGATTTATCTTTGGTATCAATGATAGTACGTTCAATCAATCCTGTCTGTTCGTCGCTCTCCTCTTTATAGGTAACTCCTTCTTCCATGGACTCAAATTCAATGATTCCATCTAAATCAGTAAGAATAACCGCATTAAAAGCGTCCCAGTGGCAAATTTCTTGTCCTTTTTCAATTCTATCACCTTCTTTTACAGAGAGGAAAGCTCCATAAGGGATTTGATAACTAATTAGCACTTTGCCATCATCTTGTAGTATACGCACTTCACCAGTGCGTCCCATTACGACTGTAACTTCTTCTTGATTTGCATTGATAGTTTTTACAGGGCGTATCATGTCAAATTGCACTATACCTGCGAATTTAGATTTAATGGTAGACTCAACTGCCATACTTTGCGCTGCGCCACCAGTGTGGAAAGTTCTCAGGGTAAGCTGAGTACCTGGCTCACCGATGGATTGTGCAGCAATGACTCCTACGGCTTCTCCTTTTTGTACCATCCGGTTAGTAGCTAAATTTCTTCCATAACATTTAGCACAAACTCCTTGGCGAGTTTCGCAAGTAAGTACAGAGCGAATTTCCACTTCTTCTATGCTTGTTTCCTCTATGCGTGCTGCAATTTCTTCGGTAATCTCATTACCTGCTTCTACGATAAGTTCATTAGTAAGTGGATCGTACAAATCGTGGAGAGAAACACGCCCTAAAATACGTTCTGAGAGTGGCTCTACAATATCTTGCTCGTCTTTTAGAGCTTCAATCTTAATACCACGTAAAGTACCGCAGTCATCTTCTGTAATTATTACATCTTGGGCTACATCTACTAAACGACGAGTGAGGTAGCCTGCATCAGCAGTTTTGAGTGCGGTATCTGCTAAACCTTTTCTTGCGCCGTGTGTGGAAATAAAGTACTCTAATACGTCTAATCCTTCTTTGAAATTAGAGAGGATAGGGTTTTCCACGATTTCACCAACTGAGCCTTGTAAATTTTTTTGTGGCTTCTGCATAAGCCCGCGCATACCTCCTAATTGACTGATTTGAGTACGTGAACCGCGTGCTCCTGAGTCCATCATCATATAGATAGGATTGAACCCTTGTTGGTCAGCACTCAATTCTTTCATGAGTGTATCAGCCAAGGTGTGGCTGGTTCGTGTCCAAATATCAATAATTTGGTTGTAGCGTTCGTTTTCAGTAAGCACGCCCATTTCATAGTTCGTAGTTATTTCAGCCACTTGCTCGTTAGCGTCTTTAATGAGTTTGGCTTTCTCTTTCGGCACGATAATATCACCTAATCCAATAGAAAGTCCTCCTTTGAAAGCCATACGGAAGCCCAAATCTTTTATATCGTCAAGAAACTTAGCAGTGCGTATAGTACCTACGGTCTTGTACACTTTTGCAATAATTTGTTGTAGTTTTTTCTTTGTAAGCAGCTCATCAATAAAGCCTACCTCTTCGGGGACTACTTGGTTAAATATTACTCTGCCTGCTACAGTTTCTAACATGGTCTCTTCCAGTTCTCCTGTTTTAGGATTTTTTACTTTTACTTTTACCTTAATAAAAGCGTTCTTCGAGAGTTTACCTTCGTTAATAGCAATAATTACCTCTTCGGGTCCGTAAAACCTCAACCCTTCTCCCAATTCTTTGTGCGTTTCTGTGCTTCTGCGTCCTTTAGTCAAGTAGTACAAACCCAGTACCATATCCTGTGAAGGGACGGTGATAGGAGCACCATTAGCTGGGTTTAAGATATTATGAGAAGAGAGCATGAGGATAGAGGCTTCTGCAATAGCATCTTGTCCAAGAGGTACATGTACAGCCATTTGGTCTCCATCAAAGTCTGCATTAAACGCGGTACAAACTAAGGGATGTAACTGAATGGCCTTGCCCTCAATTAGTTTAGGCTGGAAGGCTTGTATACCCAATCGATGCAATGTTGGAGCGCGGTTTAATAGCACGGGATGCCCTTTCAAAATATTCTCTAGAATATCCCATACTACTGCCTCTTTTTTATCTACTATTTTTTTTGCTGATTTTACGGTTTTGACGATTCCTCGTTCAATTAGTTTACGAATAATAAATGGTTTGAATAATTCTGCTGCCATATCTTTAGGTAAGCCGCATTCGTGTAGTTTGAGCTCGGGACCTACCACAATTACTGAACGCCCTGAATAATCTACACGCTTACCTAAGAGGTTTTGTCGGAAGCGTCCTTGCTTTCCTTTAAGCATATCGGAGAGCGATTTAAGAGCACGGTTGCCATCTGAACGTACTGCATTAGCCTTGCGCGAGTTATCGAAAAGCGAGTCTACTGCTTCTTGTAACATACGCTTTTCATTGCGTAAAATGACTTCGGGAGCTTTGATTTCAATGAGTTTTTTTAGGCGATTATTACGAATAATTACTCTTCGGTACAAATCATTTAAGTCAGAGGTAGCGAAACGTCCACCATCTAAGGGTACTAATGGACGTAACTCAGGAGGAATAACAGGTACTTTGCGAATAATCATCCATTCGGGCTTATTGAAATCCACTAGTTTCTTTTCATTTGTTTTTTCATCTATTACTTCACGTTTAGCGGATTCTCTGAAAGCCTCAACTACTCTCAACCTCTTTAATGACTCTGCCTTTCTTTGTTGAGATTTATCATTATAGGCGGAGTGCCTTAGGTCTGCTGCAAGTTCATCTAAGTTAAGGCGTGAGAGCATCATTTCTAAGGCTTCGGCCCCCATTTTCGCTATAAACTTGTTAGGATCGGTATCTTCTAAAAATTGATTTTCACGTGGTAATTTATCTAAGAGATCAAGATACTCGTCTTCGGTAAGCAAGTCGTCTTTATTTACTCCTTGCTCACTTAATATACCCGGCTGTATAACTATATATCGTTCATAATAAATAATTTGGTCTAATTTTTTGGTAGGCAAGCCTAAAAGATAGCCAATTTTATTAGGCAGTGTTCTAAAATACCAGATATGCGCTACGGGTACCACTAATTCTATGTGCCCCATGCGTTCACGTCTTACCTTTTTTTCAGTAACCAAAACACCACATCTATCACATACTGTACCTTTATATCGGATTCGTTTATATTTTCCACAATGGCATTCCCAGTCTTTTACGGGTCCGAATATCTTTTCGCAAAACAAACCTCCCATTTCAGGTTTATATGTGCGATAGTTGATGGTTTCGGGTTGCGTTACTTCCCCTTCAGAAGAGGCTAAAATAGAAGCGGGGGAAGCTAAACTAATGGTAACCTGACGAAAATTTGTGTTAATTTTTTTATTCTTGGTCTTGTTTAACGTCATTTTGCCTCAAAAAGATTTTAATTGATGCGAAATATGTTATATTTGGAGTAAACTTGGCTTGTATTTTGACGCAAGCCAAGCCTTTTTCCTATCTTTAAGATAGTAAAATATACCAAAAATATTTAAGTAAGTGTAATCTCTAAGGCTAATCCTCGTAGTTCATGGATCAATACATTAAAGGATTCAGGAATATTAGGTGCGGGGATGTTCTCACCCTTGACAATAGCTTCATAAGTTTTGGAACGTCCTACAACATCGTCTGATTTTACTGTAAGTAGTTCTTGCAGTACGTTAGCAGCACCGAAAGCTTCTAGAGCCCAAACTTCCATTTCTCCGAAGCGTTGCCCTCCAAATTGTGCTTTTCCCCCTAAGGGTTGTTGTGTAATAAGTGAATATGGTCCGATAGAACGAGCATGCATTTTATCATCTACCAAGTGTCCTAATTTAAGCATATACATTACCCCTACGGTTACAGGTTGTTCAAAGCGTTCACCTGTTAGCCCATCGTATAGGTAGGTACGTCCCAAATGAGGCAATCCTGCTTCATTCAGCTCTGCAATGACCTCTGCTTCGGTTGCCCCGTCAAAGATAGGTGTGGCATATCGTCTGCCTAATTTTTGCCCTGCCCAACCCAGAATAGTTTCATAAATTTGTCCGATATTCATACGTGAGGGCACTCCTAATGGATTAAGTACAATATCTACTGGGGTGCCATCTTCTAAAAAGGGCATATCTTCAGGTGGTACGATGCGGGCTACTACCCCTTTATTGCCGTGTCGCCCTGCCATTTTATCACCTACTTTAAGTTTACGCTTTTTAGCAACATAAACTTTAGCTAACTTTACGATGCCAGTGGGCAACTCGTCTCCTACTTCTAGGGCAAATCGCTCTCGTTTGAATTTACTTGTGATTTCATTGCGTGCTTTGATATAATTTTTGACTAATTGCAACAATAGTTCGTTAGTATGGGCATCGTCTGTGGCATTATCTAGGAGCAGGTCTGCAATTAAATTCGTTTCTTCGGGTACGTTGAGGTTGCTTTCGTCCCTAAACTTATTTTCTTTTGGGAACAGGTTTTCTACAATATTTGCTCTTGTGAACTTTCCTTTACCCATAACCTCTTCCCCGAATTTATGCCTTATTCCTTTACATTGCTTTCCTTCTAAGAGTTTTACCATTTTTTCAATCATTACCTCACGAATGGCGGCTAGCTCTTCGCTATAATTTTTCATGAGTATTTTTACCTGCTCTTTCATTTTTTGACGAGCCTCTTTTTCTTTCCTAGGTCGCGAGAACAATTTAGTATCAATAACTACTCCTTTCAAAGAGGGTGGAGCTTTAAGTGAGGCATCTTTCACATCCCCTGCTTTATCCCCAAAGATAGCTCTCAATAACTTTTCCTCTGGGGTAGGGTCGGTCTCGCCTTTAGGGGTTATCTTTCCAATCAAAATATCACCTTCTTTAACTACTGTGCCAACTTGCACAATACCGTTCTCATCTAAAAATCGGGTAGCCTCTTCGCTTACATTAGGAATTTCATAGGTTAATTCTTCTTCTCCGCGTTTTGTATCGCGCACTTCTAGTTCAAACTCTTCTATGTGAATAGAGGTAAATATATCTTCACGTACTACACGTTCTGAAATTACGATAGCATCTTCAAAATTATAGCCTTGCCAAGGCATAAAGGCTACTTTAAGGTTTGCTCCCAAGGCCAATTCTCCTCCTTGCGTAGCATAACCTTCACAGAGAGGTTGTCCTTTTTTTACTTTCTGTCCTTTATAGACAATAGGCTTTAGATTTATACAGGTATCTTGATTAGTTCGTCTAAACTTGGTAAGTTTATAGGTAACACAAGGGTCTTGAAAGGAAACGAGCATCTGCTCTTCGGAGTAATCATATTTTATTACAACTCTCTCGGCATCTACATATTGTACTTCTCCATCTGCCTCTGCCAAAATCAAAGCCCGCGAGTCGAGAGCTACTCGTTCTTCTAGCCCTGTTCCTACGATAGGTGCTTCTGGACGCATCAGTGGCACGGCTTGACGTTGCATGTTTGACCCCATTAGGGCACGGTTAGCATCATTATGTTCTAAAAAAGGAATAAGGGAGGCAGCTACTGAGACTATTTGATTAGTAGCAACATCCATATAAGAGAGCTTATGAGGCTCTACTACGGGAAAATCGCCTTCAAAACGGGCTTTAACACGCTCAACTAAGAAATTCCCTTTATCATCTATCGGGGAATTAGCCTGGGCAATAAAGTGTGAGTCTTCTTCTTCGGCAGTCAAGTACACTATTTCATTTGATGCAACTCCATTTTTAACCACTCTATAAGGAGTTTCAATAAAGCCCATGCTATTAACTTTGGCATAAACACATAGTGAAGAGATTAGTCCAATATTAGGTCCTTCGGGAGTTTCAATGGTACAGAGGCGTCCATAGTGGGTATAATGCACGTCGCGTACTTCAAAACCTGCTCTATCTCTAGATAGTCCACCTGGTCCGAGGGCAGACATTCTTCGTTTGTGCGTAACTTCTGCCAACGGATTGGTTTGATCCATAAACTGAGAAAGTTGATTCGTGCCAAAGAATGAATTGATAACCGAAGACAAGGTACGCGCGTTAATGAGATCAATGGGTTTGAAGTCCTCATTATCTCTTACGTTCATTCTTTCTTTGATAGTTCGCGCCATACGCGCCAGCCCTATACCGAATTGAGCATATAGCTGCTCACCTACTGTTCTTACACGTCGGTTACTCAAATGATCAATATCATCTACGATTGCTCTGGAGTTTGCTAAGCCAATCAAGTATTTGATAATTTTTTCAATATCCTCAGTAGTCAATACTCGTGTAGTTTTGTTAGGGTCTAATCCTAATTTTTTGTTAATTCTGTAACGCCCTACCTCACCCAAATCGTAGCGTTTTTCACTAAAAAATAGACTTTGTATAAGCTCACTTGCATGGGCTTCATCGGGTGCCTCGGTATTCCGCAACTGCCGATAAATTTGCTCTAAAGCCTCTTTTTCAGAATTACAGTTATCTTTTTGTAAGGTATTGTAGATAATACTGTAATCAGTAGTACCTACATCTTTACGATGCACAATGATGGATTTCGTACCTGAGCTAAGAATAATATCAATATGTTCTTCTTGAATAATGGTATCACGTTCCAAAAGAATATCATTTCTATCAATAGAAACTACTTCGCCAGTGTCTTCATCTACAAAATCTTCTGTCCAAGTACGTAATACGCGTGCTGCTAGTTTTCTGCCAATTGCTGCTCGCAAATTGGCTTCGGTGGCTTCTATCTCTTCGGAGAGTTCAAAGAGGTCTAAAATTTGTTTATCTGTACCAAATCCAATAACACGTAGTAAGGTAGTAACAGGAAACTTCTTTTTTCTGTCTATGTAAGCATACATGACGTTGTTCACGTCGGTAGTAAATTCAATCCAAGAGCCTTTGGCTGGAATAATTCGGGCAGAGTACAATTTCGTACCATTAGTATGCTTGCTTTGGGCAAAAAACACACCTGGTGAACGATGTAATTGGGAGACAATCACTCTCTCAGCTCCATTGATAATAAACGAACCTTTATCAGTCATGTAGGGAATGTTTCCTAAAAATACTTCCTGCTCTATGGTTTCAAAATCATCTCCATCATCATAATTACAAGAAAGTCTAAGTTTAGCTTTAAGCGCAACAGAATAAGTAAGTCCACGGTCGATGCATTCATCTACGCTGTACTTTGGTGGATCGATAGAGTAGTCTATAAATTCTAACTTAAAGTTTTCACGAGAGTCAGAGATAGGAAAATTCTCTTTGAAGACTTTGTATAACCCTTCCTGAGAGCGGTTCTCGGCAGGGGTTTCTAGCTGAAAGAAGTCTCTGAAAGATTTTAGCTGAACATCAAGGAAATCAGGATAATCGAGGACTTTCTGGGTTTTGGCAAAGCTAATCCTTGTGGTGTGGTTTTGCATAGGAGTTGATTTTTCTTATTTATTGTGGTAGTAGATAAACGTTTTATAGACACTCCTCTGACGAAGGAGATTTACACGTCGGTTTACCCAAAGTTTTGGGTTTCCGTATTATGTTTTAAGAACACGCAATAAACGTACCTTTTTTATAGAAAAGCTACAAAAATAAATGGGAAAAAGACCTGATTACTAAGAATCAGGTCTGATTCTTATTTAATAGACAAGAGCATCACTTTATTTCTACTTCTGCACCTGCCTCTTGTAGTTTTTTGGCAAGCTCTTCGGCGTCTGCTTTGGCTAAACCTTCCTTTACGGGTTTAGGAGCATTATCTACTAATTCTTTTGCTTCTTTTAAGCCTAATCCTGTCAAGTCTTTTACTAATTTTACTATTTGTAATTTGTTAGTACCAGGGGCTTTAAGGATTACATCAAAGGCTGTTTTTTCTTCTACTTTGGCTGCCTCACCACCTCCCCCTACAACTGGAGCAGCTACCGCTACTGCTGCTGTAGCAGGCTCAATACCATAATCATTTTTAAGTATAGCCAATAGTTCGTTTACTTCTTTGAGAGATAAATTTACTAATTTCTCTGCAAACTCTTTTAGATCTGCCATTGTATTAAAAGTTTTGATTTGTTGTAGATTTCGTAAAAGTATAAAAACAAAAGAAATGTATTGATTAAGTAAGAATAAGCTATTGTTCTTTGTTTTTTACTAAAGTTTGAAGCACTCCTGCTAATTTAGCACCTACACTTTGTATAGTAGAAGCTAAATGAGTTCCTGGGGATTGCAACAATCCAACCAGTTCACCCAACATTTCTTGTTTAGATTTAATTTTAGTTAATGTCTCTAAATGCTCTTCTCCGATAAACAAAGTAGAGTCAATGGATGCTCCTTTAAGTATAGGTTTTTCATTCCCTTTTTCTCTAAACTCTTTTAACAAGCGTGCAGGTAGGCTTCCCGCCTCTTTACAGAACATAATACCTGAGAAGTTTCTCAGAACTTCTTTGTAAAAAGGAGTATAGTCTGTATCAAGACTTTCCAAAGCCTTTTTAATTAAGGAATTTTTTACAACCTTATACTCAACACCACGCTGAAAGCATAACTTTCTAAAATCATTTACTTGATTTACCGTCATGGAACTAGCATCTATAATATAGAAGTAATTGTTTTGGGCAAATTTTGCTTTCAGCTCTTCAATGATCGCTGATTTTTCTTCTCTTGTCATTGTATTTCAAGTATTTTTAAGTAATCAAAGCTAAAAAGGCTAAATGCCTGGAATAGTTGCTTTATCTATTGATACAGATGGACTCATGGTGCTTGACACAAAGATACTCTTAAAATAAGTACCTTTAGCAGAAGCAGGTTTTAGTTTAGACAACGTTAAAATCAGTTCTTGAGCATTTTCAGTAAGTTGCTGTGGAGTAAAAGAGACTTTACCTATACTTGCATGGATAATTCCTGTCTTATCTGCTTTGAAATCTATTTTTCCTGCTTTCACTTCTTTCACGGCTCTCCCTACTTCCATCGTTACGGTACCTGATTTAGGATTAGGCATTAGGCCTCTTGGCCCTAATATTTTGCCTAACTTACCCACTTTTGCCATTACGTTAGGTGTGGTAATAATTACATCTACATCCGTCCAGCCTTGTTCTATTTTAGTAATATACTCCTCTAAGCCCACGTAATCTGCTCCTGCGTCTTTAGCTTCTTGCTCTTTATCTGGGGAGCATAGTACTAGTACTCGTACAATCTTTCCTGTTCCATGGGGTAATGTTACCACTCCACGCACCATTTGGTCTGCTTTTCTTGGATCAATACCTAATCTTATATCAATATCTACTGAAGCATCAAATTTGGTAAAAGTAATATCTTTTACAATTTGAAAAGCTTCTAAAAGGCTATAGCTTTTTGACCTGTCGTATTTGGCAATTGCCTCACGTTGTTTTTTTGTTAATTTTGCCATCTTCTTTAACTAAATTTTAGAAAGGCTATTCACTAATTTTTTTCCAAGGTGGATCACCTACTACTGTAATTCCCATGCTTCTTGCTGTACCAGCTACTAAACGCATAGCGGCTTCTATGGTAAAGCAGTTCAAATCGGGCATTTTAGTTTCGGCGATTTTTCGTATCTGTTCCCAAGTAATATTTGCTATCTTCTTACGATTGGGCTCTGCTGAGCCTCGTTGTTGTTTTACTGCTTCTAGCAACAATACTGATGTAGGAGGTGTTTTAATTACAAAATCAAAAGTTTTATCTTTATAATAGGTAATCAAAACGGGTAAAACAACTCCTTGTTTTTCTTGAGTCCGAGCATTAAATTGCTTACAGAACTCCATGATATTCAAGCCTTTGCTACCTAATGCAGGTCCAATAGGAGGCGAGGGATTAGCCTGCCCTCCCTTGACTTGTAGCTTTAAGTAGCCTGCAACTTCTTTTGCCATTTTTACTTAAACAAGAAATGAACGAAAAAATATATGTAAAGTGAGTTCAAAATTTGCCTTTTCGTTGTTTGGAATGTAAAGGGAAGTACTTTGCCAACGAACTAGCTTGTAGCTTTAATCTACTTTTTGAACTTGTGCATAACTCAACTCCATAGGGGTACTCCTGCCAAAGATAGCAACCACTACTTTCAATTTCTTTCTATCTTCAAAGACTTCTTCAATTACTCCCTTAAATCCTTTGAAAGCGTCATCAGTTATTACCACTTCTTCCCCTACAATAAAAGGAACTTGTAAGGTTTCTCCTTTTTGTATATCCTCTTCTACTTTACCCAAAATTCTGCTTATTTCTGACGCACGCAAAGGTATAGGTTCTTTACTTATCCCACTTTTTTCACCTCCTAAAAAACCTAATATTCCTGGAATACTCGTAATAACAGGCATTACCTCTTTATGACTCAAATCTGCATTGACAAAAATATAGCCTGAAAAAGAGGAGCGTTCTCGCTGTACTTTCTTCCCATTACGTATTTCATATACTTTCTCAGTAGGTATGAGAATTTGAGGTACGTAATCTTCTAATTTTCTACGCTTTATTTCGGTCTCTAAATAACTTTTTGCTTTCTTTTCTTGCCCTGATACTGCTTTTACGACATACCATTTCAACCCTGCCATATTACGAAAAATCAACCGTTAAAACAATTCATAATAAAGTTTAAGTAGATTATCAAAGACAAGATCTACCATACCTATCAAAAGGGCAAAGATAATAGAGGCTACAATTACTAAAGTAGTATGGCTTTGTAACTCACTATACTTTAACCATTTTACGTGTTTTTTAAGTTCGGTGTAAGAATCAGTAAAAAAGCCAACTATTTTTTTCATATACGTATGTTTTTTTCCATTTTGGAGAGAAATGTACACCTTGCCCTCGCACAGGTGGAGAGATTCGAACTCCCATCAACGGTTTTGGAGACCGCTATTCTACCCTTGAACTACACCTGTTTGCTATTAAGTTAGGGTGCAAATATAACCATTTTCAGAAAAACATTAAAAAAATTAGCAATTTCTATCCTAACAATTTTAGAAATATCTTACACTCTAAAGGCAACCCCTATCTCTTAAAACAAAATAAATGCACTCTTTACGAAGAGTGCGTTTGACAAAAAGTTATGTTTAAGCAATGATTTCTGTTACTTGACCTGCACCAATAGTGCGTCCACCTTCACGAATAGCAAAACGCAAACCTTTTTCCATAGCTACCGCACTCAATAATTTAACAGTAATATTCACATTATCTCCAGGCATTACCATTTCTACACCCTCAGGAAGGTGGATTTCACCTGTTACGTCTGTAGTACGCATGTAAAATTGAGGGCGGTACTTATTAAAGAAAGGTGTATGACGTCCCCCTTCTTCTTTTGTAAGTATATAGACTTCAGCCTTAAATTCTTGGTAAGGTTTTATAGATCCAGGCTTGCAGACAACCATACCTCGTCGGATTTGGTTCTTCTCAATGCCTCGTAGCAAAAGCCCTACATTGTCTCCTGCCTGGCCTCTGTCCAAAATTTTACGGAACATTTCTACCCCAGTTACAGTAGATCTCAAATTCTCAGCACCTAACCCTAAAATTTCCACAGGATCGCTAGTACTAATAACACCTCTTTCAATGCGTCCTGTAGCTACTGTACCACGACCTGTAATGGAAAACACGTCCTCAATAGGCATCAAGAAATCCTTATCTATATCACGTTTTGGAATAGGAATATAGTTATCTACGGCATCCATCAACTCTAAAATTTTTTCTACCCATTTAGGATCGCCATTCAGTCCACCAAGTGCTGACCCTCTAATTACAGGAACCTCATCTCCAGGGAATTGATAGAAGTTCAACAATTCACGAATTTCCATTTCAACGAGATCTAGTAGCTCGGGATCATCTACTAAATCTACTTTATTCATAAATACCACTATGGCAGGTACACCTACTTGACGTGCTAAAAGAATATGCTCACGAGTTTGGGGCATAGGACCGTCTGTAGCAGCTACTACAAGAATTGCCCCGTCCATTTGGGCTGCCCCTGTAACCATATTTTTCACATAGTCAGCATGCCCAGGGCAATCTACGTGTGCATAGTGTCTTTTTTCAGTAGAGTATTCTACGTGAGATGTGTTGATAGTGATACCACGTTCTCTCTCTTCGGGTGCATTGTCAATAGAAGCGAAATCTCTTTTTTCTGCCAATCCCTTTTTAGCTAACACGTGAGTAATAGCTGCAGTGAGAGTGGTTTTGCCGTGGTCAACGTGTCCAATAGTCCCTACATTTACGTGAGGTTTGGAACGGTCAAATTGTTCTTTAGCCATTTCTGAAAAATACTCTTTTTTAGATTTAGAAAATGATAAACTAAGATTACTTGTGATAAAAGACTGTTTACATCTTTACAAACATTGAGCCAACGAAGGGATTTGAACCCTCGACCCCTTCCTTACCAAGGAAGTACTCTACCCCTGAGCTACGTCGGCTTATGGTATTTTTCTTTAATCTTAAGGAACTAAAATTTAAGTTTGTGTTTGAACGAGCTTTTTGAAAGCTACAAAATCTTGCAACTTAGTTACTTTATGTTTTGAAAAAAGGCATAAAGTCCTGATTTTAACAGGGCGCTTTTATTGTAAATAAAGAGAGCGGGAGACGAGGCTCGAACCCGCGACCTACAGCTTGGAAGGCTGTCGCTCTACCAACTGAGCTACTCCCGCTTGTTTTATCTTACTTTTGATGAAACGAGGTAAAGTTCTCTTGAAAGTGGGGAGAACAGGATTCGAACCTGTGAAGTCAGAGACAGCGGATTTACAGTCCGCCCCAGTTGGCCACTTTGGTATCTCCCCGAAGGTGAACTATACCTTAATTCCGTACAAAAGTGGTGCAAAGATAATAGCTTTTTTTGAAAGTACAAATTTTTTATTAATTTTTTTTTATTTTTTTGAAGAAGCGCGCATGAGGCGGTCATTAAGGGCTTTGCCTAAATGCTGATTAGGGAAACGCGGAGCGATAATAATTTTTAGGTTAAGTGCATCTAAATATCGTAAAGAGGCAAAAAGTTTTTGGGCTGCCTCCTCAAAGTTAGTGATTGCTGGCAATATAATTTGATTTTCCACGGGAATATCTTTATTTAAGTGCTGTGTGAACAAAATACCTATTTGGTGAGGCGCGAATTGCTGAAGAGCCTCAGCTAGTAATTCAGGAATTTCGCCTACCATCAGAGGGGTATGAGTAGCGTAATGTTTGGTAAGCATACCTGCAGCTTGTGGACTTGTAGGATCAGCACTAGAGAAAGGCTTAATTTTCACCTCACCTATCAAGGATTGTATAGTTTCCACTGTAATACCTCCCAAACGATATATCCACGTTTCATCATTTTCAAAACCTACGATAGTAGACTCAATACCAAGTTGGCAGGCTCCACCATCTAAAATAAACGGGATTTGATTGCCCAGCTGTTGGCTTACGTGCTGTGCGGTAGTTGGGCTTACATATCCAAAAGGATTAGCACTTGGAGCTGCTAATGGAAAATCAAGTTGGGCTAACAATGAGAGAGTAAGAGGGTGTTTAGGTATCCTGACAGCTACACGAGGCAGACCTGCAGTAACCAAATCAGGTATAATTTCTTTTTTAGGAAGCAGTAAAGTTAAAGCACCTGGCCACAGGTTTTGAGCTAAAACATAGGCTTTTTCAGGAAATTCCTTCACAAAGTCATGTATCTTTTCAAGGCTATTAGTATGCACAATAAGGGGATCGAAGGTAGGGCGATTTTTGATTTTGAATATTTTACTTACCGCTCTTTGGTTATAGGCGTTAGCCGCTAAGCCGTAAACGGTTTCAGTAGGGATAGCTACTACTTCTCCTCGCTCTAACAATTGCTTTGCTATTTGGATTTCAAACTCCATGAATAGAAATTCAGCTACTTGATTTACTCTATTCTATGGCAATACAAGATATTTGGACGTTGGCATTATGCGGTAATTGAGTTACTTCTAATACATCTACAGCAGGGTGGACTTTGGTGAAATATCTTTTAATAATCTTACTTACAATTTCCAAATTGTCCATATCTTTAAGGTAGATAGTATATTTTACCACGTTTTCAAACTTCATGTTTGCCTTGTGCAATAGAAACTCTATGTTATTCATAGTCTGTTCAGTTTCGCTATAAATAGTCGCATCTATCAGGCGGTTTTCTTTTAAGCCAATCTGAGCGGAGATATACAAGGTATTACCTACTAAAATAGCTTGGCTACTTTCGGTAATAGGTTGAGTTACATATTGTGTATTAATATACTGCCTGCGATTAATTTTTGAATTTTTTTGATTAACAAAAAGCAAAAAATATATGAAAATTAGAAACATTAAACCGAAAATGACAGCTCCTCTGATAGCTAATTTAGATGGCATAACGTGAATCAAAAAAGTGGAACACTCTTTACAACATAATCATGTTCTATATGATTGCAAAGGTATGATTTTTTTGTGATAAAGTTTGATTTTAATGTCTTTTGCTTATTTTGTAATACCTTGTTGCTTGTTTTTGAAGTAGTTAGTTGGTATCAAGTAACATTTTCTACTTTTCCAATTACTCCTCCTACTTTAATAGGTGTACCGTCTTCTGCTCTTAGGGTTGTGCCTTTGGTGTAAAAGGTATGGTAGTTACCGTCTTTCATTCGCAGGCGATAGGTAACTTCGTAGGGGGTTTTTCCAGTTTGGTCTTTGAGGTGAGCCATAAAAGCAGAAAATACTTTGGACTTGTCTTCGGGGTGGATTCTATCTGACCAACTAGACATTTTATTAGGAAATTCCTCTTGGGTATATCCTAAGATTTGATATACTTTATCATTCCACCAAAATTCAGTTTCACGGTTAAAGTTCAGGTCTTGAGGAACTTTTGCTTCCCAAAAGCCCTGTGGAATTGTATTTGCCATAAGTTCGTATCTGTCAGCGATAGTTTTCAATTCTTGTGTTCGTTGGTTAATTTCCTTTTCAAGGTTAGCTTTAAGTTGTTCTAGGGCATTTTGTCTGCGTTGCATTTCATCTTGGGTGGCTTGCAATTCTTCGGCATTTTGCCTCATTTCTTCTTCTTGGGCGCGCAATTGTTCAGTTTGTCGCTGAAGTTCTACTAATAGATATTTAGTACGAGCATTTCCTCTGGCACTAACAATGGTAGAGGTAATGCTTTCCGTTAAGCGTTCTACAAAGTCAATTTGGTAAGGTTGCAAGACTTGATAAGATAAAATTTCTAATACCCCATATGCCTCTTGGTTAATGACAAGTGGCACAATCAGGAGGCAGTGAGGTTGGGTGGTGCCTAATCCTGAAACGATATGAGCATAATTAGGAGGCAGGTCAGTCATAAATACGGTTTGTCGTTCCAAAAAAGTTTGCCCTATTAATCCTTCACCTATTTCTATAAATTGTTTTTTATATTTTTTTCTTTCAAAGGCATAGCAAGCTACGAGTTCTAATTGTGCAATACGGTGTGGATTTTCTTCTAAGATATACAAACCGCCTTGTACTGCACCAATATATTTGATGAGATTAGAGAGGATTGCTTCTGCAAGTTCTTTAATTTCGCTGTTATTATGTTGTCGGAGAATATCACTAAATTTGGCTAAGCCTTCGGTAGCCCAATTACGTTGCTTTTCTTTTTCAGCTACTTCACGCATCTTGTTTCGCATGTTTATTAGCTCACCTGCCAAATTGCGCGTATTAAGGTGGGCGTTTTGAGGCGTAATACCTTTCATTTCTACATCATAATTTCCATCACCGATTTGTTGAATAAAATTTTTAGCATTTTCCAAACATTGGATAAGGTTTCGTAATACAGCCTCTTCATTTTGCTTGTCAATTTGCTGTTCGGCTCCTAGGTCCATTACCAAATCTTTGGTCTGTTGGTCTATTTTGGCGAAACTTTCTATGCGTTTAGCCCTTTCATTAAGAATAGTAAAAATAGCAACAAAGCTAATTGCCAAAGAGAAGGTAACAGATAGAATTTGAATAATGCCAGAGTATTCTGCATTTTGGATAGCAGTTTGGTTGCGTTGTTCTAAAAGTTGTTTTTCAGTGTCTTCAATTTCTGCTAGGATAGAGCTAATAATATCTGAAAAATTTTTTCCTTTGTCTGAGGCAACTGCTTCCAATGTAGCTTCAAAGCCCTTGGTATTGCGTACTAGAATGACTTCGTTGAGTTCGTTCATTTTATACTTTACATTGGTTTTGAGCCTTGCCACACGTTTTTTTTGTGTATCATTGTTAGAAATCATTTTATCTAAATTTCGCAACGCTGCATCTATCGTATTGCGGGCTTGGTTGTAAGGGTCTAAGTAAGCAGGGTTTCCTGTGAGCAAGAAACCACGTTGTCCTGACTCGGCTTCACGAATAATAGAATTTATTTTTTCAATATTTACTAAAATTTCATAGGTTTGAGCGATAGCACGACCATTGTTACTTAAATTTCGGCTGTTAAGATTTATGAATATACCACTTAATATGGTTACAATAATAGAAGCATAGAGTAAATAAATAACCGTATTTTGAGAGCGATTTTGTTTCGTAGTTTGTCTGAACATAGCAGCAAGTTAGCTTAATTATGAAAGCATTGGCTTTTAAGGTGTAAAGAAAAACATTTTTTACCTACTAACCTAAAAATGATAGCAATATTTTTGCTAATTTTTGTAATTTTGTAGTCTAATTACAAAATTTGTTTATTTATTAAGTTTATATCTCTAAACTTATTTGTTCAAATTTTAACTTTGTACTAACGTGAGCAACCTAAAAAATTCTATCAGTCAAATTCGTCTGCCTTTTATCGTAGGGCTCACCTTAGCCTGTGGTATCTTGATTGGGGCTACTTTGTTCGGAAATAATAAAAAAACAAGCCAACTCTTACAAGGCTATGCCAAGTTCAAAGAAATTCTAGGCTACATAGACCAAATGTACGTAGATACCGTAAATACAGAAGAACTCACTGACTATGCCATTGAAAAGATGTTAGAAAAATTAGACCCACACAGTGTTTACATTCCTGCCAAAAATGTACAAATGGCAAATATGCAATTAGAAGGTGATTTTGAAGGCATAGGCATTGAGTTCAACATTTTTAGGGATACTATCATTGTCGTAGCTCCTATATCAGGAGGCCCCTCAGAACAAGTAGGGCTACAATCAGGCGACAAAATTATCAAGGTAGACGGCAAGAATGTAGCAGGTATAAAAATTGACAACATGCAAGTCTTCAAGCTATTACGAGGAAAGAAAGGAACCAAAGTTAATCTAGAAATCAAGCGAAAAAACAGTAAAGAACTGCTCAATTATACTATCATTCGTGATAAAATTCCACAACATTCGGTAGATGTAAGCTACATGATTGATAAAAAAACAGGTTATATTAAAGTGAGCCGCTTTGCCGCTAATACCTACCGCGAATTCAAAGAAGCCCTAGAAAAGCTAAAAGCCAAAGGTATGCAACAACTTTTAATTGACCTGCGAGACAACCCCGGTGGATATCTTGACCGCGCATACAACATGGCTGATGAACTGCTAGATGGCAATAAAATGATTGTGTATACTGACGGCAGAGGTACACGCTATGACCAACAATATAGAGCCCACATTGACGGAGCATTTGAGAAAGGAGCAGTAGTGATTTTAATTGATGAAGGAAGTGCCTCTGCCTCAGAAATCCTAGCAGGTGCTATACAAGATAACGACCGAGGGCTAATCGTAGGAAGACGCTCCTTTGGAAAAGGATTAGTACAAGCCCCTATCGATTTGAGCGACGGCTCTGAATTAAGACTTACTATTTCACGCTACTATACCCCAAGTGGAAGATCTATCCAAAAGCCTTATTCACATGATGGCAAAAAAGAAGACTATAACTTAGAACTTTACCACCGTTTCCAAAAAGGCGAGTTTTTCTCGGCAGATAGCATTAAGGTAAACGAAAAATTAAAGTACAAAACTTCAAAAGGTCGCATCGTATACGGTGGCGGTGGAATTGTACCCGATGTATTTGTGCCCTTGGATACTACCGAAAATAGCAAATTTTTGAATGAACTTTACAGTAAAAATATCCTTCGTGAATTTTGCCTCAATTATGCCAATGATAACAAAGCCACGCTTTCCAAAATGAAATTTTCAGAATTCCGTACTAATTTTCAAATCACAGACCAACTGCTTAATAGCTTAGTAGAAAATGCCAAAAAATCAGGAGCAGCCTACTCTGATGCTGATTTTCAACGCTCTAAAGAGTTAATTAGAAACCACATGAAAGCCTTTATTGCGCGTAGCCTGTATGGGCAAGAGGGCTTCTTTCCTATTTGGCTAGAACGTGATAAAGATTTTCAAACCGCTATCAAACTGTTTGACAAAGCCCGCGAAATTGAGCAAATGAAATGAGATAAGGCAAAGTAACATTTAGGAATTAACAAAAACTAAAAACATAGTTCTTAGCTTTCATAAAGAACTATGTTTTCTCTACCTTAATTACAAAATTTTATTTTGTACTCAATCAACATTAAACAAGTACTATTTTGAACGTGAGTTAAGCAACCAAATCTTGGATAAGTACAATATTTTGCGTAATCCATAAGATTAAAAAACTATAATCCAAGGGGTTAATCACCTTTCAATTACTCAAAATCTTTTTTATTAAGTATACTCAACTAACAGAGGTTTTGATTTTTTAGAAATCGGAACTGACTGAAAATCCAAATTTTATATTTGGAAAATTTACAAAATCACTTTTTATTTAGTATAATTATCTATCAAAACTTTAACATATAACTTAATTAAAATGTATAGTGTTATGAAATTGTTTTTTACAACCTAATAATGCTTGATTGGGTACTTTTGCGTAAATATTTTTGCGTAAAGAATTATCACACATTTAAACCACCGCTGTATTTAAGGCGATACACTTTCAATCATTGGTTTGTATATATGAAAAAAATTTCTATCTTTGCAAGCAAAACTTAATTGATAGCTCTTAGAGAGGTGCCCGAGTGGTTGAAGGGGCACGCCTGGAGAGCGTGTATGCAGGCAACTGCATCGGGGGTTCGAATCCCCTCCTCTCTGCTATTGAAGTTATGAATATAAGAAAATGAAATTTTAACTTATTGATTTTCAACATGTTGTGGTAAGGGCATTTTTTTTTCAAAGAGCTCAATTTATTGATGCTGAACTTACACTTTATCAATGGAACTTAAAAACGACCTATTACTCAGAACCTTACAACACCAACCTACCAAACGGAAGCCCGTTTGGCTCATGCGGCAAGCAGGACGTATCCTTCCCGAATATCGTCAAATCAGAGAAACAGTACGTAACTTTAAGGACATGGTAAAAAATCCTAATATTGCTGCTGAAGTTACACTCCAACCTGTGGACCTATTAGGCGTGGATGCCGCTATTATTTTCTCTGATATATTAGTTATTCCCGAAGCTATGGGTCTAACCTACGAAATAGCTGAAACTAAGGGGCCTTATTTTCCTAAACCTGTCCAAACCTATAAAGACATAGAAATTTTGCGTATAGCCGAACCTGAGCAAGACTTGGCTTATGTATTAGAGGCAATTCGTATTGCAAAGAAGGCTCTTAATCATCGTGTTCCTTTGATTGGCTTTGCAGGCGCTCCTTGGACAATTTTTGCTTATATGGTTGAGGGTAAAGGCTCTAAAACCTTTTCCAAAGCCAAGGCTATGCTTTACCAAGCCCCTCAATTAGCACACCAGCTATTAGACAAGATTACGCAAAGCACTATCGCTTATCTTAAAGCACAAATAAATGCAGGAGCTAACGTAGTGCAAATTTTTGACTCATGGGCAGGTATTCTTTCTCCTGAAACTTACCAAGAATTTTCCTTGAGGTACATTCAAAAAATTTGTGAAGCAATTACCGAGGCACCTCTCATAGTTTTCGCTAAAGGTGCATTTTTCGCACGGTTAGAAATGGGTAAGTTACCTTGCGCTTGTATCGGCTTGGATTGGACAATGCACCCTGTTACCTCACGTCAGCTTATCGGTGAAAATAAGGTGTTGCAGGGAAATTTAGACCCGTGTGTGCTTTACGCTGATTTTGATACTATACGCAAGCATACGCTCCAAATGCTTAAAGATTTTGGCACTAAACATATTGCTAACCTCGGACACGGTGTTTATCCTGATATTGAGGTTGATAAGGTAAAATGTTTTATTGATACAGTAAAAGAATTTGAAACATAAGTATTTGAAAAATGTGTGAGAAAATATAGAAATAAAATCTTATGCAAAATTACTATCAAGTCTTAGGGCTAAATACTGATGCTTCGGCAGAGGAGATAAAAAAAGCCTATCGCTTGTATGCTAGCAAAATGCACCCTGACAAGCACCAAGGCGATAACTTTTTTGAAGAACGATTTAAGGAAATTCAGAAAGCTTACCAGGTGCTTTCTAATCCGCAAAGCAAAGAAGCCTATGACTTGAAACTAAAAAACTGGGGAAATAATAATTTCCTAATTTATCAAAGTAAATTAAATGAACTAGAAATTCGTGAAGCCCTTATCAGACAAAAAGAACTTTACTGGAAACAAAAAGAAATAGAACTTACTCGCAACACCTACCGCCAAACCGCTAAAAAATATAACACCGTGATTATCGTTTCGTTTTTACTCAATATTTTACTTTTTTTTGCATGGTTTTTAGAAAAAAACCACACTTTTGAACAAAATTTTTCACAAAGTATTTATCAACAACTTCCTTACGCATATCCTTCCAAGCCTGAACCAAAAAGAAGAGAAAATACCACAAATGCTTTGAGTCCCCAAGAGATGCAAAACTGGTGGAATAGTTTGGATAGTACCTGGAAAAGTATTTTCAAGAAAAACCTTGCACTTCAAGACCAAGATGAACCTTCACTTCAGGAAATCCAAGAAATGTTAAGATTACGCCGGTTAGATCTCAATAATAGTCAGGTTAAAGATTTACTACCTTTAAACAAACTAACGAACTTACGTACCTTGCATTGCTCTGGCAATCCTATCCGTAGCTTACAAGGTATCGAAAATAACCTCTACTTGGAAGAACTTTGGTGCTACAATACCTTTATAGAAAATCTTGTACCATTGCAATCTTTATATTACTTAAAGAGGCTTTCTTTCAATAATACCCCTGTCAAAGATTTAAGTCCTTTGGAAAAATTACCTAATTTGCAGATAGTAAATTGTTCTAAAACACAAATCCAAACATTGTATCCTTTGCAAAATTTACCTAATTTGCGGTTTGTAGGATGTTTTGAAAATGCTATCCCTATTACCGAACTACGCGACTTTGAAACCAAAAACCCACTTTGTAAAATCATTTATTAGCTTACATGAAAATTTTATTCCTATTTCCCTATCCTTTAGGGAGTGCCCCTTCGCAACGTTTTCGCTTTGAACAATACTTGCACTTTTTGAAAGAAAAAAATATCACCTACCAAACACAGGGGTTTCTTGATGAGAAAACTTGGCAAATCCTATACAAAAAAGGTCATATCTCCCAAAAACTTTTTGGAATTTTGAGAGGTTTTCTACGTAGGTTTTTTATACTTCTTCGTATGTATCAATACGATTTTATATTTATTCACCGTGAAGCTTCCCCTATTTTATATCCTTTTTTTGAGCTGATTATAGCTAAAATTTTCAAAAAAAAAATCATTTTTGACTTCGATGATGCCATATGGTTGCCTAATACCTCACAAGAAAATCGTTTAGTAGCAGGTATAAAATTTCACCAAAAGACAAATTTAATTTGTAAGTGGGCGTATAAAATCAGTGCAGGAAATGATTATCTATGCGAATATGCTAAAAAATTTAACCAGAACGTAATCCTTAATCCTACTACAATTGATACAGAAAATTTGCATAATCCTGCACTTTTTCAGGTAAAAAAATTAGAAAAAATTGTAATAGGCTGGACAGGCACTCACTCTACAATTGTATATCTAAACGGAATTGTA
This sequence comes from Microscillaceae bacterium, assembly GCA_025054775.1. Taxonomy (GTDB): domain Bacteria; phylum Bacteroidota; class Bacteroidia; order Cytophagales; family Microscillaceae; genus JANWZA01. The sequence continues at coordinate 103,544 of JANWZA010000030.1, forward strand.
CCGATTTTACAAAATTTAGAACAAAAATTTGACTTTTATTTTTTAGTCATTTCTAACCAACAGCCCTCTTTTCAATTAAAATCACTACGATATGTAGCTTGGCAAAAAGAAACCGAAATACCTGACCTTATGCAAATAGATATAGGCATAATGCCACTTACCGACGACGCGTGGGCAAAAGGCAAATGCGGATTTAAGGCTCTGCAATACATGGCGTTAGGTATTCCCGCTTTGGTTTCTCCCGTAGGGGTAAATCAAAAAATTGTAGATAATGGCATTAATGGTTTTTGGTGTAGTACTGCTGAAGAGTGGCTCAACGCTTTAACTTTGCTTTTAGAAAATTCAGAATTGAGGCAAAATATGGGCAAAGAAGCACGCAAAAAAATTGAGAGGCACTACTCGGTACTTGCAAATAAGGAAAACTTTTTACAACTTTTTAGCTGATTTTTAAGCCTTCCGTTCTAATAGTGCCATATAAAAACCATCAAAACCACTTTGCGAAGGTAGAATAGTCTGTTCATTTCGCAAGAAGAATTCTTTACCTGCTTCAGAGGCTAAAAATTTTTTTACCTGTTCGTGATTTTCAGACGGTAAAATACTACAAGTAGCATATACCATTTTACCTCCCTTTTTGAGCATAGGGCTGTAATTTTGCAAAATATACTGTTGCTTTTCTCTTACTTTATCTAAGAAATCAAGAGAGAGTTTCCACTTTGCGTCAGGGTTCCTACGTAAAACTCCTAAACCAGAGCAGGGGACATCTAACAAAAGTCTATCAGCTTTTTGAGCTAATTTTTTGATAGTTTTGAGGCTGTCAATTGGTCTTGTTTCAATATTAAAGGCTTGAGCTCGCCTAGCACGCCTTTTTAATTCTTGCAATTTCCATGCTTCGGTATCTAGGGCAAGGATACGTCCTTTATTTTGCATTAAAGCAGCTAGATGTAAAGTTTTTCCTCCGGCTCCTGCACAAGCATCTATAACGGTGTGTGAAGGTTTTACGTCTAGGAAATGAGCTACGCACTGCGAAGAAGCATCTTGCACTTCAAACAAACCTTGCAAAAAAAGGGGATTTTTGAAGATATTTTGCCGATTTTTAAGTAATAGTGCCTCAGGGTAATTAGGTAATAATTCGGTTTCTATATTAAAATTTCTTAACTCACTTTGCAAATCCTTAGGCTGAATAAGTAAGGTATTAGCTCTCAAAACGACCTCTGCAGGCTGATTCAAAATTGCTATTTCTCGGTGCCAGAGTTCGGCTAACTCTTGCCAAGCCAAATCATTTAACCAATCAGGTACGGAGTGAGAAATTTTGGCTTCCATCTCCGCGTTTTGCATACGACTATATACCTTCCTCCAAGAGATTTTGTTAAAAATTTCCCATTCAGGTAATTTGTTGCCTTTTGTTAGAAAATAGACTGCAATAATGGTATAAAAATCAGTAGTATAGTATGTATTTTTATAATCTTTATAAGGAATTTCGCAAAGGAATAGTAAATATCGCCAAAAGCGTACAATATCATAGGTAGTTTGTGCCAAGAAGGCCCTGTCTCGTGCTCCCCATTTAGGATTAGATTTGAGTAATTTTTCTATCGCTTTGTCAGCATAGGCATTGCGGTTAAAAATTTGCTCTAGGGTGTGGGCTACGGCTTGCACAAGATTAAGATGTATTTTCATAAAAAATTAAGCAAGAACAATCAGTCTACAAATTTACACCTTATTTTAAGCTTAAAGCACTCTTATTTTTTGTAATAAGGCAAAATTAAAAACAGGAATTTTTAAGATGCAAAATTCGCCTCTAATTTAGGAATTAGTAGTTTATACTCTCGTTTTTTTTGCTATACATGTAGGAATTTTACACAAGTTCACAAATTTTTAGAATCAAGTATAAGCAAAACCCCCTAATTACGGAATAAGCATAAGCGAAGCCTTGTAAAGCACACCCTTTCGCCTTTTAAGGCAAAAGGCAAAAGGAACACCTAGAAAAATTACTATTACTAAATACTCGACTAAATCCTAAAATAAACATATAAACACGAAAAAAAAACGCAAATAAAGTTATATTTGCACCCAAAATATTCATTTGCAGAGTGGCATTTCGTATGTATTTTTTATACTACCCCTCCAGAATATGGCTTTTAAGAAAATTTTGCTATCAAAATTGTAGTATTATTTTACTTTTACTGTGTTTGAAGACATTAGTAGCCTGCAATACACAATCTCAAAAAAATGAGTTCAAAAATAAAAAAGACACCTTACAAGTATCTAAAAAAGCAGATACTTTGGACATGGTCAATGCCCCTGAAATCAATACTGAATATGGCTGGCTCAATACAGATACGAGTTACTCTATCAAAGATTTTAGAGGAAAAATTGTTTTATTAGATTTTTGGACATTTGGTTGTATCAACTGCCACCATATCTTGCCTGAAATCAAGAAATTAGAGCAAGAGTACCGTCGCGAATTAGTGGTTATTGGTATTCACTCTGCCAAATTCGAAGCAGAGAAGACCACTAATAACATTAAGAAAGCTATTCTTAAATTTGACATTGGACACCCTGTAGTAAATGATGCTGACTACAAAGTATGGAATGCTTACACCGTGAAAGCTTGGCCTACCCTAGTGTTGATCAATCCTGAAGGAAAAATTGTATTTCAAAAATCGGGGGAAGGGGCATATCGGTATGTGAAAGAATATATTGACCGCATTATTAAGGAGCAGGGCAATAAAATTAACCGAACTCCTATTACTTTTCAACTAGAAAAAAATAAAGAAAAAAAAGGAATTTTACGCTTTCCATCTAAAATGGTATTAGATACGGAAGGCAACCTTCTTGTAACGGATAGCGGCAACCATCGTATACTCAAGATAAGCCCCGAAGGGAAAATTTTGCTTACCATAGGGAGTGGAAAAGAAGGATTTCAAGATGGATATTTTGCCCAAGCGGCTTTTTCAGAACCCCAAGGCTTAGCACTTAAAGGCAACCTGCTCTATATTGCCGATACCAAAAACCACGCAATTAGGGTAGCCAATTTGCAAACGCAAATCGTACAAACTTTGGCTGGAAACGGCAAAATGGGCTACTATTATTTTGAGGACAAGTGGGGAACTCCTGTTAATCCTAATAGTCCTTGGGATTTGTGGATTGACGAGAAGCAAAACCTTATGTATATTGCTAATGCAGGCAATCACCAAATTCTGCAAATGAATCTCCAAACGAACCAAATTTTTCGCTTTGCAGGCACAGGCAGAGAAGCCCTTACCGACGGTGATTTGAAACAAGCCGCTTTTAACCAACCCAGCGGCTTGGTACAAATACAAGATACTTTGCTCTACGTAGCCGATGCCGAAGCTAGTGCTATTCGGCAAATTGACCTCAAAAATAAAACCGTCAAAACAATTATTGGCAAAGGATTATTTGACTTTGGCGACATAGACGGCTCTTTTGAAGAAGCCTTGCTACAACATTGTGTAGGTATTAGCAAACTTACTGATAACCAACTACTTATTGCTGATACCTACAACGGAAAAATTAAAATTGCAGATTTGCAACAAAAACGCATCTATTCCCTTGCACTCGGCTTTGAAGAGCCTAACCAAGCCCTTGTTTGGAAAAATACACTTTGGGTAAGCGATACGAATAATCACCAAATCGTAAAAATCAACCTACTTACCAATGAAAGGCAAGTACTAAATATTCAGCCATAATTAAGATGAAAAGTTACTTTACTTTCCAATATTCAAAGGCTTCACGTTCTAGTCGTTCTCTATGGTTAGGGTGAGCAATTTGGATAAGGGCTTTTACTCGTTCACGAATGGTTTTGCCATATAGATAGGCTACTCCATACTCTGTAACAACATAATGCACATGAGCGCGTGTAGTTACCACACCTGCTCCTGGTTTGAGTACGGTAGTAATTCTTGACTCTCCTTTGGAAGTTACCGAAGGCAAGGCAATAATTGGTTTTCCACCTTGTGAAAGAGCGGCACCGCGAATAAAATCCATTTGCCCTCCCACTCCTGAGTAGATATTTGTGCCAATAGAGTCAGCACAGACTTGTCCTGTTAAATCTACCTCAATAGCACTATTGATAGCTACCATTTTAGGTTGTTGCATGATAACAGTAGGATTATTCACATATTCAATATCCAAAAACCGCACCATTGGGTTATCATTTACAAAATCATACAAATCTTGTGAACCTAAAATAAAGCCCACTACGATTTTATTGCGGTGCTTTTGTTTTTTATTTCCTGTAATTACTCCGCTTTTGATAAGGGGGAGTACACCATCGGAAAACATTTCAGTATGAATGCCTAAATCTTTATGATTGCCCAAGCAAGCCAAAACTGCATTAGGAATAGAGCCTATGCCCATTTGCAAGGTGCTACCATCTTCTATCATTTCGGCGATGTATTCACCAATTTTCCGCTCTATTTCGTTAGGTTCAGGAGGAGTAATGGTATGTAAGGGGTGATTAACAGAAATAAATGCGTGAATTTTGCTAATATGAATAATACCATCACCATGGGTGCGTGGCATATGTGGATTGATCTCAGCAATTACATATTTGGCTGACTCCAAAGCGGCTAACGAGCAGTCAATAGATATACCCAAGGAGCAGAATCCGTGTCTATCAGGTAAAGAAACTTGCAATAAAGCCACATCTAGCGGGATAATTCGCTTGCGAAACAAAATAGGAACTTCACTTAAAAAGACAGGCGTATAATCTGCCATGCCTTCGTTCACGGCTTTGCGTGTATTAGCTCCTGTAAATAGATTATTTACTCTAAAACTTTCAGGGTACTGCAAATATGGCAAATCACCTTCTACGTGCAAGTGGTGCAAACGTACATTTCGTAGTTCGTCAGCACGTTTGGTAAGGGCTTCAATGAGCGTAGTAGGTGTAGCAGCAACGCTATGAATAAATACATTTTGGTTAGATTGAATAATTGAAACAGCCTCTTCGGCACTTACGGTTTTGTAAATTGGCATAGTGGTTTTTGGATTTATATGTGAACACTAGAATTTTATGTTAAAAATCAATTTCTCATATCTAATCCCCAGTTTAACTTTTGGCGAAGCGTATATAAAAAATTATCTTCGTGTAATCGTAACAGGTTTACCTTAAAATCAGCTTTCTTTACGGCAATTTGCACTGTGGAGTCTATCACTTTTGAGCGCGAGTCTAAGGATACCAAGAAGTTCTTACCTCGTCCTTCTACACTAAATGAAATAACACTATCATCTGAAACAATCAAAGGACGTACATTCAAATTATGGGGACTCACGGGGGCGATAATAAAATTGTTAGACTCGGGCAGTACCACTGGTCCGCCACAACTCAACGAATAGCCTGTGGAGCCTGTTGGGGTGGCAACTATCAATCCGTCAGCCCAGTAGGAATTTAGGTATTCACCATCAATATAAGTATGAACCACAATCATAGAGGAGGTATCGCGTTTAACTACGGTAAACTCGTTTAGCCCAAAATTTAAGCCTTCAAATACATCTTGGTCGTCGGCTACACTTACTAAGGTACGGCTTTCTAGACGATAATAACCATTAAAAATTTGTTGAATAAGGTTTTTTACATCGGCAGGAGCGTTAGTAGCTAAGAATCCTAGTCTTCCTGCATTGATACCTACAATCGGAATACCTTTGCTTCCCACATGCGTAACGGACTCTAGAAGTGTACCATCCCCACCTAAACTAAACAAATAATCAGCAGGAGGCAGGTCGCGGTGGTCTTTATATACTTCAGCTTGATATCGTATAGGAGTTTGCTTTAAGAACTCTGCCAAATCTGCCGAGACAACTATTTGCACGTGCCTTTGCTGAAGTTCGTCAAAGAGTGTTTGTATATGTTCTTGTATTTGTTCTTTGAAGGTGCGCCCGTGAATAGCAATAATCATAAATTTGTGTGGCGTTAGGTTTCGTTAGCACAATTTTACATCTTTTTAGTCAAAACTAAAAACTTACGATATAAATATTTCCCTAAGGGACTTACAAATACCCTTTTAGTAGTCTTTGCACGTATTTTCCTATGATGTCAAATTCTAAATTCACGATGTCACCTATATTAATTTGTTGAAAATTGGTATGTTCAAAAGTATAAGGAATAATAGCTACTGAAAATCTATCAATTTGTGAATTAACTACAGTGAGGCTCACGCCATTTACAGCGATAGAGCCTTTTTCTACGGTAATATTTCCAAGTTGAGGATTGTATTGAAAAGTAAAAATCCAGCTACCGTTTCTGTCAATGCGTTCTATGCAAGTGCCGATCTGGTCAGTATGTCCTTGTACGATATGCCCATCAAATCTGCCGTTGGCAGGCACACTTCGCTCTAAATTGATTAAACTACCGATTTTCCAAGTGCTTAGATTAGTTTTTTGTAAAGTTTCTTGTATAGCTGTAACAAAATGTATTTGATTTTCAATACCCACTACGGTAAGGCACACGCCGTTATGAGCAACACTTTGGTCTATTTTCAGTTCGGCAGAGATTGAGCTTTGGATACCAAAAATACGATTAGTAGCCTGACTTTCAATACTTTTTACAATTCCCAAAGTTTCTATAATTCCTGTAAACATACATAATATATCATTCGGGCAGTTTTTTAAGGAGTTAGAAAGTTTGTATCTTACGAAATACAGCAACAAAAAATACTTCATCCCTTACAATTACTTCACCCAATTTGAGAAAAAGGGGAATTATTGTACCATCTTTGCTCAAACCCTCTACTTGGCGCGAAGTACCTAAAACACGTTTTTCTTGTTCATTCAAGTAGCGTGCTATATATAAGTGGTGGTTATCGCGATCAGGAGGAGGCATAAGCATCTTTACATTTCTGCCTAGTACCTCATCGGCAGTAAAGCCAAACAGGCGTTCAGAGGCTTTATTGAAGTATTGAATGATGCCTAGCGAGTCAGAAATTACCACACTATCGTTTATCAATTCTAACACACGCAATAACTTCTCGTATTCTTTTTCAGCTTCTCTCATTTTGGCTAAAATACGTTCGTTATCCTCACGAAGTTCTTGGTTAATTTGTACAAGTTTTTGCTCCTGTTGTTGAAAACGTATATTAGCCTCTTGATAATCTTTAAGTAATTTTTGGTTTTGTTGGTTTGTGCTTACTACGGTAATAGCAGAGGCAACATTTTGAGCCAAAGCCTTGACAAAGCGGATATGATATTCAGCAAAAGGTTTGAGCGAAGCCAACTCAATAACCCCTTTGATTTTATGCTCTTCATTTTCAAGCGGTACGATGAGCAAATGGGTGGGTTCGGTGTTCCCTAAACCTGAGGTGATGTACATATAATTCTTAGGAATATCGGTAAAGTAGAGCGTTTCTTTTTCTTGAAAGGCTCGCCCAATTAGTCCTTCGGTAGTAGTTAAGGTACGTTGAATAAATTTCTCGCGCCCATAGGCATAAGCGGCTTTGAGTTCTAGCACGGGTTCAGGAGTTTGCTCATTCAAGATAAAGATGCCTCCTTGTACTACCTCCACCTGCTTTACAAGATTGGTGATAAGCTCTCTACAAAGTTTATCCAAATTAGCACTGTTGTCGCGCAAGATGTCTGAAAATTTGGCTAGTCCGTTAGTAAACCAAATCCTACGTTGCTCTTCTTGATATACCTCTAAAAGGCTGCGTCTCATTTCATTGAGGGCTTTACCTAGGTCGCTATCTTGCTCAAAAACAGCAAGTTGAGTTTCAAAATTTCCTTTTCCTACTTGGTTAGCATACTCCTTAACAGCAGCAAGATTTGCCGTAAGTTCGTTCAAACTACGAGCAATACCTCTAAACTCATCGCGCCTATGGGGAAGTGGCTCAATTAAGTTTCCTCGGGCAATTTCTTGCATTTTACTTTGAATAAACCGCAACCAGCTGAAACTTCGTGTAAATACAAGAATTCCCACACTATATGTTAGCACAAGGGCTATGATAACTGCCCAAATCGTGAACCGATTTATCCAAAGTTCAGTTTCGGTAGTATGTTTTTCTAAGGCTATTTCTTTGAGTTTAATTTGGTTAATAAAGTTGCGAATATTTTGCTCTAGGATATTCTCTGCACTACTCAAGTCGTTAGTGTACAACTTTCTAACTGCATTAAAATTTTTTTGTGTGGCAAAGCGCACTTCTATTTGTTGTTGTATTTGGCGAATTTCTACTAACTGCCTTGTTATGTTGTTATAGCCTACTTTGGCATCTAAGTCATTAAGTTGATTAGTAAAATGAAGTAGTGAGTCTTTATAGGCAGGAATAACAATAAGCCAGTTTTCTTTTAGTTTGCTACGATTAGTGGGTTCGTTTAGTATAATAAATTGACTCAAATGTACTTTTGTTTGTCGTACAGCGGCTAAAATATTAGTAGCATGGTAAATCATGGGTTTAGAAGCCTGATATAATAAATTACGTTGGGCTTGAATTTGTTTTTGGCTGTAGTTTAAGTAAAACACAATCGACAAGAAGCAAATTGTGTTAGTTACAAAAGCTAAAGTAATTAGCCCCTGTATGCTATTAAAATCTAATCTAAAATATTCACGCCAACTAATACGACGTTTCTTCTTTTCAAATTTCTCAGCACTTCCTTGAGGGGTGGGCTGGGGTATTGGTACAGACATATAAGCAGGGTTTAAGTTTTAGCACAGATAAAGCAAAACATATGCAAATTTAGTGCTTTATTCAGAATAATAGCCCAAGTTAGAACTGAATTTACCTTGAAAAATAACTTCCACTCCAAGTAAAAACTTAACATTTGCTTAATATGACTTTCTTGGTTTTACAGCTAAAAAGTAAGAATTTTGCACATTCAAAGATGTATCACTTTTCCACTTTATTTCATATGATAACACAAAAAATACTACGATTCATTTACCGAAGTCTTTTACTGTTGTTTTTACTTACAGGAACAGGCTTTTTTGCTTGGGGGCAAGCTATCTTGACAGAACATTTTGACTATGGGGCTAATAATGCTAATTTGGTAGATGCCACTACAAATTGGATTTGCACACCAACCTGTTCAAACACAAATCCGATACAATACGTAGCAGGTACAAATTTGAGTTTAGGAACTTACCCACAAACAGGAGGAAGAGTAACTTTTACTACCACAGGGCAAGACGTAAACCGTACTTTTACTCAGCAAACTACAGGTGCAGTATACGCTTCCTTCCTAATGAACATCACCTCTGCACAAGCTGCAGGTGATTATTTTTTCCATTTAGGACCCAACCCCATTAGTACAGCCTTTCACAGCCGCGTATTTGTACGCTCACAAGGAAGCGGATTTGAAATTGGCATCCAAAAAGGAGCGACAGGTACTCCTAATTATCATAACGCCATATATAATTTTAATACAACTTACTTGGTAGTGGTGAAATATGAATTTAATAACGGCAGTACTACTGACGATGTATCTTCACTTTTCATTTTCTCAGGCAATGCTCCTGCTACTGAGCCATCTCCTATTGCTACTAACAATGCAGGAAATGATTTTTCGGGTGTAGGGGCAGTTGCTATTCGGCAAGGAACAGCAGCTAATGCTCCTGCAGGTAGCATTGATTACATTCGTGTAGCTACTAATTGGTTAGATGTAACCTCTGCCCCTCCCTCTGGACCTACCTTTACTCTCACACAAGGTAGCAATACTATCAATAACAACAACTCACCCGCTTTCAACATGGGTTCAGTGGTGATAAACAATAATTTAGATGTAACCTTCACTATTACCAATAACGGTACTGCGGCATTAAACATTACCACACCTATTACTGTAAGCGGTGCAGGTTATTCCATTCAGGCCCAACCCGCTAACACTGTTGGTTTTAATGCCCCTAACAATACCACTACCTTCGTGGTACGGTTCAATTCAGCTACTGCAATAAGTAACTCTCCTGGAACAGTAATTATCCAACACAATGCCGCAGGGGGAACATTTACGCTCAATTTGGTAGCTACGGCTACAGCAAGTGCTTCCCCTACCATAGCTGTTTCGCAAGGGGCTAACAATATTCCAAACAACAACTCCCCTGCTTTCAACATGGGTTCAGTGGTGATAAACAATAATTTGGATGTAACCTTTACCATTACTAACAATGGAACTGCGAACTTGAACATTACCACACCTATTGGCATTAGTGGTACGGGATTTACCATTCAAACCCAACCCGCTAGTACTGTCGGTTTTAACGCTCCTAACAATACTACTACCTTTGTGGTACGGTTCAATTCAGCTACTGCAGGTACTTTCACGGGGACGGTAACTATTCAAAATAATGCTGGACCGAATTATGTAATTAACCTATCAGCTACAGCAAATGTTCCATTGGCTAACTTTATAGAAACCTTTAATAGCAATTGCTTTGGCTCGTTTACTACATTTAGTGTAACAGGCGACCAAAGTTGGCAATGCGTAAACTTTGGTATTAACCCAACCAATTCTCCTATGGCACAAATGAACGGCTTTGCCTTCGGTGCCCCACGCGATAACCAAGACTGGCTCATTTCTCCGCTTATTACCGTTACGGCTACCAGTGTACTCTCTTTTTATACACAAGCTAGCTTCACAGGGCAAAACCTAACCGTAAGAATTTCAGAAGATTATATAGACGGTAATCCTAACACAGCTACTTGGGTAGATATCACCAGCCAAGCTAACCCTGCTCTGCCTCAAGCCTCAGGAAGCAGCACCCCTTCGGCCTGGGTACAAAGTTTTATTAACTTATCTGCCTATGCAGGCAAATCAGTGAGAATTGCTTTCGTTTATGTATCTATCTCAACAGGTAATGCAGGCAGATGGTCAGTGGATGATATTCAAGTTACTAATGCAGAATTCTTTATCTACACTACTGTACAACAATTACCAAACATTATTAACACTACCACTTCGGTACAAAATTATCGCATAGTTTCAAATGGTGTGAATAGTGTAACAGTAACCCCTCCTGCAGGTGGCATTGAAATTTCTAAAAACAACTCTTCAGGCTTTACTACTAATTCTCTAACTTTTAATGCTAGTGAATTAGCTACTAACCCCCAAGTATTTGTACGCTATCGTCCTGCTACCTCGTCTAAACAAGTGGTTTTAGGAAATATCACGAATACCGTTGGAAGTAAAACTCTTAATGTAAGAGTACGTGCCATTGACCGCACCCAAACTTTGGATGTAGTAACCTTAAATACCCTTTGGTTTAGTGTGAGTACTCCCAATGGTGGTGGTAACGAGTTAGGCCCCTCTGACAATGCTTTACAGGTAGAAAACTTGAAACAGACTATTCTTCTACTTGATGCAGATATTTATGCTTTACAAGAAGTAGGCAACGATGATATTGGAGGAGGTGTGAGAGGCTTTGATAAATTAGCAGCCGATTTAGCTCCACTCGGTTATACAGCTATTCGCTCTCCTCACCCTGAAGTATTTAACCCAAATGATGACCCAGGTAAAATCCAACGTTTAGGTTTTGTGTATAGAACTTCCATGTTTAGCAATGTAAAAACACGCGTAATGATTGATGGGGCTACCATCCCTCCTGACTATCCAGGAACTGCCGCAAGATTCTTTTCAGGCAGGCGCTTCCCTTGGCTTCTAACTGCTGACGTAACCTTAGGTGGTCATACCCGTAGAGTAAACTTTATTAATTTCCATGCTCGCGCTAATGGTACAGAAACCACAACAGACCAACTCTATGCCATGCGTAGATATGATGTAAATATCTTGAAAGATACTCTTGACCAACGCTTTAACGGTGAAAATGTAATTCTTCTGGGCGACTATAATGACGAAATTAACTTCACCATTGCACGCGGTATTCAGACACCTGCTTTCCAAAATACTACTGAGTCAAGTTGGAAATCTTTTGCAGACGATACACAAGGGTATAGCATAGTTACACGTAATTTGAGTGCCAATGGATTTATCAGTTTCCTTGGTGGCGCATATGCTATTGACCATATCACACTTTCTAATGAATTAGCAGGTAATCTGATAGCCAACTCACCTATCTCTGAAAATATGTTACCTTTGATTAACAACTATCGTAACACACTCTCCGACCACTTGCCCGTTTCAGCAAGTTTAGATTGGGCAATCACTCCTGCTACTAATACGGGTATAATAACTACTTCAACTAATAGTTTAGATTTTGGTGAAGTAGTTTCAGGGCAAACCCGCGAGCTGACTTATACCCTTTCAGGAAGTAATCTTACAGGAAACATCACCGTGAGCAGTAGCTCATCTTTCTACCAAATAGCACGTGGCTCGGGCAACTTTGTTAATAGTCTTGTCATTCCTGCTTCTGAATTAGCTTCTCCTCAGGAAATCCGTGTACGATTCGCTCCTAATTCTAACAATGATGGTACACGCACCGCTAACATTACTCATGTAGGAAATTCAGGTAACATTACGCCCCGAGCTATCAGCCTGACAGGAGTAGAAAAAACGCAAGCTACTGCCTTAGAGCAATGGTTAGAGAAATCTTTGAGTGTATATCCTAACCCAACTACTGACATAGTAGAAGTAAAATTAGCAAAAAATAGATTTTCAGAAATTCCTAAAATTCAGCTACTTACAGCCGATGGAAAAATAATTTTTGAAAAAAATCTTATAGAAAATGCAGAAAATTTTGAAAGTACAATAAATCTTTCTAACTTTACAAAAGGATTTTATTTAATTAAGCTTCACGTAGGCAACTTAAACACAACAAGAAAAATTTTAGTGAAGTAAAACCACTTTCAAAATTTGAACTAATTTCTAAATTTTTGAGTAATATAATGTTAAATTCATTAAACCGTTAAGCACAATGAAGAAAAATTTTCTCTTACTCATCTTATTGGTAGTGTTTGCTCTACCTTTTATTACAAGCTGTAAAAAGAAAAAAAGCCCACAACCCGATCCCCTTATTGGTGCCTGGGCAGTTACAAAAGTAATGAATGGTAGCACAGACGTAACTTCTACCTACCAAGGGAATTATCGTATTGAGTTCAGGGCTGACAGAACCTACTCTCACACTCGTAGGGATTTAGACGGTACATTTAGAAACACCACAGGAACTTATTCGGTAGCAGGTACAACCATTAACTTGAGTGGTGAAATAGCAGCTAACGATAAAGACCAGCCTTTACAAAACTATAGTTTGAGTGCTGATGGTAAAACACTTACTTATACTCAATTAGAGAACACAAGAAAGCAACCTAATACTCTAAACTTTACGCTTTCTAAACAATAGTATTATCAAATCCTTATCAAAGACCTACCTCTTTAAGGTAGGTTTTTTTGTGCAAAAGACTTTATTTCAATTTTATTGAATGTAATTTATTTCACATTCAAAATCAAAATTAAGGTAGCTTTTTTGCCAAAAACTTGTTTTTTTTAGAAAAATACGTATCTTTGACAAAGATTTTCGCAAATCTATTACACAAAACTAAAATCAACATCTGTTATGAAAAAAGCTGTTTCTTATTGTTTTCTTTTGTTAGCATTGCTAGCCAAAGTAGCCATCACACAAGCCCAAAATTACCAAACTTGGGAGGGGCAGGGTATTCAGTTTTTAGCTCCCAATGGCTTTTCCAAAGTTTCAGCCGATACCGAAAGATTTGAAGGCAAAGTAGAAGCCTCTAATATTCTCCATTTTGGAGTGTATGCTCTTTCGCAAAGTGTGAACAGCAGTAATATTGCCACAAGTTTCAAGACCTTAGCCGAAGAAGCAGGGCTGAAATACGCTGGTACACAAAATTGGGCTATGGGAAACCTAAAAGGAATGTATGCCCAGGGTACTGTAAGTAACGTTCCTGCTTATTTTGCCGTAGTCTATGATGATAGCGGTAGTACTAAATTCACTGCTTTAATTGTGCATAACAATCCTGCTATGGCTATGGCTATGTTGAACAGTTTTAGAAAAAAATAATTTAGCATTATACTTGCAACCTATAAGGTTGCTCATGCCTTATAGGTTTTTTTTAATCTACAAACAGTAATAGTATATGCTATTCTACCAACTTGCAGCCCAAGAGGTCTTAGCAAAATTAAATACCTCTTTGCAAGGACTTACCCCAGCCGAAGCCCAACAACGTTTAGAAAAGTATGGGCCTAATTTTTTCCAAACTAAAACCCTTATTCCACACTGGAAAATCTTCTTTGAGCAATTTCGCTCTTTTATCATTTATATCCTATTTTTTGCTGTTTTGCTCTCCGCTGTGGTACGTGAATACACAGAGGCTATTCTAATTTTGGCTATCTTGATAGCTAATGCCTTAATAGGTTATTTTCAAGAAATCAATGCTATTAAGTCAATACAGGCTCTCAAAAACTTTCATATTGTAGAAACAAAAGTTTGTAGAGCAGGCAAATGGATAAAAATTGATGCCAAAAATTTAGTACCAGGTGATATAATTGCTTTGGAAGCAGGTGATAAAGTTCCTGCTGACTGCCGCATTTTAGAATTCCAAAATTTGAAAGTAGAAGAGTCTGTACTTACAGGGGAGAGCATGCCCGTTAGTAAAAATGCCCAAAAAATAACCCAAGAGGTAATTATTGCAGAGCAAAAAAATATGCTTTTTACCTCTACCACTATTACCGAAGGCAAAGCCGTCGCTGTAGTAACGCATACAGGTATGAAAACTGAAATAGGCAAAATATCTCAAATGGTATTACATACAGAACGCACACTTACTCCTTTACAAGCCCGTTTAGAAATATTTGGCAAGCAAATTAGCTATGTCGTTTTAGGGATTTGCCTTGTCATTCTCCTTACACAAGGGTACTACGATATAAGCCGTTTTGGTATTCGGTTAGAAGCCTTTTTTGCTTTTTTCTTCATCGCTATTTCGTTAGCCGTAGCGGCTGTTCCCGAGAGTTTGCCTGTAGTTATTACCATAAATTTAAGTATTGGGGTGCAAAAAATGCTCAAAAAAAAGGTATTAGTACGTACCTTGGCTTCCGTAGAAACCCTAGGCTCATGCGATGTTATTTGCACTGATAAGACAGGCACACTCACTCAAAATCAAATGACTGTACGGAAAATTTGGATTTGGCAACAAGAAACGCAACTCTTTGGTATAGGCTATGAAATTGAAGGAGGGCAATTCTTTAGACCTAACCCTGTAGAAGAGTTATTAGTAGAAATTGGCTTTTTCTGCAACAATTCAGTCCTTTACAAGGAAAAAGAGGAGTGGATTGTAACAGGAAACCCCACCGAAGCTGCTTTTTTGGTGAGTGCTAGAAAAGGAAATATTGAGGAAAAAAAGTATGTCCGTAAAAATGAAATATTGTTTGACTCCGTACGCAAAAAAATGAGCGTATGGGTAGAAAATCAGCAAACAAAAAAAAATTATCTTTTCACAAAAGGTGCCCCTGACCAGGTACTCGCTATTTGTACCCATTACTTGACAAACGAAAACCAAGTAGAACCGCTTGGGGAAAGTGAAAAGCAACTCATCTTATCTCAAATTAACCATTATTCACAACAAGCCTTACGTGTATTGGCTTTCGCTTACAAACCTATTGAACAAGAGACTGACTTTCAAGAAAATAACCTCATTTTTGTAGGCTTACAAGCCCTTGTAGACCCGCCCCGCCCCGACGTGGCAACAGCAATCAAAAAAACCAAAAAGGCTGGTATTAGGGTAATAATGATAACAGGGGATTACAAAGAAACAGCCAAAGCGATTGGCAAAGAAGTGGGTATTGAGGGAGAAGTTTTAACAGGAGAGGAACTTAATCGGCTCAATGACAGTGAATTAGAAAGAAAATTACAGCAGAATTACAACATTTTTGCGCGTGTAGTTCCCGAGCATAAACAACGTATTGTAACAGCTTTGCAAAAATTAGGGCATATCGTAGCTATGACAGGCGACGGCATTAACGATGCCCCTGCCTTAAAAAAAGCCAACATTGGAGTTGCCGTAGGTTCAGGTACTGAAATAGCCAAAGAAGCCTCCGATTTAATACTTTTAGATAATTCTTTTGCTAATATTGTCAATGCTATTGAGGAGGGCAGAGGTATTTATGACAATATACAAAAGGTTATCATGAACTCGCTTGCTATCAACTTTTCAGAAGTGATAGCTATTTTTATTACCGTTGTGCTTGGTTGGAACTTACCTCTCACTGCTCTTATGCTCTTGTTTATGAATTTAGTAATTGATGCCGTACCCGCCCTCGCTTTAGCCCTCGATCCTCATAATCCAAATATTATGCGAAGAAAACCTAAACCTGCCAACGAAGCTATTTTACCTAAACCTATCCGTAATTTTTTAGTGAGTCTTGCTCTTTTGGCAGGACTAGGTATGATTTACATTTTTTACGACAAAGGTGGTTTACAACCCAACATGCTGGATTTGGCACGTACCCATGCTTTTCTATTTTTAGCTATTGCCTCACTTATTTTCATTTTTCAAATTCGGGCTTATTTTGGAGTACCTTTCTTTTCAAATCCCTGGCTTTGGGGCCTGGTAGCCTTTAATATCTTACTTCAAGTAGTTATTCTCAACATCCCTTTTTTGCGAAATATTTTTCATTTAGTTTCTCCTGAAATGATTGATCTTCAATATGTAGCATACAGTAGTGTCATTCTGTTAGTGCTTTCTTGGATAGCATTAAAATTACACCCAATTAAACAATAAATAGCAATTCCTATGGATGCACGTAATATTTCGCTTTTACTATCTGTTACAATTGCTTTAATAAGCACCGCTTTTTTATGGATTTTGACCGAAATTAGCCCGCAAGTAGTTATCGTCGCTTTCTTTTTAGACTTCGGAGTTGCTTTTCTCTTATTTTATTTAAGTTTAGAATTTACTATTCTGCGAGAGATAAATAAAGTGTATGTAGTAATAGACAAATTAAAGAAGAAGGATTTTAAGATTTCACGCAAAAGTATTTCTTCCTACGTACCTGCTATTCGTAATCTCAATTATCAACTCTATGCTTATGCCTCACAAAAACAACAAGAAATAGAACAACTAAAAAAATTAGAGGCCTATCGCAGAGAATTTTTAGCTGACGTCTCTCATGAACTCAAAACTCCCATTTTTGCCGCACAAGGTTTCATACATACACTTATTGATGGTGCAATGGAAGACCCTGAGGTACGTGATATTTTTTTACAAAAAGCAGCACGCAGTTTAGATAGCCTCACACGCCTCATTGAGGATTTGCTAACAGTTTCTAAAATGGAAGCAGGCATTATCAAAATGGATTACACCAATTTTGACATGTACTGGCTCACCACTCAAGTAATAGAACGTTTAGAGGAGAAAGCACGGCAAAAAAACATTACGCTCTCAATTCTCAGGAATGAGAATGAAACTTATTATGTACATGCCGACATTCAGCGAATTATGCAAGTTATGCTCAATTTGGTAAGCAATGCTATTAAATACGGCATAGAAAATGGCTGGGTGAAAATTTCTTTACAAAAAAAGGAAGATAAAGTTGAGGTTCAAGTAGAGGACAATGGCTTAGGCATACCTGAAGAACACCTTGATCGTATTTTTGAGCGATTTTACAGAGTAGAAAAGAGTCGTTCCAAAGACAAGGGTGGCTCAGGATTAGGCTTGGCTATTGTGAAACATATTTTACAAGCACACCAATCAGAGAT
Organism: Microscillaceae bacterium; assembly: GCA_025054775.1. Classification (GTDB taxonomy): domain Bacteria; phylum Bacteroidota; class Bacteroidia; order Cytophagales; family Microscillaceae; genus JANWZA01. The sequence goes on from JANWZA010000030.1 coordinate 121,149, forward strand.
AAAGGTTGCCAGTCAAGTAAAAAAAGGAACTACTTTTTCGTTTCAGTTACCACAGGCCTCGAGCGTGCCTAGCACCGAATTGCAAATGCAAAGACTTTTACAAGAAAATGAGAACTAGCCCTTTACGCTTCTTAATTGCTTAACCAAGTGCTTAATGAGCATCTACAATTTGTATGGGCACGTCAGAAATATCATCAAACAAGAAGAGATATTTAACAATAGCTCCCTGCTCATTGCGAATAGCTGCAGCACTAGCTTTGGTAAAGATTTTATGATTAGCACGTCCTTTTAGGAATACGTAATCTGACCATTTGTAGCCACGCGCTAGCGTACTTTTGGCTTCTTCTACTTTTTCATAGGAGTCAAAGATATATTCAATGGACATGTTATGAAAGTCTGAACTTTCATAGCGAAGTTTGGCTTCGGTAAGTTCGTTTACATTTGTAATACGAAACTTTTTAGTAGTTTCTATTACGAGGTTAGTCATATTAAACAAATACTCTTTTTCTTTGGCTTCGCGTTGGGAGCGTTCTAATGACTCTTGGGTAGCTTGCAACTCTTCCATATTTTGTAGCATTTCTTCTTCTTGACTTTTCATTTGTTCAGTCATGAGTTTAGACTCTTCCAAAAGTCTGCGGGTGGTTTCGCTAATACGTACTGCTGAAATAGCTGAAGCAATACTTTCTGCCACTCGCTCTACGAACTCAATTTGGTAAGGCTCAAAAATCTTGAAGGAGGCTAATTCTATTACTCCAAAAACTTGTTCGTTCAATTTAAGTGGCACAATTAGCAAGCAGTTAGGGTTTGCTTCTCCTAGTCCAGAGGTAATTTTTACGTAATTGTCAGGCACTTCACGCAAGAAGATAGTATTTTTTTCTTGCCAAGCTTGCCCTGCTAAGCCATCGCCTTTGTAGATTTTTTGTTCTAGGAATTTTTTCTTGTCCCATGCATAGCAAGAGATGAGCGTCATATAAGGCTCTTCGCTTTCTTGGGTTTCTTCTACGATAAATAGCCCTCCTTGGTTAGCATCTACGTATTTTACCAAGTTGGAGATGAGCGAGTCACCGAGTTGTTGAATATCGTGGTTGTTTTTACGAATTAAATCACTGAATTTAGCAAAGCCCTCGTTTGCCCAACCACGGCGCCGCTCTTCTTCTGAAACCTTGGCAAGGTTGTTCCGCATTTCTATGAGTGCATTGCCAAGCACATCTTTTTCACTCAAGGGTTTGTATTGAGCATTATAGTTGCCTTTACCGATATTTTCAGCAAAGCGCGAAGTTTCCCGAAGGGCATTTACTAATTTATCTGCTGAGGCAGCCATTTCACCGATTTCATCATCTCTAAATTTGATATGTTTTTCTTCTGGGAGTTCTCCTTGGCTGAGTTTTATGAATATGCTGTTAAGATATTTGATAGGTTTTACGATGTGGTTAGTAATGATAAAAGAAACGATCAAGCCGAATACTAAAAGCACCGAACCCAGCCCAATAGTAACGGTACGCAATACATTAAACGAGTTCAAAAGTTTATCTTGAGCCACTTGCGTTTCTATGGTTTTTTGGGTAGAGATGGAGTCAAGCTTTGCTAATACCTTGTTAGAAATAGGAATGATCTTATCGGCAATATCGGTTTCCGCTACGAGTTTAATTCCGGGGTCTTCATAGTCCTCAAAATCTACTAATTCGCTCATGATTTTCTTTTGGATCTTGAGCAGTTTCTCAAATGTTACGAGCACTGAGTCCATAAGTGTTACTTGTTGCTTATTTTTCCAGTAGCTCATCAAACGGACTAGACGGTCCTTGAACTCGGGGTATTGGATATGCAATTTTTTCAATGCTTCTTTATCTTGGTTACTATCACGGACATATACCCAGCTAATTATATGTAATTTGGACTGCGTAACCAACAAAGTAAAGTTATTGATTTGCTCTAAAGAAGGGTTTACTACCTCAGAGGCTTCCTTTATGATAGAGGCACTTTGATTCAGAGTGATTATGCTCAAAACGGCATTGAATAGAAAGAAAAACAAGATGAGCATAAAGCCTCCGAAAATCTGTTGACCTATCTTAAGACTGCGTAGCTTGAACATAATGTTTGCGTAAGACCGTGATGTTTTTCATTTTATGAAACTAATAGCAAAGATATAAATAAAATAGAAAACATTGTGCCAATGTTGTGAATTTTGAAAAAACTATCAAAACCCATAAAACTCTTTTTATTAAAAAATTCCTACTTTTGCCTAACCCTAAGCACAAACCTACTACCCCCATGAACATAAATGTTTACAATAAATAATAAACTATTACAAAGCAATAGTAAACAATTACCATTTAATAGTAAATACTTCAAATTTAATAGTGAATGATTAGAGTACAATACCAAATGTTTAGTTTTTAATACTAAGTGATTACTATTTAATAGTAAATATTTACTATTTAATAACAAATGTTTAGTTTTTAACATTAAAAAATATACTACCAGCGATAAAAGTATTAACTTTAATATTAAGAAATTAACCTTTAATATTAAGTAATTAACATTAAACGCTAGAAATTTAACATTAAACATCAAAAACTTAACATTAAACGTTAAACTCTTAACATTGAATATCAAAAACGTACTTTTTACTATTCATACTTAAACATTTAAAATGAAAAACTTAAACTCTCTTTTAGATAACTTTCCTTTGCCTTATCAAATCTTACAAGGGGATACCAATTTACAAATTCAAGCTATTCAATTTGACTCTCGCAAGGTGCAAACCGAAGATGTATTTGTGGCAGTGCGCGGTACGCAAACCGATGGGCATAGCTACATAAGCCAAGCCATTGAGCGAGGTGCCAAAGTTGTGATTTGCCAAACCCAACCCGCTACTTTTGCCGAAGGCGTTACTTACATTCAGACCGAAAACTCTGCTAAATTTTTAGGATTTTTAATGTCTAACTTCTATGATAATCCTTCGCACAAGCTCAAAGTAGTCGGTGTTACAGGCACAAATGGCAAAACTACTAATGTAACCCTGCTTTATCGCCTGTTCAAAGCCTTAGGCTACAAAGTGGGCTTGCTCTCTACGGTAGAAAACCGCATTAACGATACCGTGTATCCCGCTACCCTCACTACGCCCGATGTTCACGAACTACATTTACGCCTCGCTCAAATGGTGCAAGAAAAATGTACTTATTGTTTTATGGAATGTAGCTCTCACGCAATTGTTCAGGAGCGAATTGCAGGAGTGAGGCTTACGGGTGCAGTTTTTACTAATATCTCGCACGACCATTTAGACTTCCACGGCACATTTGACAATTACATCAAAGCCAAAAAGAAACTATTTGACGAATTGCCTCATGAAAGTTTTGCATTAACTAATATAGACGACAAGCGCGGCCGCATAATGCTACAAAATTGCGTTGCAAAGCTACAAAAGACCTTCGCACTGCGAAGTTTTGCCGATTTTAAGGCAAAAATCATTGAAAATACCTTGCACGGGCTTTGTTTAGAGATAGACAACCAAGAAGTTTGGTTTAGGCTGATAGGCAGTTTCAATGCGTATAACCTATTGAGTGTGTATGCTACCGCCATACTTTTAGGGCAAAAGAGCCACAACGTACTGCAAGCCCTCTCCGAGATAGAACCCGCCCAAGGAAGGTTTGAGCAAATTCGTTCTCCCAAAGGCACTATCGGTATCATAGACTATGCCCACACTCCCGATGCCCTGGAAAACGTACTGAAAACCTTGCAAGATATTAAACCACCACACGCCCAAATCATTACCGTAGTCGGTTGTGGAGGCAACCGCGACACCACCAAACGACCTATCATGGCGGCTATTGCTTGTCAATATAGCGACAGAGTTATCCTCACCTCCGATAATCCACGCTTTGAATCTCCCGAAGCCATTTTAGCTGATATGCAAAAAGGTGTTAAGTTCAATCAAAAACACAAAACCCAAACCCTCGTTCTCCGACAGGAAGCCATTGCAGAAGCCTGCAAAATCGCCCAACCCAACGACATTATTTTGGTAGCAGGCAAAGGACACGAAACGTACCAAGAAATTGAAGGCATAAAGTACCCTTTTGATGACCGCGAGGTGCTGCGAAAGGCTTTTGAAAGCCTTCATACTTAGTAAGTGCCAAAGGTTACTTCTTCTTTGTATTTCTCTTGTAGAAAAGTTTGCTAATGGTTAGCACAAATGAAAGGGCAGGGAGAAGATAATTAGGGCGTTCCTTTTGCCCTTTTCGCCCTAAGGCTCAAAGGGCAAAAGGACGGGCTTTACAGGGCTTCGCTAACGCTTCGGTGCTTCGCACCAAGCCCTGCAAAGCAGGGCTTGCCCTTTCAATCCCTAACGCAAGAGAACAACTTTTCAACCATTTACCCACTCCCCAAAGATTTGTTCATAAAATAGCTAAACCTTCCCTTGAAAAACAAGACCTGCTCTGTATAAAATAAAATCTTCTTTACATTCAAACCCTTATTGAACACACCTTTAATCACACGCACTAACAAAAACAAACCCATTAACATAAAAGAAAAAAACTAAACCAAGAAAGAGAAAAACTAAACCAACTGCAAAGGATATATTGTTGTATCATCAAAACAATAACCCGTTGAAAGTATGCTATATACCCACGACTTGCTTGCAAAGCTACAACAACGCTTACAAGAGCCATTGCCCGGCCTGCAGGCTCACATACAAATGGCACCCTCAGACCGCATAGACTTTAATAACCAAAAAATGCTTTACACGCCTCGCCCCGATAGCAAACTCTCGGCAGTTATGATTTTATGCTATCCTAAAAAGGATAAGATTTATTTCCCCCTTATTGTCCGACCTGACAACACAGGAGTGCACAGCGGGCAAATTGCTTTACCCGGAGGTAAAAAAGACGACACCGATACCGATTTGACAGCTACCGCCCTTCGCGAAACCCAAGAAGAAATGGGCATAAAAGTAGAAAAAGCACAAATTATAGGTAGTTTAACCGAATTTTACATCCCTCCAAGCAATTATATCGTTTATCCAAAGGTAGCTGTTCTCACACACACGCCCCACTTTGCCCCTAATCCCAGAGAAGTAGCCCAAATTATAGAGGTAGATTTACAATCCTTTTTCCAAGACTGCCCCAGAGTAACAAGACGAGTAAAAAGTTCCTACTTAGAGCGCGAAGTGCCTTGTTATGAAATTCAAGACCATATCGTTTGGGGTGCTACTGCCGTCATCTTAAGCGAATTTAAGATGTTATTAGCCGAAATTTGGTAATTTGTCAAAAAAATATTTTTTTAGCACAAAACTATCTTCTAACTTAACCTACTTTTATATTGTACTATGGTAAAAGAAGTTCGCCAACGATACAACGAAGCATTTAGCACCGCCCAATATGAGGCTTTTTTGCAGAAAATCCACACCGATTTTCCCAACCAATTAGAATTTAGAGTGGCCGAAACCCCTATATTCGTCCCTAAGTCTCTCAAAAATAAATTGATAGAGGCTTGCGAGAGCATCATAGATACAATTGTAAGTCCTGATTTTAAGCAAAAAACACAAGCGGCTATCCCCAAACATCAATTCGTACCAAATGAAAATGACCATAGCTCTTTTGTTGCCATCGATTTTGCCATCTGCCAAAACAAAGCAGGAGAACTCACCCCACAACTTATTGAACTACAAGGGTTCGCCTCCTTGTATGCTTTCCAAGCCTATATTGCCGAGCAGTTTCAACAGCATTTTTATTGCCCTGAAAATTATTCCTCTTTTTTCAACGGCTTTACCAAAGAAAGCTATTTAGCCGAACTCAAAAAATTGCTCTTAGGTAAACACAAGCCTGAAAATGTAATTCTATTAGAGATTTATCCCGAAACTCAAAAAACAAGAATAGACTTTGCCGTTACCAAGCATTTCTTTGGGATTGAGCCCGTTTGCTATACCAAAATTATTCGCGAAGGAAGGCAAATTTTTTATGAAAAAGAGGGCAAAAAAGTTCAAATCAAACGTATTTATCACCGCCTTATTTTTGATGAATTAGAAACCTATCCCAACCTACAAACCAACTTCAACATGACCGATGATGTAGAGGTTGAATGGGTAGGACACCCTAATTGGTTTTTTAGAATTAGCAAATATACTTTGCCCTTGCTCGCCGACAACCCCTACGTACCTAAAAGCTACTTTTTGCACGAGCTCCAAACCTACCCTACGGATTTGGAAAACTACGTACTCAAACCGCTTTATTCTTTTGCAGGCACAGGTGTAAAACTCAACATCACCGCACAAGATTTGGACACAATCCAAGACCGTGAAAATTACCTCATTCAGAGAAAAGTACAGTACGTGCCTGTTATTCAAGCCCCTAACGGCATGGTAAAGTGCGAAATACGTATGCTTTATATCTGGCACGACGATGCCCCACGCCCTGTATTAGCTACCAACCTTGCCCGCATGAGCCGCGGTGAAATGATTGGAGTTCGCTTTAACAAAGATTTTGATTGGGTAGGTGGTACAGTATGTTTTTTTGAAGTATAAATCTAATTTTTACACAAATTAGTTGTTATCATGCCCGAAACCAACTTCAAAAAAGAAATTCGTTTATTTGATGCCGTCATGCTCGTAGCAGGCACGATGATAGGCTCAGGAATTTTTATTGTCAGTGCTGATATTGCTCGCCAAACGGGTTCGGCAGGTTATCTCTTATTGGTTTGGCTACTCACAGGGCTAATTACCATGATGGGGGCTTTGAGCTACGGTGAACTTGCCGCCATGATGCCCAAAGCAGGCGGGCAGTACGTTTTTTTGAGAGAGGCATACAACCCACTGCTTGCTTTTTTATATGGCTGGACTTTGTTTATGGTTATCCAAACAGGCACTATTGCAGCTGTGGCAGTGGCTTTTGCCCGCTTTACAGGTGTACTTTTTCCTTTTTTTGACGAGAAAAATATCCTTTTACAATTCGGTGCGTTCAAAATTTCTACTACCCAACTCTTGGCTATTGGTTGTATTAGTTTGCTTACTTTTATCAATATCAAAGGGGTGCGGTATGCCAAATTTATTCAAAACTTTTTTGGGAGTACTAAAATTATTGCCCTATTTGCCCTCATTTTGTTGGGTTTGGCTATCGGTATCAATGTAGAAGTGGTAAAGTTGAACTGGGAAAACTTTTGGCAAGCCAAACAAGTCGTGCTTAATCCTGACGGAACAGTACAAGCTATTCAAACGATTGGTGGAATGGCACTCATTTCGGCTATTGGCGTAGCTATGGTAGGCTCACTCTTTTCTAGTGATGCATGGAATAACATCACCTTTGCAGGCGACGAGGTAGTAAATCCCCAAAAAACTATCCCTTTGAGTTTAGCCATCGGCACAGGATTGGTTACTTTGCTTTATTTGCTTACCAACGTTGTCTATTTATTAGTGTTACCCTTGAGAGGTTTGCAAAATGGAACGACTGTTTTAGAGCGAGGCATACAATTTGCTACCAACGACCGCGTTGCCGTTGCCGTTGCCGAAGCCTTAGGCGGAGAGTGGGCTTTGCTGGCTATTACCGTACTTATTATGGTTTCTACTTTCGGCTCCGACAACGGCTGTATTCTCTCAGGGGCAAGGGTATATTATGCTATTGCCAAAGATGGTTTATTTTTCAAAAACATGGCAAAACTCAATTCACAAGGGGTGCCTGCTAATGCCCTTATAGGGCAAGCTATTTGGGCTTCTTTGCTTTGTTTGTCAGGTACTTATGGCAATTTGTTAGACTACGTAGTATTTGCCGTACTGCTTTTCTACATACTCACCATTGCAGGAATTTTCGTTTTGCGAAAAACACAACCACACACACCACGCCCTTACAAAGCCTTTGGCTATCCGTTTGTGCCTTTGCTTTACATCATTCTTTGCAGTGCCATAGAAATTATTTTGCTTATCTACAAGCCTGAATATACGTGGGCAGGGCTGCTCATCGTGGGCTTGGGCATACCCATCTATTTTGTGTTTAAGCCCCAATCCAAATCTAATTAGCAATTGACTATCAAGAGTGAGCCTTGTAAGCAAAACTTGTTAAAACAACTTAACACACTTTGCTTGAACCTCAAATATTGCACGACCTTTCTACTTTTTTGCTTTTCTGAGATTTGCGTGTTAAATTGCACGCTCAAATCTTTGAAAATCAAAAATCATGAACCCAAGCAACCGTTATATTCAGCAAATCCTACCGCATAGTCTTATCATTTTAGGATTTATCGTATTGAGTTTTTTCTATACTTATCCTGTTTTGCAAGGCAAAATTTTATTGCAAAATGACGTAATTCAAGCAAAAGGAGCAGCACAAGAATTAGTAAAATACGAACAAGAAACAGGCAAAAAAGCTCTCTGGACTAATAGCCTCTTTGGAGGTATGCCCGCTTATATGATTAAAATGGATTATCCTAATAGTTTGCCCACGCATTTAGGTAGATATTTTGTGAATTTGTTGCCCTCTCCTACCAATATCATTTTTTGGTATTTGTTTGGGTTCTATTTGGCAATGGTGCTATTGGGCTACAATCGGTGGTTGGCTGTGTTGGGGGCTTTCGGATTTGCCTTTGCTTCTTACAACATTATCAACATTGAGGCGGGACACGTTTCCAAATGCCTTGCTATCGCCTTTGCCCCACCTTTTATGGCAGCCGTGATATTGGCTTACAAAGGTAAATATTGGCTCGGCGGTGCCTTAGCGGGCTTATTTGCTGCAATCCATCTCTACGCAAATCACGTACAAATTACTTACTACGTGCTTATTTCTTTGGGCTTATATGTAATTTTTGATTTAGTGCAAAAAATCAAAACTTCCCAACTTAAAACTTTTTTTCAAGCTACCATCATTTTGGCAATAGCAGGCGTATTAGCTATTGGCTCTCACGCTTCGCGCCTTTGGACTACTTACGAATACACTAACTACACCATTCGTGGCAAATCCGAACTTACACCCAAAGACAAAAAAATAGAAGGTGGCACAGGACTTGACAAGGATTATGCTTTTCAATGGAGTTATGGCATTTCTGAATTATTTACTTTCCTTGTACCACACTTCTACGGTGGCTCGTCCAGTGGTGATTTGGGCAAAAGTTCGGCTACCTATAAGTTACTCATCAACCGCGATGTTCCCGCAGAACAAGCCTTGGAATTTTGTAAACAACAACCACTCTACTGGGGCAACCAACCTTTCACTTCAGGTCCCGCTTATTTGGGGGCTATTGTGTGTATGTTGTTTGTTTTCAGCTTTTTAGTAAGTACCTCTTGGGAAAAATGGTGGTTGCTCACTGTAAGTATCTTGTTCACTTTACTGTCTTTGGGTAAAAATTTTGAAACATTTAATTATTTGATGTTTGATTATTTTCCGCTTTACAATAAGTTCAGAGCCGTAACCATGATTTTGTCTGTATTGCAAATTTATGTGATGTGGCTTATTGTTATGGGTTTGCAAGAATTATTAGATACTTACCAAACCCTTGATAAACAGGTTCTTATGAAAAAAATATACTATGCCGTAGGCAGTACAGCAGGGCTGGCTTTGGTACTTATGCTTTTCAGTGGAATGTTTTTAGATTTTCGCGGGGCAGGCGATGAGCAATATTTTGCAAGTTTGCAAAAAATGACAGGAAGTGAAGATTTTGCCAAACAAATTCTTTCTGCGCTTCGCCAAGACCGCAGTGGTATGCTTTGGAGTGATGCTTTTCGCTCTTTTATTTTTATCCTTTTGGCAGGAAGCTTACTTTGGGCATGGGCAAATCAATGGCTTAAATCTACGGAATACCTTTTAGCAGGTTGGATTGCTCTTATAGCTATGGATATGATGTGGGTAAGTAGTCGTTATCTTAATAGTAGTAATTACGTAAGTAAAAGTAGTTTGGAGAGCCGTTTTGAGCCTTCACAAGCAAATCTTACTATTCAAAAAGACAAGAGCATTTATCGCGTGGCAAATTTTGCTACTAATACCTTTCAAGATGCTATTACTTCGTATCACCACCTTTCTATTGGAGGCTACCATGCGGCAAAAATGCGTCGTTTTCAAGAATTGATAGATAATCAAATTAGTAAAGGCAACGAGGCAATTTTTGCTATGTTCAATACCAAATATTTTATTTTGACTAATGAAAAACAAGAAGAGATAGTACGAAAAAATGACAAGGCCTTGGGTAATGCGTGGTTTGTAAAGGAATATGAAATTGTTCCTAACGCTGATGCAGAAATGCAAGCCTTATCAAAAGAACGTTTTAATCCAGCCCAAACTGCCATAATTGACAAACGCTTTGAAAAAATTTTGAACGGTCTGAAAATTCAGTCAGATAGCTTAGCAACTATCAAATTAGTAAAATATGCCCCCGATGAATTGAAATATGAAAGTAATGCCCAAACTCCACAATTAGCCGTTTTTTCAGAAGTATATTACGACAAAGGTTGGCAAGCTTACCTTGATGGCAAACCTGTGAAACACTTACGAGCAAACTACATCCTGAGGGCTATGCCTGTGCCTGCGGGTAAACACGTGATAGAGTTCAAATTTGCCCCACAAACTTACTATCAAGGCGAAAAGATTGCTCTCGTAAGTTCCATATTATTGGCTTTAGTACTTACAGGAGGTTTATTTTTGCACTTACGCTTTGAAAAATAGTAAGCAAAATGATTATAGCTCTACGTATCTTAAATTCAGCTATGGGCGTGAGCTTGTCCTTGTATTAAGTTAAAAAGTTTTTAATTTTCATGAGAGCTTAAACCCTAAAAAAGCTCTGTGCAAATACTAAAGTAAAATAAATTGTACTAACTATTTTACCAAAATCTAAATTTAAGCCGTAAATTAAGTTTATGTTATTTATCTAATTCATTTCGTTCAAATCTGTACGGATTAAGCACGCTTTGCCAAATGGTAAATTCGGTAGTATTTCCTTCTAAAAAATCTGTAAAAATATGGGCAAAATATGGTGCTAAGGAAGCTCCTTTTGAACCTAATCCGTTGAAAATAGCCATGTTAGTATAGGTTTTGTGTAGTCCAATAATTGGTCTACGGTCTTTGGTGGCAGGGCGTATGCCTGCTTTTTGGTCTATAATTTCGTATCGTGGCTTAAAAATTTTATCTAATTTTTGGGTAAGTTCCTTTCGGGCTTGTTCTGTAATAGTCAGGTCAAGGTTATGCCATTGGTAGGTAGCCCCTACACGTATGGTTCGCTTATTAAGTGGTAAAATAAAGATGCCTTGGTTAATAATTTGATGTATTTCAAGTTCCTGTTTCAAAGCTAGGTCTAACACTTCACCTTTTACCAAGTTGAAGGGCAAATGAGGAAAGAAGGGATTTTGCAAAGCCTGTTTGCCTTCACAAAAAATAATTTTGCGGGCTTTTATACCTTGCCACTCTACCCAGTCGGTATGTATTTTGAGTAAGTTATACTCAAAATTAGTACGTATTATTGTTTTTCTCGGATTTTTCTCTAATTCAAAACTTTTAAGCATAGTAGGTACATCAATGTATCCTGTCCAGTTTCCTATCCAGCCGCCAAGGTAATAATTATGGATAAGGTTTTGGTAATCAGTAATATCTATTAAATTATCAAAAATGAAATCTCTCCACTGAGGAGAGGCGCTTTGAGCGATCCAGGTATTTTGTTGTTCTATACTTTCAAAAGGGTGGTAAATAGGTATGGGATAAAAAAATTTGGAAGAAAGAGTATGCTCCATTTGTGGATAGAACTGAAACAAAAAGGGGAACAGCTTGTCAGCGAGCCAAGTTATAACTTGTCTTTTTCCTGTAACAGGGTTCAAGATACCTGCTGCAATTTGTGAACAGCCGTCTCCTTGCGTTTGGTCTATCATTACAATAGACTTGTTTTTTTGCAAAAGTGTATAACCAACAATCGTACCTGCTAAACCTTGCCCTACAATCAAATAATCATACATCATAGTTGTGCAATTTGCTTATTTCTACTAAACTTTCAATTTACCCTAAAAGTTATGCCTGACGCAAAAAAGCCTAAACTAATCTCTCTTATTGCCTAATTTTTGCTCAATCGTATGAAAAACACTATATTTGAAGGCTTAAACGAGAAAGAATTTTGGAGTTTTCTATGAGTTTGGAAATAGTAGAAACGGCTGATGGCTCGCATAGTATTTTTAGTACTGATTTTGGGGAGAATTACCACTCGCGCCATGGGGCGTTGCAAGAGTCAAAGCACGTCTTCATTGAAGCAGGGCTTAATTATGTACTCACCTATAAAGAAAAGATTGATTTGTTAGAAGTTGGATTAGGAACCGCTCTCAATGCCTTGCTTACGTTGCAAACTGTATTAGATGTTCCCGCCGAAGTACACTATGTTGGATTAGAGCCTCTACCCGTTCCTATGGAATTGGTAAAGCAGTTAAATTATCCCCAACTCCTATCGGCTGATGGATATTTGCAAGATTTTTTTTTCAAAATCCATGAGTGCCCATGGGAAGAGAAAGTAGAGATTTTAGGGAATTTTTCTATTACCAAACATCAAACGTCTTTGGAAAGCTTCAGTACAAACTTCCCTTCATTTGATTTAGTTTATTTTGATGCTTTTGCCCCTGTAAAACACCCTGTTTTGTGGGAAGTCCCTGCTTTACAACACCTGCATAGCTTAATGCGCGTAGGAGGTATTTTGGTAACGTACTGTGCCAAAGGGCAATTTAAGCGAAATTTGAAGGAAGTTGGTTTTTTAGTAGAGGCCTTACCAGGTCCAAAGGGCAAACGAGAAATGACAAGAGCTACCAAAATTTAAGTGAAATGAAACCTAGATATATATTTTCCGTCTATATTCATGTTACTGGCAATTTGGACAAAATATTCAAATTGTTCGTATTTTCAACAAATATTACATTATTTAGCATATTTGGAGAGTATCCGAAAAAGCCTTTTTTAGACGTAAATTTATACGATAAAAGCTTTTGAACTCAAATATTTTATTTTATTTATTTCAACATCTTTTCTTTTGAAATTATGAAAAAGGTTGCAATTATCTTAGTAAGCTTGTGCTTTATCTTTACCTCTTGCTCTAAACGTTACACTTGTCCTACTTATACTTCTATAAAGGAAATAAGCGTGAGAAAGTGAACTATAGGGCTTACTATTACCTTTCCAAGTTATCTTTTTGTTACAAAGGTAGCTTGGTTTTTACTATAAAATTAAGGGAATACTGGATTACTTAGCTAACCCATAAATCAAGATTCCTACTATAATAGCTAGTGCAGTAAAAGTAAACATGCCCAAGATACAAGCAAAAAATGCTTTTACATAGTTACTAATTCGATGGCTATCAAAGAATTGTCCTACTGCCCAACTACTATAAGTAAGCTCTACCCAAAAAGAAATTTGCATAAGTTGCAGACCTGATAGGGTTTGGGTGAGAGCAAAAAACCAATATATAAGCATGTTTATACCCATTACGAAGCAAAAAAGTACTGTAATTTCGAAAAAATTGTATTGATATTTCCTGAATAGCAGTTTAGCCCAAAGTGCAGTAAAAATACTCATAATTATATTGGCATATTCATAATTTGTTTGTATCCAATGCAAAATTAAATTCGCAGTAGTAACTATTTTGTCTCTTTCAGTATTGAATGATTCTATTGGTTGTTCAAAATGAAAAAATTGATTGAATACGGAATAAAAAAGAGAGGTTATTACTAAAAAAGTTATAGGCTTGACAAATTTTGTCCTATTTTCTGTTATAAAATATAAAATACCTTATGCTATGTCCTGGGTTGGTTAAAAGTTCTTTAATAGTGTAGAGAATACCTTTTTCCAATTGTAGCACCTGCCAAATTTCTTGGAGTATGTATTTTCCATCAATTCTCGGAGGTTTAGCAGATTGCCCACAAATAGGGCAAAAATTTTGGGTTATTTCACTATTACAATTTTTGCAATTCATTTTTATACAAATCATTAGAAATCATTTGGCTATGCTAGCATCTTGCGGTATGTATCGTTGGAAAAGACTTTGTATTTTAATTTGAAAAACTCCAAAGAAAGCCTCTCTAAAAATAGCGATGCTCATCTTAGATTTGCCTTTGGTACGGTCTGTAAAAATAATTGGGATTTCTATAATTTTGAAACCAAATTTCCAAGTCAAAAATTTCATTTCTATTTGAAAAGCATAGCCAATAAAACGAATCTTATTGAGGTTAATAGTTTCTAAAACTTTTCTACGATAGCACTTAAAGCCTGCTGTGGCATCGTTAATAGGCAATCCTGTAATAAATTTGACATAGAGGCTTGCAAAATAGGAGATTAAAATTCGCTCAATAGACCAATTTACTACGTTAATACCTTTCACATAGCGTGAGCCAATTGCCAAATCATAGCCTTGCTTGGCACAAGCCTCGTAGAGCCGCACAAGGTCGTTAGGGTTGTGCGAAAAGTCTGCATCCATTTCGCAAATAAATTCATATTCACGTGCCAAAGCCCACTGAAAGCCGTGTATATAGGCGGTTCCTAGTCCTAATTTACCTTCTCTTTGTTCTAAAAATAAACGATTAGGATATTTTGCCTGCATTTTTTTTACAACTTCTGCAGTACCATCAGGGGAGTTATCATCTACCACGAGCAAATCAAAAGCCACAGGTAAGCCCATTATTACTTCAATGATGGACTCTATGTTTTCTATTTCGTTGTAGGTAGGAATAATAACGATAGGGTTCATGCAGTTTTTGTTCAAAACATTAGTTAAAATACAAAGATACATATTTTTGAGCATTTACTTGATTTATTAAAAAGCCATGAAATTTTACTAACATTTCTTTATTTTTGTTACTCTATATTTTGATTTTATTTGCTTTTTGTATTTTTGCAAAAGTAAAGGGATATTACCTTTTGTTTTTTTTCAATTTCTATCTTATGTGTCGGGAGTGTTTTCTGAAAATGCTATGTAGAGGACGAGGTTTCTTTAGGGGTTGGCTTCTGTACTTTCCTTTAGGCTTATTCTTACTAATGTTTACCCAAAAAGGTGAGATTGAAATTTGGCTTAACCAAAGGCACACTCCTTTTTTAGATATAGCTTTTAGTATACTAACCTTTATGGGGGATGGCTTTTTTGTATTGTTAGTATGTATTTTGTATCTATTTATCCGCTTTTATGAGGCTTTGGTCTTGTTACTAGTGTATATTTTCTCTGGTATTCCTGTGCAAATACTCAAAAACACTCTCTTTTTAGGTGAGCCTCGCCCTAAAGTTTTTTTCGAAAATATCGCTCAAAAATTACATTTCGTAAAGGGTTTAGAAATTCATAGCTATAACAGTTTCCCTTCAGGACATTCGGCTACGGCATTTGCTATAATGCTTTTCTTTGCCATGTTTCTGCCTGAAAAACATCGCAACTGGGGAGGTGTATGTTGCTTTCTAATTGCATTTTTAATTGCAACCTCACGAATATATTTGTTACAACATTTTTTTATTGATACATTTGTAGGGGCTTTAATCGGAACAGTTACTGCTTTTCTTGTAATTGGCTTCATAGAGAATAGAACTGAACTTAAAGATAAAATTTTTTGGCAAAAACGAATTAAATTAACTTAATCTAAAAGAACTTAAATTTTTCATCCTTTAACCATACACAAGAAAATGAGAAAAACTGCTATTTCATTCATATTACCTGTACTTGTAATAACTTTACTTTGGGCTTGCAGTAGCCCGCAAGGTGCTAAAGAAAACCAAAACATAAGCAACCATAAGAAACTACCCGACAGCACCATACTGTCAGATATTACTAATACAGTTAAGAATGCTCCCTCTCCTGTAGATTTTGTTTCGCATATCAACCAAGCTAACCTCGCATATTCTAAGGATTTACCTAATGATACGAAAAATGTAAATAATTACTTGAATGATGGCATTTATGCCCCACTCAATTTGGGCGTGTATATGACAGACTTGGGCTACAATGCCTTATACTTTAAGGTCGAGTCCTCTATCGAGTATCTTAAAGCCTGTAAAAAAATTACAGACCATTTGGGTATTCTTTCAAAACAAAATAAGCAATTATTTGATAGATTTGAAAAAAACATGGATAACCGCGACTCCTTACTCTTAATCGTGAGTCAAAGTTATGCTAATATCAATAATTACGTGAAAAATAATGACTCGTATGACATCTCCTCGCTTGCATTGGTAGGTAGTTGGGTAGAAGGGCTTTACCTTAGCACCAAGCTTGTGCTTCAGTATAAGCAAACCAGTCAAGATAAGTCTACGCAAGAGCGATTGCTACCCGTAATTTATAGCATTGGTGGGCAAAAACGCTCCGTAGATAATTTGATTGAATTGCTCAGTGCAGTAAAAAATAAAGAAAAGTTAAAAGATTTACTTAAAGATTTTCAAGAACTTAAAGAAATTTATCAAGAAGTAAAAATCATAGATAAAAAAGAAGGTGAAGAGTTTATTGATATTGCTGAAATCGGAAATATTGACCAAGTAAATGAAAAAATTACGTTGAGTAGTATTGCCAAAGCTGAAGTTACAGATGTAACCTTAAAACGTATTCTTAAAAAAATTACAGATATTCGTGAGAAGATTATCAACGTGAAATAAAATTTGTTCTTTTACATCACTAAACACGTAGCTTTATTCACTTCCAACATTGGAAAAGCTATATTGTTTTTTTGCTCGGTTTATATTTTATGTAAAGCAAGTTCTTTTTTCCTTTTGCAGGAAAGTAGTATTTTTGCATAAATTACTTTAAATTATGGAGTAATTTGCAAACCTATTTGAGCCAAATTTTGCTCAATGCTTCTGTAGAAAAACACTATTTAGAAAGAAATATGCTTAACGCATGTAAATCTTGAAAATGTACTAAACCCAACCTGCTACGTGTAGCAAAAGAAACTTATTCCATTATTTACAAAACAGGGATTACAACCTCTCCTAACTTGATGGTAGAAAAAATGAAAAATTGGGAATTGGAGAATACTAAAATGTTCAGCTAGAAGACCAATCCTTGCATATTGAAATAATCATTCAAAAGCAATATGTTTTCTTTCTATAAGGGAAGACTCTAAGAAAAGAAGGTTCTGCATACTGAAAGGATTAGAATTAGTTTAGAAACCTTATTACAATTTACAATCTCCTAATTTGTAGTAGTAAAAGAATTGTCATCAAGCTTAACTTAATCAATCTAATTCAAGAGAACGAAAAATGACTAATAAAATTTTGCATCACAGCTAGATGCTAAAAATGCAAAGAAAAAAAGCACAGGCTATTTTAGTACAATATTGAACGGATTTCAAAGAAAACATAAGAAACAACCTACAATAGCTAAACCCCAAAGAGCATGAATTGGCAAATTAGCCAAAGAAATAAAGAACCATCCAAAGAAGACAAATAACCGAGTGAGTAGCTACTGCAAAAAAATCAATAAACGAGAGTAAAAATCTTTTAACTGAAAAACACTAAAAGACCATGAGAGAAGATCGTAAATGGGTAATTTTAGGCTTATTCTTCTTTGTAGCTATTGTATTTTTAGGTAAACTATTCGCTTTACAGGTACTGGACAGTACCTACAAACAAGCCGCAGATAACAACGCTTTTAAGCGTATTATTATTTATCCGCACCGGGGTATGGTTTACGACCGTACAGGTAAGTTACTAATCTATAACACCCCTGTATATGATTTATTAGTTACACCAAGCAAAGTAAGCATAAAAGATACAACGGCTTTTTGCAATCTTTTAGGTATCAGCAAAGAGTACTTTATCAAAACCATGCAACAAGCCATGCGGTATTCTATGAATGTACCCTCTGATTTTTTGAGACAAATTTCTCACGTAGATTTTGCTAAAATTCAAGATAAATTGATTGATTATACAGGTTTCGATATTGTAACACGTACTATTAGAGCTTATCCACACCAAAGTTTAGCAAATACCTTAGGTTACATTGGGGAAATTGACTCAGTGAGACTAAAAAAAGATAGTGAAAAGTATTATCAACGAGGTGATTACATCGGCATTAGTGGATTAGAACAAGTCTATGAAAAAGAACTTCGTGGCAGAAAAGGGGTGAAATACGTCATGGTAGACGCCAAAGGGCGCGAAAAAGGCTCCTTCCGCAATGGACAATATGATACACTTTCTATTGCAGGCAAAGATCTAATTTCATCCATTGACCTAGAATTGCAACAATACGGGGAGTATCTTATGCAAAACAAAGTAGGGAGTATTGTGGCTATTGAACCTGCTACAGGCGAAATCTTAGCTATCGTCTCCTCTCCAAGCTATGACCCCAATTTACTTACGGGAGCAAACTTTGCCAAAAATTACTCTCCTCTTGTATCAGACAAACGCAAACCTTTATTTAACCGTGCTATCATGTCTACAGATCCTCCTGGTTCAGTTTTTAAGGTAGTACAAGCTCTGGTAGGCTTGCAAGAGCGTGTTATCGTTCCTGAATCTCGTTTCTTTTGTAATTGGTCTTTGGTAAAATGCCACGGGCACCCTAGTCCGCTAGATGTACGTGGTTCATTACAATATTCTTGCAATCCTTATTACTATAATGTATTTCGCAGAATTGTATATCAAAATATCTTGAACGATAGTCTTCAAACCGCTCCTGACCAAGAGGAGGCAATTGGCTTTGAAAAGTGGCGAAATTATATGCTCAAATTCGGTTTAGGCGATAAGTTAGGGGTAGATATAGCTAATGAAAAAGGGGGACGTATCCCCAAAACTTCGCTTTATGATAAACGCTATGGCAAAGGCAAATGGAAATACTCTAATATCTATTCTTTGGCTATTGGGCAAGGAGAAATCGGCGTTACACCTTTACAAATGGCAAACATTGCTTGCATCATTGCTAACCGTGGATGGTACCGTATTCCTCACGTTATCAAGAAGTTAGATAAAGAAGACTGTTTGCCTCAATATAGAAAAAAAATTTATACCGACATCAGCCCTAAACATTTTGAAGTAATTATAGATGGTATGGAGTGGGCAGTCAAAGCAGGAACAGTAGCCAGCTATGCCATAGCTCCTGATTTGAACATTTGCGGAAAGACTGGTACCGTACAAAACCCACGTGGGGAAGACCACTCTGTTTTTATCGCCTTCGCTCCCAAAGAAAACCCCAAAATTGCTATTGCAGTTTACGTAGAAAATGCAGGTTTTGGAGGAGTATGGGCAGCTCCCATAGCTACACTCATGATTGAAAAATAC